>NZ_SSOJ01000162.1:16796-245999 GCF_029871205.1 Pseudomonas sp. BN417 | reverse complement strand
CGCGAGAGGCGTGCGGGGCCATGGATGGCCCCTCACGCCGGGCCCCCGGAGCGACGATGGAGCAAGGGAACCCCGGCGAAGCCGGGGCCGGATGCAGGGGCGAGCGTTCTTGGTTACTTCTTTGGCGNNTGAAAGAAGTGACTCGCCGGGAGGCGAAACAGAGACTCGCAGCCCGCTCGATAAGCAGCTCGGCTCAGGACGATCTAGCTATACCTAATGCAGACATAGCCAATTCATTCGCCAAGCAGGCCGAAGGTCTGCCCCTGGCTCCAGGTCGGGGCTGCTACGCAGCCCTTGTCGAATGAACTCGCCCCTCCAGGAACCGTCCGAATCCAGGATCAGAACAGGCTCAGTTGATCCTGTGCAGGCGGCGGCGCGGGCGGTGGAAGGTTGGGCATCAGGGCCGCCACCCCCAGACGCTCCGCCAGGCCGGCGGCGCGCTCGGCCTTGGTCGAGACCGCCTCCGCCAACCTCGCCGGCAGGCCCCAGATTTCCACCTTCTGCTTGGCCCGCGTGATGCCTGTATAGAACAGCGCGCGGCTGAGCAGCGGGCTGGGTTGCTCCGGCAGCGCCAGCAGCACCTCGGTGAACTCCGAGCCCTGGCTCTTGTGCACCGTCATGGCGAAGGCGCTGTCGTGGCTGGGCAAGCGCGCCGGGGCGAAGGGGCGATAGCCCTCGTCGCCCGAGCCCCCGCTTTCAAAGTAGACCCGCAGGCCGTGGGGCGTGGCCAGGCAGAGGCCGATATCGCCATTGAACAGCCCCAGGGCGTAGTCGTTCTGCCGCACCATCACCGCCCGGCCCGGATACCAGCGTTCACGAGCGGGGATGCCCAGGCGGCGCTTGATACGCGCCTCCAGCGCTTCGTTGATGCCAGCCACGCCCCAGGGACCTTCGCGCTGGGCGGTGAGGGCGCGGAAGCCGTTGAAGGCGGCGAAGGCCGAGGCGGGATCGGCCAGGCGCACAGCGGCGAAGTAGGGCGCATAACCGGTCTCCAGCCGTTCCAGGAGGGCGGCCGGGCTGGGGCCGGCGTTCCAGGCCAGGTCCGGGTGGGCGCCACGCAGCAGCTCCAGGGTGCCGCGGGCGTCGCCGGTATTGATCCGGCGCGCCAACTCGCCGATGCCGCTGTCGCCGGCGAAACGGTGGCTGTGGGTCAGCAGCACCACGGCATCGCCCAGGCGCGAACGCGGGCTCTCCACCGGCACCTGCTGGCCGGTGATGCGGGTCAGGTCAGCCGCCGCCGTGGCGTCCAGGCCGCGTCCTTCGCAGAGTTCGGCGAACACCGCGCCGGCTTCCACCGCCGCCAGCTGGTCCTTGTCGCCCAGCAGGATCAGCCGCGCGTTGGGCGGCAGGGCGGCGAGCAGCTTGGCCATCAGCGCCAGGTCGACCATGGAGGCCTCGTCCACCACCAGCACATCCAGGGGCAGTGGATTGTCGGCGTGGTGCCGAACCTGCGGGCTGTCGCCGCGGCTGCCCAGCAGGCGGTGCAGGGTGCGTGCTTCCTCGGGCAGCGCAGCCTTGATGGTGTCGCTCACCGGCAGCTCGGCCTTGGCGTTGCGGATCGCCTCGGCCATTCGCGCGGCGGCCTTGCCGGTGGGCGCGGCGAGGCCAATGGCCAGGCGCTGGCCGCCGGGCTGTTCCAGGAGGGCCGCGAGCAGGCGCACCACGGTGGTGGTCTTGCCGGTGCCGGGGCCGCCGGAGATCACCGCCAGGTTGCGCCTGACGGCCTGGGCAGCGGCCAGGCGCTGCCAGTCCGGCTGCTGGGTGTTGCGGGCGAAGAGCCGCACCAGGGATTCGGCCAGCTGCGCCTCGTCCACCTCCGGCCGCGCGTCCGCCCGCTGCAGCAGGCTCTCCGCCAGTTGCGCCTCGTAGGCGTGGTAGCGGCTGAGGTAGAGGCGCGCGCCGTCCAGGGTCAGGGGCGCATAACCGCCCGGCGCCGCCACCAGGGACGAGGCCTGCAGGGCATCGATCCAGGCGGGCAGGGCAGGTGCCTGGACACCGGGTCCGCTTTCCGCGAACAGCAGTTGCCCGGCCACCCGCGCCAGGGGCAGGCAGACGTCCCCCGCACCCAGGGCCTGGCAGCAGAGCGCGGCGGCGGCCAGGACCGGCTCCGGCGCCTGCGGATCAAGGCGATGCAGGCTCTCGGCGAAATGCCGTTCCAGCGGCCCCAGGGGCCATTCGGCGAGGCTCATCAGCGGCCCTCCGCGAACAACAGGTCCAGCGCATCCAGCAGGCTGTCGGCGGGACGATGGAAGAACACCCCTGCGTCCGGCATGCCGCGCAGGAACAGGTAGTAAGCGCCGCCCAGCTGCTCGCTGGAGAAGCCATCCAGGCGCTGGCGCAGGAAGCGCCGCAGCGCCACCAGGTAGATCAGGTACTGCAGGTGGTAGTGCTCGGCGGCGATTGCCTGCTCCAGGCGTTCGCCACCGTAGTAGCTGGCGTCCGGGCCGAGCCAGTTGGATTTGTAGTCGGCGATGTACCAGCGCCCGGCGTGCTCGAAGGTAAGGTCGATGAAGCCCTTCATGAAGCCCTTGAGGGTGTCGAACTCCAGACGTTCGGCGGCGGCGCGCATGGGCTCCGGCAGGCCATGGACCGGGTCGGCGAGCAGCGCGCGCAGGCGGCCGACGTCCAGCTCGGCCACCGGGAAGGTGAAGCCCAGTTCCGGCAGCCGGCGATGCGCCGCGAGTGCGGAAAGGCGCAGGCCCTGGCCGTCCAGGTCGGCGTCCAGCACCAGCTGCAGGTGGGCGCTGGCGATTTCCGCCCAGCTGTCCGGCAGGCCGTGGCCCTGCAAGTGCTTCTGCACCAGCGCGGGCAGCTCGCCCTCGCCGCGAACCCAGTCCTCCAGCATCGCGTGCAGGCAGGTACCGGCGCGGGCGCCGCGGGGGAAGGCGAAGAATCCGCTGCCCGGCTCGCTGGCAGGCGGCACCGCCAGGGTGTCGCGGTCCGGCGCTTCCATGTGCAGGCCGGCGGCGAGACCGGAGAAGCTGCCCACCCGCCAGGCGCTGGACAGGCCGCGGTCCAGGGTCGACAGGCCGGCTGGGGGCAGGGCACGGGACTCGCCCTGGGCGCTGGCTTCCCCGGCTTGCGGCGCGACCACGGCGATATGGCCGCCACTGGCGCCGGCCAGGTCCTCCAGCTCGGCGCGCAAGGCCGCGCCATCGCCAGCGGCCAGGTGACGGGCGAGGGCGTCCAGTACGTCGGCGTCAGCCAGTTCGCGGCCATGCAGCAGCCAGGCGAGGGCGCAGCTGTGCAGGCCGTCTTCCGGCAGCTCGCCGTCCTTCTTCGCCTTGGGCAGGGCCACCGGGCCCCAATGCAGCCAGAGGCGGTCGCGGGCACGGGTCAGGGCCACGTAGGCCAGGCGCAGGCGCTCGGCGAAGCGCTCGCGGCGGGCCGCGGCACGGTGCTCGTCGAAGTTCTCGCCACCCAGGTCGAGCAGCGGCGTGCCGTCCTCGGCATGGCAGGTGATGTCCTCATCGCGGCGCAACAGGGCGCCGTCCCAGAGGTAGGGGCAGAACACCAGGGGGTACTCCAGGCCCTTGCTGGTGTGCACCGTGACTATCTGCACCCGCTCGGCATCGCTCTCCAGGCGCAGCAGGGCATCGTCGCCGTGGCTTTCGGCGGCGCGCTGGGCATTGAACCAGGCCAGCAGGGGCTCCAGGCCGGGGCGCTGGACGCTTTCACTCTGCAGCAGTTCGGCCAGGTGGAGGAGGTTGGTCAGGCGCCGCTCGCCGTCGGGCAGGGCGATCAGCCGTTCGGCCACGCCCTGTTCATCGAGCCAGGCACGGAAGGCGCGCATGAAACCCTGCTGCTGCCAGAGCTGGTGGTAGCGCTCGGCGTTCTCGCGCTCCTCATCCCAGGCATGTTCGTCGTCCTGGCAACGCGCCAGTTGCTGGGCGTCGCGGCCCAGCAGGCGGGTGGACAGGGCATAGCGCAGCACGCCCTCGCGGCCAGGTTCGGCATAGGCGGCGAGCACCGCCGCCAGTTCCTCGGCTTCCTCGCTGTGCCAGACGCTGTCGCGCCCCCGGCGCACGCTGGGCACGCCACGGGCGGCCAGTTCGGCGGCGACGTCGCCAGCCTGGCGATGGCTGGCCACCAGTACCGCGATGTCACCGCCCTTGAGCGGCGAACGCTGGCCATCTTCGTCGAAATAGGCCTCGCCCCTGCTACTTGCGGCCAGCAACCCGGCGATGCGCCGAGCGGTATCGCTCGCCACCGCACGACCGGCGTCGCCCTTGCCGATGGATTCGTCACCCAACCAGACCAGTTCCAGCGGCGCGCCGGCCTCGGGCAGTATCAACTGCGCGCGGGCCTTGCTGCTGGCGCCCACCGGCGGGTAGTCCAGGCCAGGCTCGGCGAAGGGCAGGGGGCGGTCGAACACCTGGTTGAGCGCGGCGATCAGCTGCGGCGTGGAGCGGTGGTTGGTGTCCAGGCTGTACTGCCGCGCAGCTTCCTCGCGAGCCTTGAGGTAGGTGGCGAGGTCGGCACCACGGAAGGCATAGATGGCTTGCTTGGGGTCGCCGACGAAGCACAGGTCGCCCTGGTGCTCGTAGACCCGATGGAAGATGGCGTACTGCACCGGGTCGGTGTCCTGGAACTCGTCGATCAGCGCCACCGGGTAGCGTTCGCGCAGGGCCTGGCCCAGGGCTTCGCCCGCAGGGCCATGCAGGGCATCGTCGAGGCGGTTGAGCAGGTCGTCGAAGGCCAGCAGGCGCTGGGCCGCCTTGCGCGCCGGCAGCTCCTCGTTGAGCGCTTCCAGCAGGCGCACTTGCAGGGCGATCAGGCGTGCCTCGCCAGCCGGCCGGGCTTCTTCCAGTGCATCGAAGAGCCGCTGCAGGGCAGCGCAGACGGGGTGATCAGGGGCGTCGAAGCCTTTCTTGGTAGCCTTGGCCAACGCCTCGGTGCCGAGCTTTTCCAGCCCGGCTGGCGGGGAGAAGACGGCCGCCGGATCGGCGAAATAAGCATCCAGCCCGGTCTGCCAGAGGGCGAACTTGGCGGCGTCGTAGCTGCGCTTGTTGAGGCCATCGAGTTGCGCCAGCTGGGCCATGCACTCGGCGCCCTGGCGCTGCCAGAAGCCCTGGGCATGGCTCCAGGCATCGCCGGCGACGGACAGGTCGCCCAGCTCCAGCTCGCTGGGTTCGATGCGCAGGTACGGCTTGCCCAGGTGCGAGCGCAGGCGCTGGCGCAACCAGGTCGGGGTGATGCGTTTCTGTGCGAGGAAGCACGCCCAGGCCGGCTCGGCCTCGGCCAGTTCGCGGCGCCAGAGATCGGCGAGCAGGGCATCGAGCACTTCGCGGTCATCGGTAGCCAGCTCGCTGTCGAAATCGCCTCCGGCCTCGAAGGCGGCGTCCTGCAGGGCGCGCTGGCAGAAGCCGTGGATGGTGAAGATGGCCGCCTCGTCGAAGCCGTGCACCGCCAGCAGCAGGCGGCGGTGGGCATCCTCGCCCGGGTACTGGGCATGCAGCCCGGCCAGCACCGGGTCTGGCGCCGGCGCGCCTTCGTACATGGCCAGCAATGCCGCCAGTCGCGCACGGATGCGCTCGCGCAGCTCGGCGGTGGCCGCGGTGGTGTAGGTCACCACCAGGATCTGCCCGACGCCCAGCTGGCGCTCCAGCAACAGTCGGGCGTAAAGGGCGGTGAGGGTCCAGGTCTTGCCGGTGCCGGCGCTGGCCTCGATCAGGCTGCGGCCGGTGAAGGGGTCGTTGAGGAGGTCGAGGCTCATGGGCGTTCCTTGTCCATCAGAACTTCAGAGGGCAGGCCTGCGGCCTGCTTCGCGAATGAATTCGCCCCCACAGGGTGTTCATCCCGGCCGAAATGCCCAGCATCAATCCTCATCTTCATCTCCCGCCAGGGCATCCAGGGCCGGGCCGAGCAGGGTTTCGGCCAGTTGCTCGAAGCGTTCGCCGAGGGGTTCGCGGTCGCGGAAGGCGAGGGCGTACCAGGGGTCCTGGCGTTCGCCGACGGGACCGAAATCGATGCCTTCCCAGGCCACGCGGGCCTTGTCGCGGGCGGCGTCGATGGGTTCCTTGCGGCCGGGTTTGCGCAGGCCATGGGCGAAGCCGTGGCTGGTCTTGGTGAGCAAGGGCAAGGGCGTGCACAGGGCTTCGCGATAGGCATGGAGCCAGGGCTCCAGCAGCTCGCGGGCATTGGCCAGGGGGCCGGCCTGCCAGTCGCCGGCCGGGGAGAGCAGGCGGCTGTCGCGGGCAATGCCGGGGGTGGCGGACAGGTTGAGCAGCAGGTGGCGCAGCCAGAAGGGCGCCAGCTCCCACTCGCCGAGGCGGTTCAGGCGCCAGCCGAACAGGCCCTCCGGGGTGACGCCGTCCAGCCAGCCGTGGATGCGCACGCCGGCCAGTTCGATATCCACCAGCAGCGGTTGCGGCACCGCTTCGGGGCGAGCCTCGAACAGACGCGGGGCGAAGGCGCGCACCGGACCGCGCAGCTGGCCCCAGAGGGCGTGGCCGACTTCGCCGACGGGCAGCCAGCCAGCGGCACGGGCGATGCGCTTCTCATCCGCCTCGGACCAGCCACGCTCCACAGCGTCCAGCGCCAGCTGGCGCAGGCCGCGCCAGGCCGGGCCTTCGAGGCTGAAGGGTTCGTCGCTGGCGAGGGCTTCCTCGGTTTCCGCCAGGCGCAGGCCGAGGCGCTGTTCGAGGAGGAAGCGCGCCGGGTGGCGGAAGCACTGGATCAGTTGCGAGGGCTCCAGGGTCAGCCAGTCGGCGTCCGGTTCCGGCAGGGGCAGGGCGAAGGGCGCGGCAGCAGCCTGGGGCGTTTCGGCCAGGCGCTGGGCCGCACGGAACCAGGGCGCGGCGAAGCCGGCCTGCTGGCCGCCGGCGAAGTTGGCCGGGGCGAACGGCTGCAGTGGATGGGCCAGTAGCACCCGCTCGCTGGCTTTGCCGTCGCCAGCCGTGGCAGTGAGGTCGATGGTTTCCAGCAGTTCGCTGACCAGCACCGACGGCGGCAGGTTTGCGTTGTCCCGCGGGTCGCGGCCGACGAAGCTGAGGTAGAGGCCATCGCGCGCCGATTGCAGGGTTTCCAGCAACAGGTAGCGGTCGTCCAGGCGCCGGGCGCGGTCGCCCCGGCGCGGCTTGCGGGTGATCAGGTCGAAGCCGGCGGCCGGGGTGCGGCGCGGGAAGGCGCCGTCGTCCAGGCCCAGCAGGCAGACCTGGCGGAAGGGCAGGCTGCGCATGGGCACCATGGTGCAGAAGGTCACGGCGCCGGTGAGGAAGCCCGAGGCGCCACTGCCCTGGTCCAGGGCCGCCACCAGGTGCTGGCGCACCAGCGCCAGTTCCAGCGGGCGCTGGATGCCGGCGGCCTCGGCCTGGTCACGCAGGGCGCCACAGGCCTGGGACAGCAGCAGCAGGGTGTCGCCGGCCTCGCGCTCGTCGAACAGCTGGTCGATCAGGCCTTGCAGGGTCTCGGCCCAGTCCGCCAGCGGGCGCGGCCGGGCCATGTCGTCGGCCAGGGCGCCAAGGCGCTGGACGAAGCCGGCGAGACGCCCGAGCAACTGGGCGCGGGCGCCTTCCAGGGCGTCCAGTGGCCAGTTCTCGCCCAGCAGGGGCGGAGCGTCGCCGGCCAATTGCGGCGGCGCGGCGAAGCCCAGCAGCAGGCGGTCGAGGCCCTGGCGCCAGCTGAAGGCGCCTTCTTCCGGCAGGCCCAGCCGCGCCCGGTGGGCCGCATCGCGGCCCCAGCGCACGCCGGCGTCGCGCAGCCAGTCGCGCAGCAGCGGCAGGTCTTCATGCTCGATGCCGGCGCGGGTGGCCAGGGCCGGCTGTTCCAGCCAGGCCAGCAGTTCTTCGGCGGCGAAGCGGCTCTGCGGCAACTCCAGCAAGGCGAGGAAGGCCTCCACCAGCGGCAGTTCGGCGCGCAGGCTGCGGTCGGCCAGGCTGAAGGGGATGCGCGGCACACCCTCGCGCGGAGCGAACACGGCTTCGATATAGGGGGCGTAGCGTTCGATGTCCGGGGTCAGCACCACCACCTGGTCGGGGCTGAGCGTGGGGTCGGCCTTGAAGCGCGCCAGCAACTGGTCGTGCAGCACCTCCACCTCGCGCAGGGGCGAATGGCAGAGGTGCACTTCCAGGGAACGGTCGTCCTCGCGCAGCGCCATGCGCTCCTCGGGGCGACGGGTGCGCAGGCGCAGGATGTCGTTCTGCACGGCGCGCAGCAGGCTGCCGTCGTGGAGGTCCTCGTCCTCGGCGTAGACGCCGATCTCCTGGCCGCCCAGGGTAAAGAGGGCGTCGAAGAAGTCGCGGCCCTGCTTGCCGAGGCTGGCCAGCAGCGGGTGGCCGACGTCCAGGTACCAGTCGTCGATACCGGGCTCCGGCAGCCTGGCCAGTTCGCGGATGTCGCGGATATCGCCCCAGGCCTCGCGGCAGGGGTTGAGGGCGAAGAGGATCACCTCGCAATGCCGCGCCAGGCCTTCCAGCACCCGCATATGGTGCGGCGGGAGGCTGCTGATGCCGAACACCAGCAGGCGCTCCGGCAGGCCGTCAATGGTCTCGCCGCCGTGCAGCTTCGCCAGCAGGTCGTCCAGGAGGCGCGCGCGGTGGGGGTGGCCATCGGCGGTGAGTTCGCGCCAGAGCAGGGCCTGCCATTCCTCGTCGGCGCCCAATCCCGGCAGCTCGCCGCGCTCCCAGGCGGCCAGCCAGTCGTCGCGGTAGAGCAGGTACTGGTCGAAGACGTCGGCGATGCGCGAGGCCAGGGTCAGCCGGCGGCGCTCGTCGCCACCCTCCAGGTACTGCGCCAGGCGCGGCGCGCGCTCGAGGTTGGCCGGCTCGCAGAGCCAGTCGTAGAGGCGCCAGCCGAGGGTGACCGGGTTGAAGGCCGATTGCGGTGGCAGCTCGCCGAGCACCAGGCGGGTGACGTCCCAGACGAAACGCGCCGGCAACTGGATATCCAGGTGCATGGCGATGCCCTGCTTGCGCGCCAGCTGCAGGGTCAGCCAGCGGCCCATGCCCTGGCTCGGCACCACCACCCGGGCGGGCGCCAGCGGGTCGCGCTGGGGTTGGGCGAGCAGTGTACAAGCCAGCTCGCCGAGGCTTTCCAGGTCGTTGGCGTGGTAGAGGTTGAGCATGGGGGCATCGCATCCTTGAGGTCGGCACAGGTTAGCAGCCGACCCCGCCAGTGGTCGCCCCCGATGCGCGCGACCGCCCCGGGGTCAGAGCTCCGAGGCCGGCCCGCGCAGCTTGGCGCGGATGCGCTGGGGCAGCGACCAGACATAGGCGAAGCCGATGCCCGCCGGATGGTCGAAGCGGTCGGCGCTGTCCTGGGCGGTCAGGCTGTAATCGAACAACGCATCAGCGGTTTCCCGGCCTTCGACCTGGATCCCGCCCTTGTACAGGCGCAGGGCGATGCTGCCGTTGACGTGGGCCTGGCTGGCCTCGACGAAGGCGTCCAACGCCTGGCGCAACGGCGACCACCACTGGCCGCGATACACCAGTTCGGCGTATTTCAGCGCCAGTTCGGCCTTGCAGTGCAGGGTGTCGCCGTCGATGGTCAGGTCCTCCAGTTCGCGGAGGGCGTAGTGCAGGATGGCGCCGGCCGGGCTTTCGTAGAGGGCGCGGTTCTTGATGCCCATCAGGCTGTTTTCCACCATGTCGACACGCCCCACGCCATGCCGGCCACCCAGTTCGGTAAGGCGCCGCACCAGCTCCACGGGGGCCAGGCGCTGGCCATCGAGGCTCACCGGAACGCCCCGCTCGAAGCCGATCACCAGACGCGCCGGTACGTCCGGCGCCTGCTGGGGGTCTAGGGTCAACTGGAAGGCATTGGCCGGCAATCGGGTGCGAAAGTCGTCGATGCTGCCGCATTCGGTACTGGTGCCCCAGAGGCTGCCATCCATGCTGAAGGGGCTGTCGACAGTGGCGCTGACCGGGATGCCGAAACGCTGGGCGTAGGCCAGCTCGTCGTCGCGGGACTTGAGCTCCCACTCTGCGCAGGGCGCCAGCACGCGCAGGGTCGGGTCATGGGCCACCACGCCGGCATAGAAACGCACCTGGTCATTGCCCTTGCCGGTGGAACCATGGGCCACCGCCTGGGCGCCCTCGGCATGGGCGATGCGCACCAGGTGCCGGGCGATCAACGGCCGGCCCAGGGGCGCGGCCATGGTGTAGCGCCGCTCGTAGAGGGCGCCGGCGCGCAGGGCGGGGAAGACGAAGTCGCGCAGGTACTCCTCGCGCAGGTCTTCGATGAACACCTTGCTGGCCCCGCTGGCCAGGGCCTTGTCGCGGATCGCCGGGAAATCCTCGGGCTGGCCGAGGTTGGCGCAGACGGCGATGACCTCCGCCTGGTAGTGCTCCTTCAGCCAGCGCAAGGCGACCGAGGTGTCGAGCCCACCGGAATAGGCCAGGACTATCTTCATGGGTGCTCCCTCCCTGGATCACTGAACGCTCATGGAAGAACCTCATGCTAGATCATCCCGCTGACATCGCCCTGACCAGGGCCGCCGAGCGCTTCGGCACCCCGCTGTTCACCTACGACCTGGCACGCATCCGCCAGCAGGCCACCGGCCTGGTCAACGCCCTGCCGCCGGGCACGGCGCTGCACTACGCCTTCAAGGCCAACCCGTCGCTGGGCATCTGCCGCCTGTTGCAGGAAGCCGGGCTGGGCGCCGACATCAGCTCCGAAGGCGAACTGGTGACCGCCCTGGCCGCGGGCTTTCCGGCCGAGCGCCTGCTGTTCACCGGCCCGGCCAAGTACCCGGCCCTGCTGGCACGGCTTGGCGCCGCGCGCCCGGCCCTGGTGGTGCTGGAGTCCCTGACCGAGGCCCACCGGCTGGATGCCCTGGCACGCCGCCTGGGCTATCGCCAGGACGTGTTGCTGCGCCTGCATCCACCGGCCGCGTTGCTGGAGGAGGCCGCTAGCGACGGCATCCAGATAGCCGAGGCGAGCAGCAAGTTCGGCGTCGACGCCGACCGCCTGGGCGAGGTGCTGCCGGCACTGGACGCATTGCCCGGCCTGCGCCTGCGCGGCTTGCATTGCTATGTGGCGAGTAATTTGCTGGATGCGGACCGCCTGCTGCGTCCGGCCCAGTGGCTGCTGGGCTTATTGGAAACGTTGCGCCGCGAAGGCCGGCCCAGCCTGGACTGCCTGGATATCGGCGGCGGCCTGGGCGTGCCCTATGCCGATGTAGAGGCGGCCTTCGACCTCGCCCGCTTCGCACGGGGCCTGCGCGACTTGCAGGCCAGCGCTTCAAGACCCGTGCGCCTTCTGCTGGAGGTAGGCCGCTACCTGGTGGCCGAGAGTGGCTGCTACCTCACCCGGGTGCTGGATGTGCGCGAATCCCGCGGGCGCACCTGGGTGATAGTCGACGGCGGCATCCACAACCTGTTGCGGGGCTACAACGGCAAGGCCAACCGCCTGCTGCGCCTGGTCGGTGGCGAGGGCCGGCCACTGTGTCGGGCCAGCGTCGCCGGTTGCCTGCCGACGCCCCAGGATGTGCTGGTGGAAGACCTGCCGCTGCCGCTTCCCGCGCCGGGCGACCTGCTGGCCCTGCCCAATTGCGGCGCCTATGCCCTGCACCACAGCCTGCTGCATTTCGGCCTGCACCCAACGCCCGCCGAGGTGGCGCTGGAGGCAGGCGATGCGTGGCTGCTGCGCCGTCGCGGGGATGCCGAGGGGGTGCTGGACGGCCAGGAATCTTGCCGATGAACGTCATTTGACTTCTGACTTCGCGGGTCTAGTGTCCAATCCACCAGGGAAGAACCATGGACGGGCGAATGGATGCGCATCGTTTTCTTCGGTTTTCAGCGCTGGGGGACCGAGACGCTCGGGGCCCTGCTCGCCAACGGCCATGACGTGCCGCTGGTGGTGACCCACCCGCCCAGCCGCAACCCCGCCGACAATCTCTGGGCCGCCTCGGTGGCCGACCTGGCCGCTGCCGCCGGTATCCCCCTGGTCGAATGCCGCCATGCCAACTCGCCGGCCCTGGCCGAGCAACTGGCGGCGTTGGAGCCCGAGTTGCTGGTGCTCTCCAACTGGCGCACCTGGCTTTCGCCCAAGGTCTGCGCCCTCGCCCGCCACGGCGGCATCAACCTGCACGATGCACTGCTGCCGCGCTACGGCGGCTTCGCCCCGATCAACTGGGCCGTGGCCAACGGCGAAACCCAGACCGGTGTGACCGTGCACCGGGTGGACGACGAACTGGACCTGGGCGATATCCTGCTCCAGGAAGTCGTCCCCATCCTCCCGCAGGACACCGCCACCGATGTCTTCCAGCGCACCCTGCCGCTGTTCTCCAGCCTGGCCCTGGCTGCGGTGGACGCCCTGGCGCGCGGCAGCGCGCAGTTCACCCCCCAGGACCGCAGCCAGGCGACCTTCTTCCACAAGCGCGGCGAGCGCGAGATGCGCATCGACTGGTCGCTTCCTGCCCGCGATATCCACAACCTGATCCGCGCCCAGTCACCGCCCTATCCCGGCGCTTTCAGCCATTTTCATGGCCAGCGCATCGAGCTGCTCGAGGCGGCGCCGGCACCGCGCGACTACCGCGGCACGCCCGGCCGCCTGCTGGGCACACCCGACGGCGTGGTGGCCCTGTGCGGGCCGCCCGGCCCCCAGGGCCTGCTGATCGAGACGGTGGCGCCCGAGCAAAGCGAGCCCATGCCCGCCAGCCAGTTCTTCGCCGGTTGCTCCGGCTATTTCGACTAGTGCGTTGAGGCCCGCGGCGGGCCTGCCCGTCGTGGAAATGGAAGACCGCGATACAGAGGAGGAAAGGAGATGGACCAATATGTCATAGGCCCGAGCATCGGCATCGCCAGGGTCGGCAACAGCCCTGACGCCTTCTACCTGGCACCGGAGACCACAGGCGGACGCCCGCTGGCCTGCGACGCCCAGGGCCAGCAGCTGTTCGACCGCGGACAGCCCATCCATGTCGAGCAGTACAAGGACCCGGAAGGCCGCATCAAGCGCCAGGCCGCGCGTTTCGGCGTGTACGCCTTGGCGGCCGACGGCTCCACCCGCGAAGTCACCCTGGACGACCCGCAGGTGGCCAACGTGCAATGGACGGTGCACCTCGCGAACAAGAAGGCCGCCTGGTACAACTTCCAGGAATTGCAGGGCAACCTGCTGCTGGGCCCGGACAACAGCTACGAGAAGGTCGGCGTGCCGCTGCGCAACGCCAACGTGACCAACGAGCAGCAGCGCCAGCAATTGATCATCGACCCGGGCCCGCGCACCCTCGACGGCCGCGGCGGCGTGGCCGACTTTTCCCGCGACAGCATCCCGCCGGACTACCGCTACGGCTCTTTCCCGCCACCACCCTCCCAGGGCCTGCCGGTAAACACCCTGGGCGAGATGCGCACTGACCAGCAGGGCCGCCTGCTGGTGCTCGGCGGCTACGGCCATGCCGGCGGCAACCAGCCGATCACCAGCTTCGCCGGCGCCGACGGCTGGCATGACGATATCGCCGATGGCCCGGTGACCTGCTCCCTGACCTTCAAAAATGGCCAGGTGCTCACCCTCAATGCCTGGTGCATCGTCGGCTCGCCGAAGTTCGCGCCGGAACTGGAGAACATCGTCACCCTCGACGACCTGGTCTTCGACGTCGCGGTGCGCGACCTCGGCCTGCTGCCGGCGCTGTTTTCCAACAACCGCTACAACCCCGACTACGTCGCCAACTACAGCCGCGATATCGAGCCCATCCTCAAGCGCCCCGCGGGCTATCGCTGGGTAGCCTCGGTGCCGGCGCTGAACAGCTTCTCGCCCCCCCCCTTCGATGCCACCGACGCCAGCGAACGCACCGCCGAGTACCGCCAGGCCTACTTCCGGCTATTCCGCAACCCGGGGGATAACGGCTTTACCGACGGCCAGCAGGGCCAGCTCTTCGACGGTGATTCGGGCATTCCGATGATGCCGCTGAACTCGGGCTCCAACTCCGTGAGCAACGCAGTGCTGGCGAAGTTCCTCACCCTCACCCGCACCCAGTACTTCCTGCTCGGTCAGTGGGCTGCCGGCAAGTTCAGCCTGGACGCGCCGGCAGCGCTGCCAGGCGTCACCGCGCTGGACCGCGCCAGCGTCGGCAACTGCGTGGGCGGCCCGCTCTGCCCCGGGATCGAGGTGACCTGGAGCCTCTACAGCCCGGAACTCTACGAAGCGCCCTTCCGCATCCGCCACCGGCATGACGAGTCCTACTACTACCAGTACGGCCTGGACCCACGGGAGAACGAAACCGTACCGGGCCTGGCGTTCCAGGGCTGCGAGCCGGGCGATCTGACCAAGCGCATGGCCATCCCCTGGCAGGCGGACTTCTTCCAGTGCACGGTGCAGTACGTCAACTTCACCGACCCGGAAGTGAACAAGCAGGACGGCGTGCCCAAGGCACCCACCTACTATGCCTACTGGTGGCCGCCGCAGAGCCCGTGGAACGTGCTGCCCGGCGACGCCAGCGAAGTCTCGCAGTACCAGTCGGGCATCCCCTCCGCGCTGCAGTCGATCTACAGCCGTGGCATCAACAGCTTCTCGGAGATGATCCAGGCCTGGCACTACCTGGGCTTCATCACCAACGAGGCCACCGGGCCGTACCGCAGCCTGTTCCCCTACTTCGTGGAGACCGAACGCAACAACGACCGCTTCGTCGCCGCCAGCGTCGCGGTGGCGGGCGCCGGCAACGCGGTGACCGGGGCCGACGCCAACTTCTTCAACACCTGGTACCTGGCGCCCGACCCGCAACGGCCGAAGGTGGACACCCGCCTGGCCATTCCCAAACGGGGGCACCTTGCACGCTGAGGGGCCGGGGACCCTCGACGTAGTGATCGCCGGGGGAGGGCCGGCCGCCTGTGCGGCCGCCCTCACCCTGCGGCGCTACACCGGTCTCTCGGTGATGCTGGTGGAACGTTCGGGCTACGACGGCGACAAGGTGGGCGAAACCCTCTCACCCGGCGTGCTGCCCCTGCTGGACTATCTCGGCGTTGGCGAGGCCTTCCGCGCGGCCGATTTCAGCCCGTCCTACGCCTTCACCGCGGCCTGGGGCGACGACCAGTTGCGCGCGCGGGATTTTCTCTTCACCGGCCGAGGCTACGGCTGGCACCTGGACCGGCGCCGCTTCGACGCGGGCCTGGCCAGCGCCGCCCACGCCTTCGGTGCGCAGCTGTTGCTGAAGTCGCGGCTGCAGGAGGTGATACGCGATGAGGACGGCTGGAGCCTCACCGTCAGCCTGGAGGACGCCGAGGTTCCGCTGCGCTGCGGCTACCTGATCGACGCCACCGGGCGCAGTGCCTGGCTGGCCCGTGCGCTGGGGGCGAAGAAACAGCGCCACGACCGCCTGGTGGGGATGGCCACCTACCACGACGCCGCCAGCGCGACGGTGCAAGCCTGCTCCCTGGTGGAGTCGGTGCCCACGGGCTGGTGGTACAGCGCGCCGGTGCCGGACGGCCGCGTGGTGTCGGTGCTGATGACCGATTCCGACCTGCTGCAGGAATGCCACGCCAGCCGTACCGCCTTCTGGCAAGCCGCTCTGGACCAGGCACCCCACACGCGCGCGCGTATCGGCCAGCTCGAAGCACTGGAGCCACTGCGCGTCTGGCCGGCCCATTCGCAATCGCTGGAGCCCGCCTGCGGAGAGGGCTGGGCAGCGGCGGGCGATGCCGCGGCGGCGTTCGACCCGCTGTCGTCCATGGGCATCGGCTACGCCCTCAGCACCGGCATCGAAGCCGCCCGCCTGGCGGCCGCGCATTTCGCCGACCGGGCCGACGAGCAGGCCCTGCGCCGGACCTATGGCGACGATATCCGTCGCCATGTCGATGAGTACCTCACGCTCAAGCGCGGCTACTACGGCGCGGAGGGGCGCTTTGCCCAGGAGCCGTTCTGGGCGAGGCGGCAGGAGGGCTGAGCACCATTGCGGACCCCGTAGCCCGGATGCAATTCGGGCTACGGGTCCCTCGCGGAAATCACCTCAACTTTTTTTTCCAAGTCCTTGATCGATAACGAGCAGAATCCTGCGCGGCGGGCTTTACTTGTCAGCAGGTGCCAGAAAGTCAGGCGCATCCTGGAAATCACGCAAGACCATGAAGGTCTAAAGATGACAATTTCGTTACCACTCGCCTGACTGCGCCGCTGTTTCCCCGCGCATGGACACAGCGGCCTTCGAGATCGCCAGGAGGGCCACCATGCTGACGCTGCTCAATCTGCTCTCGGCCGTCGCCTTGCTCATCTGGGGCACGCACATCGTGCGAACGGGGATCCTCCGTGTGTACGGCGCCAACCTGCGCCGCCTGCTCAGCCGCAGCGTCCGTCGCCGGCCGCTGGCCTTCGCCGCCGGCATCGGGGTGACCGCCCTGGTGCAGAGCAGCAACGCCACTGCGCTGCTGGTCAGCTCCTTCGTCGCCCAGGGCCTGATGCTGCTGGCCCCGGCACTCGCCATCATGCTCGGCGCGGACGTCGGCACGGCGCTGATGGCACGGGTGCTGACCCTGGACCTGTCCTGGCTGTCGCCGCTGCTGATCTTCTTCGGCGTGATATTTTTTCTCTCCCGCAAGCAGACCCGCCTCGGCCAGCTCGGCCGCGTGGGCATCGGCCTCGGGCTGATCATCCTCGCCCTGCAGCTGATCATCGCCGCCGCCGAGCCCATCACCACCGCCAAGGGGGTGAAGGTGCTGTTCTCTTCGCTCACTGGCGACGTGTTGCTGGATGCCCTGACCGGCGCCCTGTTCGCAATGGTTTCCTACTCCAGCCTGGCCGCCGTGCTGCTCACCGCGACCCTCGCCGCGTCCAAGGTGATCTCACTCAAGGTGGCGCTCTGCCTGGTGATCGGCGCCAACCTCGGCAGCGGCGTCCTCGCCCTGCTCAGCAGCAGCCTGCAGAACGCCGCCGGGCGCCGGGTGGCCCTGGGCAGCCTGCTGTTCAAACTCGCCGGCTGCGCCCTGGTGCTCCCGCTGGTTGGGCCGCTGGCCAACTGGATCGATGGTTGGCCGATCTCCAACGCCGAGCTGGTGATCGCCTTCCACGTCCTCTACAACGGTGTGCGCTGCGCCCTTTGCCTGCCGCTGACAGTGCCCATGGCGCGCTTCTGCAACTGGCTGCTGCCGGACCGCCCGCAGCCCGACGATGTGGTCAAGCCGCGCCACCTCGACCCCGCCGCCCTGGAGACGCCGAGCCTGGCCCTGGCCAACGCGGTGCGCGAGACCCTGCGCATGGGCGACATCGCTGAGCAGATGCTGAACAACCTGCTGCACCTGTTGCGTGGCGGCGACCCGATGCTGGGCAAGGACATCCACCGCCTCGACGACGATATCGACGCCCTCTACACCGCCATCAAGCTCTACCTGGCGCGCATGCCGCGCGAGGACCTGGGGGAGCGCGACAGTCGGCGCTGGGCCGAGATCATCGAATTGACCATCAACCTGGAGCAGGCCGGCGACATCATCGAGCGCATGCTCGACGACGTGCAGAGCAAGAAGAACGCCCAGGGCCGCGCCTTCTCCGATGAAGGGCTGGCGGAGATCGTCAGCCTCCACGACCAGCTGGTGGAAAACCTGCGCCTCGCCCTCTCGGTGTTCCTCAACGGCGACCAGGAAAACGCCAAACGCCTGCGCCGGGCCAAGCAGCGCTTCCGCATCCTCGAACGGCGTTACGCCCATGCCCACGTTTCGCGGCTGCACCAACAGGTGGTGCAAAGCATCGAAACCAGCGCCCTGCACCTGGGCCTGATCAGCGATATGAAGCGCCTCAACTCGCTGTTCTGCGCCATCGCCTATGCCGTGCTGGACAACCCCGACGCGCCGGAAGCGGTGGACGAGGACCTCGCCCAGCCGGAGCCCCAGCGTTACTTCGAGCCGGAGGTCCAATCGCACCGCTGAGGGCGCCTTGACCACTACAAGGATGAGTACCGGGCTTTAGCCCGAGTCCAATGCGGCGCGGTTGCCAGGCCGAGCGCCCTGGGCCAGAGTGCCTGCAGTCACCCAGGAGCAGGATGCCCATGTCGATCAGGAAGCTGCGCATCAGCGATATCGAAGCCTTGCACCGGCTCTTCGCCGAGGTCGCTGCCGAGGGCGAGTTCCTCCTGCGCGCCGAGGCGCCGCCCATCGAGCAGATGCGCGCCCAACTGTTGCGGGCGCTGCCCCTGGGCCTGCCGCAGTTCGTCGCCGACATCCAGGATGAGCTGGTGGGCTCCATCGAAATCTATCCCGCCAGCTTCTGCCGGGTGGAAGACGGTTCCGGGGAGGACTTCGGGCTGCTCGGCATGCAGGTGTTGAAGGCCCATCGCGGCAAGGGTCTGGGCGGGCAGCTGATGGAAGCGGCGCTCGATCGCTGCCGGCAGTTGGGCATGTGCCGGGTGGACCTGACGGTGCTGAAATCCAACGGCCCGGCCATCCACCTGTACGAGCGTTTCGCCTTCCGCTGGGTGGCGGACCTGCCGCCCTGCAGCTTGCCCAACGGCCGACCCGACCAGCCGCAGCGGATGCGCCTGCGGCTGCGCTGAGCCGCACGCCGTCAGCCCGGCGGAATCGCGCCTTCTCAGGGTCGCCGGGCGGCAGTATCCTGCGCGCTTTGCCCCGAGCCCAGTCGCGCCCGATGTTGCTGTCCACCTTCAAGCCCCAGGTACTCAAGCTGATCGAGCTGCTGCAGCGGCATCCGCGGCTGATCGCCCTCTATGGCTTCTGCTCGGGCATGGCGAGCTTCTTCCTGGTGGAGCGTGGCGCGCGGGTGGCCAAGGTGATCGCCATCCTGCTGCTGGTGAGCTGGGTCTGGCTGATGCTGGAGAACCTGTTCCGACGCAGCGTCGAACGGCTCTTCGGCATCGAGCTGCCGCCACCGCTGATGCGTTTCCTGACCCAGCTGATCCATCAGGAAAGCCTGTTCTTCGTGCTACCGTTCTTCGCCATCACCACCAGCTGGAACAGTGGCCAGGCCCTGTTCACCGGCCTGCTGGGGGTCGCGGCGCTCTGCTCGATCACCGATCCGATCTACAACCGCCACCTGGCGCCGCGCCGCTGGCTGTTTCTCGCCTACCACACCCTGACGCTGTTCGCCGTGCTGTTGGCGGCGCTGCCGCTGATCCTCCAGCTGACCACCGCGCAGAGTTACCGCTGGGCCCTGGGCACCGCCGTGGCGCTGTCCTTCGTCAGCCTGTTCGGCACCTTCCGCGTGCAGCACTGGTGGCGCGGGGCGGGCCTGGTGGGGCTGACTCTGGCGCTGGGCGGACTGGGCTGGGTGACGCGGGTCTGGGTGCCGCCGGCGACCCTCTGGCTCACCGAGGTGGCCGTGACACCCGACCTGGACAATCACAAGCGCACGCCGGGTGATGGGGTGAAAGAGGTCAGCGCGGCGGAGCTGCGCGGCAAGGGGCTCTACGCCTATACCGCGATCAACGCGCCGCGCGGGCTGAACGAGCGCATCTACCACGTGTGGCGCTTCAACGGCCGCGAAGTGGACCGCATCGCCCTGGATATCCACGGCGGCCGCGAGGCCGGCTACCGCGCCTGGACCCACAAGCAGAACTTCCCCGGCAACCCGGCGGGCCGCTGGCAGGTGCAGGTACTCACCGAGGCCGGGCAGATGATCGGCACCCTACGCTTCCGGGTGACGCCCTCGGAGCTGCCGCCCAAGCCGCACTGATCTCGACTGGTGTCGTAGGTTGTGGCTGAGCCATGCGAAGCCCAACAGACAAAAGCCCCTCTCCCCAACCCCGCCCTGCGCCCCGGCCTGATCGCTTCGCGCTCAGTCGTTCATCGGCACTGGAAGCGCTGCTTCCGAAAATGTGCCTCTTCACCCCGCAAGCGGGAGAGGGGGCTGTTAGTTCAGCCGAAGAACCAGTAGCAGACGCCAATGGAGGCCAGCACCCCGGCCAGGTCCGCGAGCAGGGCACAGCCCACGGCGTGGCGCGCACGCTGGATACCCACCGAGCCGAAGTAGACCGCCAGTACGTAGAAGGTGGTTTCGGTGCTGCCCTGCATGGTGGCCGCCACCAGCGCAGGGAAGCTGTCGACGCCCTGGCTCTGGATGGTCTCGAGCAGCATGGCGCGGGCCGCACTGCCGGAGAACGGCTTGACCAGGCCGGTGGGCAGCGCCTCGACGAAGCGGCTGTCCAGCCCCAGGCCCTCGACCGACCAGCGAATCCCGTCCAGCAGCAGATCCAGGGCGCCAGAAGCCCGCAACGCACCGACGGCGCAGAGCATGGCCACCAGGTAGGGCAGCAGGTTCTTCGCGACCTCGAACCCTTCCTTGGCACCCTCGATGAAGCTCTCGTAGACCGGCACCTTCTTTAGCGCCCCCATCACCAGGAAGCTGAGAATCAGGGCGAACAGGGTGAGGTTGCCGAGCAGCGAGGACAGTGCCGTCAATGCGGTTGCCGAGAGGCCGGCGAGCACCGCCATGAAGCCCCCGAGCAACAGCGCACCGCCGCCGAACCAGGCGAGCAGCACCGGGTCCGTCAGCTTGATCCGCTGCATGAAGGCCACCGAGAGCAGCGCGGTCATGGTGGAAATGGCGTTGGCCAGGAGGATCGGCAGGAACACCAGGGCCGGGTCGCTGGCGCCGGCCTGGGCGCGGTACATGAAGATGGACACCGGCAACAGCACGAAGGAGGAAGCGTTCATGACCATGAACAGCACCTGGGCGTTGCTCGCCGAGGTGCTGCTGGAGTTCAGTTCCTGCAGGGCCTTCATCGCCTTGAGGCCGATGGGCGTGGCGGCGTTGTCCAGGCCCAGGCCGTTGGCGGTGAAGCTCAGAGTGACCAGGCCGAGGGCAGGGTGACCGCGCGGCACCTCCGGCATCAGGCGGGCGAACAGCGGGCCGAGCAGACGCGCGAGGATATCCACCAGCCCGGCCTTCTCGGCAATGCGCAGGAAGCCGAGCCAGAGGGTGAGGGTGCCGAACAGCAGGATCATCACGTCGACCGAGAGCTTGGCCATGGCGAACAGGCTTTCCACCATCGCCGCCCAGACGCCCGGGTCCCCACCTATCCAACGCCCCACCGCGGCTACCGCCGCCACCAGGAAAAAGCTCAGCCACAGGCCATTGAGCATGTGCAGTCCCCCAAAAATCAGTGACGCGGATTCTAGCGGGGCGGCAGCCGTGGCGGCGAATGCAATCTCGGGTGCGCACGGCGCACCCTACCGGGCAAGCCCTTCGCGTAGGGTGCGCCGTGCGCACCTTGGGGAGCCAAGCCTGGCTCCGGAGCAGCTGCCAGCGAAACAGCCAGAAAAAAGCCCCGACCAGGACGGGGCTTCTCTTCAATCACCTCAAGGGATCAGTCAATCACCGCGCGGCCCTTGGGCTGCGTCGCGGCGCTGCGCAAGCTGGGCAGGGACGCCAGGTAGCGCTCGCCCTTCTCGGCGTCGTACATGCCTTCCCACTTGGCGATCACCAGGACTGCCAGGGCGTTGCCGATCACATTCAGGGCGGTGCGGGCCATGTCCATGATGCGGTCGACGCCGGCGATGAAGGCCAGGCCTTCCAGGGGGATGCCGACGCTGCCGAGAGTGGCCAGCAGCACCACGAAGGAAACGCCCGGCACGCCGGCGATGCCCTTGGAGGTGACCATCAGGGTCAGCACCAGCAGCAGTTGCTGGCCGATGGACAAGTCGATGCCATACAGCTGGGCGATGAAGATGGCGGCGATGCTCTGGTAGAGGGTCGAGCCGTCGAGGTTGAACGAGTAGCCGGTGGGCACCACGAAGCTGCTGATGGCGCGCGGTGCACCGTAGGCTTCCATCTTCTCGATGATGCGCGGCAGCACGGTCTCGGAGCTGGCGGTGGAGTAGGCGAGGATCAGCTCGTCCTTGAAGATGCGCATCAGCTTGACGATGGAGAAGCCGAACAGGCGCGCCACCAGGCCCAGCACCATGAAGGCGAAGAAGGCGATGGCGAAGTAGACCAGCAGCACCAGCTTGGCCAGCGGCAGCAGGGAGGCGAAGCCGAAGTTGGCGACTGTCACCGCGATCAGCGCGAATACGCCGACGGGGGCGTAGGCCATGATCATGTGAGTGACCTTGAACATGGTCTCCGAGACGCCCTGGAACATCTTCACCAGGGGGTCACGGGTCTCGCCCGGCAGACTCGACAGACCGAGGCCGAAGAGCACCGAGAAGAAGATGATCGGCAGCATTTCGCCACGGGCCACCGCAGCGAAGATGTTGGAGGGAATCAGGTTGAGCAGGGTCGAGATCAGCGCATGGTCGTGCTGCACTTCCTGGGCGGTCTGCTGGTACTTGGAAATGTCCGCGGTACCCAGGGTGCTCATGTCGATGCCGGTGCCGGGCTGGAAGAAGTTGGCCAGCAGCAGGCCGACCACTATCGCCACGGTGGTCACCACCTCGAAGTAGATGATGGTCTTCAGGCCGATGCGGCCGAGCTTCTTGGCGTCGCCCACGCCGGCGATACCGACGATGAGCGAGGCGATGACGATCGGGATGACGATCATCTTGATCAGGCGGATGAAGATGTCACCGGCCGGTTGCAGGACGTTGGCGATCCACCAGGCCTTCTCGGCACTGAAGTGGTTGAGCAGGGCGCCAATGGCGATACCCAGCACCAGCCCGATAAGAATCTGCCACGCGAGGCTCAGTCTGGCCTTGGTCATAGTCGTCACCCTCTGATTTCTTATGGAAGTCGGGAGTACGGCAACGTCCGGGATGGCCGGGCGAACCGCAAAAGGGGCGCCATGATTCATAGGGAGCTAATGGTCGTCTAATGCCGTAACCGTCTACCCCATGCCGAATCGGCATAATAGAAACCAGATAGGACGATGGTTCCAGAGGTTGCCGGATAGCAGTTCCGGCATGCCGAACGTCCCGGAAGGCATGGCGACAAAGTGCGTGGGCGCCATCTAGGCTGACTGGGTCCGGCGGTGTCCGGTCGCCTGCTCATGGAAATCTGGAGAGCGGAAATGAAGAAGGTGCTGGTGCTCTATTACTCGATGTACGGTCATATCGAACGCATGGCGGAATCGGTCGCCGAGGGTGCGCGCAATTTCCTCGACCAGACCGGCGGACTCTGGGTGAAAGGGGCACTGATCGGCAAGGTCGCCAGCGTCTTCACGTCCACCGGCACCGGTGGGGGTTCCGAGACCACCATCACCTCCTTCTGGCACACCCTGGCGCACCACGGAATGCTGATCGCCGGGCTTCCCTATTCGGCGCCCGAGCTCAACGACATCAGTGAACTACGCGGCGGCTCGCCCTATGGCGCGGCCACGGTGGCCGGGGCCGACGGTTCGCGCAAGCCGAGCGAGAAGGAGCTGGCCCTGGCGAAGTTCCAGGGCGAGCACGTGGCGAAATTGGTGAGCAGGATGCAGTGAGTGAAATTTGTGGGGCCGATTTCAATCGCTGAGCAGTCCGAAGGACTGCCAGACGAGATCCGTCGGGGCAGCTGCGCTGCCCTTCGCGAATGAATTCGCCCCCACAGAAGGAGCCCTCACTCGCCCGGGGAGAAATCTCTTCCGCTGACCACCGGGAACTGGAACCCGTCCAGCTCCCGGCAGCAGCTCGCCTGACCCGGCCCGCCTGCGCGGAGGTACCCCCTTTACCCCTGGGTCATGCCGCTCCTGACGACGCGGAACAACCCGGCCCCTTGGTCCAACGGCCCGTTGCCGGGCTAGTCCAGGGCATCCGTGTCGACGGTCGGTGACTGGGTACCGGCCAATCCAGGAGCAAGGCGGCAGCCGCCTTGCTCAAGCAATCCATCGAACCTCCTCAGGGCGCTCGGCGACCCATGATGAAGGACACCACGAACAGCACCAGGAAGATGATGAAGAGAATCTTCGCGATGCCCGCGGCGGTCCCGGCTATACCACCGAAACCCAGCACGGCGGCGACTATGGCGATGACCAGGAATGTAAGTGCCCAGCTCAACATGGCTTTCTCCTTCTGCTTTGGTTATTCAGCGCACCGGCTTGCTGCCTGGTTGCACTCGAACCACCGACACCGCGACGCACGCCGGGCCAGCGGATGCTGCGAATTGTTCGAGGACGCTGTGCAGCGTGCCGATGCAGCACAGCGCGGTGATCAGGGCGAAACTCCACATGGCACGACTCCTTGCTCCATTCAGAATGTCCAGCGCGGCTGGACGCCGATTTCGGCCCAGCCGCGCTGGCGGACTTCATCGAGCGGGCCGTCGGCACGGACCGGCGCGATGGAACTGCTTTGTTCCGCGGCCGGCACCTGCAGCGGCTTGGGCTGGATGCGTTCGCGAAGCGGCTGTTCGGCGAGTACCCCAAGCAGTACGACCAGACCGATGAACAGGGCCATGAATAATCTGGACGTGCGCGATTGGAAGCCTTTCATCCTCGAATCCTCCCTCGGGCGGATTTGCCGGCCTGGCCGGCTCTGGATCTTCAAGGGCACTGCCCATGCCACTCAGGACCCTGACAAAAACCTCGTTAATTCAGTTTGTTACACCAAGCATCCGATCTGGCCTGGCGGCAACTTGCATGATCGGGGGTTCTCCGTTCGGGCAAATTGCACTTCTTGAAAAGACCTGGAACTTCCCTGTTCCAGGCGGAGTGCACCTGGGGTGCGCAGGGGTCACAAGAGGTAGAAAGACCGGTGCGACTTCAGGTACGGGAAACATCGCAAGGCCTGTGCCATTCCTTATTGAAGTTGAATTCTCTTATTAATCAGCAAGTTGCTTCTTTAGTTGGGCGTTCCTACACGTGCATGCTGCAATGCATGTAAGAAATGCGATTGCAACTTGCACGATAATTCTTGGACTAACTTTCTATGACTCGGAAATGGAGTGAGAGCATGGAACCGGTAACCGAGAACCAGGGACGCATCCTGCTGGTGGATGACGAAGCCGCCATCCTGCGCACCTTCCGCTTCTGCCTGGAGGACCAGGGCTACAGCGTGGCCACTGCCGCCAGCGCCCCCCAGGCCGAGGCGCTGTTGCAGCGACAGGTATTCGATCTCTGCTTCCTCGACCTGCGCCTGGGCGAAGACAACGGCCTCGACGTGCTGGCGCAGATGCGTGTCCAGGCACCCTGGATGCGGGTGGTGATAGTCACCGCGCACTCGGCGGTAGACACCGCGGTGGACGCCATGCAGGCCGGTGCCGCCGATTACCTGGTCAAGCCCTGCAGTCCGGACCAGCTGCGCATGGCCGCGGCCAAGCAACTGGAGATGCGCCAGCTCACCGCGCGCCTGGAGGCGCTGGAGGGCGAGATGCGCCGCGCCGGCGACGTCCTCGAATCCCAGAGCCCGGCGATGATGGCGGTGCTGGAAACCGCCCGCCAGGTGGCCGGCACCGACGCCAATATCCTCCTCCTCGGCGAGTCCGGCACCGGCAAGGGCGAGCTGGCCCGCGCCATTCACGGATGGAGCAAACGGGCGAAGAAATCCTTCATCACCATCAACTGCCCGTCGCTCTCGGCCGAACTGATGGAAAGCGAACTGTTCGGACATAATCGCGGCGCCTTCACCGGTGCCAGCGAAAGCACCCTGGGCCGGGTCAGCCAGGCCGACGGCGGTACCCTCTTCCTCGACGAGATCGGCGACTTCCCCATCAGCCTGCAGCCCAAGCTGCTGCGCTTCATCCAGGACAAGGAATACGAGCGGGTGGGCGACCCGGTGACCCGGCGCGCGGATGTGCGCATCCTCGCCGCCACCAACCTCGACCTCGATGAGATGGTCCGCGATGGCCGCTTCCGCGAGGACCTGCTCTACCGCATCAATGTGATCGCCTTGAGCCTGCCGCCGCTGCGTGAACGGCACGAGGACATACTCGGCCTCGCCGACCGCTTCCTCGCCCACTTCATCAATGACTACGCGCGTCCCGCCCGCGGTTTCAGCGAGGAAGCGCTGGCGGCACTGCAAGGCTACCGCTGGCCAGGCAACGTGCGCGAGCTGCGCAATGTGATCGAGCGCGCCAGCATCATCTGCAACCAGGAACTGATCGATGTCGGCCACCTGGGTCTGGGTGACGCCTCCGCAGACAACTCACCGCGGGTGGGCGGCCCACTGAGCCTGGAAGCGCTGGAGCGGGCGCATATCGCCGGAGTCCTGGCCAGCAGCGAGACCCTGGACCAGGCGGCCCGCACCCTCGGCATCGACGCCTCGACCCTGTACCGCAAACGCAAGCTCTACGGCCTGTGAACCTGAGACTGCGCACTCAACTGTTCCTGAGCATCTCCGCGCTGATCACGGTGGCCCTGGTGGGGCTGCTGCTGGGTCTGTTCAGCGTGATGCAACTGGCCGGCTCCCAGGAACCCCTGATCAATCGGGCCTTCGCAACCATCAACATCAGCCTGGAGCTGCGCCAGCACCTGGGCGACCAGTTGGTCAACCTGATGGGCAAGGAACTGGACGTACCCGCGCTGGAGGAATCCCAGCGCAAGTTCCTCGCTGCCCTGGAGGAAGGCCTGAAATCGGCGGGAGATGCCGAGACTCACGAGCAATTCCAGAAGATCGCCGCGTCTTACCAGACCTTCCTCGACGTGGCGCGCCAGCCTGCTGACCTGCGCTGGCGCTTGTTGGACGACAATGACTTCAGCCATTCCCTGGACCTGCTGCGCAACAACATGGTGGAACTGCAACGCCACTCCCTGACGGTGGTGGGCGGTGCCGAGGGTGCCGCCCGCGACCGCGCCGTGCTGATCGCCAGCTTGATCGGCCTGCTCGGCGTGGCGGTGCTGCTGATCGGCGTCGTCACCGCCCAGGGCATAGCCCGGCGCTTCGGCGAGCCCATGGACGCCCTGGCCAAGGCAGCCGACCAGATCGGCCAGGGGGATTTCCAGGTCACCCTGCCGCTATCGCCGGTGAACGAGATAGCCGCGCTGATCCGCCGTTTCGGCCTGATGACCGAGGCACTGCGCATTTTCAAGGCAAGCAACATCGAGAAGCTGCTGGCCGAGGAGCAGCGCCTGAAGGCGGTGCTCGACAGCATCGACGACGGCCTGCTGATCCTCGACCGCCAGGGCCGGGTGCAGCACGCCAATCCCGTGGCCCAGCGCCAGCTATCCTGGGAGGAGCAACCCAGCGGCCAGTCGCTGGCGCAGGCCCTGGGCCACGCGGAGCTGGACGAACTGGCCCAGCGGGTGCTTCGCGGCGAGCCGCTGGAGGAAGAGCCCGAGGACCTGGTGATAGACGCCGATGGCGAGCAACGCGTGCTGAGCTGGCGGCTGGCGCCGGTGGTGCTGGACGACGAGCGCCGCCTGGGGGGGGTGATGGTGCTGCGCGACGTGACCGAGGCGCGCGCCTTCGAGCGGGTACGCAACGAGTTCGTGCTGCGCGCCTCCCACGAACTGCGCACGCCGGTGACCGGCATGCAGATGGCCTTCGGCCTGCTCAACGAGCGTCTGCGCTTCGAAGCGGAATCCCGCGAGGCAGACCTCTTGCGGACGGTGGATGAGGAGATGCAGCGGCTGGTGCGGCTGATCAACGACCTGCTGGATTTCTCCCGCTACCAGAGCGGCGTACAGGTGCTGGAGCGCCAACCCTGCGACCTCGAGGAAATGCTGGCGCAGCTGCGCCAGCGCTATACCGCCCATGCCGGCGAACGGAATATCGAGATCGAACTGGAACTGCACCCGCCGCTGCCGCGGGTGAACCTGGACCGCCTGCAGATCGAGCGGGTGCTGGACAACCTGGTGGGCAACGCCATCCGCCACAGCCCAGTCGGCGGCCATATCTGCCTGCAGGCCCGGCGCCACGGCGAGCGCGTGCTGCTCAGCGTCGCCGACGAAGGCGAGGGCGTACCCTACAGCCAGCAGTCGCGGATCTTCGAGCCGTTCGTGCAGATCGGCCACCGCAAGGGCGGCGCCGGCCTGGGGCTGGCCCTGTGCAAGGAGATCGTGCAGCTGCACGGCGGGCGCATCGGCCTCTATTCACGGCCGGGGCAGGGGGCGCAGTTCTATATGACGCTGCCGGTGTAGGGCAGCGCACGGAGTTCGGCTTGGAACCTTGTGGGAGAGAAGTCCGTGCAGCGGGCAGGTTCGGGTCTCGATCTTCAGTGCCGCATCCCGTTCAGCACCAGCAGCAGGGCGGCGGTTTCGGCGTCCGGCTGGCCATCGTAGAGGCGCTGGCGGTACTTCATCTGGAAGGCGGCGATGACGTTGCGCGTGGCCTTGTCCAGCACGCCCGTTTGCGGGGTGGTGTAACCCTGGCGCGCCAGCTGCTGCTGGAACCAGCCGATGGTGGGCAGGGCCAAGGCGAAGCGCGCCTGCTCGCGGGCTACCGCGCGGGCGTCCGGCCAGGGGACCAGGCCCGCGTCGGCGAGGCGCTTCCAGGGGAAGAGCGGGCCCGGATCGACCTTGCGTTGGGGGGCGATGTCGCTGTGGCCGATGATGCTACCGGGCGGCAGGCTATGGCGCAGGACGATGTCCTTGAGCAGCAGGATCAGGGCGTCGATCTGCTCGTCGCTGAACGGCTGGTAGGACCGGCCGTAGGCGGTTTCCCGATAACCCTCGTTGACCAGCTCGATACCGAGGGTGCTGGCATTCAGCCAGGTGCGGCCCTGCCATTCGCTTTCCCCGGCATGCCAGGCACGGCGGCTCTCGTCCACCAGGCGGTAGATCTTCGCCGGGTGGTCGCCGATCAGGTAGTGGCTGCTGACGCCGTCGCGGGTCAGCACGCGCAGGGAGCTGTCCATGTCGGTGGAGGTGTAGTGCAGCACCACGTATTGCACGCGGCTGCTCTGGCTCACCGAGGTGTGGCTGTCGTCGATGCGCAGCCCACCGGCGCAGCCGGCGAGCACAAGCAGGGCGAGGCTGAGGAATAGGGTCTTCATGGGTTCAGGTGGAGGATGCTTTGCAGGTTATCGAGCAGCATGTCGATGCTGAGCATGATCAGCAGCATGCCGGTCAGGCGCTCGACCGCCATCAGGCCACGGTCGCCGAGGAAGCGCTGCAGGAAGGCGGCCTGCAGCAGGATCAGGGCGGTGCAGGCCCAGGCCAGCAGTACCGCTACATACAGCTCCCAGAGCGCGCCCTGGTGGGTATTGCGCAGGGTCATCAGCACCGCCAGGGCCGAAGGGCCGGCCACCGCCGGGGTGGCCAGGGGCACCAGCATCGGCTCGCCGCCGGGCAGGTCGCCGAGCACGCCCTCCGGCCGCGGGAAGATCAGCCGCAGGGCGATGATGAAGAGGATGATGCCGCCGGCGATGGCGATGGACTCGCGGGACAGGCCGAGGCCGCTGAGGATCTTGTCGCCGAAGGTGAGGAACAGCATCAGCAGCGCCAGGGCGAACAGCAGCTCGCGCAGGGCTACCCGCAGGCGCCGCTCGGGGGCGACGCCCTTGAGGGCGGCGATGAAGATGGCGATGTTGCCGAACGGGTCGGTGACCAGAAAGATCAGAACGGCGATGCCTAGGATTTCCATGGGGGCTCCCCTCAACCAATGGGCGAAAGTGTAATGGCCGGTGGCGCTGGCGTCTGCGCAAAGGCCCAAAGCCCGGCGGCGAACCTGTTACGGATTCTTCCCAGGGCTGCCCGGCGGGAAAAGGGCGCGGATTATACGCGGCGCCTGATTGCGCGGGGCCAGCACGCAATCGGACATGGGGCCTACAAGCCGGGATGAACGGCGACGTGGAGTTTTCAGCCTGCAGTTAATGTTGTAGGTAAGGGATACCCTAGCCGAGGGACACCTATATGCGCCGCGCGCTGCTTTGGTTGAAGCAGGACCTCAGACTCGATGACCACCCGGCGCTGCAGGCGGCACTGCAGGCGGATCGCCTGCTGCCCTTGTATGTCTTCGACCCGGCAATGCTCCGGCCTTCGCCCCTCGGCCCGCGCCGGCTGGGCGTGCATCGCGCGCGCTTCCTGCTGGAAAGCCTCGCCGCCCTTGACGCCGGCCTGCGCCACCATGGCTCGCGCCTGCTGGTGGTGCAGGGCCAGGCCGAACGGGTGATCCCCACCCTGGTGGAGCATCTGGGCCTGGACGAGGTGCTGACCCTGGAAGAGGTGGCGCCGTATGAGCGCGCCGAGATCCGCCGGGTGCGCCATGGCCTGGGGGTGCCACTGTCCGAGCTGCCGGGCAACAGCCTGCTGCGCGAAGAGGAGCTACCCACGCCGCTGAACGATCTGCCTTCGGTCTTCAACCAGTTCCGCGCCCTGCTGGAGGAACGCCCCAACGTCTTCCAGCCTCGCGCCATGTCCTATGCCTTGCCCCCGCTGCCGAGCGGCGCGGCCAGCCTGATGGAGCCATTGCCGACCTTGTCCCGCCTGGGCTTCGGCGAGCCCCTGGGGGTACCGGCCACCGCCTTTCCCTTTTCCGGCGGCGAGCCTGCGGCCCTGGCGCGGATGCGTGACTATCTCTGGGAATCCCAGGGTGTGCATCAGTACCAGGACAGCCGCAACGGCCTGATCGGCAGCGAGTACTCTTCCAAGCTTTCGCCCTGGCTGGCCAATGGCAGCCTGTCGCCGCGCCGGGTCGCCGCCGAGCTGCACCGGCTGGAGGCGCAACACGGCCGCAGCGAGTCCATCCAGCTGCTGTGGATGGAGCTGCTCTGGCGCGAGTTCTTCCGCTGGACCCTGCTGCGCTACGGCGGTGCGCTGTTTCGCGCAGACGGTCTGAAGGCCACCGCAAGGGCGCCGCGCAACCTCGACGAACGCTACCTGCGCTGGTGCAACGGGCGTACCGGGATGCCGCTGGTGGACGCCAACATGCGCGAGCTGGTGATGACCGGCTGGATGTCCAGCCGCGGCCGCCAGGTAGTGGCGAGCTACCTGGTGAACGACCTGCAGCAGGACTGGCGCTATGGCGCGGCCTGGTTCGAGGAGCACCTGCTGGACTACGACCCGGCGAGCAACTGGGGCAATTGGGCCTACCTCGCCGGGGTGGCCAGCGACCCGCGTCGCGCACGCGCCTTCAACGCCCTGCGCCAGGCCCGCCAGTACGATCCGGACGCCGCCTACGTCAGCCTCTGGCTACCGGAGCTGCGCGGGTTGCCGGTGGAGCAGCGGCACACGCCCTTCATGCTCAGCGAACCGCAGTTCGCCGGCCTGGATTACCCACGACTGGAACATATCCCGGACAACTGGAAGCCCTACATCCCGAGCGCGGCCTGATCCGCTTCAACCTGGCTGCGGGATGCCCTGTGGATCGGCTTCGGCCGGCCCCGTTGACAGCTGGGCTGGCGCCAGCTCGATCCGGTCGCGGCCCTGGTGCTTGGCCCGGTAGAGCGCCTGGTCGGCACGCTGGAAGGCAGCGTCGGCGGGCTCGCCGGCCTTCAGCGCGGCCAGGCCGGCGGAGAGCGTGATCGAGACCCGCTCCCCCCTGAAGTGGAAGGGACAGGCCGCGATGGCGGCGCGCAGGCTTTCCAGCAATTGCTGACCGCCCTCTGGCGGCGTGGACGGCAGCAGCAGGACGAACTCCTCGCCGCCGAAGCGGGCGATGAAATCGGTCTTGCGCAGGCGCCGGCCGAGTTCGCCGGCGATGATCTTCAGCACCTTGTCGCCGGCCAGATGGCCGTAGCCGTCGTTGACCCGCTTGAAGTGGTCGATATCGATCACCGCCAGCAACAGCTCCCCACCATAACGCTGCTGCCGGGCCACTTCGATCGCCAGACGCTCGTTCCAGGCAGCTCGATTGGGCAGCCCCGTGAGGGGATCCTGCAGGGCCTTCTGGCGCTGGGCTTCGAGGTTCTCGTGGAAGCCCTTGGCTTCCTCTTCCATGGCTACCACCCGCGCCATCAGCGCCTGCAGCCGCTCGCTTACCTCCTGCTCGCGAGCCGAACGCTGGTGCTGGTAGCGGTTCATGGTGTCTAGCAGGCCGTCGAGGTGCTGTTCCAGGTTCTGCTTGAGATGGTCGAGGTCGGTGGCCTCCTGCACGCTGGCCTGCAGCCCGCTGACCTGCTCGCGCAGCTGGTCGCCCAGGGTGCGGGCGCAATGCACCGACTCGGCATAACCCTCCTGGGTGGCGCTGAGGTGTTCGAGGAACAGCGCCAGACGCTGGTTGAGCTGCTTGAGGTAGCCGGCGAACTCGCGTTGGCCGTTGTCGGTCACCGCCAGCACCAGCACGCCCAGGTCGTCCAGCACCGGCACCAGTTCGTACCAGTTGAGCCCGCCGACCAGACGCTGGCGCAGGTCATCTGCCTGGGGTTGGTGGAATTCGGGCAGGTCCAGTTCATCGAGCAATGAGCGGAGGCTGTCGGCCACATGGGGCGCCACCGCGCTGTAGCCGGGCTCGGGCATCGCAGGCAGGGCGTAGGCGGGGTCGCCTTCGCCAGTGATCAGGGAGGCCGCCAGGGGCAGGCTGTCGAGAGCGCTGCTGGCCGGCGGGACCGGTTCGGCCCCAGAGGCGTGCGCCAGCTCGGGCTCGGGCTCGGGCTCGGGCTCGGGCTCGGGCTCGGCAACGATGATCAGTTCTGCTTCGGCCGGTGCCAGCGGAACCGCCTCGGCTTGCGCCGCAATCGTCGCAGCAGGGGCGGGGGAGGGAGCAGGGAGTGGGGCCGGAACAGGTTCGACTTCTCCGAGACGTTCGTCCCGACCGCCGAACAGCCGCTGCAGCAACCCGGGCCTGGCGACAGCCGTTACTTCGCTGGCGAGGGCCTGCAGGGCCTGACCCTGGAGCATGCCGAGCTCGGCCAGCAGGGCCGGCAATTCACGGGGCTGGCGGACACGCTCATCGATGCGCCTGGCGAACTGCTTGAGGCCCTTGCGCACGTCCCGCGGCAGATCCAGGTCGAGCAGGCGGCTGGCGAAGCTGGTGAGGGCGCTGACGCTCTGCTCCACGCGCTGCTGGCGGCGCTGCTCGGAATCCAACACTGCCTTCTCCAGGCGCGGAATCAGTGCCGAGAGGCCGGCATCCATCTGCTCGCCGCGAATGATCTCGCGCAGCTCCTGCATGCACTGGTCGACAGCCTTGTCGGAGCCTTCGGCCGCCAGGGAGCTTCGCACCAGGCCACGCCGAAGCAGATCGAGGCGGGCGTCCCAGCGTTTCTCGAGCGCCTCGTGCTGCTCGAGGCTTTCCAGGTACTTGGCCTTCCAACGCTGGGGGTCGTCGCTCATGCAGGGGTTCCGCGCTCGGATTCGCTCAGCGCCAGGGGCAGGTCGGTCCGCAGCTCGTCGGGCAGGCGGATATCCACCGCCACCGGCAGGTGATCGGAAATCGGCTGGCTGAGCACCGCGACCCGCTCCAGGGTCAGGCTCGGGCTGAGCAGGATGTGGTCCAGGCAGCGCTGCGGCCGCCAGCTGGGGAAGGTGGCCTCGACCTGGGGCGCCAGCAGACCGAGGTCTCGAAGCGGCGAGTGCTCCAGCAGGTCGTTGGCGTGGGTGTTCATGTCGCCCATCAGCACCAGGTGGCGGTAATTGCCCACCAGCTCGCGGATATAGGCCAGCTGCCGGGTGCGGGTACGGGCGCCGAGGGAGAGGTGCATCATCACCACGGCCAGCGCTTCGCGCCCCTTGCCGAAGCGCATCAGGATAGCCCCGCGGCCCGGCGGGCCGGGCAGGGGATGGTCTTCCAGCAGGTTGGGCTGCAGGCGGCTGAGCAGGCCGTTGCTGTGCTGGGCGAGGCGCCCGAGGTTGCGGTTGAGTTGCTGGTACCAGTACGGGAAGTCGCCCAGTTGGGCGAGGTGCTCGACCTGATTGATGAAGCCGGAGCGGAGGCTGCCGCCGTCGACCTCCTGCAGGGCGACGAGGTCGTAGTCGCCGAGCAGGTCGCCGATGCGCTGGAGGTTTACGGCGCGGCCCGTGTGCGGCAGCAGGTGCTGCCAGCCACGGGTCAGGTAGTGGCGGTAACGCTCGGTACTGATGCCGACCTGGATGTTGAAGCTGAGCAGGCGCAGGCGACCGTCGGCGGGCAGGCTACCCCTGTCGCAATGGGGGTTGACCTGTGCATCGCACAGGCTCGCCGCCCGCTCACTCACCCAGCGTCGCAGCATCGGGCGAATGCGCCGCTTACTGCGCGGCGCGCTCCTTGTCGATCAGGTGCTCGGCGACCTTGAGGGTCTGCTCCGGGCCACCCGAGGAGCTGATGTCGAAGCGGTACTTGCCGTTGACCACCAGGGTCGGCACGCCAGTGATCTGGTAGGCCATGGCCAGCTTCTTGGCTTTTTCCATCTGGCTCTTCACGCCGAAGGAGTTGTAGGCCTTGAGGAAGGCATCCTTGTCCACGCCCTGGGTGGCGAGGAACTCGGCCATTTCATCCGGGGTCGCGAGCTTCTTGCCATCCTTGTGGATGGCATCGAACACGGCTTTGTGCACCTGGTGCTCGACCTTCATGCTCTCGAGGGCGATGAACAGCTGGCCGTGGACGTTCCACAGACCGCCGAACATGGCCGGGATACGCACGAAGTTGACGTCGGCCGGCAGCTTCTCCGCCCAGGGGTTCAGGGTCGGTTCGAACTGGTAGCAATGCGGGCAGCCGTACCAGAACAGCTCCACCACCTCGATCTTGCCGGGGACGGACACCGGAACCGGGCTGCTCAGCTCGACGTACTGCTTGCCGGCCTCGATGTCTTCAGCCTGGACGGCGCCCATGCCCAACAGGCTGGCACCGGCGAGAACGGCGGAAAGTATCAGGTTACGCATGCTTCACTCCTTGACGGGAAATAGGGCCACGAGGGCGATGATTCGACCTGCGGCGGTGCGGCGGGTTCCGGCCATTGTAGCGGGCCTGGGAACGAAAAAGGGTGGCCTGGGCCACCCTTGTTCAGCTTCCGGACAACGGACCTCAGTGCAGGCCCTGGATGTAGCTGGAAACCGCTTCGATGTCTTTGTTGCTCAGCTTGGCCGCGATGCCACGCATGATCATGCTGTCGCCATCGTTGGTGCGGTTGCCTTCGCGGAAATCGGTCAGCTGCTTGGCCACGTACTGGGAATGCTGGCCGCCCAGGTGCGGGAAGCCGGCAGCTGCGTTGCCGGAACCATCGGGCGCGTGGCAGCCGGTGCAGGCGGGCATGCCCTGCTCCAGTTTGCCGCCGCGGAACAGTGCCTCGCCACGGGCGACCACTTTCGGGTCGGCGGCGCCGACGCTGCCCTTCTGGCTGGAGAAGTAGGCGGCGATATCGGCCATGTCCTGGTCGCTGACGTTGTTCAGCAGACCGGTCATTTCCAGCACAGTGCGGTTACCGGCCTTGATGTCCTTCATCTGCTTGAGCAGGTAGCGTTCGCCCTGACCAGCCAGTTTCGGGAAGTTCGGGGCGGCACTGTTGCCATCCGGACCGTGGCAGGCACCGCATACTGCGGCTTTGGCCTGGCCAGCCTTGGCGTCGCCGGCGGCGTGGGCCATGCCGGTGATGCCCAGGGTCAACAGCAGACTCACGATTACTTTGTTCATCAGCTAATCCAACTACGGCTAAAGGGTAAAGGTGTTATGTACCGGGCTACTTTATTTGCTCATCCACTGGATGACCGCTTGATAGTCCTCGGCACTGCAATCCATGCACAGGCCTTTCGGCGGCATGGCGTTCAAACCGTTGGTGACGCTCTGCACCAGAGTGTCCATGCCCTTGGCCAGGCGCGGTTCCCAGGCAGCCGTGTCGCCTTTCTTCGGCGCCATCGGCAGCTGGCCCGAGTGGCAGGCACCGCAGGCCCGGTTGAAAACCGCTTCCGGATCCTGGGCTGCTTGCGCAACGAAGGACACCGCCGCAAGGCTAGCGACGAGCAACAATTTCTTCATTATCAACCTCATCGGAAGGGCACTGCCGCGCGTTCTTCGGTGCGTCGGTCACTGCCGTGGACACTAGACCCTGGGGGATAAAGCGCACACTAAATCTGCGGCATTATATACTGGCGATGCTTAAACGGAAACGAAACCGCCCCCTGCGACACCGCGTCGCACCCCTGGACACCGCATGTCACTCAAGAATCCGATCCTCGGCCTGTGCCAACAGGCCCGCTTCCTCATCAGTGCCGCCAAGGTCGACCAGTGCCCGCCGGATGCCGGCCTGGAAGTGGCTTTCGCCGGGCGTTCCAACGCCGGCAAGTCGAGCGCGCTGAATACCCTGACCCACGCCAACCTGGCACGCACCTCGAAGACTCCGGGGCGCACCCAGCTGCTGAACTTCTTCTCCCTGGACGAAGAACGCCGCCTGGTCGACCTGCCGGGCTACGGCTACGCCAAGGTGCCGATCCCGCTCAAGCAGCACTGGCAGCATCACCTGGAGGCCTACCTCAGTAGCCGCGAAAGCCTGGTGGGCCTGGTGCTGATGATGGATATCCGTCACCCGCTGACCGACTTCGACCGCCTGATGCTGGACTGGTCCAGCGCCGGCGGCATGCCGCTGCATATCCTCCTGACCAAGGCCGACAAGCTGGCCTTCGGCGCGGCGAAGAACGCGCTGCTCAAGGTGCGCCAGGAAATCCGCAAGGGTTGGGGCGAAGACGTGAGCATCCAGTTGTTCTCGGCGCCCAAGCGCCAGGGCATCGAGGAAGCCCACGCGGTGCTCGCGCAATGGTTGCAGCTGGACCAGCCGGAAGAACCGGAAGAAGCCTGAATTCCAGGCAAAAAAAACCCCGGACTTCGTATGGGGAGGGGGAAGTTCGGGGTTTAAGTCTGAACCGCTAGGGCGGGGTTCAGATATCTGCCAACACTAAACACAGCAAAAGGAGCATCGAAAGGCTTCACCAGCCATTCAGTTGTGTGACTCCCCTGTTTCGCAGAAAGTTCAGATAAATTTTCAAAAAGTTAGTTATCAGTAGCAGCCCGCTTATTCCATTTATGCATTTAAATCTGTTTCAGCCATGAAACAGACCCCGCCAGGAAGGGCGCACTCAGTGCGCCTCGTCCCAGTTGTCGCCCACGCCAACCTCCACCACCAGCGGCACGTCCAGCTCGGCGGCGCCGCTCATCAGCGGGCGAATCTGCTCGCCGACCTGCTCCACCAGGTCCTCGCGCACCTCCAGGACCAGTTCGTCGTGCACCTGGAGGATGACCTTGGCGTCCAGCCCGCTGACCTGCAGCCAGTCGTCCACCGCCACCATCGCACGCTTCATGATGTCCGCCGCAGTGCCCTGCATGGGCGCGTTGATCGCCGTGCGCTCGGCGCCCTTGCGCATGGCCTGGTTCTTCGAGTGGATTTCCGGCAGGTACAGGCGGCGGCCGAACAGGGTTTCGACGAAGCCCTGCTCGGCGGCCTTGGCGCGGGTGGATTCCATATAGGCCAGCACGCCGGGGTAGCGGGCGAAGTAGCGGTCGATATAGGCCTGGGCTTCCTTGCGCTCGACGCCGATCTGCTTGGCCAGGCCGAAGGCGCTCATGCCATAGATCAGGCCGAAGTTGATCGCCTTGGCGCTGCGCCGCTGGTTGTTGCTGACTTCCTCCAGCTGCACGCCGAACACCTCGGACGCGGTGGCCCGGTGCACGTCGCGGTCGTGCCGGAAGGCGTCCAGCAGGCCTTCGTCCTTGGCCAGGTGGGCCATGATGCGCAGCTCGATCTGCGAGTAGTCGGCCGCCAGCAGCTTGTAGCCCTTGGGCGCGACGAAGGCCTGGCGGATGCGCCGGCCCTCGGCGGTGCGGATCGGGATGTTCTGCAGGTTCGGGTCGGTGGACGACAGTCGCCCGGTAGCCGCCACCGCCTGGTGGTAGGAGGTGTGGATGCGCCCGGTGCGCGGGTTGATCTGCTCCGGCAGGCGATCGGTGTAGGTACTCTTGAGCTTGCTCAGGGAGCGGTACTGCATGATCACCTTGGGCAGCTCGAAGTCCTGCTCGGCGAGGTCGGCGAGCACGTTCTCCGCGGTGGAGGGCTGTCCGGTCGCGGTCTTGGCCAGCACCGGCAGACCCAGCTTCTCGTAGAGGATGGCGCCCAACTGCTTGGGCGAGCCGAGGTTGAACTCCTGCCCGGCGAGGTCATAGGCCTGGCGCTCGAGCTCGACCATCTTGCTGCCCAGTTCCAGGCTCTGCTGGCCCAGTAGCTTGGCGTCGACATAGGCGCCGTTGCGTTCGATGCGCGCCAGCACCGGCACCAGGGGCATCTCGATTTCGCGCAGCACCTTGGCCAGGGACGGGATCGCCTCCAGCTTCTGCCAGAGGGTCTGGTGCAGGCGCAGGGTCACGTCGGCGTCTTCCGCCGCGTAGGGGCCGGCCTGCTCGATGGCGATCTGGTCGAAGGTCAGCTGCTTGGCGCCTTTCCCGGCGATGTCCTCGAAGCGAATGGTGCTGTGCCCCAGGTACTTGAGGGCCAGGCTGTCCATGTCGTGACGGGTGGCGGTGGCGTCCAGCACATAGGACTCGAGCATGGTGTCGAAGGTGATGCCCTGCACGGCGATGGGTGTCGAGGCATTGGCCAGGACGTTCATGTCGTATTTGGCGTGCTGGCCCACCTTGGGCTTGGCCGGGTCTTCCAGCAGCGGCTTGAGGGCCTGGAGCACGGCGTCGCGGTCCAGTTGCTGGGGCACGCCCATGTAGCTATGGGCCAGGGGCACATAGGCGGCCTCGCCAGCCTCAACCGCGAAGGACACACCCACCACCTGCGCCTGCTGCGCGTCGAGGCTGGTGGTCTCGGTATCGAAGGCGAACAGCGGCGCGGCTTCCAGCTTCTTCAGCCAGGCATCGAACTGCGCCTGCTCCAGCACGGTTTCGTAGCGGGCCTCGGCCTCGGCGGCCGGAGCTTCGGCAGGGGCCGGCTCTTCGCCGCTGGATTTCGCTTGGCGCTGCAGGTCGTCCAGCCAGGTCTTGAATTCCAGGGTGCGGTACAGCTCGGCCAGGGCCTCGCGGTCCGGCTCGCCGGGGTGCAGGGCGTCGATCTCGACGTTCAGTTCGACGTCGCACTTGATGGTGGCGAGCTTGTAGGACAGGTAGGCCATGTCCTTGTGCTCTTCGAGCTTGGCCGGCAGGCCCTTGGCGCCGCGGATCGGCAATTCGGGCACCTTGGCCAGGCTGGAATAGAGCACGTCGAGGCCGCCGCCGACCCCCTGCAGCAGGCCGAGGGCGGTCTTCTCACCGACGCCGGGCACGCCGGGAATGTTGTCGACCTTGTCACCCATCAGCGCCAGGTAGTCGATGATGAGTTCAGGACCGACACCGAATTTCTCCTTCACGCCATCCACATCCAGCGTGCTACCGGTCATGGTGTTGACCAGCGTAATGTGCCCGTCGACCAGTTGCGCCATGTCCTTGTCGCCGGTGGAAATCACCACCGGGCGGCCGCCCGCCGCGCTCTGCCGGGCCAGGGTGCCGATCACGTCGTCGGCTTCCACACCCTCCACGCACAGGAGCGGCAGGCCGAGGGCACGCACACTGGCGTGCAGCGGCTCAACCTGCACCCGCAGCTCATCCGGCATCGACGGGCGATTGGCCTTGTACTCGGCGAACATCTCGTCGCGGAAGGTGCCGCCCTTGGCATCGAAGACCACCGCGAACGGGCTGTCCGGATACTGCCGGCGCAGGCTTTTCAGCATGTTCAGCACGCCTTTCACCGCGCCGGTGGGCAGGCCGGCCGAGGTGGTCAGGGGCGGCAGGGCATGGAAGGCGCGATACAGATAGGAGGATCCGTCCACCAGGACGAGAGGGGCTTGGCTCATGCGTGAAATCAACCTTTATTCACCGGACCCGAAGTAGAATGGACCGATCATTGACGAGAAGGGACAAGGTTACCATGCGCGCACTGAACCGCCTTTTGCTCGCCAGCCTGCTGGCAGTAGCCCCAGTCGCCACGTTCGCCGCCGACGAGCCGTCCGCGGAACCGGACGTCACCATCCGCCAGGAGGGCGACAAGACCATCCAGGAATACCGCGTCAACGGTTTCCTCTACGCCATCAAGGTCACCCCGAAGAACGGCAAGCCGTACTTCCTGGTCCGCGCCGATGGCGATAGCAATTACGTCCGCTCGGACAACCCCGACATGCTGATCCCGGCCTGGGAAATCTTCAGCTGGTAGCACACACGAAAAACCCCGTAACAAGGTAGCCCAATGTCCGTATTCACCCCACTCGAACGTCCGGAACTGGAAGCCTTCCTCGCCCCCTACGGGCTGGGCCGGCTGAAGGATTTCCAGGGCATTGCCGAAGGCTCCGAGAACAGCAACTTCTTCGTCAGCCTGGAACAGGGTGAATACGTACTGACCCTGGTGGAGCGCGGTCCCAGCCACGACCTGCCGTTCTTCATCGAACTGCTCGATGTGCTCCACGACGCCGGCCTGCCGGTGCCCTACGCCCTGCGCACGGAAGGCGGCGAGGCATTGCGCGAGCTGGCGGAGAAGCCGGCCCTGTTGCAGCCACGCCTGCCGGGCAAGCATGTGCGCGAACCCAATGCCCACCACTGTGCCGAGGTCGGCGCCCTGCTGGCGCGCCTGCACCTGGCCACCCGCGACCAGGTACTGGAGCGCAGGAGTGACCGCGGCCTGGACTGGATGCTCGACGAGGGCCCCTCCCTGGCCCTGCAGCTTGACCATGACGCGCTCCCGCTGCTGCGCGATGCACTGAAGGAGATCGGCGAGCTCAAGGCGCGCTTCCTCGCCCTGCCGCGCGCCAACCTGCACGCTGACCTGTTCAAGGACAACGTGCTGTTCGACGGCACCCACCTGGCTGGGGTCATCGACTTCTACAACGCCTGCTCCGGCCCAATGCTCTACGACCTGGCCATCTGCCTGAACGATTGGTGCTCGGACGAAGAGGGCCGCCTCGACGCCCACCTCGCCCGCGCGCTGCTCGGCGCCTATGCCGCGCTGCGCCCGTTCACCGCCGCCGAAGCCGAACTCTGGCCCACCGCCCTGCGCATCGCCTGCGTGCGCTTCTGGCTGTCACGACTGATCGCCGCCAATGCCTTCGCCGGGCAGGACGTGCTGATCCACGATCCGGGTGTGTTCCAGACCAGGCTGGCGCACAGGCAGAAGATCGAGGTGGCGTTGCCGTTCGCGCTCTGAGCCCAGGGCGGATCCGCTTTCTGTAGGGGCGAATTCATTCGCCAAGGGCAGCGCAGCTGCCCCTTGTACCTCCAGGGGCAGACCTTCGGCCTGCTTGGCGAATGAATTCGCCCCCACAATGATTGCGCTTTGCAACAGGTCCGAGCAGACATCCCTGTCGTTACTCCTCTGCCCAAGTTCAACCCCGGCCCGGCCATCCATGGCCGGTCGTTCGCCGGGGCAACGCATGCGTTGCCTTTTCCGGCTCACCCACACTTGGAATGCCCGCAGTTGAGACAGGTGGCGCAGCCGTCCATCTGCACCACCGCCTGGGTATTGCACTTGCCGCAGAGCTGGGCGCCGGGCGGGAAGCCTTCGCCGGGCTCAGCAGTTGAGGTGCCCAGGCTGGCTTCGTAGGCGGCGCGCTTCTCGGCCAGGTAGAGCTTGTGCTCCTCGTCCAGCTGCTGTCCTTCCATCAGGCCGATGGCTACCAGGTGGCGCTCCAGGACCGCACCGATCTCGGCCACCAGCGACGGCATGTAGACGCCGCCGCGCTTGAGGTAGCCGCCGCGCGGGTCGAACACGGCCTTCAGTTCCTCCACCAGGAAGGTGCAGTCACCGCCCTTGCGGAACACCGCCGACATGATGCGGGTGAGTGCCACTATCCACTGGAAGTGCTCCATGCCCTTGGAGTTGATGAAGATCTCGAAGGGCCGGCGCTGCTCGAAGGCGGTGCCGGCGTTGAGCACGATGTCGTTGATGGTCACGTAAAGCGCATGCTCGAACAGCGGCGACTTGATCTTGTAGGTGGCGCCAACCAGGGTTTCTGGACGTTGCAGGGTCTCGTCCATCGTCACCACGGAGGCCGCTTCCTCGGCGGCCTTGCGGGCTTTTTCCTGGTCCAGGTCCACCAGGCTGAAGCCCTTGATCTTCTTCTCGATCTTCAGGGTCATGACGGCCTCCGCTCGTTCAGTACTTGCCGTAGTAGCCTTCTTTCAGGGCCTCGAACAGGTTGGCGGCGGTGTGCACCTCGCCGTCGTATTCCACTTCCTCGTTACCGCGCAGTTCCACCTGGGTACCGTCCTCCAGCTCGAAGCGGTAGACGGTTTTCTCCAGGTCCGACTCCTTCACCAGCACGCCCTGAAAAGCCGCCGGGTTAAAGCGGAAGGTGGTGCAACCCTTGAGCCCCTGGCGCCAGGCGTGGAGGTAGATGTCCTTGAAGCCCTCGAAGGGGAATTCGGTGGGCACGTTGGCGGTCTTGGAAATGGAGGAATCGATCCACTTCTGCGCCGCAGCCTGCATGTCCACATGCTCGGCGGGGCTGATATCGTCGGCGCTGACGAAGTAGTCCGGCAGGCGCTGCGCCGGGTGCTCGGCATCCGCCCGCGCCCGGCTGTTGACCAGCGCGCGATAGGCCAGCAGCTCGTAGCTGCACACCTCGATCTTCTCCTTGGTCTTGCGCCCGGGGCGGATCAGGTTGCGCGAGTACTGATGGGCGTAGCTCGGCTCGATGCCGTTGGAGGCGTTGTTGGCCAGGCTCAGGCTGATGGTCCCGGTGGGGGCGATGGAGCTGTGGTGGGTGAAGCGCGCGCCCACCTCGGCCAGCTCGGCCACCAGCTCCGGCGCGTATTCGGCGATGCGCTGCATGTAGCGGGAGTAGCGGGCGTGGAGGATGCGCCCGGGCACCCGGTCGCCGACCTTGTAACCGTCATCCTGCATCTCCGGGCGCTTGCGCAGCATGGCCGCGGTCACCTCGTAGTCCCGGGTCAGCACCGGCGCCGGGCCTTTCTCCCGAGCCAGCTCCAGGGCCATCTGCCAGCCGGCCAGGGCCATTTCCCGCGCCACCTCCTCGGTGAACACGCAGGCCTCGGTGCTGCCGTAACGCAGTCGCAGCAGCGCCAGGGCCGATCCCAGGCCAAGAAAGCCCATGCCATGGCGGCGCTTGCCGAGGATCTCCTCGCGCTGCCGCTCCAGTGGCAGGCCGTTGATCTCCACCACGTTGTCGAGCATGCGGGTGAACACCCGCACCACGGAGCGGAAGCGCTCCCAGTCGAAATGGGCGTCTTCGCCGAAGGGCTCCTCGACGAAGGCGGTCAGGTTGATCGAGCCGAGCAGGCAGGAGCCATAGGGTGGAAGCGGTTGTTCGCCACAGGGATTGGTCGCCCGGATCGCCTCGCACCACCAGTTGTTGTTCAGCTCGTTGACCCGGTCGATGAGGATGAAGCCGGGCTCCGCGAAGTCGTAGGTGGAGACCATGATCATGTCCCACAGGTGCCGGGCCTGGACGCGGCCGTAGACCTTGCAGGCCACCAGGCCGTCCTCGCGCGTTATGTAGCCGTCGTGCACCGGCCAGTCGCGCCAGATCACCTGGGTCGGGTCATGGAAATCCAGCTCGTCCCGCTCCTTGGGATGCACCGGGTAGAGCAGCGGCCATTCGGTATCGTTCTCCACCGCGTGCATGAAGGCGTCGCTGACCAGCAGGCTGAGGTTGAACTGGCGCAGGCGACCGTCCTCGCGCTTGGCGCGGATGAACTCGCGCACATCCGGGTGGCAAACGTCGAAGGTGCCCATCTGGGCGCCGCGGCGGCCGCCGGCGGAGCTCACGGTGAAGCACATCTTGTCGTAGATATCCATGAACGACAGCGGCCCGCTGGTCTGCGCACCGGCGCCGGAAACGTAGGCACCGTGCGGGCGCAGGGTGCTGAATTCGTAACCGATACCGCAACCGGCCTTGAGGGTGAGCCCCGCTTCGTGGACCTTGCCGAGGATGTCGTCCATGGAGTCGAGGATGGTGCCGGAGACGGTGCAGTTGATGGTCGAGGTGGCCGGCTTGAAGTCCTGGGCGCCGGCGTTGGAGATGATCCGCCCGGCCGGCACCGCGCCGTTGCGCAGGGCCCAGAGGAAGCGCTCGTACCAGTGCTCGCGGGCCTCGGCGTCGGCCTCCACGCCAGACAGCGCGCGGGCGACGCGCTGCCAGGTGGCGTCCGGGGTGACGTCGATCGGCGTGCCGTCCTTGTGCTTGAGGCGGTACTTGCTGTCCCAGATGTCCTCCGACGCCGCCTGCAAGGCGATGCCGTGGTTGCCCTGGACCTGCTTGGGTGCCCCCGTCCTGGCCATCCTCTGCCCTCCCTCGATGAAGAGTCCAGACTAGTCTGACCACGAATGCCGGCCGCTGATCCACATCAATGCGGCCCGCGGCCCCTCTCTCACCTTAGCAGGCGGGGTGCTGTCCCTCGCTGGCATGGCGCAGAACGGTAGGGTGCGCCATGCGCACCAGACGGAGTCTGGGCGTACTGCGCGGTAACCTTGACGCCGGCATTGGTGCGCACAGCGCACCCTACGACCTGCTTCAGAGCGCTTCCAGGCATCCCGCCAGGCCATCGCCCAGGTTCTGCAGCAAATGCTCGTAGCCATCGGCCGCAACCGGTGCGTTCGTCCCCAGCGCATCCAGCTCGGCCATGCGCACCGAAAGGCCGGCGGTCAGCGTTTCGGCGAGGCGCGGGCGTACCGGCGGCTCACTGAATACGCAGCTGGGGCCCGCTTTCTGCAACCGGTCGCGCATGGCGGCGACGTGGCGGGCGCCGGGCTGCACTTCGCTGGCCACGCTGAACACGCCGGAATGGCTCAGGCCGTACGCGGCCTCGAAGTAGTCGAAGGCTTCGTGGAAGACGAAGAAGGGCTTTCCGGCGACGCCCGCCATGCGCGCCTTGAGCTTCGCGTCGAGCTGGTCGAGGCGGCCCTCGAAGGCCTTCAGGTTGGCCTGGTAGCGAACGGCGTTGGCCGGGTCGGCAGCGGCCAGGTCGACGGCCATGTGCGCGGCGATCACCCGTGCGTTGGCCGGCAGCAGCCAGAGGTGGGCGTCCAGGGAGCCGGGGCGATGGTCATGGTCGTGCTCGTGTTCATCGTGGCCTTCTTCTTCATGCTCGTCGTGAACGGCTTCGAAGTGACGCAGTTGCAGTCCGGGCAGCGTCTGCACGGCCACGTTGGGCTTGTCGCGCCCCTGCAGCACGCGCGGCAGGAAGCCCTCCAGGTCGGGGCCAATCCAGTAGAAGAGCTCCGCCTCGCGCACCCGGCGCACATCGGAGGGACGCAGCGCGTATTGGTGTGGCGAAGCGCCGGGAGGTAGCAGCACGTCGGGCTGGCCAGCGCCATCCTGCACGGCGGCGGCGATCAGTTGCAGCGGCTTGATGCTGGTCAGCAGGCGCACGTCGGCCTGGGCCGACAGGGCACAGGCGCTGAGGATCAGGGAGACGAATAGACGGAGCACGGCACAGACTCGGCGGGAAAAGAGTTATAGAATAACGTCTCTTTCTCCAGACGTCGCCGCCGCCATGCTCAAGCCGATCAGCGCAAAAGCCCCTCTGGCCTGTCGCCCCCACGACCATTCCCATTGCGTGTCGAACGCCCTGTCCGAGGCCGATGCCATCTGCAGCCGCCAGGGACTGCGCCTGACTGTCCTGCGCAAGCGCGTGCTGGAACTGGTCTGGCAGAGCCACAAGCCGCTGGGCGCCTACGACATCCTCGGCGTGCTGACCGAGGAGGACGGCCGCCGCGCGGCGCCGCCCACGGTCTACCGTGCCCTCGACTTCCTCCTCGAGAACGGCCTGGTGCACCGCATCGCCTCGCTCAACGCCTTCGTCGGCTGCAACCATCCGGGCATCGCCCACCAGGGCCAGTTCCTCATCTGTCGCAACTGCCAGACCGCAATCGAGCTGGAACAGCCGAGCATCAGCCAGGCCATAGTCGAGAGCGCCAAGTCCGTGGGCTTTGTCGTCGAAGGGCAGACCGTGGAAATCGTCGGCCTCTGCGCCAGCTGCCAGGTGGCCGCATGAGCGATGACCTGATCCGCCTCGCAGGCGTCGGCGTCGATTTCGCCGGCCAACCGGTGCTGCAGGATGTGCGCCTGGCGGTGAAGGCCGGGGAGATCGTCACCCTGATCGGCCCCAACGGTGCCGGCAAGACCACCCTGGTACGCACCGTGCTCGGCCTGCTCAAACCCGACCAGGGCGAGGTCTGGCGCAAGCCGCGCCTGCATATCGGCTACATGCCGCAGAAGCTCCAGGTGGACGCCACCCTGCCGCTCACCGTGCTGCGCTTCCTGCGCCTGGTGCCGGGCGTGGACCGCAAGGCGGCGCTCTCGGCCCTGGACGAAGTGGGCGCCACCCAGGTGATCGACAGTCCGCTGCAGAACATCTCCGGCGGCGAACTGCAGCGCGTGCTGCTGGCCCGCGCCCTGCTGCGCGAGCCCGAGCTGCTGGTGCTGGACGAGCCGGTGCAGGGCGTCGACGTCGCCGGTCAGGCCGAGCTCTACCGCCTGATCACCCGCCTGCGCGATCGCCACGGCTGCGGCGTGCTGATGGTCTCCCACGACCTGCATCTGGTGATGAGCACCACCGACCAGGTGGTCTGCCTGAACCGCCACGTCTGCTGCTCCGGCCATCCGGAACAGGTCAGCGGCGACCCGGCCTTCGTCGAGCTGTTCGGCCAGGACGCGAAGAGCCTGGCCGTCTACCACCACCATCACGACCATGCCCACGACCTGCATGGCGAGGTGGTGAAGAACCCGCCCTTCCCCGGCGGCACTCGTTTCACTCCCGTCCACAAGCACGGCCCCGACTGCAACCATGGCTGATTTCCTGCTCAACGCCCTGCTCGCCGGCCTCGCCCTGGCCCTGGTGGCCGGCCCCCTCGGCTCCTTCGTGGTCTGGCGGCGCATGGCCTATTTCGGCGACACCCTGTCCCACGCCGCCCTGCTCGGCGTGGCCCTCGGCCTGATGCTGGACGTCAGCCCGACGCTGGCCGTGACGGTCGGCTGCGTGCTGCTCGCCGTGCTGCTGGTGACCCTGCAGCAGCGCCAGCCGCTGGCCTCGGACACCCTGCTGGGGATACTCGCCCACAGCACCCTGTCCCTCGGACTGGTGGTGCTGAGCTTCATGAGCGAAGTGCGCATCGACCTGATGGGCTACCTCTTCGGCGACCTGCTGGCGGTGAGCCGCACGGACCTCGCCTGGATACTCGGCGGCAGCGCCCTGGTGATGCTGGTGCTGATCCGGATGTGGCGGCCGCTGCTGGCGATCACCGTGCACGAAGAGCTGGCCCGCGTGGAAGGCCTGCCGGTGGCGGCCATCCGCCTCGGCCTGATGCTGCTGATCGCCATCGTCATCGCCGTGGCCATGAAGATAGTCGGGGTGCTGCTGATCACCTCCCTGCTGATCATCCCGGCGGCGGCGGCCCAGCGTCACGCCCGCAGCCCGGAGCAGATGGCGCTGGGCGCCAGCCTGCTGGGCCTGGTGGCGGTCTGCGCCGGCCTGGCGCTGTCCTGGTTCAAGGACACCCCGGCCGGCCCCTCCATCGTGGTCTCCGCCGCCAGCCTGTTCCTCTGCAGCTTTGCCCTGCCGCGCCGCGCCTGAGCGTTCGCGGCCAGGACGGGGGTATTTGTTCGAATGAACGTTCGAAAACGCCTCCAGAAAGGCCAATTCGGTGGCCGAATCGACCTTATCGGCGCCGCCGTGTAGAATCGCGCGTTTTTTGCGCAATCAGAGACCTGTCGAAATGAAGCCGTTCGCCACTCGTTGCCTTTCCGTTGCCGCGCTTTCCCTGCTGCTTGCCGCCTGCCAGACCGCGCGGCAAGACGCCCAAGCGCCAGCGGACGACCTGCGCAGCAGCTTCCAGCAGCTGGACCAGGCCCTTGCCGGCGGCCAGCTGGCCGACGCCGAAATTCAGCTCAGGGCCCTGGAAGGCCAGTCCGCCGCGGACGCCCGCATCGGCCAGTACCAGCGCCAGCTCGCCGACGCCTGGCTGAAGCGCAGCCAGGTCGCCCTGCAGCAAGGTGACCTGAATGGCGCCGCCACCGCCCTCAGCCATGCCCGCAGCCTTACGCCCAAGGCACCGGCCCTGACCGAGGGCCTGAACGGCGCCATCGACAAGGCACGCCAGGCCGCCAGCGAAACAGCTCCCGTGGAGCTGGTTCCACAGTCCTGAGGCCGGTTCCCTGCGGGCAGCTAAACTGCTCAGAGTCCGTCTGTCGCTTATTCCCTGAGGCTATAGCCATAGGTCCAGAAAGATTTTCTGCGCCTATACGCGAGCAGGTAAACTTGCCGGTTTTTAGCCGATCCGGCTAACGACGAGCCCACAAGGTTTCCGCAGTGATCGAATTCCACCACGTCCACAAGGCGTACCGCGTCGAAGGCCGCGAAATCCCGGCCCTGCAGCCGACCGAACTTGCCATCCAGAGCGGCGAAGTCTTCGGCCTGATCGGCCATTCGGGCGCCGGCAAGAGCACCCTGCTGCGCCTGATCAACCGCCTCGAGGAACCCTCCGGCGGACGCATCGTCATCGAAGGTGAGGATGTGACCGCCCTCGACAGTGAAGGCCTGCGCCGTTTCCGCCAGCGCGTCGGGATGATCTTCCAGCACTTCAACCTGCTGTCGTCCAAGACCGTCGCCGACAACGTCGCCCTGCCGCTGAAGCTGGCCGGCGAGCTGTCCCGCACCGAAGTCGACCGCCGCGTCGCCGAACTGCTGGCCCGCGTCGGCCTCAGCGACCATGCCAAGAAGTACCCGGCGCAGCTCTCCGGCGGCCAGAAGCAGCGCGTTGGCATCGCCCGCGCCCTGGCCACCCAGCCGAAGATCCTGCTCTGCGACGAGGCCACCAGCGCACTCGATCCGCAGACCACCGCGCAGGTTTTGCAGCTGCTGGCCGAGATCAACCGCGAGCTGAACCTCACCATCGTCCTCATCACCCACGAGATGGACGTGATCCGCCGCGTCTGCGACCGCGTCGCGGTGATGGATGGCGGGGTAATTGTCGAGCAGGGCCCGGTGGCCGATGTCTTCCTGCACCCGCAGCACCCCACCACCCAGCGTTTCGTGCTGGAGGACGAGCAGGTCGACGAAGGCGAACAGCGCGATGACTTCGCCCATGTCGCCGGCCGCATCCTGCGCCTGACCTTCCGTGGCGAAGCCACCTACGCCCCGCTGCTGGGCACCGTGGCGCGCCAGACCGGGGTGGACTACAGCATCCTCGCCGGGCGTATCGACCGCATCAAGGACACGCCCTACGGCCAACTGACCCTGGCCCTGACCGGCGGCGATATCGACGCCGCACTGAACTGCTTCCGCGAGGCGGACGTGCACCTGGAGATCCTGCGCTGATGGACGCCCTGCTCGCCAATATCGACTGGTACGAAATCTGGCTCGCCACCCTCGACACCCTGCTGATGCTGGGCGGCTCGCTGCTGTTCACCGTGCTCCTCGGCCTGCCAATGGGCGTGCTGCTGTTCCTCACCGGTCCGCGCCAGCTGTTCGAGCAGAAGGCCGTCTACGGGCTGCTGTCGCTGCTGGTGAACGTGCTGCGCTCGCTGCCCTTCATCATCCTGCTGATCGTGATGATTCCCTTTACCGTGTTCATCACCGGCACGTCTCTTGGGGTTGCCGGCGCGATCCCGCCGCTGGTGGTGGGCGCCACGCCCTTCTTCGCGCGGCTGGTGGAAACCGCACTGCGCGAAGTGGACCGCGGCATCCTCGAAGCCACCCAGGCCATGGGCGCCACCACCCGGCAGATCATCGTCAACGCCCTGCTGCCGGAAGCACGACCGGGCATCTATGCCGCCATCACCGTCACCGCCATCACCCTGGTGTCCTACACCGCCATGGCCGGCGTGGTGGGCGCGGGCGGACTCGGCGACCTGGCCATCCGCTTCGGCTACCAGCGCTTCCAGACCGACGTGATGGTGGTCACAGTGATCCTGCTGCTGGTGCTCGTACAGATTCTGCAAACCATCGGCGACAAGCTGGTGGTGCACTTTTCCCGTAAATGACCTGGAGCCTGCGCCCATCCGCGCCGGCCCGATGACTTCCCACAAGGAGCCGCTCATGAAGAAACTGCTGGTGGCCTTCGCCGCCCTGACCGCCCTCTCCGCCCAGGCCGACACCCTGAAAGTGGCCGCCACCCCGGTGCCCCACGCCGAGATCCTCGAGTTCATCAAGCCGCAACTGGCGAAAGAAGGCGTGGACCTGCAGGTGAAAGTCTTCACCGACTATGTGCAGCCGAACATCCAGGTCGCAGAAGGCCGCCTCGACGCCAACTTCTTCCAGCACCAGCCCTACCTCGACGAGTTCAACAAGGCCCGTCAGACCAAGGTGAAGCTGGTAACCGTGGCTGGTGTGCACATCGAGCCCTTCGGCGCCTATTCCAGCAAGGTGAAATCCCTGGCCGAACTGCCCGAAGGCGCCCAGGTGGTCATCCCCAACGACGCCACCAACGGCGGCCGCGCCCTGCTGCTGCTGGACAAGGCCGGTGTGATCAAGCTGAAGGACAACACCAGCATCACCGCCACCCCGAAGGACATCGCCGAGAACCCGAAGGGCATCAAGGTGCGTGAACTGGAAGCCGCCACCCTGCCCCGCGTGCTGAACCAGGTGGACCTGGCGCTGATCAACACCAACTACGCCCTGGAAGCCAAGCTGAACCCCACCAAGGACGCCCTGGCCATCGAAGGCAGCGACTCGCCCTACGTGAACATCCTGGTGGCCCGCGAGGACAACAAGTCCAGCGCCGACATGCAGAAACTGGCCGCCGCCCTGCACAGCCCCGAGGTGAGGAAGTTCATCGAGGAGAAGTACAAGGGCGCCGTGGTGCCGGCGTTCTGATCGCTCCGCTTGAATGAAAAAAGCCCGCTCATCGAGCGGGCTTTTTTATGGGTGCGGAATTCGTTTCTGTGGGAGCGAATTCATTCGCGAAAGTCCGTGCGCCGGATTCGTTGGGCTTCGCGTAGCTCAGCCCAACCTACGGGTACGCCCGCGCGGCATCAGCTCTTCGGCGCCACCAGCCCCGGCAGCTGCTCCTTGAGCTTCTGGTTGTTGAGCGGCGAGCGGATGAAGCCGCGCTGGGTGCCATCCGGGCCCAGGACCACCAGGTTGCCGCTGTGGTCCACGGTGTAGTTCTCCTTGCTGGTATCGGCCGGAATGAAGGGGATGCTCACCGCGTTGGCCAGCTTCTGCAGGGTCGGCTCATCGGCGGTGATGCCGACGAAAGTCGGGTCGAAGTAGCCGAGGTACTGCTTGATCTGCTGCGGCGTGTCGCGGTTCGGGTCGACGCTGACGAAGACGAAGCGCAGGTTGTCCTGCGCCTGCTGTGGCAGCAGGCCTTTCAGCTCGCGCATCTGCGCCAGGGTGGTGGGGCAGATGTCCGGGCAGAAGGTGTAGCCGAAGAACACCAGGCTCCACTTGTCCTTGAACTGGTCCACCGCGACCTTGGCGCCGTTCTGGTCGACCATTTCCAGCGCCGGCAGGGTGCGGCTCTGGGGCAGCAGGACGATGCCGGCGTCGAGCAGCTGAGTGGGGTCGGCGTGACGCTCGCCATTGAGAACCCGGTTCACGGTGAGGCCGAGCACCACGGCGACCAAGGCCACGAGGATGAAGACGGTTTTCTGGATTCTGGTCATAGGGTCAACAACAGGTAATGGTCCACCAGCAGGGCGATGAACAGCAGGAAGAGGTAGGCGATAGAGTACTTGAAGGTCCTGATCGCCGCGTGCGGTTTGCTGTCACGGTACAGCACCCAGGCCCACTGCAGGAAGCGCGCACCCAGGCCCAGGGCGCAGACCAGGTAGAGCAGGCCGCTCATGTGGATGGCATAGGGCAGCAGGCTGACGGCGAACATCACCAGGGTGTAGAGCAGGATGTGCACCTTGGTGTAGTGCTCGCCATGGGTCACCGGCAGCATGGGGATGTCGGCCTTGGCGTATTCCTCCTTGCGGTGGATGGCCAGTGCCCAGAAGTGCGGCGGGGTCCAGGCGAAGATGATCAGTACCAGCAGCAGCGGCTCGGCGCTGAGGTGGCCGGTGACCGCCACCCAGCCGAGCAGCGGCGGTGCGGCGCCGGCCAGGCCGCCGATGACGATGTTCTGCGGGGTGGCGCGCTTGAGGAAGCCGGTGTAGAGCACCGCGTAGCCCACCAGGGACGCCAGGGTCAGCCAGGCGGTGAGTTCATTGGTGTAGGCCAGCAACAGCGCCTGGCCGGCCACCGCCAGGACCAGGGCGAAAGCCAGGGCCATTGCGGGCGATACCCGGCCGTTCACCACAGGACGCTTCAGGGTGCGCGCCATGATCGAGTCGATGCGCCGGTCCACCACATGGTTGACCGCCGCCGCCGCGCCAGCGCAGAGGCCGATGCCGAGGTTGCCGAACAACAGCACCGTCCAGGGCACCCCGGCGCGGGTGGCGAGGAACATGCCCACCAGCGAGGTGATCAGCATCAGCACCACCACCTTGGGCTTGGTCAGCTCCAGGTAGTCGCGCCAGCTTGCGTGGGCCTGGCTGTGTCCTTGGCTGAGCAGAGTGGCCATGGCGTGTACTCCTTGGTGATCCGGTTACTTGCCGTGTGGGGTCAGTGCCGTAGGAGCGAGCTCTGCTCGCGAACCTTCGGCGTGCCCCCTTTCGCGAGCAGAGCTCGCTCCTACATGAAGGGCCGGGTTGCGCACCCGGTAATTGACCGAAACCAGCACCAGCAGCAGCAGGGCGCCGCCGCCGTTATGGGCCACCGCCACCGGCAGCGGCAGGTGGAAGATCACGTTGCTGATGCCCAGCCCCACCTGCAGGCAAAGCGCCGCCAGCAGCAGCCCGGCCAGGCGCGACAGGCCAACGCTGTGCAGATTCCAGGCGAGCATCAGCAGCACCAGGGCCACGACCAGGGCACCCAGGCGGTGGGTCATGTGGATGGCCGTGCGGGCATCGCTGTCGAGCTGCCCGCCGAGGTAGTTCGGCCCGATGTGCTGGGTCAGGTGGAAGCCGTTGGCGAAGTCCATTGCCGGCCACCACTGGCCGTGGCAGGTGGGCAGGTCGACGCAGGCCACCGCGGCGTAGTTGGAGCTGACCCAGCCGCCCAAGGCGATCTGCACGATTACCAGCACCAGCCCCAGCGCCGCCCAGCGGCGCAGGCGCCCCGGCAGTTCCAGGGCAGGAAAGGCGTTGGACAGCCGCAGGCAGAGCAGGAGCAGCAGGGACAGGGTGGTGAAGCCGCCGAGCAGGTGGGCGGTGACCACCTGGGGCCAGAGCTGCAGGGTCACGGTCCACATGCCGAAAGCGGCCTGGGCGATGACCACGCCCAGCAGCAGCAGCGGCAGTTTCAGCGGCTGGCCGTCCTGGCCGCGCCGGCGCAGGGCATGCATGGCGAGCCCCAGGATGAGCAGGCCGAGGGTGCCGGCGAAATAGCGATGGACCATCTCGTTCCAGCCCTTCTCCGCCTCCACCGGCGCGTGGGGGAAGTTGGCCTCGGCGTGGGCCAGCTGGGTCTCGCTCTGGGGCACGCCGATGAAGCCGTAGCAGCCGGGCCAGTCCGGGCAACCGAGGCCGGCGTGGGTCAGACGGGTATAGGCGCCCAGCGCCACCACCACCAGGGCCAGCAGGGTGGCGAACAGGGCGAGGCGGTATCCGGGACGGTTCTTGTACTTATCCACAGCAGCCGCTCCTCACCTTTCCGGGGAAAGGGGTCGTTCAACCAATGTTGGAAAGCTTCAGCAGGTGGCGCAGGTCGTTGAGGATCTGCTTGCCCTTGGCAGTGGCGTCGTAGCGCAGCACCAGGTTGCCGTGGGGGTCGACTATCCACAACTGGGCTCCGCTCAGGTCCTCGGTGGCCTTGCCGTAGGCGGTGCCATCCAGGCCAAGGCGCTTGAGCTGCGGGTACTCCTGCTGGAGCTTCGCCGCGTAGTCCGCCGGCACCTCGGTCACGGCGAGAGCATGGTTGGCGCGAGAGGCGTCGCGGCCGAGGCCGATATGGATCTGCCGCGCCACGTAGACCAGTTGCTGGCAGTCTTCGGCACAGCCGGCCGGGGCTGTGACCAGCAGTTGCCAGGTTTCCCCTGGCACCACGTCCTGCACGCCGAGGTCGACGACGGTCTGGCCATTGCCGATGAGGGCGCCGTGGTAGCTGCGGCTCTCTGGCACCCAGAAGCTGAACTTGTACATGGCCGTGGCGAGCATCATCGGGCCGATCACCACCATCAGGATCAGCAGCAGCTGGATGCGCCCGCGGCGGCGCGGCGGTGCGGCCTCAGGCATGGCGAGTGCTGGGTTCATTGTCGTTCTCCCGTCCTTTGCGCAATCCGTAGTAGATGAACAGGCCAAGCAGGGCAGTCGCCAGGGCGAACCACTGCACGGCGTAGCCGATATGTTTTTCCGGGCCCATGGCGACGATCGGCCAGTCGGTCCGATAGCCCGCCGGGCCTTCCTCCAGGCGCAGCTCCAGGGGCAGGCCGTTGCGGCCCAGGTGTTGCCAGAGGGCAGCGGCGTCCACCTGGTTGACCAGCTGCGGCCAGCCGGATGCTTCCAGGTGCTTGAGTTCGAAGGCGGCGCCCGGCGGCACATAGGCCCAGGCCAGCAGATCCAGTTCGCCGTCCGCGGTACTGAAGGCTGGCGCGAGGCGACGGTCCGGCCAGGGCAGCCAGCCGCGGTTGACCAACAGCCACTGGCCGCTGGCGCTGTCCTGGAAGGGCTGCAGCAGTTCGACACCGGCCTTGCCATCGCGGATGCGGCTATCCAGTAGCAGGCTGTGCCCGGCATCGAAATGGCCGTGCAGGCGCACACGCAGGTAGCCGGGGTCGGGGCTGGCGGCGAGCTGCTCGACAGCGACGGGGGTGGCGATGCGCCGGGCGTCGGCGGCGGCCAGCAGCTGGCGCTTCTCTTCGGCACGGGAGAGCTGCCATACGCCCAGCCCCAGCAGTACAGGCAGCAGCGCCAGCACCACCAGGGTCGGGGCGAGGCCCGGCCGGAAGGCGCTCATGGCCGCCGTCCGTGCGGCTGAACAGGGCTGGCTATACTGCACAACATCCCCCTTCCCCCGGAGTCACGCATGCTCAAGGCTGCGATCGTCCTCATGTTGCTTGCCACGGTGGTCAGCCTGTTCAGCGGCCTTTTCTTCCTGGTCAAGGACGAAGGACGCAGCTCCCGCGTGGTCAATGCGCTAACGGTTCGTGTGATCCTGGCCGCCCTGACCCTGGCGCTCATCGCCTGGGGTTTCTACAGCGGCCAATTCGTTTCCCATGTCACCTGGTAGTCGAAAGCTGCAAGCCTCAAGCTGCAAGTTCTCCCCTTCCTGCTGCTTGTAGCTTGCCGCTTGCCCTTTCTCGCGTACCTCTCAAAGAACATAGACGAAGGTGAAGAGGCCGATCCAGACCACGTCCACGAAGTGCCAGTACCAGGCCGCCGCCTCGAAACCGAAGTGGTGGTCGGCGTCGAAGTGGCCACGCAGGATGCGCACCAGCATCACCGTGAGGATCAGCGCCCCCATCGTCACGTGGGCACCGTGGAAACCGGTGAGCATGAAGAAAGTGGCGCCGTAGATGCCCGACCCCAGGGTCAGCCCAAGTTCCTTGTAGGCGTGGATGTATTCCTCCGCCTGGAAGCCCAGGAAGGTCGCCCCCAGCAGGATGGTCAGCGCCAGCCAGGCCTTGAGCGGGCCGCGCTTGTTCTTGCGCAGGGCGTGGTGGGCGAAGGTCACGGTGAAGCTGGAGGACACCAGCAGGATGGTGTTGATCAGCGGCAGGTGCCAGGGATCGATGATCGCCTTCGGCGGCGGGAACAACTTGGCGTCGGGGTTGTTCATCGCCGGCCAGGCGAACTCGAAGCCGGGCCAGAGCATGTTGGCCACGCCCTTGTCGCCTTCACCACCGAGCCAGGGCCCGGCGAAGAAGCGCACATAGAAGAGGGCGCCGAAGAAGGCCGCGAAGAACATCACTTCGGAGAAGATGAACCAGCTCATGCCCCAACGGAAGGAACGGTCCATCTGCCCGCTGTAGAGGCCCGAGCGGCTCTCGCGGATCACATTGCCGAACCAGCCGAACATCATGTAGGCGATCAGCAGGCCGCCGACGAAGAAGATGATCGGCCCGTTGGAATCAGGGCGACCGTACTTCATGTCGTTGAACCAGGTCCCCAGCCCGTACACCGTGGTCAGCAGGGCGATGGTGGCGATGATCGGCCACTTGCTCTGGGCCGGAACGTAATACTGCTCGTGACTTGCCATCGTTGTTGTTCTCCTTATCGGCCCGTCAGCCGTCGTTCCTGGCGACTGGTGGCTTGCGGGCGGTGATATCGAACAGCGTGTAAGCGAGTGTCAGGTGATGCACGTCTGCCGGCAGGTCGCGATCGACGATGAAGCGCACCGGCATCTCGATGCGCTCGCCGGGCTGCAGGACCTGCTGGGTGAAGCAGAAGCATTCGGTCTTGTGGAAGAAAGCCGCGGCCTTGGACGGCGCCACGCTGGGAATCGCCTGGGCGGTCATCGGCTTGTCGGTGGGGTTGAAGGCGACGAACAGCATCTCGTTGCTCGCCCCCGGGTGCACCACCAGGTCATCCGCCTTGGGGCGGAATTCCCAGCTCATCCCCGCCGCGTTGGTGGCGAGGAACTGCACCCGCACCTGACGCTGCTGGTCTTCGCTCTGGGCCCCTTCGTAGGCGGAGCCCGTGGTCTTGCCGTTGATGCCGAAGGCCTGGCACATCACGTCGTAGATCGGCACCAGGGCGAAGCCGAAGCCGAACATCGCCACCACCAGCAACAGCAGGCGCTGGATCAGGCGGCGAGTGCTCACTTCCCCGTCCATCTCACTTCACTTCCGGCGGTGTGGTGAAGGTGTGGTAAGGCGCCGGCGACGGCACTGTCCACTCCAGACCCTCGGCACCGTCCCAGGGCTTGGCCGGGGCTTTCTTGCCGCCGCGGATGCACTTGATGACGATGAACAGGAAGAGGAACTGGGTGGCGCCGAAGGTGAAGGCACCGATGGACGAGATCATGTTGAAGTCGGCGAACTGCAGGTTGTAGTCCGGAATCCGCCGCGGCATGCCCGCCAGCCCCACGAAGTGCATGGGGAAGAAGGCCATGTTCATGCCGATGAAGCTCATCCAGAAGTGCAGCTTGCCAAGGGTCTCGTCGTACATGTGGCCGGTCCACTTCGGCAGCCAGTAGTAGGCCGAGGCGAAGATGCCGAAGATGGCGCCGGGCACCAGCACGTAGTGGAAGTGCGCCACCACGAAGTAGGTGTCGTGGTACTGGAAGTCCGCCGGGGCGATCGCCAGCATCAGCCCGGAGAAGCCGCCGATGGTGAAGAGGATGACGAAGGCCACGGCGAACAGCATGGGCGTCTCGAAGGTCAGCGAACCCTCCCACATGGTGGTCACCCAGTTGAACACCTTCACCCCGGTAGGCACGGCGATCAGCATGGTGGCGAACATGAAGAACAGCTCGCCGGTCAGCGGGATGCCCACGGTGAACATGTGGTGCGCCCAGACGATGAAGGAGAGGAAGGCGATGGACGCGGTGGCGTAGACCATCGAGGTGTAGCCGAACAGCGGCTTGCGCGAGAAGGCCGGGATGATCGAGCTGACCGCACCGAAGGCGGGCAGGATCATGATGTACACCTCGGGATGGCCGAAGAACCAGAACACGTGCTGGAACAGCACCGGGTCACCGCCGCCGCCGGCGCTGAAGAAGCTGGTGCCGAAGTGGATGTCCATCAGCATCATGGTCACGCAGCCGGCCAGCACCGGCATCACCGCGATCAGCAGGAAGGCGGTGATCAGCCAGGTCCAGACGAACAGCGGCATCTTCATCAGGGTCATGCCCGGGGCGCGCAGGTTGAGGATGGTGGAGATCACGTTGATCGCCCCCATGATCGAGCTGATGCCCATCAGGTGGATGGCGAAGATGAAGTAGGTGACGCTCTCCGGCGCGTAGGTGGTTGATAGCGGCGCGTAGAAGGTCCAGCCGAAGTTCGGTCCGCCGCCGGCGCTGAACAGGGTGCTGACCAGCAGGCCGAAGGCCGCCGGCAACAGCCAGAAGCTGAAGTTGTTCATCCGTGGCAGCGCCATGTCCGGCGCGCCGACCATCAGCGGGATCATCCAGTTGGCCAGGCCGACGAATGCCGGCATCACCGCGCCGAAGACCATGATCAGGCCGTGCATGGTGGTCATCTGGTTGAAGAACTCGGGCTGGACGATCTGCAGGCCGGGCTGGAACAGCTCGGCGCGGATCACCATGGCCATGGACCCGCCCAGCAGGAACATGGCGAAGCTGAACCACAGGTACATGGTGCCGATGTCCTTGTGGTTGGTGGTCAGCACCCAGCGCATCAGGCCCTTGGCCGGACCGTGGTGGTGATCATGCCCGGCATGATCCTGGTCGATCACTGCACTCATGTCAGTCTCCCTATAGGCCGGTGTCTTCTTCATTGGCTTTCCGCCTGTTTCAGAGCCAGCACTTCCTTGGGCGTCACCATGTCGCCGGTGTTGTTGCCCCAGGCGTTGCGTTCATAAGTGACGACAGCGGCGATATCGACCTCGGACAGCTGCTTGCCGAAGGCGGCCATGGCAGTGCCCTGCTTGCCGTGGTAGACGATGTTCAAGTGATCGGCCTTGGGACCGGTGGCGATCTTCGAACCCTTGAGCGCGGGGAACATCGGCGGCATGCCCTGGCCCTCGGGCTGGTGACAGGCGGCGCAGGTGGTGTGGTAGACCTTGTCGCCACGCGCGACCAGTTCCTCGAGGGTCCACTCTTTGTCGGTCAGCTCCTTGAGCTTGGTGGTCTCTTCCTTGCGCTGGGCGAGCCACTTGGCGAAGTCTTCCTGGGACTTGGCCTCGACCACTATGGGCATGAAGCCATGGTCCTTGCCGCACAGCTCGGTGCACTGCCCACGGTAGATGCCGGGCTTCTCGATGCGCGTCCAGGACTCGTTGACGAAGCCGGGGATGGCGTCCTTCTTCACCGCCAGCGCCGGCACCCACCAGGAGTGGATCACGTCGGCGGCGGTGATCAGGAAGCGCACCTTGGTGCCCACCGGCACTACCAGCGGCTGGTCGACTTCCAGCAGGTAATGCTCGTCCTTGGGCGCCTTGTTGTGGATCTGCTCGGCTGGCGTGGCCAGGTTGCTGAAGAACTCCACGTCCTGACCCAGGTACTTGTAGTGCCATTTCCACTGGTAGCCGGTGATCTGCACATCCAGCCCGGATTCGGACGTGTCGTAGATGTCGATCAGCGTCTTGGTCGCCGGCACCGCCATCAGCACGAGGATGACGAAGGGCACGACGGTCCAGAGGATTTCCACGGTGGTGCTCTCGTGGAAATGTGCGGGCTTCTGCCCGGTGGAGCGGCGATGGATGATCATCGACCAGAACATGGCACCGAAGACCAGTACGCCGATGACGACGCAGATCCAGAAGATGGTCATGTGCAGATCGAAAACTGTGCGGCTGACCTCGGTTGCCCCAGGCGCCATGTTGACTGTCCAGGCAGCCTCCGCCTGGCTGAGAATCGACCACAGCAGGAGTCCCATCCAGACTCGTGGATGTCGCATCATTGCGGGTTCCCCTTCTCGTTCTTGTTATCCCGCCGGCTGGGCCAACGGCTTGGGAACGGCTGCCCGGACTACCAAACTCGGACCGCCGGCCCCGGCACGCAGGTGCACAGTCGGGTTCCATCAGGTAATGCCTTTCGAGTCGGAGTATAGACAGGGACTTCCGCTGCGCAACGCGATGCAAAAAATGGCTGAAGGCGCGCAAGCCTTGTCCTAAACGCCACGGCTGGCGTGAGCTATAAGGTAGGTAGCAAAGTGCTTTTATAGCGCGCCCGAATAACTGCTACGCAATTATGACAATCCGGTCTTAGCAGCCTTCAAAGGCGAGCTAAGGTCTTTTCTTCACCTCCGCATTCACCCAGCAACCGCCATGTCCTTTTCAGGAGCAGTCATGAACACCGCAGCACTGCGCGAGCTCATCCAGCGCGCCCTCCAGCACGAAGCCGCTTCCACCCAACTGACCCGGATACTGGACGCCCAGGTCACCAGCCTGCACCCCGCCATTCGCCTGCCGGCAGAGGATGCCCAGGGCGTGCTCGCCCGTTTCATCGCCGCTTATGTGGAACAAGTCCCCGACGTGCTGGATGCCGCCGCCAATGTCGCCCGTGAGGCGGGCATCGAGGCGCAGATCAAGCCGGTGCTGAAGGTGGCCGAGCAGTTCTTCCTGCAACCGCCCGCACTGATGGAGGGGCATAACGGCCTGGAAGGCCTGCTCGACGAAGCCTACCTCGCCCACCGCCTGGTGGAAGAGGTCAACGATCGCTACATCGTGCATTTCGGCCAGCCGCTGATCCCGCTGGATACCACGGTGGCCAACCTGATCGCCCACCAGCTGATCGGCGAACCCTTTGCCAACCAGTTGGACGAAGCCGTCCACCTCGCCGTGGAGGGCCTCCTGGACGAAGAGGTGTTCGGCCTGCCCTCGGCCCAGGCGTACCGCCAGCAGTTGCGTGACCCCAAGGTGGAGGAAGCCTGGAAGCGCTGGCCCTGCCTGTCGCAGCAACTGGGCGTCGAGTTGCAACTGAACCAGGGCCAGCGCGAGGCGGGTTGAAATCCGGGTAGGGTGCGTTGCGTGCACCGGAAACCTCGCGCAGCCGGTCAGGTACGGGTCCAGGAAAAAGGGCTGCACCAGCAGCCCTTTTCGTGTCACTCCGGCAGGTAGCGGGCCCGCGGCGTCGCCATGGGCAGCGGGCCGTCGCCGATCGGACGGAAGCGACCCTGCACGGCGTCATAGGCCTTGATGCCACAGGTCTCGATGTCATAGACCCAGCCATGGATGAACAGTTGGCCGCTGGCCAGGCGCGCCGCCACCGACGGATGGGTGCGCAGGTGGTCGAGCTGGGCCACCACGTTCTCCTCCGTGAGCACCTCGAGGGTTTCGTGGTTGGCGCAGCCGCAGTTCTCCTGGACCACGACCTTGGCCACTTCGGCATGGCGCAGCCAGGCCTTCACCGTGGGCATGCGCTCCAGGGTCTGGGGGTCGAGCACTGCTTTCATCGCGCCGCAATCGGAGTGGCCGCAGATGATGATGTGGTGCACGCCGAGGGCCATGACCGCGAACTCGATGGCGGTGGAAACGCCGCCGTTCATCTGGCCGTAGGGTGGCACCACGTTACCGACGTTGCGGGTGACGAAGAGATCGCCCGGAGAGCTCTGGGTGATCAGCTCGGGGACGATGCGCGAGTCGGCGCAGGTGATGAACATCGCGCGGGGATTCTGTGCGTGGGCGAGCTTCTTGAACAGGGCCTCCTGTTGCGGAAAGACCTCGTCGCGGAACCGCTGGAAACCCTCGACTATGTTCCGCAGGGCGTCTTCCGCACTTTCACTGCCTAGCTTGTCGTGCTCGTTGCTCATGCTGCCAACCTCGGTCATCGTAGGAATTTGTACTTCTGCCGAACATTATCCACTGATTGTCGGCTTCTGATTTCCTACAGGACTGTCGTTACAGCCCGGCGAGTCACAACTCAGAGCAAAGCCATCTGCCCGCCCGGCGGGCAGAAGCGCGAGCAGTCCAGCTCATAGTCCCGGCGGCGGTTCAGCCCGAGCTTGCGAATGGCCACGGCGAAGCGCTGGGCCAGCAGCTCGGCGAAGGGGCCCTGGCCCTTGAAGCGATGGCCGAAGCGGCTGTCGTAGATCTCACCGCCCCGGCACTGGCGGATGATGCTCATCACATGGGCGGCTCGCTGCGGGTAGTGCGCCTGCAGCCACTCCTCGAACAAGGGTCCGACCTCCCGCGGCAGGCGCAACAGCATATAGGAAGCCTGGCGCGCGCCGGCATCGCGGGCAGCTTCCAGCAGGCTCTCCAGCTCCATGTCGTTGATCATCGGGATCATCGGCGAGCAGAGAACGCCCACCGGCACACGGTTCTCGCGCAGCACGCGGATGGCCCGCAAGCGCGCGGACGGAGCTGCGGCGCGAGGTTCCAGGGTGCGCTTGAGCTCGTCGTCGAGGGTGGTGAGGCTGATCATCACCGCCACCAGGTTCTGCTCCGCCAGCTGGGTGAGCAGGTCGAGGTCGCGCAGCACCAGCGAACCCTTGGTGACTATGGTCACCGGATGGCGGTAGCGCAGCAGCACTTCGAGGGTCTGGCGGGTGAGGCGATGTTCGCGCTCGATGGGCTGGTAGGGGTCGGTGTTGGAGCCCAGGTTGATCGGTGCGCAGCTGTAGCCGGGCTTCGAGAGTTGCTGTTCGAGCAGGGCCACGGCGTTGGTCTTGGCGATCAGCCGGGTCTCGAAATCCAGCCCCGGCGACATGTCCCAGTAGGCATGGCTGGGACGAGCGTAGCAGTAGATGCAACCGTGCTCACAGCCGCGGTAGGGGTTCACCGAGCGGTCGAAGGGCAGGTCCGGCGACTGGTTGCGGGTGATGATGCTCTTGGCGGTTTCCAGCCGCACCTCGGTGGCGCGGCTGGGCGGAACCTCCTGGAACCAGCCATCGTCCAAAGCCACCGAAGTGGTCGGTGCAAAGCGGTTGACGGGATTGCTGGCGGTGCCGCGACCGCGAGGCGGGAGGGGAGCAGCCATGGGTAGAACTCCATGCAAACTGTATATTCATACAGTATATGCGGCATGGTTCCGCTCCTGGTCAATTTCTGCCGGATGGCGCGGCTCAATCCAGGGCAGCGCAGCGCTCCAGTTCCTCGATGTCGGCAGCCATGATGGCGGCCAGGTGGCGGCTGATCTTCTCCACTGGCCAGTCCCACCAGGCGAGGGCCAACAGGCGCTGCACCACCTGGTCGGGGAAGCGTTGCTTCAGCGGTTCGGCCGGATTGCCGCCGACTATGGTGTAGGGCGGCACATCGCGGGTAACCACCGAACGTGAGGAGATGATGGCGCCGTCGCCGATGCGTACGCCCGGCATGATCAACGCCTCGTAGCCAATCCAGACGTCATTGCCGACCAGGGTGTCGCCCTTGTAGGGAAACTCATCCAGCGCCGGCATGAAATGCTCCCAACCGCCGCCGAAGATCTGGAAGGGATAGGTGGAGAAGCCGGAGAGCTTGTGGTTGGCGCCGTTCATGATGAACTTCACCCCCCGCGCCAGGGCGCAGAACTTGCCGATCACCAGCCGGTCGCCGATGAAGGGAAAGAGATAGAGCACATTGCGCTCGAACTGCTCCGCGCCCTCCGGGTCGTCATAGTAGGTGTAGTCACCGATCTCGATCTGCGGGTTGTTCACCGTGTTGGCGATGAAGCAGACCTGCGGAAAACCGGCCATGGGATGCGGATTACGGGGATCAGGGCCGTGCATGGGGACCTCCAGGTGGATGGTTGCAGGAGCGCCGTTCGCCTCAAGTCAGGCGAACGCTGAGGCCGCCATAGCCATGCTGCCATCCATGTCCGGCCAGTTCGACACAGCCCCGGGCCGCCAGTTCGCGGGCGCGCCAGAAGGCGAAGAAATCGGTGACGAAGAATCCATCGCAGCCCGCCATGACCTCGGCCATCACCCGTGGCAGCGGTTGCCATTCGGGCGTGCAGGCGGCCAGGAGGACGGCATCGACGGTGCTGTGGTCCTCACCCTGGAAGTCGCCATCGCGCCAGCGACGGATAGCGGCATTGGCGGTCACGGCGGCGCGCCACTGGGCGGCGAGTCGCTGTTTGCGCTCGGCGTCGACCAAGCGCGGCAAGTAGTAGGCGCCCAGAGCCTCGGGCTCGATCATGCCCACCGCGCGGCGCTTGCGGACGCTGCTGTCGCCCGTGCCACAGGGCACCTCCCAGAACGGCAGCTCGCTATGCGCCAGGGCGGCGGCCACCCTGGCGAGCAGCAGCTGTTCGGAACAACTGTCGCCATGCCAGACGGTGACCGGCTGCGACTGGCTCGCCAATCCGGCGAGCCAGTCGGCATCGGCGCTCAGCCCAGGAGCGAAGTCCGGCCGGGGCGTCACCGTGTCCGGCCAGACGTCCAGCCAGAACTGCGCGCGGCCGGTACAGGGCGGTCGCTCGACGTCCGCCAGCGACCCCACCGCCAGGTCATCGCGCAGGACGCGCAATCCTCGCGCAGCGGCATCACCTATGACGCGGATAACGCCTTCGACCGCCATATCACCACAAACCAGATGCCACATACGCCCTCCTTGGCTTTCACATCACTCGCTGGGTTTCTTCAACTTGGGATTGGGGAAGAACTGCACCCCCTGGACCTTCGGATCGGCCGCCTTGGCCTTGGGCTGGTTGACCCGCGTACCCAGCTCCTTGGGTATCGACTGGCCCTGGGCGTTGAGGGTGTCGGCATAGCCGCAGGCCACGCACTCACGGTGCGGCACGCCGTCCTCGTCCCACATCTGGATCTTGTCCATTTCGCTGCACGCCGGGCAGACGGCCCCGGCGATGAAGCGCTTCTTGGTGGCGGTCATGCCGCGTCCTCCGTCAGGCCGCTATGGCGCAGCAGGGCATCGATGGAAGGCTCGCGGCCGCGGAAATCGACGAACAGCACCATGGGCTCCTGGGAGCCGCCGCGGGCCAGGATCGCCTCGCGGAAGGCGCGGCCGGTCGCCGGGTTGAGCACACCTTCCTCCTCGAAGCGGGAGAAGGCGTCGGCGGACAGCACTTCGGCCCACTTGTAGCTGTAGTAACCGGCCGCGTAACCGCCGGCAAAGATGTGTGCGAAGCTGTTGGCGAAGCGGTTGAAGGCCGGCGGACGCATCACCGCCACTTCATCGCGGATCGTTTCCAGCACGTCCAGCACACTACGACCGTCGCCATGGGTGGCGTGCAGTTCGAAGTCGAACAGGGAGAACTCCAGCTGGCGCACCATCATCAGGCCGGACTGGAAGTTCTTCGCCGCCAGCATCTTGTCCAGCAGGTCCTGGGGCAAGGGCTCGCCGGTCTGGTAGTGACCGGAGATCAGTGCCAGGCCTTCAGGCTCCCAGCACCAGTTCTCCATGAACTGGCTGGGCAGCTCCACTGCGTCCCAGGCCACGCCGTTGATGCCGGAAGCGCCGGCGTGCTCGACACGGGTCAGCAGGTGGTGCAGGCCGTGGCCGAACTCATGGAAGAGGGTGGTGACTTCGTCGTGGGTCAGCAGGGCCGGCTTGTCGCCCACCGCCGGAGTGAAGTTGCAGACCAGGTTCGCCACCGGGCTGATCAGTTCACCTCTGGTCGATCTGCGCTTGTCGCGAGCGCCGTCCATCCAGGCGCCGCCGCGCTTGTTGGCACGGGCGTAGAGGTCGAAGAAGAAGCGGCCGACGTGCTGGCCGTTCTCGCTGATCTCGAACAGGCGCACGTCGGGGTGCCAGGTATCGAAGCCCGAGAGCTCCCTGATCTCGATGCCGTAGAGCTTCTGCACGATGGCGAAGAGACCGGACAGCACCTTGTCGATGGGGAAGTAGGCGCGCAGGGTTTCCTGGGAAATGCTGTAGCGCTGCTCGCGCAGCTTCTCGCTGAAGTAACCCACGTCCCAGCTCTGCAGATCGGCGACGCCGCGCTCGGCGGCGAAGGCCCTGAGCTCTTCCAGGTCTTGGGCGGCGAAGGGCTTGCTGCGCTTGGCGAGGTCGCGGAGGAAGCCCAGCACCTGGTCGGTGGACTCGGCCATCTTGGTGGCCAGGCTGAGGTCGGAGAAGTGGGCGAAGCCCAGCAGCCTGGCCAGTTCCTGGCGCAGGACGAGGATCTCGGCCATCACCGGGCCGTTGTCGTGCTGGCCGGCATTCGGGCCCTGGTCGGAGGCGCGGGTGCTGTAGGCGGTGTAGACCTCTTCGCGCAGGGCGCGGTCATCGGCGTAGGTCATCACCGCGTAATAGCTGGGGAATTCCAGGGTGATCAGCCAGCCGCCCAACCCCTTGGCCTCGGCGGCCTGCTTCATCTGCGCCTTGGCCGAGTCGGTCAGGCCGGCCAACGCGGCCTCGTCATGGACTTCCTTGGTCCAGGCCTGGGTGGCGTCGAGCAGCTGGTTGGAAAAGCGGCTGCCCAGCTCGGACAGCTTCATCTGGATCTCGCCGTAGCGCTCCTGCTGGTCGGCCGGCAGGTCGATGCCGGACAGGCGGAAGTCACGCAGGGCGTGCTCGAGGATGGTCTTCTGCGCCACCTCGAAACCTGCGGCTTCGGGGCCGCTGGCCAGGGCCTCGTAGACCTGGAACAACTCGCGATTCTGGCCGAGTTCGGTCCAGTACTCGGACAGCTTGGGCAGGCAGGCCTCGTAAGCGGCGCGCAGCTCGGCGCTGTTGCACACGGCATTCAGGTGGCTCACCGGGCTCCAGGCACGGCCCAGGCGCTCGCCCAGTTCGTCCAGCGCCAGCACCAGGCCCTGCCAGGTCGGGGTGCCGTCCTGCTGCTCCAGCAGCGCGGCAATGGCGGCGCGGTTGTCGGCGAGCACCGTCTCGATGGCGGGCTGGACGTGCTCGGGGCGGATCGAGGAGTAGGGCGGCAGGTCGAAGTCCTGCAGGAGGGGATTGCTGGAGCTCACGGCATTCACCTGTTGCGTCTGGGTGGGGTTGATAGAGCAGCAAGAATGAGAGAGGGGGCGCAAGGCCCCCTCGAAAATCATTTTCTTCTTCTGGTTCGGGACATATGCCAGGAACCGTTCGTTGGCAGACCGCTGATGCCCCTGGCGATCTTCTGAATCTCGCCACCGCGACGCAGATAGGCTGCGACATGAGCTGCGAGGGATTCACGAGTTTCCGTTGCCGCTTGAGGTTTGGCCCTGCTTGCAGATGATCTGATACGCAAGGTAGTCATAAACGCTCTCCTTTTCCAAAGGCGGCCATGCATTATGCCAGATTATTGACACTCGTGCCGGAAAGGGGTGTAGCCAAGGAACCGTCGCCAAGGTTTGCTGGGTCAATAACAGCCATCTTAATTACAATCGGCGCACTCCGCAGCCTCAGGAATTGCCATGAACCCGATCAGAACCTACCAGGGACTCACCCCACAGCTCGGCAAGCGGGCCTTTGTCGACGCCTCCGCCGTGGTCATTGGCGACGTCCAACTGGGTGACGACAGCTCGGTCTGGCCGCTGGTGACCATTCGCGGCGACATGCACCGCATCCGCATCGGCGCGCGCACCAGCGTGCAGGACGGCAGCGTGCTGCACATCACCCACTCCGGTCCCTTCAACCCGGACGGCTACCCCCTGGAAATCGGCGACGACGTGACCATTGGCCACAAGGCGCTGCTGCACGGCTGCAGCGTGGGCAGCCGGGTGCTGATCGGCATGGGCAGCATCGTCATGGACGGTGCGGTGATCGAGGACGACGTGGTGCTCGGCGCCGGCAGCCTGGTGCCGCCGGGCAAGCGTCTGGAAAGCGGCTACCTCTATGTCGGCAGCCCGGTAAAACAGGCCCGCGCGCTCTCCGACAAGGAAAAGGCCTTCTTCACCTACAGCGCCGCGAACTACGTGAAGCTGAAGGATCTGCATATCGCCGAAGGCTACGGAGTCTGAGGCCGCAAAGATGCACTACCAGAACATCCTCTTCGACCTCGACGGCACCCTCACAGACCCGCGCGAGGGCATCACCCGCTCGGTGCAGTACGCCCTGGCCAGGCTGGATATCCATGAGCCGGATCTGGCTCGGCTGGAACATTTCATCGGCCCGCCGCTGCTGCAGTGCTTCATGCAGACCTACAGCCTCGACGAAGCCCGCGCCTGGGAAGCGGTGAACCATTACCGCGAGCGCTTCAAGGTCACCGGGCTCTACGAGAACCGCGTGTTCGACGGCATCGACGCGCTGCTTGGACGCCTGCGCGAGCAGGGCCGCACCCTCTACATCGCCACCAGCAAGCCGACCGTCTTCGCCCGCGAAATCGCACGACACTTCGGCTTCGACCGGCACTTCAAGCACATCTACGGCAGCGAACTGGACGGCACCCGTACCGACAAGGTCGAGCTGATCCGCCACCTGCTGGAGGAGGAAAGCCTGGAGCGCAGCGACACCCTGATGGTCGGCGACCGCAAGCACGACCTGATCGGCGCCCACCGCAATGGCCTGCACGGGGCGGGAGTGGGGTATGGGTTCGGCAGCCGCGAGGAGCTGCTGGGGGAAGCGCCGGCCTACTACTTCGCCAGCCTGGAGGAGCTGGAACGGGCGTTTGGTTGAAGGGGAGCGATGTCGCATTCTGTGGGAGCGATTTCAATCGCGATGCAGGTCGAAGACCTGCCCTGCGGTATTCCCAGGGGGCCGCTGCGCGGCCTTTCGCGAATGAATTCGCTCCTACAAAGGCCCCCTGCCGTCCGGGGGATCAGTCACTATTGCGCTGGTAGATGATCTTCTTGGTACCGTTCTCACAGGAGCCGACCACCATGTTCTGGTCCTTCACTTCGGCGTTGGGCACGATTTCCAAGGTATAGCTGGTCACCCCGGCGGCCTGGATCTTCACTTCGATTTCCTGCTTGAGCTCCTCGCAGGATTTGGGAGCCGCGAAGGCCGTACCCGCCAGCGTTCCCAGCATGAGGACTACAGCAATTCTCTTCATCGATTACTCCCTTTCCTAGATGTCCTAATCGTTCGACTGACGGCCAGCCAGGCAAGTTCTAGCGCTTTGCCATCAGGCTTTCCAGTGCCTGGGCTCGTTCCGCCAGGGGCAACTGCCCCAACTCCCGCGCCCGTTCATAGAACCCTGGCCAGCTCCCGCCCGCTTCATGGAACAGCCTGGCGAAGGCCGGCACCCACTGGTCGTAGAGGCCGAAGGGGAGCAGCTTGGCATTGTTCAACGGACCTTCCACCCACGTGTCAAAAGTGCTGGAGCCACCCCATTGGCGATCACGCACTTCCCGGTAGTCGCGGCGCAGGCGCTCGAACTCGGCGGCCTTGGCCCGGCGCATCCGTTCGGCTGGAAGGTCACGGGCGTAGAGGCTTTCCAGCCGCTCGCGAGTGTCCAGCACCAGTCGCGTGAGGGCGTCGCGGCGCTCGGCTGCCTCCTCGTCCAGGGGCCCCAGGCCACGGCTGGCGCGCCATTGGCGCAGCCCCTCACGCTCGACGAAGCTGGCGAAGGATTCATTGAAGGCGGTGTCCCCCGGCACGTACAACCGCTGGTGGGCCAGTTCGTGGAAGATCAGCGCAGCGAGGCGGTCATCGTTCCGGCGCAACATGGTGTTAAGGATCGGATCGTCGAACCAGCCCAGAGTGGAATAGGCCTCGACGCCTCCAACCCAGGTGTCCAGTCCCTGTTCCCTGAGCAGGGCGGCCGCGCCCCGGGCCCGGCCCAACTGGTAGTAGCCGCGATAGGCGACGCACCCGGCGATGGGAAAGCAGTGGGTCTCCGGCTGCAGGGAAAACTCTTCGGTGGCGAACAGGTTCCAGACGACGTAGGGCCGGTGAATATCGGCATAGACCCGATAGCTGCCGTTATCCGGCAGGCCTAGCTTGGCGCTGGCAAAGGCACGGGCTTCCTGCGCCTCGGCCAGGCGTCGACGCAGCCCGGCGTCCTGGGACGGGTCGTCGATCAGCGCTTGCACGCTCTGGCGGGAGCGCAGCAGGTCCAGTTGCCCGCGGGCCAACTGGCTGTAGTAGTCCAGGGTGGAGCAACCGTTCAGCAGCAAGGCGCCCAGCAGGGGAACCAGAGGCCGGTGGATGCGGTCAAGCAATTCGATAAGAAGGGTGGTCGACATGTCGCGAAACTAGCGCATCAGAGCCACCGACTGCCATATCCCTGTTGGAGTCTTCCATGCGTCCTCTGCTTGCTTCCCTGCTGCTGCTGAGTCTCGGCGGCTGTGCCCTGCTGATGCCCAGCCATGATCCGAATCAGGCCTGGGTCTCCCTTTCGCGGCAGGAAGGCCAAGTGATGGAAGCCAGCCGGGTGGACGACAAGACCCTGACCGACCCTCGCTATTTCCAGGTCAGCCCCGGTCATCACGAACTGGAAATACGCCTGGAATTCGAGGTGGGCGGTCCCGACATTGGCCAGGGCAGTTCGAGCTACCGCCGCACCTGCCTGCTCAAGTTGACCTACCCGAACTTCGCCGCGGGCGAGCGCTATCAGTTGCAGGCTGGCGGCATAGGCTTCCGCCCCTGGGCACGCCTGTACGACGAGCGTAACCAGGAAGTGGCCAAGGCACGGGAAAGTCGCTGCGGCAATGTCTGAAAACTCCGGCATGGGGTTATGCTGAAAGCCCCAACCCCAGCAGGAGTCCCACGATGCGCACGCTGTTGGCCCTGATGCTGCTGGCCAGCCTGACCGCCTGCGCCGGCAAGCTCCCCGAACCCGACCCACGCATGGCCTGGGTCGACATCCGCCACGACCCCAGCGACGTCCTCATGGCGAACCGGCTGGACGGCAAGCGCTGGAATGACGGTCGCTACTACCAGGTGTTACCCGGCAAGCACGAGCTGGAGTTGCGCTACCAGTTCGAGGTTGGCGGTGGGGGCGGTTTCATGAATACCGAACCGACCATCCTGACCTGCTACATGGAGCTGCGCTACGACAACTTCCAGGCCGGCCAGCGCTACCGCGTGGAAGCGCGCAACGCCGCCAACCAGCCCATGGCCTGGCTCTATGACGGGCAACGCAATGTCCTCTCCCGCCACGAGATCTTCCCGCGCTGCGGACCGTTCTGAATCAGTTGCGCAGGCTGGCGAGAATGTCGAACGCCCGCAGGCGGTGTTCGTGCTGGTAGAGATCGCAGGTGAAGATCAGCTCATCCGCCTCGGTCTGCTCCAGCAGCACCTGCAGGCGCGCGCGGATCTTCTCCGGCCCACCGACCATGGCCATGGCCAGGAAACTGCCCACCGCCTCCTTCTCATGGGGTAACCAGCGACCCGCCATGCTTTCCACCGGCGGGCGCAGCACCAGGCTTTCGCCGCGGATCAGGGCGAGCACCCGCTGGTAGACGGTGGTGGCGAGGAACTCCGCCTCTTCGTCGGTGGGCGCGGCCACCAGGGGCACGCCCAGCATCACGTAGGGCTTTTCGAGCACCGCCGAAGGGCGGAAGTGGTTGCGGTAGACGCGAATCGCCTCGTGCATGTAGCGCGGCGCGAAGTGCGAGGCGAAGGCGTAGGGCAGACCCTTTTGCCCGGCCAGTTGGGCGCTGAAGAGGCTGGAGCCGAGCAGCCAGATGGGCACATTGGTGTCCACGCCCGGCATGGCGATCACCTTCTGCCCCGGATGGCGTGGACCAAGGAGCGTTTCCAACTCCTCGACGTCCCGGGGAAAGTCGTCGGCGCTGCCCAGGCGGTCGCGGCGCAACGCACGGGCGGTGAGCTGGTCGGCGCCCGGGGCGCGGCCCAGACCCAGTTCGATGCGGCCCGGATAGAGGGTGGCGAGGGTGCCGAACTGCTCGGCGACCACCAGCGGCGCATGGTTCGGCAGCATGATGCCGCCCGAACCCAGGCGCAGGGTCGAGGTATTGGCAGCGAGATAACCGAGCAGCACGGCGGTGGCCGAGCTGGCGATTCCGTCCATGTTGTGGTGCTCGGCCACCCAGAAGCGCGAAAAACCCAGGCGCTCGGCGTGGCGAGCCAGTTCCAGGGAGTTGTGCAGGGCCTGGGCAGCGCCGCCGTGGTCACGGATGGGCGCCAGATCGAGAACGGACAAGGGCAGCTTGGAAAGGGCAGTCATGGGGCAAGACCTGGATAGGGGACAGGCACGGACGCTTATCCGAGTGAATCAGTGGGTCTTACTCTAGGGATTGGCGCCGGTGGCCGCTAGAAGGCACTTTTCGGTAACCAGGGCACCGGCAGGTAAGGATTGGGCCGGCGCGCGGCGCCGGCCCGGCGGGTGAAGGGCGATCAATTGCGCTGGTAGACGATCTCCTTGCTGCCGCCTTCGCAGGTGCCCACCACCTGTTTGCCGGCGGCGCTGCCCTTGTCGACGATTTCCAGGGTGTAGGAGGTGACGCCCTTGGCCTTGAGCTTGGCGTCGATCTCGGCCTTGAGCTCCTCGCAGGGCTTTACGGCGGCGAAGGCCGAACCGGCCAGGGTGAACAGGCCAACGGCCAACAACAGTTTCTTCATGGGTAACGCTCCCTCGTGATGGATGACGGGCTCGCGCGAGCCATCCGCCCCACGCCGGATTCCAGGAAGGCCGCGGGGCGGACGCTCAGAGCCTAACCCAATTCGCCGAGGGAGGCGGCGCTCCTCCGGAACTCGCATCCCGGAGTCAGCGCCGACCGGCGGAGCCGGTCAGCTGTCGCTTACCCGGAAGCCGACCTTCAGGGTCACCTGGTAGTGGCCGACCCGGCCGTTTTCGACATGCCCACGAGTTTCCACAACCTCGAACCAGTCCATGTTGCGGATCGTCCTCGATGCTTCGGTCAGGGCGTTGTTGATCGCCTCGTCGATGCTGTTGCGCGAGGAACCGACGATCTCGATCTTCTTGTAGGTGTGGTGATCAGACATGGCGTATCTCCTGTGGCAGGCACGGATGGGTTCCCCTGCAAGGCTAGCCAAGAATGCGGCTATCGGCCCGCCAGTTCCTGACGTAACCACAGGGCCAGGCGTTCAGCGCGACGGTCGAGTTGCCGGGCCGGCATCCCGGCGAAGCCCCAGGGCGCCACCAGGCGAACCGAAGCGAGTTCGTCGACGGGCTCTGGCTCGCCAGCCGCAGCCCGTCGGGGCAGCCATCGCCCTCCGGCCGCATATTCACAAAGCGGGGCCTGCGTCGCTATAATTGCGATTAATTCTTATCTGCATTTACCCAGGCAGGGAGGGAAGGGTGTCCATCGCAGTTCCCAACACAACACTGCAACAGCACGTACATACGCTCTACCGCGATCACCACGGCTGGTTGCGCGGCTGGTTGCGCCTGCGCCTGAACAACTCCGCCGATGCCGCCGACCTCGCCCAGGACACCTTCGTCCGTGTGCTCTTGGCCCGCACCGCCGGCAGCCTGCGCGAGCCGCGCCACTACCTGGCGACCATCGCCCGCGGACTGGTGATCGACCTGTACCGGCGCCGCTCCCTGGAGCAGGCCTACCTGGAGGTGCTCGCCACCCGCCCCGAACTCCACGAGCCCTCGGCCGAGACCCGCGCCCTGATCCTCGACAGCCTGCTGGCCATCGACCGCATGCTGGACGGCCTGGGCGCGCGCACCCGCGCCATCTTCCTCGCCGTGCAGCTGGACGGCCTCAGCTACGAGAAGGCCGCCGCACGGGTGGGCGTGTCCGTCAGCACGGTGCGCAAGCACCTGGCCCGCGCGCTGATGCACTGCCTGCTGCTGGACGACGCATGAAAGCCATCCTGATCCAGGCCGTGGACTGGTATGTGCGCCTGCACGACAGCGCTGCCAACGACTCCACCCGGAACGATTGGCAGGCCTGGCTGGCCGCCGACCCTCGGCATGCCCAGGCCTGGAGACGCATCGAGCGGTTGCAGCAGCGCCTGGGCGAGGCCCCGGCAAGGGTGGCGGCTACGACCCTGGAACAGGCTCGCCACCAGCGTCGCGCCGCCTTGAAGATGCTCGCCATGCTGCTCGGCGTCGGCGTGGTCGGCTGGCAGGGCTACCGCGCCTCGCCATGGCACGCGGACTACGCCACGCGGCTCGGTGAGCGGCGCCAGCTGACCCTGGCCGATGGCAGCCGGCTCGATCTCAACACCGATACCCGGGTCGATATCCGCTTCGATGGCGGGCAGCGCCTGATTCGTCTGCACCGGGGAGAAATCCTCGTGGAAACCGCCAAGGACCCGCGCCCGCTCAGCGTACAGACCGAAGAGGGCCACATCCTTGCCCTCGGTACGCGCTTCGTCGTGCGTCAGGACGATGGCCTGACCCGGGTAACGGTCGAGGCCCATGCGGTGGAAGTCCGTCCGCGCCTGGCGACACCTCAAGTGATACGCGTGGAGGCCGGCAAAGCCCTGAGCTTCAGTGCCGACACGGCCGGGGCGCTGCGTGCGATGGCGGCCAATCCCTCGGCCTGGACCCAGGGCATGCTGGTGGCGGTGGACTGGCGCCTGCAGGACCTGCTCGCCGAACTGTCCCGCTACCGCCAAGGCTATCTCGGCTGCGCGCCCGAGGTTGCCGAACTGCGCCTGTCGGGCGCCTTCGACCTGGACGACAGCGACGCTGCGCTGGCGAATCTGCAGGACTCATTGCCGGTGCATGTCCGCCGACTGACGCGGTACTGGGTAAGGGTTGAAGCCAAGCCGAGCTGATACCCCTCGATATCCGCAGCTGCAGCGCCCGACGCCGCCAATTCTCACGGCCACACCTACGACTGCAAAACAATGGACAGAAAGATTTCAGCCTCAGGGGTAACAGATCTTCGTTCCTGCCTCGGCTCCACCTGCATGCGCGCATCAGACACGGCCCATGCCACCCCGAACAGGAACCCTTTCATGTCCGTACAACCCTCCCTTCTTGCACGCCACATCCACCATGCGGCGCTGTCCCTGGGCCTGTCCGGCTCGCTGCTGGCGTTGACACCGGCCTGGGCCGAGCCGCTCGGCTACGACATCCCGGCCGACAGCCTGGCCACCACACTCAGTCAGTTCGCCGCCGCCAGCGGCGTGACCATCAGCTTCAGCAGCGCGGAAACCGCCGGCCTGCAGTCGCCAGGCCTGCACGGTGACTACGAGCTGGACCAGGGCTTTGCCCAACTGTTGCAAGGCAGTGGCCTGCAAATCAGGCAGGCGGGGGAAAAGCGTTATGTACTGGTGAGGCTCGAGAAGGGCGATGCCCTGGAGCTGGGCGCCACCAGCATCGATGCCGCCAGCCTGGGGCAGACCACCGAAGGCACCGGTTCCTACACCACCGGCGCGATGCAGACCGCCACCAAGTTGCCGTTGTCGATTCGCGAGACGCCGCAGTCGGTCACCGTGATCACCCGCCAACGGATGGACGACCAGGGCATGAAAACCCTGGAGGACGTGCTCAAGAGCACGCCGGGCATCTCGATGACGAAGAACGGCCCGCAGCGGCCCAACTTCTACGCGCGGGGGTTCGCGGTCGAAAGCCTGATGACAGATGGTCTGTCCAGCGAGCTGTCCCACTACCTCAGCCGGGACATGAACTCTTCGCCCGATATGGCGATTTACGACCGTGTCGAAGTGGTGCGCGGCGCCACCGGCATGATGCAGGGCTCGGGCAACCCCGCCGCGGCCATCAACCTGGTGAGAAAGCGCCCGACCGCGAGCCCGTACCTGGCCATCACCGGCAACGCCGGCAGCTGGGACAACTACCGCGCCGAGGTGGATGCCTCGAATGCGCTCAACGAGACCGGCACCTTGCGGGGTCGAGTGGTCACGGCCTACCAGACCAGGCAGAGCTTCCAGGACGTTGCCGACAGCGAGCGCTCGGTGCTCTACGCCATCGGCGAGGCCGACCTGAGCGACTGGACCACCCTTACCCTCGGCGCCTCCGACCAGAACAGCAACAACACCAGTTCCTGGGGTGGCTTGCCGACAGCGACGGATGGCAGTGACCTGCATCTGTCGCGCTCGACCTACCTGGGCAATGCCTGGGAGTACTGGGACCAGGACAACACCACGCTGTTCACCCGCCTGGAGCAACGCTTCGACAATGACTGGAAGCTGCTGCTCGCCGCCAGCCGCACCTGGTCGGACCTGGCGATGCACGGCACCCAGGTGGAGCGCATCTACTGGGTCGACGAAGACCAGTTCGGCCAGTATGTCGGCCAGTACCGCTACAAGGACCGGCAGAACAGCTACGACGCCTACCTGTCCGGGCCTTTTCAGGCGTTCGGCCGCAGCCACGAGCTGGTCGTCGGGGCCAGCCAGCGCGAGCTGATCTTCCAGGGCAACGGCAACTATCTGGATGACGAGCTGGACATGGACATCTTCGCCTGGGACCCCAACAGCGTGCCCAAGCGGGACCTGGACATGAGCTACTGGCAGCAGGAGCGCAGCTCCCGGCAGAAGGGCGGTTACGTCACCTCGCGGCTCAACCTGCGCGATGACCTCAAGCTCATTGTCGGTGGCCGCCTCGACTGGTTCGACTACGACGCCACCACCCGGAACGGCGCCCGCAGCACTCAGTCGAGCTACGAGGTCACCCGCCATGTCACGCGCTATGCCGGCCTGATCCACGACATCGACCCGCATCACTCGGTGTATGCCAGCTATACCGACATCTTCAAACCGCAGTCGGAGCTCACCGCCAGCGGTCAGGGCCTCAAGCCCATCGAAGGCAAGAACCATGAGCTCGGCATCAAGGGCGAGTACTTCGACGGCAGGCTCAACGCCAGCACGGCGATCTTCCGCATCGACCAGGAGAACCGCGCCCAGTCGCTGGAGCGCAACCAGTGCTCGGACCTGGTGCCCAGTTGCTATGAAGCGGCGGGGGTGGTGCGCAGCGAAGGCATCGAGCTGGAGATCAATGGCAGCCTCGCCCCCGGCTGGCAGATCGGCGCCGGCTACACCTACACCGAGGCCAAGTACCACAAGGACGAGACCAACCAGGGGCGCCTGTTCGACACCGAACTGCCGCGCCATATGTTCAAGGCCTTCACCAGCTACCAACTGCCCGGCGAGCTCGACCGCTGGACCATCGGTGGCGGCGTCTACCGGCAGAACACCATCTACAACCAGGACAATAACTTCTACGGCGCGGAAACCCCCTTCCGCATCGAGCAGAAGGGCTACACCCTGGTCGACCTGATGACCCACTACAAGGCGTCGGAGCAGGTCGACGTCCGCCTGAACCTGAACAACGTCTTCGACAAGAAGTACTACCAGAGCATCGGCTCCAACACCGCCTATGCGGTCAACCAGTACGGCGAGCCGCGCAATGCCATGCTGACCCTGCGCTGGTCGTTGCAGTAGCCCGGCGCAGGCATCTGGACTGCCGGGCCTGCTCTACAGCGACTGGCGCAACCAGTTGGCCAACTGCTCCGCGCGGCGATCCAGCTGCCGCGCCGGCACCCAGAGCGCCAGGCGCGCCGGGGTCTCGACGAAGCCCCAGGGGGCTACGAGACGGCCGGAGGCCAGTTCGTCGGCCACCAACTGCTGCGGCGAGATGGCCACGCCGAGGCCGGCCACCGCTGCCTCCAGCAGGTAATAGAGGTGCTCGAAACCCTGGCCGAGGCGCAGCCTGCCGGCATCCAGCCCCTGGGCACCCGCCCACTGGGGCCAGGCCTGTGGACGCGACACCGTGTGCAGCAGGGCTTCGTCCAGCAAGGCGGACGGCGCGCCGGTCACCAGGAGGTCGTGGCGGGCATAGCGCGGGCTAAGCACCGGTCCTATGGATTCGGCCGCCAGCTCGAATACGCGCATGTCGCTCGGCCAGGGCGGTTCGGCGAAGCAGAGGGTGGCGTCGACGCCAGGGCGGCGCGGGTCCAGTTCGCCTTCACTGGCCGAGAGTTGCAGGCGCAGCTCCGGCAGTTCGCGGTTGAGGCGGTCCAGCCGCGGGATGAACCAGCGCGCCAGCAGGCTGCCGGGGCAGCCGAGGACGAAGGGCGCATCCTCGCTACGCTTGGCGAGGTCGGCGCAGACGCCGCGCAGGCGCTCGAAGGCGTCGCCGGTGGCATCCCGCAGGCGCTGGCCGGCATCGGTGAGTTTTACGCCGCGGCCGTCCTTGCTGAACAAGGCGATACCCAACTCTTCCTCCAACATCCGCACCTGACGGCTCACGGCGCCATGGGTGACGTGCAGTTCATCGGCTGCGCGGCTGATGCTCTGCAGCCGGGCAGCGGCCTCGAAGGCGCGCAGGGCATTTAACGGGGGCAGGTCTCGGCTCATGGCGATCCGTGAGTTTTACTGACAGGTGAAAGCAATCTAATCGCTTTTCCGGTGCCCGGCCAGGGGTAGAATGGCCCCCATCGGATAACACTCCCAGGAGTTCCACCATGACTTCATTGCGCACCGGCCCTGACGCCAAGGGCCTGTTCGGCGCCTTCGGCGGCCAGTATGTCGCCGAGACCCTGATGCCGCTGATCCACGACCTGGCCCGCGAGTACGAAAAGGCCAAGGATGATCCGGAATTCCAGAAAGAGCTGGCCTACTTCCAGCGCGACTACGTCGGCCGCCCGAGCCCGCTGTACTTCGCCGAGCGCCTGACCGAGCACTGCGGCGGCGCGAAGATCTACCTCAAGCGCGAAGAGCTGAACCACACCGGCGCGCACAAGATCAACAACTGCATCGGCCAGATCCTCCTGGCCCGGCGCATGGGCAAGAAGCGCATCATCGCCGAGACCGGCGCCGGCATGCATGGCGTGGCCACCGCCACCGTGGCCGCGCGCTTCGGCCTGCAATGCGTGATCTACATGGGCACCACCGACATCGATCGCCAGCAGGCCAACGTCTTCCGCATGAAGCTGCTGGGCGCCGAGGTGATCCCGGTCACTGCCGGCACCGGCACCCTGAAGGACGCGATGAACGAAGCCCTGCGCGACTGGGTGACCAACGTCGACACCACCTTCTACCTGATCGGCACCGTCGCCGGCCCGCACCCCTACCCGGCCATGGTCCGCGATTTCCAGGCCGTGATCGGCAAGGAAACCCGCGACCAGTTGGCCGAACAGGAAGGCCGCCTGCCCGACAGCCTGGTCGCCTGCATCGGTGGCGGCTCCAACGCCATGGGCCTGTTCCACCCCTTCCTCGATGACGCCAGCGTCAAGATCATCGGCGTCGAGGCGGCCGGCCACGGCATCGAGACCGGCAAGCACGCGGCCAGCCTGAACGGCGGCGTGCCCGGCGTGCTGCACGGCAACCGCACCTTCCTGCTGCAGGACGAGGACGGCCAGATCATCGACGCCCACTCGATTTCCGCCGGCCTGGACTATCCCGGCATCGGCCCTGAACACGCCTGGCTGCATGACATCGGCCGCGTCGAGTACTGCTCGATCACCGATAACGAAGCGCTCGACGCCTTCCACCAGTGCTGCCGCCTGGAAGGCATCATCCCGGCGCTGGAGAGCTCCCACGCCCTGGCCGAAGTGTTCAAGCGCGCGCCGAACCTGCCGAAGGACCACATCATGGTGGTCAACCTCTCCGGCCGCGGCGACAAGGACATGCAGACCGTGATGCACCACATGCAACAGGAGCACAAGGCATGAGCCGCTTGCAGACTCGCTTTGCTGAACTGAAAAAGCAGAACCGCGCCGCCCTGGTGACCTTCGTCACCGCCGGCGACCCGAACTACGACGCCTCCCTGGCGATCCTCAAGGGCCTGCCGGACGCCGGCGCCGACGTTATCGAACTGGGCATGCCCTTCACCGACCCGATGGCCGACGGCCCGTCCATCCAGCTGGCCAACATCCGCGCGTTGGCCAGCAAGCAGAACCTGGCCAAGACCCTGCAGATGGTTGGCGAATTCCGTGCCGGCAACCAGGACACCCCGCTGGTGCTGATGGGCTACTTCAACCCCATCCACTACTACGGTGTGGACCGCTTCATCGCGGACGCCAAGGAAGCCGGCGTCGACGGCCTGATCGTGGTCGACCTGCCGCCGGAGCACAACGAAGACCTCTGCCACCCGGCCCAGGCCGCGGGCATCGACTTCATCCGCCTGACCACCCCGACCACCGACGACCAGCGCCTGCCCACCGTGCTCAATGGCAGTTCCGGCTTCGTCTATTACGTCTCCGTGGCCGGCGTCACCGGTGCCGGCTCCGCCACCCTGGAGCACGTACAGGAAGCCGTCACCCGCCTGCGCCGCCACACCGACCTGCCGGTGGCAATCGGCTTCGGCATCCGCAGCGCCGAGCACGCGGCCAACATCGCCAGGCTGGCCGACGGCGTGGTGGTGGGCTCCGCCCTGGTGGACCAGATCGCCAAGGCCGCCACCCCCGAGCAAGCCGTGGACGGCGTGCTCAGCCTCTGCAAGACCCTCGCCGAAGGCGTGCGCGGCGCCCGCGCCTGACGCCAGCGTCGCACCAGAAAGCCGCTGCCCCCTCACGGGAGCAGCGGCTTTTTTCATGCCCGAGCGCGGTGCACCGTAGGATGGGTAGAGCCTGCGAAACCCATAGAATTACGGGCACGCCAGCATGGGTTTCGCTCCGCTCTACCCATCCTACGTCCTGTCCACCAGCAGAGCCCGAAACAGGCACCGACGGTGGATCGGTGAAGTGTGATCCACCCTACGCCTCGGTCAGAGCTCGTACTCGATCTCACCGTCTTCCAGACCGCTCAGGTCCAGCGGCCGCACCGCGCCCATCCACATCGGGTAGTCGCGGTGGTCGCGCAGGTCGCTGCCGGTGATGGGGTGGATCAGCACCGTGAGGCCGTTGCGGTTCAGCGCCAGCCAGGGAATCACCGCACCGAACAGCTCGGGCTTGAAGGCCAGTTGGCAGCTCCAGTCGGGATGCGGGCCAACGGGTTTCTCGTGAACGCGGCCCATCTTCAACGGGAAGCGTCGAGCTGCCTCCTCGCAGAGGGTACGTGCCTGCTCGAGGGTGGCTGCGTCGAAATAGACGTGGGCGTGGAAGCCCTTGATGCGGGGTGTGGAGAAATCCTGCATGTTCACGCCTCACTAAATGCCGAAGACCTCCATGGTAGCGGCAAGCGGCCGTTGCTTTCCGCAGTTGTCATTGCTTCGCCGGGGGAGGCGTGGTGTCGCTGGGCAGCAGCTGCGGCGCCTCACTTTCCAGCCGCCCTTTCATGGCTTCCAGTTGCGCCAGGGCGGCACGCGCTTCGTCCAGTTCGATGGCAGTGCGTTCGCCACTCTGCTCCGCCGCCTCGATGCGTGCACGAATCTCCGGAATCTGTTGCACACCACCGGCGTAGGCCTGGAGCAGTTCGCGGGTCTGGCGCTCCTCCAACGCCGCGTACTGGCGATGGTCCGCCAGCTCGGCGGTGGTGGCTCCCTGACGCGGCTTCAGTCCGCCCAGGGTTGGGCTGCGCGGGTCGCCTTTCTCAGCCATCCACTGCATGAGCAGCATGGCCTCGGCCTGGTCCATGGTTGGTGTCTCCGTGCTCGGTGCTGCCGTGGCCAGGGCAGGGGGCCGACTTTCGACAAGCGGGGCGGGCGACGGAGCAGGCACTGGAGAGGAAACGGTAATGGGCTGCGGCTGCAACGCTGGTCTTGGCGAGGGCGCTGGCCGGATCTCCGGCCCCGGCGTCAGCAACACAATTGCACAGGCCGCCGCCGCAACAGCCGTGCTACAGACCAAGGCCACGCCGAGCCACCTCCTCATAGCCCTTCCACCCGCGCCTCGGTGAGCAATCGGCCCAGTTGCGCCTCGAACTCGGCAGCCAGCTTTTCCCGCGCCACCGCCTGGTTCACCTCATAGCGAACACTGCGGTCGCTGAGCGGCAGCTGGCGGTCTTCGCGGCTGCGCACCCGGACTATCTCGAAGGCACCCTCGATACGCATGGGTTGCGACAGGCTGTCGGCCTTCTGGATAAGCGCGGTCTTGCGCAGGAGGTCCAGCGGGCCGCTCTCGGGACGGATCAGGCCGAGGTCGCCCGGCGGCGTGCGGTCCTTGTCCTCCGCTTGGGAATAGCGGCGCACCGCCTCGTCGAAATCCAGGCCCTGCTGCAACTCGGTGTAGACGCGGTCAGCGCTGGCCTGGTCCGGCAGGCGGATATGCGCAGCCTGCACCTGGGCGACGTTGCGGTAGCGCGCCTGGTTGCGCTGGTAGTAGGCCCCGGCTTCGGCGTCGCTGACTGTGCGCGCCAGTTCGCGCAGGGTGTCGGACTCGTGGTGGAAGTCGCTGTACAAGCCGATCTGGTGCAGGTAGCGCTGGCGTACCAGGCGATCGCGCACCAGGGTCTTCAAGCCCTGCTGCTCCGCCGGGGTGAAACCGTCCTGGCCCAAGCGGTACCAGAGGTAATCGCGCTGCACGCGGGTCTGCACCTGACGCGCCAGGTATTCCAGGTTGCCCTGCTGCAATTCCACCTGCCCCTGGATGTTGTCGCCTCGATAGAGAGACAGCAGGTCCAAGTGCTGCTGGGGCTGGCCGGGAAACTGCCAGCGGATCAGCTCCACCTGCGCGGCCGCGCGCTGTTGCTCCGGGCTGAGTTCCAGGCTGTTCTGCACCAGCCCACGGGAGGCAGGCGCCAGCGTGTCGTGCAGACCTTTGGCGCTGAGCGGCTGCGGCTGGCGCAGGAAGGGTCGCAGGTCCTGCCGACCACTGCGACCGTAGTACTGCTCCAGCAGGTTGCCGGCTTCGATCTCGACGCTGGCGTCCAGGTCAGCGCGATTCTGGACGTTCATTTCGCTCGCCACCTCGCGGGCCAACAGGTGGTTCTCCACTAGCCCACGGCGCAGTTGCCGTGGGTCGGTGTTGAACTTGACCCGGCTGAGGACCTGTTCGAGCAGGGCGATGCTCCTGCCCGGCAGCACGTCGCCGTTAATGCGCAGGTCCGTCGCAGTGGGTTGAGCCTGGGCAGCCCCCAGATAGAGCGCCAACGCGAGGCCGGCGATCAGACGCAGCCCCACCTCAGATGCCTTCGGACGCATTGAAGCTGCTGGCGCCCTTGGTCAGCACGGTAACGGTGAGCGCGATGGACTCCGGGATCAGTTCCTTGGCTACTCGCAGGCGCGTCGCGTAGCTAGTGTCGTAGAGCGGCTCGGGGTGGGCATAAGCGACCTGACCGGTCTGGGTCAGCAACTCGCGGATGCTCCGGCTCGGGTCATAGCGGCCGATGAGGTTGGCCACTGCCGCCGGATCGTTGAGCTTTTCGCTGGCGTAATGGTCGTCGACCCAGCCTTCCCAGCTGGAGTGGCCGTTGGCCGAGGTGACCCACACGTGGTGCGGCTGCGCCACATCGCCCGTGGCGTGCAGGGCGTAGCCGATGGTCTGCAGCGAGGGCGCGGCGCGGAACTGGTCGAACCAGTAACCGGCGAGGTTATCGATGGGCTGAAAGGCGGCGGTCTGGAAGTCACCGTAATGCCCTTGCCAGTCGGAGCGGGTGCCCCGGCGGTAATGGGATTCGGTGGTGTCGAAGTCCTCCCGCTTCAGCTCGCGGTTGTAGAGATAAACCATGGCGTACCAGTCGACATCGGCGATGCCACCGTCCACCTTGTGGTAGCGATAGTCGTAGCCGCCATGGGCATTGCCGTGGGCGTCGCCGTCGCGGGTCAGGTTGAGGAAGTGCCAGTAGGAGGTGTAGTTCACTAGCCCGGAAGCGGCGTTCCACACCGGCGCGTACTCGTAACCGACCCACCAGCCGCCCAGACGGGTGTCCTTGAAATCGTCCACGTCGTAGGCCGCCTGGCCGAGAATTTCGCCCGCCTTGGCCTCGCTACCGGCGGCGCTCACGTAGAACTGGTAGGCCTCGCGCATCTCCCCTGTCGCATAGGGGGAGTTCATGTAGGCCAGGGCATCCTTGACGATGTTCTTGTGGGTCGGTTGCGACCAGGCGCTGGCCTGGCCGGCCAGGGCGCAGAGGCTCAGACCGGCAGCCAGGCAGGTGAAGACTTTCATCGGCAGCACTCGTGAAGTGAAGGAAGCCAGAACTCATAGCCAAGGCTCTTGCCGATTGCATTACAACGGGGGGAATTTCTTGGGACGTTTGTCTCAAACAAGGGAAGAACCAACCAATAGTTTGGCCTCCCGCCAATGTCGTCAGCGCAATCGAAGCCAGGGACTCAGGTGGCGATTGCTTCCCGATGCCTGATGAGCTGGGCCTGGCGGGCCTCGTCACCCAGCTCATGCAGGAGCCAGTCGACGAAGCACTTCATCAACCGCGCGCGACGCTTGCGTTCGGGCTGCACCAGGTAATAACCGAAATCAGAGCTGACGCTGGTGCCCAGCACGGGCACCAGCAGGCCCTGGTCGATCAGGTCGTCCACCAGGTAGCGCCAGCCGATGGCCACGCCCTGGCCGGCGATGGCGGCCTGGATCAGCAGCGTGTAATTGTCGAAGCGCAGCATGCCCGAGCCCGGCGCTTGGGCGATGCCCAGCTCGCGGAACAACGCGCTCCAGTCGAACCAGCGGGTGCGCACCTCGGGCTTCAGGTGCAGCAGCGGCAGCTCCGCCAGGGCGGCCACCGGCAACGGGTAGTCGCGCCCGGCCAGCAGGCGCGGGCTGCAGATGGGGAAGACCTCCTCGCGGAACAGCAACAGGGCTTCGCCGTGCTTGAAGCGGCCGTCGCCGAAGGCGATGGCGATGTCCACCTCGGAGCGCAGCATATTCATGGTGCGGTCACTGGTGACGATGCTGACGTCGATATCCGGGTTCGCCTCATGGAAGCGGTGCAGGCGTGGCATCAGCCAGTAAGCGGCGAAGGCGAAATCGGTGGCCACCTGAAGTACCTCGTGCTGCGGCCGCGAGCCTATGGCTTCCAGACCCGCGCCTATGGCCTGCAAACCCTCCTGCACATGGAGAAACAACAGGCGGCCGGCGTCGGTGAGTTCGATGCCCCGGTAGACGCGATCGAACAGGCGGGTGGCGAGCTGTTTCTCCAGGCGCTGGATCTGCTGGCTCACCGCAGGCTGGGTGGTGCCCAGCTCCACCGCGGCGGCGGTGAAGCTCAGGTGGCGGGCGGCGGATTCGAATACCCGCAGCAGGTCCAGGGAAAGTTCAGGAGAAAGTTCTGCCATAAGCCATGCTTATCCGAGTCATGTTTCGCCGTGCAGTTTACCGAGCCCTTGGCTGGCGTGATCATCACTCGCAGCACTTTCGCATAATTCGACGATATGGATAAGCGAACGATGAAACGCCCCAACATCCTCTTCATCATGGCCGACCAGATGGCCGCGCCACTGCTGCCTTTCTACGCCCCTTCGCCGATCAAGGTGCCGCACCTCTCACAACTGGCCGCCGAAGGTGTGGTCTTCGATTCGGCCTACTGCAACAGCCCGCTCTGCGCGCCCTCGCGCTTCACCCTGGTGAGCGGCCAGCTGCCGTCGAAGATTGGCGCCTATGACAACGCCGCCGACTTCCCGGCCGACGTGCCCACCTATGCCCACCATCTGCGCCGCCTGGGTTACCGCACCGCGCTGTCCGGCAAGATGCACTTCTGCGGCCCGGACCAGTTGCACGGCTACGAGGAGCGCCTGACCAGCGATATCTACCCGGCCGACTATGGCTGGGCGGTGAACTGGGACGAGCCGGATGTGCGCCCGAGCTGGTACCACAACATGTCCTCGGTACTGCAGGCCGGCCCCTGCGTGCGCACCAACCAGCTGGATTTCGACGAGGAAGTGGTGTTCAAGGCCCGCCAATACCTCTACGACCATGTACGCGAACATCCCGAACAGCCTTTCTGCCTGACGGTGTCGCTGACCCACCCCCACGATCCCTACACCATCCCCGAGGAGTACTGGAACCTGTACCGCGAGGAAGACATCGAGCAGCCGCACGTGCACTTCTCCGATGCCGAACAGGACCCACACTCCCAACGGCTGCTCAAGGTCATCGACCTATGGGGCAAGCCGCTGCCCGAACACAAGGTCCGTGACGCCCGCCGTGCCTACTACGGCGCCTGCAGTTACGTCGACGAACAGGTCGGCCGCCTGCGCAAGACCCTGGCCGACTGCGGCCTGGACCAGGACACCATCATCGTCTTCTCCGGCGACCACGGCGACATGCTTGGCGAGCGCGGCCTCTGGTACAAGATGCACTGGTTCGAAATGGCCGCCCGCGTCCCGCTGCTGGTGCACGCCCCGGCGCGCTTCGCCGCCGCACGGGTAAAGGCCTCCGTCTCCACCGTCGACCTGCTGCCTACCCTGGTGGAGCTGGCCGGTGGCGAGCTGGACGCCAGCCTGCCGCTGGATGGCCGCTCCCTGTTGCCCCACCTCCAAGGTACGGGAGGACATGACGAGGTACTGGGCGAATACATGGCCGAAGGCACCACCAGCCCGCTGATGATGATCCGCCGCGGGCCCTACAAGTTCATCTACTCGCAGCAGGACCCCTGCCTGCTGTTCGACCTGGAGAACGACCCCCGGGAGCTGGAGAACCTCGCCGGCTCCGCCGACCACCAGGCATTGCTGGAGGCCTTCCTGACCGAAGCCCGGACACGTTGGGACATCCCCGCCATCCACCAGGCGACCCTGGCCAGCCAGCGCCGCCGCCGCTTCGTCGCCGACGCCCTGACCCAGGGCAAGCTGAAAAGCTGGGACCACCAGCCTTTCGTCGACGCCAGCGAGCAGTACATGCGCAACCATATCGACCTGGACGACCTGGAGCGCCGCGCGCGCTTCCCCCAACCCTGAAGAAGCGTGTAGGAGCCAGCTCAGCTGGCGAACAGGGCCGCACCAAGGCTTTCGCGAGCAAGCTCGCTCCTACGGACACACAATCACTCGGAGGAACCAAGGCATGAAGACGATCAATGCAGTGCTTGCCGGCGGCGTGCTGCTGACCGGCATGGCGTTCAACGCCCAGGCCGAAGAAGCCAATTGCGCAACGGTGAAGCTGGGTGATCCGGGCTGGAGCGATATCGCCGTGACCAACGGCGTGGCGCGCTTCCTGCTGGACGGGCTGGGCTATCGCACCGAAACTCCGACCCTGGCCGTGCCCATCATCTTCGCCGGCCTGCACAAGGGCCAGATCGATGCCTTCCTCGGCAACTGGATGCCGGCGCAGCAGAGCAACTACGACAAGTTCGTCGCCGCCGGCAGCGTCGACAAGGTGGCGCAAAACCTCAGCGGCACCGAATACACCCTCGCCGTGCCGCGCTATGTCTTCGACGCCGGGGTGAAGACCTTCGCCGACCTGGACAAGTACGCCGACAAGTTCGACAAGAAGCTCTACGGCATCGCCTCCGGCTCGCCGGCCAACGAGTCGATCCGGAAGATGATCGCCAGCGACGAATTCGGCCTGGGCGACTGGACGCTGGTGGAGTCCAGCGAGCAGGCGATGCTGGTGCAGGTGGGCAGGGCCGTGAAGCGCAATCAGTTCGTGGTCTTCCTCGGTTGGACCCCGCATCCGATGAACGTGCAGTACGACATGGCCTACCTCAAGGGCGGCGAGAAGTACTTCGGTGAAAGTGGCAGCGTGAACACCCTGGCCCGCAAGGGTTATGCCCAGCAGTGCCCGAACGTGGGCAAGCTGCTGGCCAACCTGCAGTTCACCCAGGAGATGGAGAACGCGATCATGAACCAGGTGCTCAACGACAACGCCAACAACGACGCGGCGATCAAGGCCTGGCTCAAGGCCAACCCGGCGGTGGTCGATGGCTGGCTGCGGGGTGTCACCACCCGTGAAGGCGGCGATGGCCCGGCGGCAGTGAAGGCGAAGCTCTGAAGGATCTACTCCGAAGGGTCATATCCCTATGGGGGCAATAACAGCTCCACCGCCAGGCCCACGATGAATCTCCCCAACCTCTTCCCCTTCCTGCGCTGGCTGCCTTCCACCCGGCCGCGCGGCCTCGGCCGCGACGCGCTGGTGGGACTGACCGGCGCGATCCTCGCCCTGCCGCAATCCATCGCCTATGCGCTGATCGCCGGATTGCCGGCGGAGTATGGGCTCTATGCCGCGGTGGTGCCGGTGATCATCGCCTGCCTCTGGGGTTCATCGCAGCATCTGATCTGCGGTCCGACGGCGGCCATCTCCGTGGTGCTCTTCGCCACCGTCAGTCCGCTGGCGCTGCCCGGCAGCCAGGACTACGTCAGCCTGGTGCTGCTGCTGACCATCCTCGTCGGGGCCTTTCAGTGGCTGGTGGGCGCGCTGCGCTTTGGTTCCCTGGCCAACTTCGTGTCCCAGTCGGTGGTGCTTGGCTTTACCCTGGGCGCGGCGCTGGTGATCGCCCTCGGGCAAGTGCCCAACCTGCTCGGCCTCGCCAACCTGGAAGGGCGTGCCACCGCCTGGCAGAGTGCGCTGCAGTTGGCCGGGCATGTACGCGAAGTGCACGGGCCTTCGCTGCTGGTAGCCACCGTTACCCTGGGCCTGTCGATCCTGGTGCGCTGCCTGTGGCCGCGCCTGCCCGCGCTGTTGATCGGCATAGCCGGCGGTAGCCTGCTGGTGGCGGCGCTGCCCGGGGCGTTTGCCGGCGTCGAGCGGGTCCAGCCCTTCAGCGGCAACCTGCCCCCGCTTGCCTTGATCCGCTTCGATGCCGAAGACGTACTGCGCCTGCTGCCCTCGGCCGTGGCCTGCGGCCTGCTCGGGCTGGTCACCAGCCTGTCCATCGCCCGCGCCCTCGCCAGCCAATCGGGGCAGATGCTGGACGCCAACCAGGAAACCCGCGCCCAGGGGCTGTCCAACCTGGTCGGCGCCTGGTTCTCCGGCTACCTCTCGGCGGGCTCCTTCACACGCTCCGGGCTTAACCTGCAAGCCGGCGCGCAATCGCCGCTGGCAGGCGTGTTCTCGGCACTCTGGGTGGCACTGTTCGCCGTGCTCGGCGCCCGGCTGATCGCGCTGATCCCGCTACCGGCGATGGCCGCAAGCATCCTGCTGATCTGCTGGGGGCTGCTGGATATGCGCAGTGTCCGCACGCTCTGGCGGGTCAGCCGGGCGGAGTTCGCGGTGATGGCGCTGACCTGCGCCGCCACCCTGCTGCTGGAGCTGCAGACGGCCATCTACGCCGGGGTACTGGCGTCACTGTTCTTTTACCTCAAGCGCACCTCGCAGCCGCGGGTGCTGCAGGGCAGGGAGGGCGAGGACGAGGTGCTGCGCATCGAGGGGTCGATCTTCTTCGGCGCCTGCCCTTACCTGCAGAAGCTGATCCAGCGCAGCCGCGCCGGGCGCCTGGTGCTGGACGCCCACCATGTGAACTTCATCGACTACGCCGGGGTGAGCATGCTCCACGAGGAGGCACGGCGCCTGGACGGGGAAGGTCGCAGCCTGGTGCTGCGCCGCGCCAGGCCCCAGGTGGAGCGGGAGCTGCGCAAGCTCGAAGATGAAAGCAGCAGCCTGCTGATCGAGAGGTGAACCGAAGGAGGAGGTGGGCCTGCTTCTTGTAGGATGGGTGGAGCGGAGCGATACCCATGCTGCTGCGCAAAATCCGATGGGTATCGCAGGCTCCACCCATCCTACAAAGTCTCAGCCAACGCTCGCGCCGGCGGTCAGCCCTGAGCGAGTTGCCGACGCAGTTCGGCCAGTACCGGCGCGCTATCGGGCAGTACGCCACGCCAGAGCAGGAAGGCTTCGGCGGCTTGTTCCACCAGCATGCCCAGGCCGTCGAGGGTGCGCGCGGCGCCGTGCTCGGAGGCCCAGCGATTAAAGGCGGTCATCCCCTTGCCGTACATCATGTCGTAGCAGACGGTGTAGCCCGGCCTGATCAGGCTCGGCGAGATGGGCGGCAGGTCGCCGGCGAGGCTCGCCGAGGTGCCGTTGATGATCAGGTCCACCGGCTCTTCCAGCCAGTCGAAACCGCTGGCGGATACCGGCCCCAGGTCGGCGAAGAGTTGGGCCAGGGCCTCGGCTTTTTCCACGGTGCGGTTGGCGATGACCAGGGCCGCAGGCCTTGCAGCCAGCAGCGGCTCGATCACCCCACGGGCGGCGCCACCGGCACCCAGCAGCAGGATGCGCTTGCCGGCCAGGGACAGTCCGGCATTGCGGACCAGGTCGCGCACCAGGCCGGCACCGTCGGTGTTGTCACCGAGCAAGCTGCCATCGTCGAGCTTCTTCAGGGTGTTCACTGCGCCGGCCCGTTGCGCTCTCGGGCTGAGGCTGGCGGCCAATTGATAGGCCTGCTCCTTGAAGGGCACGGTGACATTGCCACCCTTGCCCGTTGCGAAGAACTGCCGCGCACAGCCGGTGAAGTCGTCCAGCGGCGCCAGCACGGCTTCGTAGGTGAGCTGCTGGCCAGTCTGTTCGGCGAACAAGCGGTGGATCAGCGGCGACTTGCTGTGGCCGATGGGATTGCCGAAGACGCAGTAGCTGTCCATCAGAGTCCCGCCTCCTTCAGCCAGTCGCGGTCCTGGAGGAAGTACTCAGTGAGGCGCGCCTCCTCGCTGCCGGGCTCCGGTTTCCAGTCATAACCCCAGCGCACCTGGGGCGGCAGGGACATGAGGATGGACTCGGTACGCCCGCCCGACTGCAAACCGAACAGGGTGCCGCGGTCGAACACCAGGTTGAACTCCACGTAGCGGCCACGGCGGAAGGCCTGGAACTCGCGCTGCTGCTCGGTGAAGGGCGTGTCCTTGCGCTTTTTCAGAATCGGCAGGTAGGCCTCCAGGTAGGCGTCGCCGATGGCGCGCATGAAGGCGAAGCTGGTGTCGAAGTCCCACTGGTTGAGGTCGTCGAAGAACAGGCCGCCAATGCCGCGCGGCTCATTGCGATGCTTGAGGTGGAAGTAGCGGTCGCACCATTCCTTGTAGCGCGGGTAGACATCCTCGCCGAAAGGCGCGCAAGCGTCGCGGGCCACCTTGTGCCAGTGCACGCAGTCTTCTTCCACGGCGTAGTAGGGGGTCAGGTCGAAACCGCCGCCGAACCACCAGACCGGCTCCTCGCCTTCCTTCTCCGCACAGAAGAAGCGCACGTTGGCGTGGGAGGTGGGCACGTGGGGATTTTCCGGGTGGATCACCAGCGACACGCCGAGGGCCTGGAAGCCGCGTCCGGCCAGCTCGGGGCGGTGGGCACTGGCCGACGGCGGCAGGCTGGAACCGAAGACATGGGAGAAGTTCACGCCGCCCTTTTCGATCAGTGCGCCGTTCTCGATCACCCGGGTGCGGCCGCCACCGCCGGCGGGGCGGACCCAAGCGTCCTCGAAGAAATCGGCCTTGCCGTCTTCGGCCGCCAGGGCCGTGCAGATGCGGTCTTGCAGATCGAGCAGGTAGGCCTTCACGGCCTCGATACGGTCAGTCACGTCGTCAACCTTGGAAGCGGGGTAGGGTGGCGGAAAAATGAGCAGGCAAGCATACCACCGCCCAGGGCCACCGGTGGCTTGACGGGAGTCAAGGCGAGGCGTTGGATGGGGGCTTTTCCGACCAAGGAGGTTGCAAGCATGGCCAAACGCATCCAGTTCTCCGCCTATGGCGGTCCGGAAGTTCTCGAGTACGCGGAGTACCAGCCGGCCGAGCCAGGGCCTCAGGAGGTGCGCGTGCGCAACCGCGCCATCGGCCTGAACTTCATCGACACCTACTACCGCAGCGGCCTCTATCCCGCGCCGGCCTTTCCCACCAGCCTGGGCACCGAAGGCGCGGGCGATGTGGAGGCAGTGGGCAGCGCGGTGAGCCAGTTCAAGGTGGGCGACCGCGTCGCCTATGCCACCGGCCCGCTGGGCGCCTACAGCGAAATGCACGTGCTGCCGGCGGACAAGCTGGTGCGGCTGCCGGACAGCATCAGCTTCGAACAGGCCGCGGCGGTGATGCTCAAGGGCCTGACGGTGCAGTACCTGCTGCGCCAGACCTTTCCGCTGCAAGGTAGCGAGACCATCCTCTTCCACGCCGCCGCCGGCGGTGTCGGCCTGATCGCCTGCCAGTGGGCAAAGGCCCTGGGAGTAAAGCTGATCGGCACTGTCAGCTCGGCCGAGAAGGCCGAGCTGGCCAAGGCCAACGGCGCCTGGGCGACCATTGACTACAGCGTCGAGAACGTAGTGCAGCGGGTGCAGGAACTGACCGGCGGGGCCAAGTGCCCGGTGGTCTATGACTCGGTGGGCAAGGACACCTGGGAGATCTCCCTCGACTGCGTCGCGCCGCGCGGCCTGCTGGTCAGCTTCGGCAATGCCTCGGGGCCGGTGAGCGGGGTCAACCTGGGGATACTGGCGCAGAAGGGTTCGCTCTACGTCACCCGTCCCACCCTGTTCGGCTACGCGAATACGCCGGAGCGCCTGCAGGCCATGGCCGACGAGCTGTTCGGGCTGATCGCCGACGGCCGCATCAAGGTGGAGATCAAGCAGCGCTTCGCCCTGGCCGACGCGGCCAAGGCGCATACCGCCCTGGCCAGCCGCCAGACCACCGGGTCGACCGTGCTTATCCCCTGAGGACCCTGCCGCTGACCAGGTCGCGGATCACGCTGGGATTGCGGCGCCCGCCAAGGGCGCCTCCCAGCACCGCGTCCAGCTCATCGCCGAAGTACTGCTGCACCCGCAGTCGCGAATAGGCGGCGGGACGGCCGGAAGGATTGGCGGAGGTGGACACCAGAGGCCCGGTTAGGGCGCAGAGGTCGCGCACCAGCGGGTGGTCACTGACGCGCAGGGCGACGCTCTCGTGCTGGCCGGTGACCCATTCCGGCAACAGGTCCTGGTGCGGCACCAGCCAGGTGTTGGGCCCCGGCCAGGTGCTGGCGAGGCGGTCGAGCCAGGCATCCGGCAGGCCTTCGAGGAGGAAGTCGAACTGGCGAATATTGTCCGCCACCAGGATCAGGCCCTTCTCCACGGGACGCTCCTTGAGCGCCAGCAGGCGATACACCGCGTCCTCGTTCCAGGGATCGCAGCCCAGGCCCCAGACCGCCTCGGTGGGATAGGCAATCACCCCGCCCTCACGCACGATCCGCGCCACTCGCTGCACTCGCCAATTGCTGACCATCACCCACTCCCGCAAACCAGTTCGGCAAAGTGTACAAGGCTCAACCGGAGCGATGCACCCAGCAGCCAGCGTCGCGGGCAATCAGGCCCTGCAGTTCGAGGTCGGTGAGTTCGGCCAGGATACGCGGCAGCTCCCAGCCGCTGGCGGCGGCCAGGCCTTCGCTGCTGTAGGGGGCTGCGCGCAGCAGGTCCAACAGCGGATGGGAGACCGGTGCCGGGGTGTCGACCCGCGAAGCGGAGGCCACGGCCTGCCAGCCGCGCAGGGCTTCGAGAATGTCTTCCACCTTCTCCACCAGCGTGGCGCCTTCGCGGATCAGCTGGTGACAGCCGCGGGCCCCCGGATGGTGGATGGAACCGGGAATGGCATAGACCTCGCGACCCTGCTCTGCGGCCAGGCGCGCGGTGATCAGGGATCCGCTGGAGGGGCTGGCCTCCACCACCAGCACGCCGAGGGAAAGGCCGCTGATGATGCGATTGCGCCGCGGGAAATTACCGGGGTGCGGTGGACAGTCCAGCGGCAGCTCGGAGACCAGGGTGCCGCCTTCGTCGACGATTCGCGCGGCCAGGCTGCGGTGACGATTCGGGTAGACGCGCTCGAGGCCGGTGCCGAGCACCGCCACCGTCTTGCCGCCCACATCCAGCGCGCCCTGGTGGGCAGCGCCGTCGATGCCCAGGGCCAGGCCGCTGGTGATCACGAAGCCGCCGCCGGCCAGGCTGCGGGCGAAGGCGCGTGCGGTGTCCAGGCCGGCGGCCGATGCGCGGCGGCTGCCCACCATGGCCAGCTGCGGCCGCTCCAGCAGCGCGGGATCTCCGGCGACGAACAGCAGCGGCGGGGCACCGGCCAGTTCGCCAAGCAGGGCGGGGTAGGTGGGGTCGTCCCAGCACAGCAGGCGGTGACCGGGCCGCTCCAGCCAGGCCAGGGCGTTGGCGGCGGCGTCGCGGATCTGTGGGCTGCGCCGCGGGTCAGCGGAGGCTTGCGGCAGCCCCAGGGAACGCCAGGCGGAAGCTGGTGCGCTGAGGGCGGCAGAGGCGCTGCCGAAGGCTTCCAGCAGGCGGTGGAATCGGGCCGGGCCGAGTTCGGGAAGCAGATGCAGACGCAGGCGAGCTTCCAGCTCGGCAGGGGAGATTGTTGGCATGTCGATCGGTCCTTGATCGCGCCGCGCGCCGCGGCAGGACCGCCATCAATACAACAAGCCCCCGCGGGGCGGGGGCTTGGAGGTGTTACGGGTTGTGTACCTTGTCCATCACCGCCAACTGGCGGGAGGCGGCGAGGATCAGGCCGTAACTGAGCTTGTCGTAGGTGCGGAACACCATCAGCAAGCCGGCGCGCTCGTCCGGGATCTTGATGGATTCATCGGTGATCCGGTCGCGCACGGTTTCGCCGGTCTTGAAGACCGCCAGCACGTTGCCTTCCACCAGGCCGTCGCGCTTGCCCTTGTTGATGGTGACCACGTCGAACTGGCCGATCTGGGTCACGCCGCGCGGCACATCGAGGATCACACCGTTGACGTCGCCAGCAGGCGCGCTGGGCATGAAGGTGGAATTGATCGCGCGTTCCTCGGTGGGGAACAGCCGGTCGCCGAGGCGGACTTCCTGGGTGGAGCGGGTCAGCTGCAGGGTGGCGATGTCACCTTCGTCGGCGACCATCTCGCCGCCACCGATATCGTCGGCGTTGATGCCGAGGAACTCCTTGGTTTCCGGATCGATGTAGCTCTTGCCCTGGCGGAAGATGCCGTAGGCCGGCTGCTCCTCGGAGAAGCTGCCGCGGGCGTAGACGCGGTCACCGGCACCGCTGACCACGCGCTCGGCATCGCCGGCGACTATATAAGGAGCGGCTTCGAACTCCTTGGGGTCGTCGATGATGCGGTTGGACAGCAGGAAGCTGTTGATGGCTTCCAGCGGGATGGCCGGGATGGCTTCGGCCATGGGCGTGCTGCGCATCTGGGGAGAGAGCTTGACGGTGCCGCGGGAAGCACCGCGGTTGAGCACCAGGCGCGGCTGGCCGTCGATGTAGACCAGACTGAGGACATCACCCGGATAGATCAGGTGCGGGTTTTCGATCTGCGGGTTGGCGTGCCAGATTTCCGGCCATTTCCAGGGCTTGCTCAGGAACTTGCCTGAAATATCCCAGAGCGTGTCGCCACGGACCACCGTATAGCGCTCCGGATGCCCCTCCCTGAGTTCCACCGCAGCCTGGGTCAGGCCACTGGCAGCCAGGAGCAGCAGGGCGAGTAGTGATTTCCTCATGCGGTGAATCCCTTTATTATGTCCATTCACATGAAACGCCCTGAGAGCCGCCCCAACCGGGCTCTGTAGCCGTTTTTCGATGCTGCTCATCATCTTAGCAGCGGATTTTTACTTTATTCCACAAGTGCATCACAAACGCATATGGCGATACTGAACATTCTCGAATTCCCCGATCCGCGGCTTCGCACCATCGCCAAACCGGTGGAGGTGGTGGACGATTCCGTGCGCAAGCTGATCGACGACATGTTCGAAACCATGTACGCCGCGCCGGGCATCGGCCTGGCCGCCACCCAGGTGAATGTGCACAAGCGCGTGGTGGTAATGGACCTGTCGGAAGACAAGTCCGAGCCGCGGGTCTACATCAACCCCGAGTTCGAATCCCTCACCGACGAGATGGACCAGTACCAGGAAGGCTGCCTTTCGGTACCGGGCTTCTACGAGAACGTCGACCGCCCGCAGAAGGTGAAGATCAAGGCCCTGGACCGCGACGGCCAGCCCTTCGAGCTGATCGCAGAAGGCCTGCTCGCCGTGTGTATCCAGCACGAGTGCGACCACCTCAACGGCAAGCTCTTCGTCGACTACCTGTCGTCCCTCAAGCGCGACCGCATCAAGAAGAAGCTGGAAAAGCAGCACCGCCAGCACGCTTGATCCCCGATCTCCAAAGGCTTGCTCCGGCAAGCCTTTTTCTTTTAGCGAGTAGCCATGACCCAGCCTTTGCGCCTCGTCTTCGCCGGCACCCCGGAGTTCGCCGCCGAGCACCTCAAAGCCCTGCTCGATTCCCCTCACCAGATAGTCGCCGTCTACACGCAGCCGGACCGCCCGGCCGGCCGTGGCCAGAAGCTGATGCCGAGCCCGGTCAAGCAACTGGCCGTGGAGCACGGCATCCCGGTGCTGCAGCCGCCGACTCTGCGTGATCTCGCGGCCCAGGCCGAACTCAAGGCCCTGGGCGCGGACCTGATGGTGGTGGTGGCCTACGGCCTGATCCTGCCGCAGGTAGTGCTCGACACCCCGCGCCTCGGCTGCATCAACAGCCACGCCTCGTTGCTGCCGCGCTGGCGCGGCGCCGCGCCGATCCAGCGCGCGGTGCAGGCGGGTGACGCGGAGAGCGGCGTCACCGTGATGCAGATGGAAGCGGGCCTGGATACCGGCCCCATGCTGCTCAAGGTCACCACGCCGATCGCGGCCTCCGACACCGGCGGCAGCCTGCACGACCGCCTCGCCCAGCTCGGCCCGCAGGCCGTGCTGCAAGCCATCGAAGGCCTGGCCGCCGGCACGCTCAAAGGCGAGGTGCAGGACGATGCCCTGGCCAACTACGCCCACAAGCTGAACAAGGACGAAGCGCGGATCGACTGGAGCCGCCCGGCGGTTGAGCTGGAACGCCTGGTGCGCGCCTTCAACCCCTGGCCGATCTGCCATAGCAGCCTCGATGGCGAGCCCTTGAAAGTGCTGGCCGCCACCCTCGGTGAAGGCCAGGGTGTGCCCGGACAGATCCTCGCCGCCAGCAAGGACGGCCTGACCGTCGCCTGTGGCGAGGGCGCCCTGCTGCTCACCCGCCTGCAGCTGCCCGGCGGCAAGCCGCTGAACTTCGCCGACCTCTACAACAGCCGCCGCGAGCAGTTCGCCGTGGGCAAGGTGCTGGGCGCATGAACCCGCGTCTCGCCGCCGCCCGCGCCCTCGCCACGGTCCTGTCCGGCAAGGCCTCCCTGGGTAGCAGCCTGCCGCCACAGCTGGACAAGGTGGAGCCCCGCGACCGCGCCCTGGCCCAGGACCTTGCCTTCGGCGCCGCCCGTTGGCAACCACGTCTCGCCGCCCTGGCCGATCGCCTGCTGCAGAAGCCGTTCAAGGCCGCCGACAAGGACGTGGAAGCCCTGCTGCTGGTCGGCCTGTACCAGCTTTTCCATACTCGTATTCCCGCCCACGCCGCCATCGGCGAGACCGTCGGCTGCGCGGACAAGCTGAAGAAACCCTGGGCCAAGGGCCTGCTCAATGCCGTGCTGCGCAACGCCCAGCGCCAGGGCGAAGCCATCTTCGCCGAGCTGGAACGCGACCCGGCCGCCCGCACCGCACATCCGCGCTGGCTGCAGAAGGCACTCAAGGCCAGCTGGCCGGAGCACTGGGAGGCGGTGTGTGCGGCGAACAACGCGCATCCGCCGCTGATCCTGCGGGTCAACCGCCGCCATGGCAGCCGCGATGCCTACCTGGCCGAGCTGGAGCAGGCCGGCATCGGCGCCGAAGCCTGCAGCTTCAGCCGCGACGGCATCCGCCTCGATGAAGCCTGCGATGTGAAGATGCTGCCCGGCTTCGCCGAAGGCCGCGTCAGCGTGCAGGACGAGGCCGCGCAGCTGGCCGCGGACCTGCTCGAACTCGCTCCCGGCCAGCGCGTGCTGGACGCCTGCTGCGCCCCCGGCGGCAAGACCTGCCACCTGCTGGAGGCCGAACCGGGCCTCGCCGAGGTGGTGGCCGTCGACTTGGAAGAAAGCCGGCTGGCGCGCGTGCGCGAGAACCTGGCACGGCTGCAGTTGCAGGCCACCCTGATCGCCGCCGACGGCCGAGACACGGGCGCCTGGTGGGACCGCAAGCCCTTCCAGCGCATCCTGCTCGATGCGCCCTGCTCGGCCACCGGCGTGATCCGCCGCCACCCGGACATCAAGCTGACCCGCAAGGAAGAGGACATCCCCGCCCTGGCGCAGCTTCAGGGCGAGCTGCTGGACGCCCTCTGGCCGACGCTGGAGGTGGGCGGCGTGCTGCTCTACGCCACCTGCTCGACCCTGCCACAGGAAAACAGCGACAACATCGCCGCCTTCCTCGCCCGCACGCCTGGCGCCCGCGAGCTGGACATCCCCGGCCCCTACGGATTGAAACAACCCCATGGCCGCCAGCTGCTGGCCCGCGAAGACGGTCATGACGGTTTCTACTATGCCAAGCTGATCAAGATCGCCGCCTCAGCGCGCGGCTAACGGAGCTAGCAGTGAAGATCATCATTCTCGGCGCCGGCCAAGTGGGGGGCACCCTGGCCGAACACCTCTCGGGCGAAGCCAACGACATCACAGTGGTCGATACCGACGGCGACCGCCTGCGCGACCTCGGCGACCGCCTCGACATCCGTACCGTGCACGGCCGTGGCTCCTTCCCCACCGTGCTGCGCCAGGCCGGCGCCGACGACGCCGACATGCTGGTCGCGGTGACCAACAGCGACGAGGTGAACATGGTCGCCTGCCAGGTGGCCTACACCCTGTTCCACACCCCCACCAAGATCGCCCGGGTTCGCGAGGCGGCCTACCTGACCCGCGCCGGCCTGTTCGACAACGAGGCCATCCCGGTGGACGTGCTGATCAGCCCGGAACAGGTGGTGACCAACTACATCAAGCGCCTGATCGAGTACCCCGGCGCCCTGCAGGTGATCGACTTCGCCGAGGGCAAGGCCCAGCTAGTGGGGGTCAAGGCCTACTACGGCGGCCCGCTGGTGGGCCAGGAACTGCGCCAGATCCGTCAGCACATGCCGAACGTCGACACCCGCGTGGCGGCTATCTTCCGCCGCAACCGGCCGATCATTCCCAAGGGCGACACCGTGATCGAGGCCGACGACGAAGTCTTCTTCATCGCCGCCAAGGCCCACATCCGCGCGGTGATGAGCGAACTGCGGCGACTGGAGGACAACTACAAGCGGGTGGTGATCGCCGGCGGTGGCCATATCGGCGAGCGCCTGGCCGAAGCCATCGAGAGCCGCTACCAGGTGAAGATCATCGAGATGAACCCGGCGCGCTGCCGGCACCTCTCGGAGACCCTGGACAGCACCGTCGTCCTGCAGGGCAGTGCCTCCGACCGCGACCTGCTGGTGGAGGAGAACATCAACGACGCGGACATCTTCCTCGCCCTGACCAACGACGACGAGGCCAACATCATGTCCTCGCTGCTGGCCAAGCGCCTGGGCGCGCGCAAGGTGATGACCATCATCAACAACCCGGCCTACGTGGACCTGGTGCAGGGCGGCGACATCGACATCGCCATCAGCCCTCAGCTGGCCACCATCGGCACCCTGCTGACCCACGTGCGCCGCGGCGACATCGTCAGCGTGCACTCCCTGCGCCGCGGCGCGGCCGAGGCCATCGAAGCCATCGCCCATGGCGACGCCAAGTCGAGCAAGGTGGTGGGCAAGATGATCGAGGACATCGCCCTGCCGCCGGGCACCACCATCGGCGCCATCATCCGCGACGAGGAAGTGCTGATCGCCCACGACGACACCGTGATCGAATCAGGGGACCACGTGATCCTGTTCCTCGTGGACAAGAAGTACATCCGCGATGCCGAGCGCCTGTTCCAGGTGGGCCTGACCTTCTTCTGAGTTCCGCCGTGGTGGCGACCGACATGGCCCGCGGATGATTCCCAGGCCATTTCGGCCTAGGCCTACAGCCACCTCCTGGGCCCTGGGTTAGGGTTCGGCCCCCTGCATCGCCGAACCCAGCCGCACCATGTCCAGCCTTAGCTCCCACCATACGACCCGCCTCAGGCCGTTGCCGACGCCTTCCCGCGCCAACCGGCGCGCGGCCATCCTGCGCATCCTCGGTGTGCTGCTGATGCTGTTCAGCTGTACCCAGCTGCCGCCGCTGCTGATCGACCTGTATTACGCCGAGGGCGCCTGGCGCGGTTTCCTCCTCGCCCTGCTGATCACCCTGATCGTCGGCCTGCTGACCTGGCTGCCGGTGCGCGGCGCCCGCGAAGAACTGAAGATCCGCGACGGCTACCTGATCACCGCGCTGTTCTGGATAGTGCTCGGCAGCTTCGGCAGCATCCCTTTCCTGCTCGTCGACACACCGCACATGAGCTGGGTCGACGCCCTGTTCGAGTCCGTCTCCGGCATCAGCACTACGGGTGCCACCGTGCTCACCGGCCTCGACCAACTGCCACGTGCGGTGCTCTATTACCGCCAGCAACTGCAGTGGTTCGGCGGCATGGGCATCATCGTCCTGGCCGTGGCCATAATGCCGATGCTCGGCATCGGCGGCATGCAGCTGTACCGCGCAGAAATGCCGGGGCCGCTGAAAGAGCAGAAGCTCTCGCCACGCATTGCCGAAACCGCCAAGACCCTCTGGCTGCTTTATTGCGGGCTGACCCTGGCCTGCGCCCTGGCTTACTGGGCCGCCGGCATGAGCCTGTTCGACGCCATCGGCCACAGCTTCTCGACCATCGCCATTGGCGGCTTCTCCACTCACGACGCCAGCATCGGTTACTTCGACAGCCCGCTGATCGAGCTGATCTGCATGTTCTTCCTGGTCATCTCCGGGATCAATTTCGGCCTGCATTTCCTGGCCTGGCGGGGGCGCAGCGTGGGCCATTACCTGCGCGACGCTGAATGCCGCAGCTATCTGTTGCTGCTCAGTGTGGTATGCCTCATCTGCACCGCCACCCTGATCCTCCACCAGCATTACGAGCAGCCCATTCAGGCACTGCGTTATGCCGCCTTCATGGTGGTCTCCATTGCAACCACCACAGGTTTCGGCCTGGTCGACTTCAGCACCTGGCCAACGCTGCTGCCGCACCTGCTGCTCTACACCACTTTCATCGGTGCCTGCGCCGGCTCCACCGGCGGCGGCATGAAGGTGATGCGCATCCTCCTGGTCCTTCGTCAGGGCATCCGCGAGTTCCAGCGCCTGCTGCATCCGAACGGCGTGTTCACCGTCAAGCTGGGCCGCCGGCAGATCCCGGACCGGGTGGTGGAGTCGGTCTGGGGCTTCTGTTCCATCTACCTGGTGACCTTCGTCGTTCTCCTGCTGATTCTCCTGGCCTTGGGCCTGGACCAGCTGACCGCCTTCTCCGCCCTGGCCTCCTGCATGAACAACCTCGGCCCCGCTCTCGGCGAGGCCGCCTCGCACTACGCCAACCTGCCCGACAGCGCCAAGCTGGTGCTGAGCCTGGCCATGGTGCTGGGCCGGCTGGAGGTATTTTCCCTGCTGATCCTGCTCAGCCCGGCCTTCTGGCGCTTCTAGCTGGCACAATGACGAACGCGATACGCAGGAGAGCAGGGCATGATCGAGTCACTGGAAAAAATGCTGGCCAAGGGCGTCGACAACGCCCTGTTGCGCTTCGGCCTGGGCAAGGGCTACCTGGATCAGGGCGAACACCCGAAGGCCGTCGAACACCTGCGTCAATGCGTGGTCTTCGACCCCAAGTATTCGGCCGCCTGGAAACTGCTGGGCAAGGCCCTGGAAGCCCAGGGCGAGCATACTGCGGCGCGAGAAGCCTGGACCCAGGGCCTGGATGCCGCCCGCGCCCATGGCGACAAGCAGGCGGAGAAGGAGATGACGGTTTTCCTCAAGCGGCTGGAAAAGCGCGACGCAGGGACATCGTAGGTTGACGCCAAGCGCAGGCAGGCCCAGGCAGAAAATCGTGCATGACTCGTTGGGCTTCATTCTTCAGCCCAACCTACAAGCTACGACGGACAAAGTTGGTCCGGCAGATCCCGGTCAGGACTCCAGAAAACGAAGCCCTGCGCCCTCGGCGTCCACCCGTGTCACTTCCATTTCCAGGATGGGTGCCTCGATGGGCAGGTCCTGCACCTGGCCGCAGACCATGCTGCCGACCGGCAGGGCGGCCAGGTCGGGATGCCGGACATAGACGCCACCATCAGACAGATCGCGGGTCTGGGCGATCAGCTCACCGAAGCTCGGGTGGCTGATCTTGATCCTGCACTTCATCGGAGTTCGGGGAAATTGCCGCTGGTTTGCCATGGGATCGCGCCATCCTGAGCCAATTTTTCTGCTGCCGTTAATAAGGCTATTCGCGGATCGGCACAAGCCCTCTGGAGCTGGGATAGCTCGCCGGGCAGGCCGTCGGCCTGCTTTTCGAATGAATTCGAACCCACAAGGCATGAAAAAGGCGCCTACCGGCGCCTTCATCGTCAATACCACTTCTTCTCGCCCTCGGGGCGCTTCTTGAAGCGTTTCATGCTCCACATGTACTGGGTGGGGTAGGCCCGCACGTACTTCTCCACCACCCGGCTCATCGCGGTCACGGCCTCTTCCACGTCCTCGCTGTACATCGCCTCGGGCGCGGCTTCCAGGATCACCTTGAAGCCCGAGCCATCGGGCAGTCGCAGGGCATGCAGGAACACGCCGCGCGCCTTGCCGCCGGCGAGCATGCCGGGGACGAACTTGCTGGTCAGCGCACGGGTGCCGAGGAAGGGCACGAACAGGCCGGCCGACAGGCTCGGCTCCGGGTCGGCGGGGATGCCCACGGCGCCGCCCTTGCGCACTTCCTTGATGACGCTGAGGATGCCTTCCTTGGTGGACGGTGCCACGCGGTTGCCCAACTGCACCCGCTGCTTCTGCAGCAGGTCATCCACCGCCTTCAGCTTGGGCGGGCGGTAGAAGATGATGGGTTTGCACTGGGCGCAGTAGAAGTGGTTGAGGACTTCCCAGTTGCCCAGGTGGCTGGTGATACCGACCACGCCCTTGCCGCTGGCCAGGGCCTCGTGCAGCACTTCCAGGCCTTCCACCTCGCGCACCAGGCCGATGGACTTCTCCGCCGGCCAGATCCAGGCACAGGCGCTTTCGGTGAGGGTCTTGCCGATGTCCTTCAGGCTCTGGCCCACGCGCTGGTCCAGCTCGGCCGGCGACCATTCGGGGAAGCACTTCGACAGGTTGATGCGCACCACGTCACGGGAGCGGTTGGGCAGTTTCCACATCAGCCAGCCGATGGCAGCCCCGACGGCTTGCACGGCCCGCCAGGGGAGCAGGGCAAAGAGGCGCAGGAAACCGACGACCAGCGCGCCTTTCAGCTTATCCACAGGCAACTCCAGGAGATTCAAAAGGGGGCATTCTACCCTCGCCGGGCAGCGGAATCCCGCCTCAGGCAGTCAGTTCGCGGTAGCGATCGCAGTCGACGGTGTGGTCCATGACCATCCCGGACGCCTGCATGAAGGCGTAGCAGATGGTCGGGCCGACGAAGGTGAAGCCGGCCTTCTTCAACGCCTTGCTCATGGCCTCGGCCTCGGGAGTGACCGCCGGCACCTGGCCGCGCTCGCTGAAGTGATTGACCTTGGGCGTACCGCCAACGAAGGACCAGAGCAGCGCCACCGGGTCGTCCAGGCGCAGCCAGGCCTGGGCGTTCTGCCGCGCGGCCTTGAGCTTGAGCAGGTTGCGGATGATGCCTGGGTCCTGCATCAGCGTTTCGATTTCCTCGTCACTCATCACCGCCAGGCGCGCGGGGTCGAAACCGTACATAACCTCGCGGTATCGCTGGCGCTTCTTTAGCACGGTGATCCAGGACAGGCCGGCCTGGAAGCCCTCCAGCAGAAGCAGTTCGAAGAGTGCCGCCGGGTCCTTCAGCGGTACGCCCCATTCGGTGTCGTGGTAGTCGATGTAGAGGGGGTCGTCATTGCACCAGAAGCAGCGTGGCATAAGGCTTTCCATGCGGTGGCGGCAGGTCGGATCGGGTATACTCCGGCATTTTCCGTTGAAGACCCAGCACAGGTGAATTTCGTGAGCCAGACTACGCCCGCCGTGCGCACCTTCCAAGACCTGATCCTCGCCCTGCAGCAGTACTGGGCCGAGCAGGGCTGTGTGGTGCTCCAGCCCTACGACATGGAAGTGGGCGCCGGTACCTTCCACACCGCCACCTTCCTCCGCGCCATCGGCCCGGAGACCTGGAACGCCGCCTATGTGCAGCCATCCCGCCGTCCGACCGACGGCCGCTACGGCGAGAACCCGAACCGCCTGCAGCACTACTACCAGTTCCAGGTGGTGCTCAAACCCAACCCGGAAAACTTCCAGGAACTGTACCTCGGCTCGCTGAAAGCCATCGGCATCGACCCGCTGGTGCACGACATCCGCTTCGTCGAGGACAACTGGGAATCGCCGACCCTCGGCGCCTGGGGCCTGGGCTGGGAAATCTGGCTGAATGGCATGGAAGTCACTCAGTTCACCTATTTCCAGCAGGTCGGCGGCATCGAGTGCTACCCGGTCACCGGCGAGATCACCTACGGTCTGGAACGCCTGGCCATGTACCTGCAGGGCGTCGACTCGGTCTACGACCTGACCTGGACCGACGGCCCCTTCGGCAAGGTCACCTACGGTGATGTGTTCCATCAGAACGAGGTGGAGCAGTCCACCTTCAACTTCGAGCACGCCAACGTGCCGAAGCTGTTCGAGCTCTTCGACTTCTACGAGAGCGAGGCCAACCGCCTGATCGAGCTGGAGCTGCCGCTGCCGACCTACGAGATGGTCCTCAAGGCCTCCCACACCTTCAACCTGCTGGACGCCCGCCGCGCCATCTCGGTGACCGAGCGCCAGCGCTACATCCTGCGCGTGCGCACCCTGGCCCGCGCAGTGGCGCAGAGCTACCTGCAGGCGCGCGCGCGCCTCGGCTTCCCCATGGCCACTCCCGAACTGCGTGACGAAGTACTGGCCAAGCTGGAGGCTCAAGCATGAGTGCACAAGATTTTCTGGTAGAGCTGGGCACCGAAGAGCTGCCACCCAAGGCCCTGAAATCCCTGGGTGATGCCTTCCTCGCCGGCATCGAGCAAGGTCTCAAGGCCGCCGGCCTTGGCTATGCCAAGGCCCAGGTGTTTGCCGCCCCGCGCCGCCTGGCGGTGCTGGTGGAGCAGCTGGCCACCCAGCAGCCGGACCGCAGCGTCAACCTCGATGGCCCGCCGATCCAGGCCGCCTTCGACGCCGAAGGCAAGCCGACCCAGGCCGCCCTGGGCTTCGCCCGCAAGTGCGGTGTCGACCTGGAGCAGATCGACAAGAGCGGCCCCAAGCTGAAGTTCAGCCAGAGCATTCCTGGCCAGCCGGCTGCCGGCCTGCTGCCCGACATCGTCGAAACCTCTCTCGCCGGCCTGCCTATCCCTAAACGCATGCGCTGGGCTGCCCGTCGCGAGGAGTTCGTCCGTCCGACCCAGTGGCTGGTGATGCTGTTCGGTGAGGAGGTCGTCGACTGCGTGATCCTCGCCCAGAAGGCGGGTCGTGAATCCCGCGGCCATCGCTTCCACAATCCGGACAACATCCGCATCAGCAAGCCCTCCACTTACCTGGAAGACCTGCGTAGCGCCCATGTACTGGCCGACTTCGCCGAGCGCCGCGAGATCATTGCCAAGCGCGTGGCCGAACTGGCCGCCGAGCAGAAGGGCACCGCCGTGGTCCCCGCCGACCTGCTGGATGAAGTGACCGCCCTGGTCGAATGGCCGGTGCCGCTGGTGTGCTCCTTCGAGGAACGCTTCCTCGAAGTGCCGCAGGAAGCCCTGATCACCACCATGCAGGACAACCAGAAATATTTCTGCCTGCTGGACGCCAACGGCAAGCTGCTGCCGCGCTTCATCACCGTGGCCAACGTGGTCAGCAAGGACCCGGCGCAGATCATTTCCGGCAACGAAAAGGTGGTGCGCCCCCGCCTCACCGACGCCGAGTTCTTCTTCAAGCAGGACAAGAAGCAGAAGCTGGAGAGCTTCAACGAGCGCCTGAAGAACGTGGTGTTCCAGGCCCAGCTCGGCACGGTGTTCGAGAAGGCCGAACGGGTTTCCCGCCTGGCCGGTTTCGTCGCCGAGCAGATCGGCGCCGACCCGGTTCGCGCTGCTCGCGCCGGCATTCTCGCCAAGTGCGACCTGGCCACCGAAATGGTTGGTGAATTCCCCGAGATGCAGGGCATCGCCGGCTACTACTACGCCAAGAACGACGGCGAGGCGGAAGACGTCGCCCAGGCGCTGAACGAGCAGTACATGCCGCGTGGCGCCGGCGCCGAGCTGCCGCAGACCCTCACCGGAGCCGCCGTGGCCGTGGCTGACAAGCTGGACACCCTGGTGGGCATCTTCGGCATCGGCATGCTGCCCACCGGCAGCAAGGACCCCTTCGCCCTGCGTCGCCAGGCCCTGGGCGTGCTGCGCATCCTGATCGAGAAGCAGCTGGACCTCGACCTTGCCTCCGCCATCGCCTTCGCCATCGACCTCTATGGCGACAAGGTGAAGGCCGAGGGCCTGGCCGACCAGGTCCTGGAGTTCGTCTTCGACCGCCTGCGCGCGCGTTATGAGGATGAAGGCGTGGACGTGGCCGTGTACCTCTCGGTACGCGCCCTGCAACCGTCCTCGGCGCTGGACTTCGACCAGCGCGTGCAGGCCGTGCAGGCCTTCCGCAAGCTGCCGGAAGCCGCTGCCCTGGCCGCCGCCAACAAGCGCGTCTCCAACCTGCTGAGCAAGGCCGACGGGGCCGTACCAGCCAGCATCGACAGTGCGCTGCTGCAGGAAGCCGCAGAACAGGCCCTCGCCAAGGCCGTGGCCGACGCCGAGCTGGCGCTGGCGGCCGCCGGCAGCTACCGCGAAACCCTGGAACGCCTGGCAAGCCTGCGCGAGCCGGTGGACAGCTTCTTCGAAGCGGTGCTGGTCAACGCAGAGGATGCCGCCGTACGGGGCAACCGCTATGCGCTGCTGGCCAAGCTGCGCGGCCTGTTCCTGGGCGTGGCGGATATCTCGGTACTGGGTTGATTCAGTACAGCCACAAGCTGCAAGCCTCAAGCTGCAAGTCTCGACTGAGCACGCTTGGCGCTTGTAGCTTGCCGCTTGAGGCTCATTCATGAAGTTACTGATTCTTGATCGCGACGGTGTCATCAACCTGGACTCCGACGAGTACATCAAATCGCTCGAAGAGTGGATCCCCATTCCCAGTTCGATCGATGCCATCGCGCGCCTGAGCAAGGCCGGCTGGACCGTGGCCGTGGCCACCAACCAGTCCGGCATTGCACGCGGTTATTACGACCCGGCCACCCTGGAATCCATGCATGCGCGCCTGCGTGAACTGGTGGCAGAGCAAGGCGGCGAAATAGGCCTGATCGTGCATTGCCCGCATGGTCCTGACGATGGCTGCGACTGCCGCAAGCCCCGCCCCGGTATGCTCAAGCGCATTGCCGAGCACTATGGCGTGGACCTTGCTGGTATCTGGTTTGTCGGCGACAGCAGTGGTGACCTGGACGCCGCGCTTGCCGTCGATTGTCAGCCCGTTCTGGTGAAGACCGGCAAGGGCGAACGGACCCTGGCCAAGCCCTTGCCAGCGGACATCCTGGTATTCGACGATCTGGCGGCGGTCGCCGCGCATCTCCTTCAATAAGGTCAACAGCTCCCATGACGACAGTGCAGGCCACCAGAACCTTCCTCTTTTACCTGGTGCTATCGTTGAGCGCATTCATCTGGGGCACGTTGAGCCTCTTCTTCGCGCCCTTCATGCCCTTCCGCGCGCGCTACCGCTTCATCGTCTGGCGCTGGTGCCGGTTCGCCGTCTGGCTGGCCAAGGTGATGGTGGGCATCCGTTACGAGGTGAAGGGACTGGAAAACGTGCCGGAGCGGCCCTGCGTGATCCTTGCCAAGCACCAGAGCACCTGGGAGACCTTCTTCCTCTCCGGCGCGTTCGAGCCCCTCAGCCAGGTGGTCAAACGAGAACTGCTGCGCGTCCCCTTCTTCGGCTGGGCCATGGCGCTGATGAAACCCATCGCCATCGATCGCAGCAATCCCAAGGCTGCCCTAAAGCAGCTTGCCAGCCAGGGGGATGAGCGCCTCAAGCAGGGCGCCTGGGTCCTGATCTTCCCCGAAGGTACCCGCGTGCCGGCTGGCCAGATGGGCAAATTCTCCCGCGGTGGCGCCGCGCTGGCAGTCAACGCCCAGCTTCCGGTACTACCGGTGGCCCACAACGCCGGCACCTTCTGGCCCAAGGAAGGCTGGGCCAAGCACCCGGGCACCATCCAGGTGATCATCGGCCCGGCGATGTATGCCGAAGGGGAGGGCCCACGCGCCATCGCTGCGCTGAACGACCGCGCCTTCGCCTGGGTGGAAGCAGCTCAGCGCGAACTGGAAGGCCCGCAATCCGCAGCGGCCGTCGACCAGCCGGCCTGATCTGTGGATAAGCTGTTAACAAGATTTTGGCGAATCTCCAAAAATGCAGGCTAAGGCGCTGATTTACAAGGCTTTGTAATTCGCGCTAAGGCTAAGCGAAAAAGTGCATAACGATTTCCCGCCGGCGTCCTGGCTCAACCTTTCAGATACCTGGAATCCAGGGCGTTGAAGCAGCGGATGATCCGCTCACGCTCCACGTCGGGAAAGTTCTTCTCGGTCAGCACCACCAGCACCGCGGGTTTCACCCGGCCGGAACGCAGCTGACGCATCATGTAGGCGCTGATCTCTTCATCGGAGATCGCAGACTGCTCATTGTTCTCTTCCATCATCCTGCTCCTCGGTAGGCCCTACAGGGCCCATGGATCGCTCCTAGACTACGATTCCCACGAATGGCGGCCAACCTTCCATGGTCACACGACAAACGCGCGCCAGCGTGCCCTGGGACCGAGATGAGAAAGGTTGGAAGTCGAGAATTTGCGGGAGGCAGAAAGCACTGAGGGGAGCCTAAGCTCCCCTCAAATGTTTCTTCTTTATTGTTGTTGTTCTTATTCGAGTGTTCGTTGTTGTTCTTCGCTACTGGCTGCTAGCGAGCCAGAATTGGCTGATCCCAAATGGATCCAGGGCAAACAGATTTTTTTGGACGCTGATCATGCCATCGTCATCAATTGAACCAACCAGAGCGCCGCTACCTTGAGGTAGTTTTATTGTTATGTTGCTCCAGTCACCGGGTGCGGAATGGCACACCCTTTCCAAAAAAATCGGTTTGCTTCTTCTCTGGCCTGTTGTTTTTGTTTTGTCAGAGTCGAAATATTTCTTCTTGAAGCTTTTTATTGTTGTTGTCCCATATATAGAGCATGAGTCGTGCCAGAAAATACAAAATCGTTATAAATCAATACCTTACAAAATAGACATGCTCTGAAGGCCCTGACCAGGGGACAAAACTGTTCCCTTACGACTCGCATGGCCAATCCTGGGGCAAGGACAAGGTAACACTCTGTGTCACAGCTCCTGTTACCTCCAGCTGCGGCCCTGATCTGGGGAGGTTAAGCCCGGCGCTCCCCAGGATCCTGGGTGACTTCGACTTATCAGAGGGAGTCTGGAATTGCATCGGAACAGGGGTTGGTGCTGTCCACGGCGATCAGTTTCAATGTTTGCGCCATCTGGCTGGCATAGCGCGAGAAGTCTTCCCCATCGGACAGGCTGCGCTTGAACGCTACCGCTGAGCACATCGTCCAAGCCTGCGGGATATCTGAATCGCTCTGAGCCAACTCGTTCTAGTACTTCGCGATTGCCGCATAGGTTTCGTTCACAGTCGAAGCCTCAGCTGCGGCCTGCACTTCCGCCCTTTTCAAGATGCTGGGCGTGCCGGCAGACGGCACACGATCCGCCTCAACTGTGCGCTCGTCGAGGAAGCGCAGCGAGAACGTGGAACCAGTATTCGGGTTATAGAACTGGTAACTGCCGCTACCTTGCTTCTTATAGATCGACCGCTTGTTCGAGTCGAGGACAACCAAATCGTCTCCGTCCTGTTCGATGTCCATCGAGTAACTGCCATCCTCGATGACAGAAATGCCCTCAAGAGACGCGCGGCGACCAACCTTTTCCGGCTCTATGGTAGCCATCTCTGGCGTGGGTAACTGGAGTCATTCGGAAGCGGCGCAGCCCGGTTAACCTGAACGGTTTCTGCCTGGGGAACTGTTGCCACAACCCCTGGTTCTGGCACCGGGAGTGAAGGTGTTTCCACAGCCTCTGGCACATGGGTCGATGGAGGGGTTGGCAAAGGAATCATGACAGGGGAAATAGCCCTACCAAACTGCTCCTGGGCCTTCAGGCTCTTGATCACTTCAGCCGCCTGAGCCCGCGCATGGGTCTGCCGTTCCCCGTCAGTCATCCATGGTGCGTGGGTACGTAGCATCTCCAGATGACCTCGCATGTACGACTTACACACTTCGTCGTCAGACGGAGGCGCTGCTGGAGGCGCGACACAGGCACAGAGTACTAGCGACAGACTCGCAATGCTTCCGTGTAAAACACTCCTCAGGACGGCATTCCCCCAAGGAGGATTCGACTCGGCGAATCTTGCCATAGGGCCCCCTTGATCGGTCCAAGCGCTCCAAAGATCTTCCAGCTGTTCGAGTTCCTGATAGTCCAAACTCAGCGAGTCACCTGGTGTGATGTGCTAGGCCCGCCTAACCCAGGTGCCAGCCCTGGTACATGGCTGCCGTAACCGATATCTAGAGTGTCGTTGGCTCGGCAGTAGGAGGCCGGAGTGGAAGAGCTCCTCCTCCATCAGAATGAAAAACCCCGGTAGATCTCTCGATCTACCGGGGCTTGTATCAAGGTAAGGGTAGGAAGTTAACTTTGTCCGCAGCGGACATTAGCTTTTTCCACCTTCACTTACTCAGACGTCCAGGTTGGACACTGCCAGCGCGTTGCTTTCGATGAAGTCACGGCGTGGTTCCACGGCATCGCCCATCAGCGTGTTGAAGATCTGGTCGGCTGCGATTGCGTCTTCGATGGTGACCTTGAGCATGCGACGGACGTTCGGGTCCATGGTGGTTTCCCACAGCTGCTCAGGGTTCATCTCACCCAGCCCTTTATAGCGCTGGATGGTGTGACGCTTGGTGCTTTCCGTCATCAGCCAGGCGAGGGCTTCCTTGAAGCTGGTTACCGGCTTCTTGCGCTCGCCACGCTGCACGAAGGCACCTTCTTCCAGCAGGTTGTTGAGCTGATCGCCCAGTTCGGTTACCTGGCGGTAGTCGTTGCTGGCGAAGAAGTCACGGTTGAAGGTGATGTAGTGGGACAGACCGTGGGCAGTCTGTTCCACTTCCGGCAACCAGAGGTGACGCTCGCGATCCTCGCGAAGGCTGGCGCCGTAGGTCAGGCCGGATTTCTCGGCACCTTTCAAGCGCACCTGGAAGCCTTCCAGCCAGGTCTGCATGGCAGCCTGGTCGGCGAGCTGCTCTACGGACACCCGCGGCAGGTAGACCATGTGCTCGGTCAGGTCCTGCGGGTACAGGCGCGACAGGCGCTTGAGGATACGCATCACGCCGCGATAGTCGTTCACCAGACGCTCGAGCGCTTCGCCGGAGAGGCCGGGTGCGTTCTCGTTGACGTGCACGCTGGCGTCTTCCAGGGCCGACTGGGTCATGTACTCGTCCATGGCCTCGTCGTCCTTGATGTACTGCTCCTGCTTGCCCTTCTTGACCTTGTACAGCGGAGGCTGGGCGATATAGACGTAGCCACGCTCGATCAGCTCAGGCATCTGCCGGAAGAAGAAGGTCAGCAGCAGGGTGCGGATGTGCGAACCGTCGACGTCGGCGTCGGTCATGATGATGATGTTGTGGTAGCGCAGCTTCTCGATGTTGTATTCCTCGCGACCGATACCGCAACCGAGCGCGGTGATCAGGGTGCCGACTTCCTGCGAGGAAAGCATCTTGTCGAATCGGGCTTTTTCCACGTTGAGGATCTTGCCCTTGAGCGGCAGGATCGCCTGGGTCTTGCGGTTACGGCCTTGCTTGGCCGAGCCACCCGCAGAGTCACCCTCCACTATGTAGAGTTCGGAAAGGGCAGGGTCCTTCTCCTGGCAGTCCGCCAACTTGCCCGGCAGGCCGGCGATGTCCAGGGCGCCCTTGCGGCGGGTCATCTCCCGGGCCTTGCGCGCGGCTTCACGGGCACGGGCAGCGTCGATCATCTTGCCGACCACGGCCTTGGCTTCGTTGGGGTTTTCCAGCAGGAAGTCGGAGAAGTACTTGCCCATCTCCTGTTCCACCGCGGTCTTCACCTCGGAGGAAACCAGCTTGTCCTTGGTTTGGGAGCTGAACTTGGGATCGGGCACCTTCACCGAAATGATGGCGGTCAGGCCTTCACGGGCGTCGTCACCTGTGGTGGCGATCTTGTACTTCTTCGCCAGGCCTTCCTGCTCGATGTAGTTGTTCAGATGACGGGTCAGGGCAGAGCGGAAGCCCGCCAGGTGGGTACCGCCGTCACGCTGGGGAATATTGTTGGTGAAGCAGAGGATGTTCTCGTTGAAGCTGTCGTTCCACTGCAAGGCGACTTCAACGCCCACGCCGTCTTCTTCACGCTGCATGTCGAAGTGGAAGACTTCGTTGACGATGGTCTTGTTGGTGTTCAGGTATTCGACGAATGCCTTGAGGCCGCCTTCGTACTTGAACAGCTCTTCCTTGCCGCTGCGCTCGTCACGCAGAACGATGCCAACGCCCGAGTTCAGGAAAGACAGTTCGCGCAGGCGCTTGGCCAGGATGTCCCAGCTGAAGTGGATGTTGGTGAAGGTCTCTGCCGAGGCCTTGAAGTGCACTTCGGTTCCGGTACCTTCAGTCTCGCCGACCGGACGCAGGGGGAACTGCGGAACACCATGGCGGTAGATTTGTTCCCAGACCTGGCCGGCTCGGCGGATGGTCAGGCGCAGTTCTTCCGAAAGGGCGTTCACTACCGATACACCCACGCCGTGCAGGCCGCCGGATACCTTGTAGGTGTTGTCGTCGAACTTACCGCCGGCGTGCAGCACGGTCATGATGACCTCGGCGGCAGAAACCCCTTCTTCCTTATGGATATCCACCGGAATGCCGCGACCGTTGTCGCGCACGGTGATGGACTCATCGGTATGGATGGTGATGCTGATCTCCGAGCAGAAGCCGGCGAGCGCTTCGTCGATCGAGTTGTCGACAACCTCGAACACCATGTGGTGCAGACCGGTGCCATCGTCGGTGTCGCCGATGTACATACCGGGGCGTTTGCGTACGGCATCCAGTCCCTTCAGCACCTTGATGCTGGAAGAGTCGTACGTTTTGTTCTCGCTCATGCTTCACTCCCGATGATCGTGGGGCTGATACAGCCATGTTCCACGTGGAACATGGCGACCGGCGTATCCATATGCCAGCCGTCCCTCAGAAATTCATGGTCAACACAGGTGATGAACACCTGGCAATCCAAACCTTCCAGCAACCGGCAAAGTGCCTGCCGATGCTGTTCATCCAATTCCGACGGTAAGTCGTCAACTAGATAGATGCATTGGCCTCGCTTCGCATGGCTCACCAGATGGCCCTGGGCTATGCGCAATGCGCAAACCACCAGCTTCTGCTGACCCCGCGAAAGTATGTCTGCCGCGTTGTGTGCACCTGAGCGCAATCGCAGGTCGGCGCGTTGCGGTCCTGCCTGGGTGTGTCCGATCTGTTGGTCGCGGAGGAGGGAAGTCGCCAGCACTTCGGACAGCTCCCGATCCTTGTCCCAGCCACGGTAGTAACTGAGTGTGAGCCCATCGAGTTCAACCAGGTCTGCGAGCGTTTGCTCGAATACCGGTTTCAATGCCTGGATGTAGGCCCGTCGATACTGATCGATCTCATCACTGGCCAGGCATAATTCCCGGTCCCAGGCCGCCTGCGAAGCGGCGTCCAGTGTACCATGCCGGAGCCACGAGTTCCGCTGCCGCAGGGCCTTCTGCAGCCTTTGCCACGCTGGAAGGAATCGAGGTTCCACGTGGAACACTCCCCAATCCAGGAACTGTCGGCGAATCTTCGGTGCCCCTTCCAGCAATCGAAAACTGTCCGGATTGATCAATTGCAGCGGCAGGGCTTCAGCCAATTGCGCTGTGCTCTTGGCGTTTTGCCCATCGATACGAATCTGAAATTCCCCCTGGCGATCTCGTGAAATCCCCAGATTGCAATGCCCACCCTCGGCAAGGCTGACCTGACCGAATACCGTGCACGCTGGCTGCGCGTACTGGATCACCGGTTGCAAGCGAGTACTGCGAAAGGAGCGGGCAAGGCCTAACAGGTGGATGGCTTCAAGCAGACTGGTTTTACCACTGCCGTTGGCGCCGTAGAGGATGTTGATGCGGGGGGAGGGGGAGAGGGTCACCGGCTGCAGGTTGCGCACGCCGGTGACCGAGATACGGCAGAGGGACATCGAGTGGTTACAGGCGCATCGGCATGACGACGTAGGAAGAGTCGTCGTTGTCGGCTTCCTGCACCAACGCACTGCTATTGGCATCGGACAGGATCAGGCGAACCTGTTCGGTGGACATCACACCCAGCACATCCAGCAGGTAGCTCACGTTGAAGCCGATCTCCAGATTGCTACCGTTGTAGTCCACGGCCACTTCTTCTTCCGCCTCTTCCTGCTCCGGGTTGTTGGCCTGGATCTTCAGTTGGCCGGAAGCCAGGGTCAGACGAATACCGCGGTACTTCTCGTTGGACAGGATCGCGGTCCGGCTAAAGGCTTCACGAAGTGCCTGGCGATCGCCCACGACCAGTTTGTCGCCGCCACGGGGCAAGACACGCTCGTAGTCCGGGAACTTGCCGTCCACTAGCTTCGAGGTGAAGGTGAACTCGCCAGTGGTGGCACGGATATGGTGCTGGCCGAGAACGATGCGGACTTCACCGTCCTGCTCGGTAAGCAGGCGGGCCAATTCGAGAATGCCCTTGCGCGGCACGATCACCTGGTGGCGCTCGACACCTTCGATGCCCGCGTCCATGGCGCACATCGCGAGGCGATGGCCGTCGGTGGCGACGGCGCGCAGGATCCCGGCATTCACTTCCAGCAGCATGCCGTTGAGGTAGTAGCGCACATCCTGCTGAGCCATGGCGAAACTAGTGCGTTCGATCAGGCGGCGCAGTTTGCTCTGCACCAGGCTGAAGTTCAGCGAACCCGGGCCTTCCTCGACCGTGGGGAAGTCGTTCGCCGGCAGGGTGGACAGGGTGAAACGGCTGCGGCCGGCCTTGATCAGCAGCTTCTGCTCGTCGACGCGGATGTCGATCAACGCATCGCTGGGCAGGCTCTTGCAGATATCCATCAGCTTGCGTGCCGGTACAGTAATCTCACCAGGCTCGGCCGGCTCTTCCAGGGCAACGCGCCCGACCAGTTCGACCTCGAGGTCAGTACCGGTCAACGACAACTGCTGGCCTTCGACTACCAGCAGAACGTTGGAGAGGACCGGCAAGGTCTGGCGGCGCTCGACGACGCCGGCGACCAGTTGCAGGGGTTTCAACAGGGCTTCGCGTTGAATTGTGAAATGCATGGTCTAGTCCCTTGCCTCATGGGCTGCGATCAGGTGGTGAGTGTACGCAGCAGATTCTTGTAATCCTCGCGAATGTCCGCGTCGGATTCCCTTAATTGCGCAATCTTACGACAGGCGTGGAGCACCGTGGTGTGGTCTCGTCCGCCAAAGGCATCGCCGATTTCCGGCAGGCTGTGATTGGTCAGTTCCTTGGACAACGCCATGGCGACCTGTCGGGGCCTCGCCACCGAGCGCGAACGGCGCTTGGAGAGCATGTCGGACATCTTGATCTTGTAGTACTCGACTACCGTGCGCTGGATATTGTCGATGCTGACCAACTTGTCCTGCAGGGCCAGGAGGTCCTTGAGCGACTCGCGGATCAGTTCGATGGTGATGTCCCGCCCCATGAAGTGGGCATGGGCAATCACCCGTTTCAACGCACCTTCCAGTTCGCGAACGTTGGAACGAATACGCTGGGCAATGAAGAACGCAGCATCGTGAGGCAGATCGACCTTGGCCTGCTCGGCCTTCTTCATCAGGATCGCGACGCGGGTTTCCAGCTCCGGCGGTTCCACAGCAACCGTGAGCCCCCAACCAAAGCGGGATTTCAGGCGCTCTTCCAGGCCCTCGATCTCCTTCGGGTAGCGGTCGCTGGTGAGGATCACCTGCTGACCACCTTCGAGCAGGGCGTTGAAGGTGTGGAAAAACTCCTCCTGCGAACGCTCCTTGCGCGCGAAGAACTGAATATCGTCGATCAGCAATGCGTCCACGGAACGGTAGAAGCGCTTGAACTCGTTGATGGCATTCAGCTGAAGGGCTTTCACCATATCTGCGACGAAGCGTTCGGAATGCAGGTAGACCACCTTGGCATTCGGATTTTTCTTCAGCAGATGGTTACCCACAGCATGCATCAGGTGGGTCTTGCCGAGGCCGACGCCGCCATAGAGGAACAGCGGGTTGTATCCGTGCTTCGGATTGTCGGCCACCTGCCAGGCGGCTGCTCGAGCCAGCTGGTTCGACTTGCCCTCGACGAAGTTCTCGAAGGTGAAGGTGCGGTTCAGATAGCTGGTGTGCTTAAGCGCGCCTTCCACCTGCACGGAGCGCTCGGTACGGATTGCCGGCGCGGGCACCACAGATGCAAGCGGGTCAAGATTGTCGCGGTTTTCTTCCACGGTCTCGATACGCATCTGCACGGGTGCTGGAGCAGGGGGCGGCGGCGCCATGACCGGCGGCGGGGGCGGAGGTGCCTTTCGCGGTGCCGGGCTGCGCTTGCTGCCTATTAATAAGGAGAGGGCTGGCGCCAGGCCATTGCCCCGTTCGCCAAGCAACTCGAGGAGTCGGCCCATGTACTTCTCGTTGACCCAATCGAGCACGAACCTGTTGGGCGCATAGACGCGCAGTTCGTCTCCATCGGCTTCAACCTGCAATGGGCGGATCCAGGTGTTGAATTGCTGGGCAGGCAGCTCATCGCGGAGGAGCTCCACGCACTGCTGCCAAAGTTCCACTGACACGGATATCCCCCAAGTCGGAAAGGTGCCGGACGCAAAAAAACAGCCGTCATTGTAGCCGCCGCCGAAAGAGTTATCCACACGAAAAGGAGCCAATGGTTGAATAAAATCAAGATGTTATTCACCGCACAGGATGGCGCTGTGGTTGGCATGAATCTTGTGGATAACCATGCAATAACCCCCCATTCCTGCCTGGGGAAAACCATCTGGATATTCCGCCTGTGGGTAAAGTGCCAATCCGCCCCCAGCTTCTGCCCAGCTCCCCCACAGCCAGGTCACCCCTTGTCGACAAGGTTGTTAGGCTCAAGAAAGCCAGGCTATCCGTGGCCTTGAGAGGGTTTTCCACAGGCAGACCAACCACACAGCATTAATAAACACAGCCAAGCTTTACTAGATTTCCTTTCCTTTTATATTCTTTTGCTCGGCGGTGCTGGTTGGAAATTGACCTGCCCGCCCCGTTTCTCTAGAATTGCCGGTCTCTTTAAACGGGGGCCACTTCCGGCCCGTAGTGACCACCAGGTAAAGCATCATGAAACGCACTTTCCAACCCAGCACCCTCAAGCGCGCTCGCACCCACGGCTTCCGTGCCCGCATGGCCACCAAGAACGGCCGCGCAGTCCTGTCGCGTCGTCGCGCCAAGGGCCGCAAGCGCCTGACCGTCTGATTTATCCGGAACGGGTGGTGAGTCAGGGCTTCGGTCGGGAAAAGCGTCTGCTGGTCCCCCGACAATTCAAGGCAGTCTTTGACTCACCAACCGGGAAGGTTCCCGGCAAGCACGTCCTGCTCCTCGCGCGCGACAACGGTCTCGATCATCCCCGCCTGGGTCTGGTGATCGGCAAGAAGAGCGTCAAGCTCTCCGTAGAGCGCAATCGCCTCAAACGCCAGATTCGCGAATCCTTCCGCCACAACCTCGAGTCGTTGGCCGGTTGGGATATCGTCATCGTGGCGCGTAAAGGCATTGGCGACCTGGAGAACCCCGAGCTGAGGCATCAGTTCGGCAAACTCTGGAAGCGCCTCGCGCGCAGCCGGGCCCCTGAACAAACCGGATCAGGGGTGTCCGACAGTCCCCATGCGTAAACTGGCGCTCGTTCCGATCCAGTTCTACCGCTACGCCATCAGCCCGCTGATGGCCAGTCACTGTCGTTTCTATCCCAGTTGTTCCTGCTACGCGCAGGAGGCCATCGAACAGCATGGCCTTCTGCGTGGTGGCTGGCTGACCCTGCGTCGGCTCGGCCGCTGTCATCCGTGGAATCCGGGCGGCTATGACCCGGTGCCACCCGCCAACACACCCCAACCCCCTTCGATGGCCGAGTAATCATGGATATTCAACGCTCGATCCTGATCGTCGCCCTGGCAATCGTGTCCTACCTGATGGTTCTCCAATGGAACCAGGACTACGGTCAAGCCGCCCTGCCGACTGCAGGCACCAGTGCCAGCAGCAGCGCGCAAGCGACCCTGCCGGACACCACCGCAACCGCCAAGTCCAGCGACGACGTGCCGACCGCAAGCGCAGAGCGCACCGAGCCGGCAGCCGCACAGGTAGCGCCCAGCAGCGACCTGATCCGCGTTGAAACCGACGTCCTCAACCTGGCCATCGACCCGAACGGCGGTGACATCGTCCAGCTGACACTGCCGAAGTACCCGCGTCGCCAGGACCATCCGGACGTGCCCTTCCAGCTGTTCGACAACGGCGGCGAACGCCTGTACCAGGCCCAGAGCGGTCTCGTCGGCGCCAATGGCCCGGACGCCCGCGCCAACGGCCGCCCGCTCTACAGCGCGACCCAGCGCCAGTTCAAGCTGGCCGACGGCCAGGAACAACTGGTGGTCGACCTGACTTTCAGCGAAGCCGGTGTCAACTACACTAAGCGCTTCACCCTGAGCCGCGGCAAATACGATCTGCAGGTGTCGTACAAGATCGACAACCAGAGCGCCCAGCCCTGGACCGGCAGCATGTATGCCCAGCTCAAGCGTGACGCCAGTTCCGACCCGTCCTCCAATACCGCCACCGGCGTCTCGACCTACCTGGGCGCCGCGGTCTGGACTCCGGACGAGCCGTACAAGAAAGTGTCCATGGGCGACATGGACAAGCAGCCCTTCAAGGAATCCGTACAGGGTGGCTGGGTCGCCTGGCTGCAGCACTACTTCGTGACTGCCTGGGTTGCCGACAAGGACCAGAACAACGCCATCCAGACCCGCAAGGACTCCAAGGGTAACTACATCGTCGGTTTCGTTGGAGCCGCGATGAACGTGCCGGCCGGCGCCCAGGCGGAAACCTCCGCTACCCTCTACGCCGGTCCGAAGAGCCAGGATCACCTGAAGCAGCTGTCCCCGGGCCTGGAACTGACCGTCGACTACGGCTTCCTCTGGTTCATCGCCCAGCCGATCTTCTGGCTGCTGCAACATATCCACAGCCTGTTGGGCAACTGGGGCTGGTCGATCATCGTCCTGACCATCCTGATCAAGGGCGCCTTCTTCCCGCTGTCCGCCGCCAGCTACAAGTCCATGGCGCGCATGCGTGCCGTGTCGCCGAAGCTGCAGGCCCTGAAGGAACAGTTCGGTGACGATCGCCAGAAGATGTCCCAGGCGATGATGGAGCTGTACAAGAAGGAGAAGATCAATCCGCTGGGCGGCTGCCTGCCGATCCTGGTGCAGATGCCGGTCTTCCTGGCCCTCTACTGGGTACTGCTGGAAAGCGTGGAAATGCGCCAGGCACCCTGGATGTTCTGGATCACCGACCTGTCGATCAAGGATCCGTTCTTCATCCTGCCGATCATCATGGGCGCCACCATGTTCATCCAGCAGCAGCTGAACCCGACTCCGCCGGACCCCATGCAGGCCAAGGTGCTGAAGCTGATGCCGATCATCTTCACCTTCTTCTTCCTGTGGTTCCCGGCCGGCCTGGTGCTGTACTGGGTGGTCAACAACGTCCTGTCGATCGCCCAGCAGTGGTACATTACCCGGCAGATCGAGTCGGCCGCCAAGAAAGCCGCGGCCTGACAGAAGCGCCATACTGATTGAACAAGACGCCCCCTCTGTGGGGCGTCTTGCTATCCGCAATCCGCTGACCTCAAGGTATCCACAGATGAATCCTGTCCGTGAAACCATCGCCGCCGTCGCCACCGCCCAGGGCCGTGGCGGGGTGGGCATAGTCCGCGTATCCGGGCCGCTTTCCGCTCGGATAGCCGAGGCCATCAGCGGCCGGGTACCGAAGCCGCGCTTCGCCCACTACGGGCCCTTTCTGGATGGCTCCGGACAGACCCTGGACCAGGGCATAGCCCTGTACTTTCCGGGCCCGAACTCCTTCACTGGCGAAGACGTATTCGAACTGCAGGGCCACGGCGGCCCCGTGGTCCTCGACCTGTTGCTGCGCCGCTGCATGGAACTGGGCGCACGCCAGGCGCGCCCGGGCGAGTTCAGCGAGCGCGCCTTTCTCAACGACAAGCTCGACCTGGCCCAGGCCGAAGCCATCGCCGACCTGATCGAGGCCAGTTCCGAACAGGCCGCGCGCAATGCCCTGCGCTCCCTGCAGGGCGAGTTTTCCCGGCGCGTGCATGTCCTGACCGAAAAACTGATCGAGCTACGCATCTATGTGGAGGCCGCCATCGACTTCCCGGAGGAGGAAATCGACTTCCTCGCCGATGGCCATGTACTGGGGTTGCTGGACGGCGTGCGCGAAAACTTATCCACAGTGATGCGCGAAGCGGGCCAGGGCGCGCTGCTGCGGGACGGAATGACGGTGGTGATCGCCGGTCGCCCCAATGCCGGCAAGTCCAGCCTGCTGAATGCCCTCGCCGGACGTGAGGCAGCCATCGTGACCGAAATCGCCGGCACCACCCGCGACGTGCTGCGCGAACATATCCACATCGACGGGATGCCCCTGCACGTTGTGGATACCGCCGGTTTGCGCGATACCGACGACCATGTGGAAAAGATTGGCGTGGAACGCGCCCTCAAGGCCATTGGCGAAGCCGACCGCGTGCTGCTGGTGGTGGACGCCACGGCGCCCGAGGCGGCCGATCCCTTCGCCCTCTGGCCGGAGTTCCTCGACCAGAAGCCCGACCCGGCCAAGGTCACCCTGATCCGCAACAAGGCCGACCTCAGCGGCGAGGCGACAGGCCTGGAGATCAGCGATGACGGTCACGCGACCCTGAGCCTTTCCGCACGTTCTGGCGACGGCCTGGAGCTCCTGCGCGAGCACCTGAAGGCCTGCATGGGCTTTGAACAGACCGCCGAGAGCAGCTTCAGCGCCCGCCGTCGGCACCTGGAAGCCCTGCGCCAGGCAGGCGCCTTCCTTGATCACGGACGCTCCCAGCTCACCCTGGCGGGTGCCGGCGAACTGCTGGCGGAAGACCTGCGCCAGGCACAGCAAGCGCTGGGGGAAATCACCGGCGCCTTCAGCTCCGACGACCTGCTCGGACGCATCTTCTCCAGCTTCTGCATCGGCAAATAAGCCGCGCCCCTCACTTATCCACAGAAGACGCGACTGCCTGGTTCCCGGGCGGTCCGTTTCTGCCTGTCCGTCCTCCGCAAATAGCCTCGCCAGAACCCTGTTGATAAGTTGCCTTTAACCCAGTCCATAACCCTGGTGAAAAGCCCAGGGATAAATCAGCTGTGCATAACCTAGCATTGCATGCACAGCTTGCTGACGGCTTACACAGCGGCTACGGGCAGGAACGCCACAGGTTTATCATTCGCTGGACTCCCTGTGATTACTGGGCTGCGTTAGCTTATCCACAGAAACCCCGGTCCCCAATGTATAAACATAAGAACAAGCTTTTTAAGAAATTCTTCTCTCTTATTTTCTTTACCCACAGGTCCTTTCCCATTCTGGATAACTTTTCTTGGAACGGGCTGACCTGAGGGTTGGCTACTTTTTGGCCAGACGGCTTCATGCGGAAAGGAAATTTCCCCTATACTGTGCGGCTTTCTCTATTTCCCATGCCTGGACAGGCACGAGGTGCGTGGTGGACTTCCCTTCCCGTTTTGACGTGATCGTGATCGGCGGCGGCCATGCCGGCACTGAGGCCGCGCTTGCGGCCGCACGCATGGGCGTGAAGACCTTGCTGTTGACCCACAACGTCGAAACCCTCGGGCAGATGAGCTGCAACCCGGCCATCGGCGGTATCGGCAAGAGCCACCTGGTCAAGGAAATCGATGCCCTGGGCGGCGCCATGGCTACCGCCACCGACCTTGGCGGCATCCAGTTCCGTGTCCTCAACAGCCGCAAGGGCCCGGCCGTACGCGCTACCCGCGCCCAGGCCGACCGCGTTCTCTATAAGGCGGCGATTCGCGAAATCCTCGAGAACCAGCCGAACCTGTGGATATTCCAGCAGGCCTGCGATGACCTGATCGTGGAGAACGACCAGGTCAAGGGCGTAGTGACCCAGATGGGTCTGCGCTTCCACGCGGAATCCGTCGTGCTCACCACCGGTACCTTCCTCGGCGGACTTATCCACATCGGTCTGCAGAACTATTCCGGCGGACGCGCCGGTGATCCGCCTTCCATCGCCCTGGCCCAGCGCCTGCGCGAGCTGCCCCTGCGTGTCGGCCGCCTGAAAACCGGCACTCCGCCGCGCATCGATGGCCGCTCCGTGGATTTCTCGGTGATGACCGAACAACCCGGCGATACCCCGATCCCGGTGATGTCGTTCCTCGGCTCCAAGGAGCAGCACCCGCGCCAGGTGAGTTGCTGGATCACCCATACCAACGCACGTACCCACGAAATCATCGCCAGCAATCTCGACCGCTCGCCGATGTATTCCGGTGTGATCGAAGGCATCGGCCCGCGCTATTGCCCATCGATCGAGGACAAGATCCATCGCTTCGCCGACAAGGACAGCCACCAGGTCTTCCTCGAGCCGGAGGGTCTGACCACCCACGAGCTGTACCCCAACGGTATTTCCACCTCCCTGCCCTTCGATGTGCAGCTGGAGATCGTCCGTTCGATTCGCGGTATGGAGAACGCCCATATCGTTCGTCCCGGCTACGCCATCGAGTACGACTACTTCGACCCGCGCGACCTGAAGTACAGCCTCGAGACCAAGGTCATTGGCGGGCTGTTCTTCGCCGGCCAGATCAATGGCACCACCGGTTATGAAGAAGCCGGTGCCCAGGGCCTCCTGGCCGGCGCCAACGCAGCGCTGCGCGCCCAGGGCAAGGAAGCCTGGTGCCCACGCCGCGACGAGGCTTACATCGGCGTGCTGGTGGACGACCTGATCACCCTGGGCACCCAGGAGCCCTACCGCATGTTCACTTCGCGCGCCGAATACCGGCTGATCCTGCGTGAGGACAACGCCGACCTGCGCCTTACCGAGAAAGGCCGCGAACTGGGCTTGGTGGACGACCAGCGCTGGGCCGCCTTCGAGGCCAAGCGCGAAGGCATCGCCCTCGAAGAACAGCGCCTGAAGACCACCTGGGTACGCCCCGGCACGCCGGAAGGCGATGCCATCGCCCAGCGCTTCGGCACGCCCCTGGCCCATGAGTACAACCTGCTCAACCTGCTGAGCCGCCCGGAAATCGACTACGCCGGCCTGGTGGAAGTGACCGGGAACGGTGCCGAGGACCCGCAGGTGGCCGAACAGGTCGAGATCAAGACCAAGTACGCCGGCTACATCGACCGCCAGCAGGACGAGATCGTCCGGCTGCGCGCCAGCGAAGATACCCGCCTGCCCGCCGACCTGGACTACGCCACCATCTCCGGCCTGTCCAAGGAGATCCAGCACAAGCTCGGTCAGTCCCGTCCGGAAACCTTGGGCCAGGCCTCGCGTATCCCCGGTGTGACCCCGGCGGCCATTTCCCTGCTGCTGATCCATTTGAAAAAGCGCGGCGCCAGCCGTCAGCTGGAGCAGACCCTCTGATGTCCCTCGTCACCCAACGCCACGCCGACGAACTGTCCCGTGGCGCGCAACAGCTCGCTGTCGAACTGGCGCCGGAGCAGCAGCAGCATCTGCTCGCCTACCTCGCCCTGCTGATCAAATGGAACAAGGCCTACAACCTGACCGCGGTGCGCGACCCGGACGAAATGGTGTCCCGCCACCTGCTGGACAGCCTTAGCGTGGTGTCCCATGTGGCCGCCCTTGGGGATGACTGGCTGGACGTTGGCAGCGGCGGCGGCATGCCCGGCATTCCGCTGGCCATCCTGTTCCCGGAGCGACGCTTCACACTGCTCGACTCCAACGGCAAGAAGACCCGTTTCCTCACCCAGGTGAAGCTGGAACTGAAACTTGCCAATCTTGAGGTTGTCCACAGCCGGGTCGAAGCCTTCGCCCCGGAAAAGCCATTCAGCGGCATTGTGTCCCGTGCCTTCAGTTCGCTGGAGGATTTCAGCAACTGGACCCGCCACCTGGGTGACGGCGAGACGCGCTGGCTGGCCATGAAGGGCCTGCACCCGAACGACGAGCTGCAGGCACTGCCCGCGGACTTCCATGTCGAGTCGGCGCATGAGCTGGTGGTTCCTGGTTGCCAAGGTCAGCGCCATCTGCTGATACTGCGCCGCACGCTATAAGGGGGAAGGGCAGCCATGGCCAAGGTATTCGCAATCGCCAATCAGAAAGGCGGGGTCGGCAAGACCACCACCTGTGTCAACCTGGCGGCCTCGTTGGTCGCCACCAAGCGCCGCGTGCTGCTGATCGACCTCGATCCCCAGGGCAACGCCACCATGGGCAGCGGTGTCGACAAGCTCGCCCTGGAACACTCCGTCTACGACGTGCTGACCGGTGAATGCGATCTGGCGACCGCCATGCAATTCTCCGAGCATGGCGGCTACCAGCTGCTGCCGGCCAACCGCGATCTCACCGCGGCGGAAGTGGCGTTGCTGGACATGCCGAGCAAGGAGCATCGCTTGCGCGAGGCCCTCGCGCCGATCCGCGAGAACTACGACTACATCCTCATCGATTGCCCGCCTTCGCTGTCGATGCTGACGATCAACGCCCTGGTCGCTTCCGACGGCGTGATCATTCCCATGCAGTGCGAGTACTACGCACTCGAAGGCCTGTCGGACCTGGTCAACAGCATCCAACGCATCGGCCAGCTGCTGAATCCGAGCCTCAGGATCGAAGGCCTGTTGCGCACCATGTACGACCCGCGCATCAGCCTGACCAACGAAGTCTCGGCCCAGCTCAAGACGCACTTCGGCGACAAGCTCTACGACGCCGTGATCCCGCGTAACGTGCGCCTGGCCGAAGCCCCCAGCTATGGCATGCCCGCCCTGGTCTACGACAAGCAATCCCGTGGCGCCGTCGCCTATCTGGCGCTGGCAGGCGAACTGGTCCGCCGCCAGCGCGCGAACGCCAAAACCGCTACCGCATAAGGAATCCGCATGGCCGCGAAGAAACGAGGTCTGGGCCGTGGCTTGGACGCCCTGCTGGCCGGCAGTACCGTCGCCACGCTTGAAGAAGAAGCCGTCCAGGTCGACACCCGCGAACTCCAGCACCTGCCCCTGGACCTGATCCAGCGCGGCAAGTACCAGCCCCGCCGCGACATGGACCCCACCGCCCTCGAGGAACTGGCCCAGTCGATCAAGGCCCAGGGCGTGATGCAGCCCATCGTGGTGCGTCCCATCGGCGGAGGCCGCTACGAGATCATCGCCGGCGAACGCCGTTGGCGTGCCAGCCACCAGGCCGGGCTGGAAAAGATTCCGGCCATGGTCCGCGAGGTGCCCGACGAAGCCGCCATCGCCATGGCGCTGATCGAGAACATCCAGCGCGAGGACCTCAATCCCATCGAGGAGGCCATCGCCCTCCAGCGCCTGCAGCAGGAATTCCAGCTCACCCAGCAACAGGTGGCTGAAGCCGTTGGCAAGTCGCGGGTCACCATCACCAACCTGCTGCGCCTGATCGGCCTGCCGGAAGAGATCAAGACCCTGCTGTCCCATGGCGATCTGGAGATGGGTCACGCCCGTGCCCTGCTCGGCCTGCCCCTCGAGCGGCAGGTGGAAGGGGCGCGACATGTTGTCGCACGGGGGCTCACCGTGCGCCAGACCGAAGCACTGGTCCGACACTGGCTGAGCAGCAAGGAGAAAGTTGTCGAACCGGTCAAATCCGACCCGGATATCAGCCGCCTCGAACAGCGCCTGGCAGAGCGGCTGGGCGCTCCGGTGCAGATCAAGCATGGCCAGAAAGGCAAAGGTCAGCTGGTGATCCGCTACAACTCCCTCGACGAACTACAGGGCGTCCTGGCCCACATTCGCTGACACAAAAGGCGCTGTAGCGACGGTCGGATTTCACTACCCGGCAGTTGAACGGGGTGGGTTGCCACCCTATACTCTGCGCGCAATTTTGTCGGCACAAAGTATGCCAAGTCGTTGATTCAAGCGGCCGACACCAGAGGAACAGCTGCGATGGATATCCGCACGCAAAACCGCTTGCCCTTCCATCGAAATCCGGTTTTCCCGGTCCTGCTGACCCAACTGGTCGTCTTGCTGCTCGCCGCCGTCGTTTTATGGCAGTGGCGTGGCACGGTGGCTGGATACTCTGGCTTGTGCGGCGGGCTGATAGCCTGGTTGCCGAACGTGTATTTCGCCCGCAAGGCGTTCCGTTTCAGCGGAGCCCGAGCAGCCCAGGCGATAGTCCGCTCTTTCTACGCGGGCGAGATGGGCAAGTTGATTCTGACGGCAGTGCTGTTCGCACTGACGTTCGCAGGTGTGAAACCCCTGGATGCGCTGGCGGTATTCGGCGTCTTCATGCTGACCCAGTCGGTCAGCTGGTTCGCTCCCCTGCTGATGAAAACAAGATTTTCGAAACCTTAGGGCGTTTGAGGCAAACATGGCAGAGCAAACCGCTTCGGGCTATATCCAGCATCACCTGCAGAACCTGACCTTCGGTCGTCTGCCGACTGGCGAATGGGGCTTCGCCCACAGCGCCGAACAAGCCAAGGAAATGGGCTTCTGGGCCTTCCACGTGGACACCCTGGGCTGGTCCATCGGTCTTGGCCTGCTGTTCGTGCTGCTCTTCCGCATGGCGGCCAAGAAGGCCACCTCCGGCGTGCCCGGCGGCCTGCAGAACCTGGTCGAAGTGATGGTCGACTTCGTCGACGGCAGCGTGAAGGACACCTTCCACGGTCGCAACCCGCTGATCGCCCCGCTGGCCCTGACCATCTTCGTCTGGATCTTCCTGATGAACGCCGTCGACCTGGTGCCGGTGGACTGGATCCCGGTCCTGGCCGCCACTATCACCGGCAACGAACACCTGGCCTTCCGCGCCGTGCCGACCACCGACCCGAATGCCACCCTGGGCATGTCCCTGTCGGTCTTCGCCCTGATCATCTTCTACAGCATCAAGGTCAAGGGCATCGGCGGCTTCCTCGGCGAACTGACCCTGCACCCCTTCGGCAGCAAGAATATCCTGGTCCAGATCATCCTGATCCCGGTGAACTTCCTGCTCGAGTTCGTGACCCTGGTGGCCAAGCCTATCTCCCTGGCCCTGCGTCTGTTCGGCAACATGTACGCCGGCGAACTGGTGTTCATCCTGATCGCCGTGATGTTCGGCGCCGGCATCCTGGCTCTGAGCGGCCTGGGTATCGCACTGCAGTGGGCGTGGGCCGTGTTCCACATCCTGATCATCACCCTGCAGGCCTTCATCTTCATGATGCTGAGCATCGTCTACCTGTCGATGGCGCATGAGGACAACCACTAAGAACGCGCAGCGCACCTGATGACCTTCTCCCTTCAGGGAGAAGGTGCCCGAAGGGCGGATGAGGGTGCCTGCACGTTCGAGATGGTCCCGTGCCACGGCACGGGAAAGCCCGCAAGGGCAGTGGGAACAAAACGATTTCGCTTTACCGCTTCACTTAACCCTTAACCAACACGACATAAAGTCGGGAGGAAAAATGGAAACTGTAGTAGGTCTGACCGCGATCGCCGTAGCTCTGCTGATTGGCCTGGGTGCCCTGGGTACCGCCATTGGCTTCGGTCTGCTGGGTGGCAAGTTCCTGGAAGGCGCTGCGCGTCAGCCGGAAATGGTTCCGATGCTGCAAGTCAAGATGTTCATCGTGGCCGGTCTGCTCGACGCCGTAACCATGATCGGCGTTGGTATCGCCCTGTTCTTCACCTTCGCTAACCCGTTCATTGCTCAGGTAGCCCAGTAATCCTCGATTTTCGAGGATTCAACTGACAACGAACGAGCGAGGTGTTGGCGTGAACATTAATGCAACCCTGATCGGCCAGTCCGTTGCCTTCTTCATCTTCGTACTGTTCTGCATGAAGTTCGTGTGGCCTCCGGTCATCACTGCTCTGCGTGAACGTCAGAAGAAGATCGCTGATGGCCTGGACGCTGCCAGCCGTGCAGCTCGTGACCTGGAGCTGGCCCACGAAAAAGTGGGTCAGCAACTGCGCGAAGCCAAAGGCCAGGCGGCAGAAATCATCGAGCAAGCCAAAAAGCGCGCTACCCAGATCGTCGACGAAGCTCGCGATCAGGCACGTGTCGAAGGCGAGCGCCTGAAGGCGCAGGCTCAGGCCGAGATCGAGCAGGAACTGAACAGCGTCAAAGACGCGCTGCGCGCCCAACTGGGTAGCCTGGCCGTCGGCGGTGCCGAGAAGATCCTGGGTGCCACTATCGATCAAAACGCGCACGCGGAGCTGGTTAACAAACTGGCTGCCGAAATTTAAGCGAGGGCGATCATGGCAGAACTGACCACGCTGGCCCGACCTTACGCCAAGGCTGCTTTCGAGTACGCCCAGGCCCATCAGCAGCTGGCCGCCTGGTCGGCCATGCTAGGCCTGGCCGCTGCGGTGTCGCTGGACGACACCATGCAGCGCGTGCTCAAAGCCCCGCGTTTGACGAGCACAGAGAAAGCCAACACCTTCAACGAGGTGGTTGGCGACAAGTTCGACGCCCAGGCACAGAACTTCATCCACGTTGTTTCCGAGAACGGCCGCCTCGTGCTGCTGCCGGAAATCGCCGAACTGTTCGAGCTGTACAAGGCCGAGCGGGAGAAGTCGGTAGACGTGGAGGTCACCAGTGCCTTCGCATTGAGCGATGAACAGCAAGACAAACTCGCCAAGGTTCTCAGCGCACGGCTCAGCCGGGAAGTGCGTCTGCACGCCGCGGAAGACTCCAGCCTCATTGGCGGTGTCGTGATCCGCGCCGGCGACCTGGTTATCGATGGCTCGGTTCGCGGCAAGCTCGCGAAACTGGCCGAAGCGTTGAAATCTTGAGTTTGAAGGGGCAGCAGAGCAATGCAGCAACTCAATCCTTCCGAAATTAGTGAAATCATCAAGGGACGTATCGAGAAACTCGACGTCTCTTCCCAGGCCCGCAACGAAGGCACCATCGTCTCCGTCTCCGACGGCATCGTGCGCATCCACGGCCTGGCCGACGTGATGTACGGTGAAATGATCGAGTTCCCGGGCGGCGTCTACGGTATGGCGCTGAACCTGGAGCAAGACTCCGTTGGTGCCGTGATCCTGGGCAAATACCAGGGTCTGGCCGAAGGCATGAGCGCCAAGTGCACCGGCCGCATCCTGGAAGTACCGGTTGGTCCGGAACTGCTGGGCCGCGTCGTTGACGCCCTGGGCAACCCGATCGACGGCAAAGGTCCGATCAACGCTACTGCCACCGACGCGGTGGAAAAGGTAGCGCCGGGCGTGATCTGGCGTAAGTCGGTAGACCAGCCGGTACAGACCGGTTACAAGGCCGTTGACGCCATGATCCCGATCGGCCGTGGCCAGCGCGAGCTGATCATCGGCGACCGTCAGATCGGCAAGACCGCCCTGGCCGTCGACGCCATCATCAACCAGAAAGACAGCGGCATCCGCTGCGTCTACGTGGCTATCGGTCAGAAGCAATCGACCATCGCCAACGTGGTTCGCAAGCTGGAAGAAAACGGCGCCCTGGCCAACACCATCATCGTGGCCGCCAGTGCTTCCGAGTCCCCTGCGCTGCAGTACATCGCTCCGTACTCTGGCTGCACCATGGGCGAATACTTCCGCGACCGCGGCGAAGACGCACTGATCATCTATGATGACCTGTCCAAGCAAGCCGTAGCCTACCGCCAGATCTCCCTGCTGCTGCGCCGCCCGCCGGGCCGCGAAGCCTACCCGGGCGACGTGTTCTATCTCCACAGCCGTCTGCTGGAGCGCGCTTCCCGCGTTTCCGAGGAATACGTCGAGAAGTTCACCAACGGCGCCGTGAAAGGCAAGACCGGTTCCCTGACCGCCCTGCCGATCATCGAAACCCAGGCTGGTGACGTTTCCGCGTTCGTTCCGACCAACGTGATCTCCATCACCGACGGTCAGATCTTCCTGGAATCCGCCCTGTTCAACTCCGGTATCCGTCCGGCGGTCAACGCCGGTATCTCGGTATCCCGTGTGGGTGGCGCGGCCCAGACCAAGATCATCAAGAAGCTGTCCGGTGGTATTCGTACCGCTCTGGCCCAGTACCGTGAACTGGCTGCGTTCGCGCAGTTCGCTTCCGACCTGGACGAGGCTACCCGCAAGCAGCTCGAGCACGGTCAGCGCGTTACCGAGCTGATGAAGCAGAAGCAGTATGCGCCCATGTCCATCGCCGATATGTCGCTGAGCCTGTATGCCGCCGAGCGTGGCTTCCTGCAGGACATCGAGCTGGCCAAGATCGGCGCCTTCGAGCAGGCCCTGATTGCTTACTTCAATCGTGATCACGCCGCACTGCTGGCGAAGATCAACGAGAAGGGTGACTTCAACGACGAAATCGACGCCGGCATCAAGGCTGGTATCGAGAAGTTCAAGGCCACCCAAACCTGGTAAGCCGCAGCGGGGGGTCGCAAGACCCCCCGCCTGCTAACCCGATAGGTGTTACATGGCAGGCGCAAAAGAGATTCGCAGCAAGATTGCGAGCATCAAAAGCACGCAAAAGATCACCAGCGCCATGGAAAAGGTGGCGGTCAGCAAGATGCGCAGGGCTCAACTGCGCATGGCTGCCAGCCGCCCCTACGCGGAGCGCATCCGCCAGGTGATCGGTCATTTGGCCAACGCGAACCCGGAGTACCGCCACCCGTTCATGATCGACCGTGAAGTCAAGCGTGTCGGTTACGTCGTGGTGAGCAGCGACCGTGGTCTGTGCGGCGGCTTGAACACCAACCTGTTCAAGGCCCTGGTCAAGGATATGGCGGTTTACCGCGAGCAAGGCGTGGAGATCGACCTCTGCGTGATTGGTGGCAAGGGTGCGGCCTTCTTCCGCAACTTCGGCGGCAACGTCGTTGCAGCCATCAGCCACATCGGCGAGGAACCCTCGATCAACGACCTGATCGGCAGCGTCAAGGTCATGCTCGATGCATACCTGGAAGGCCGTATCGATCGCCTGTTCGTGGTCTCCAACAAGTTCGTCAACACCATGACGCAGAAGCCGACCGTGGACCAACTGGTTCCGCTGGTGGCCGACCCGGATCAAGAGTTGAAGCATCACTGGGACTACCTCTACGAACCCGACGCCAAGGAGCTCCTCGAAGGGCTGCTGGTGCGTTACGTGGAATCCCAGGTGTATCAGGCCGTGGTTGAAAACAACGCCTGCGAGCAGGCGGCACGGATGATCGCGATGAAGAACGCCACCGACAACGCCGGTGATCTGATCAGCAACCTCCAGCTGATCTACAACAAGGCGCGTCAGGCAGCGATCACTCAAGAGATTTCGGAAATCGTCGGCGGCGCTGCCGCGGTTTAAGACCGGTTCATATATTTAGAGGAACCAGATATGAGTAGCGGACGTATCGTTCAAATCATCGGCGCCGTTATCGACGTGGAATTCCCGCGTGATCAGGTGCCGAACGTATACGACGCGCTGAAAGTCAGCGGCGTCGAAACCACCCTGGAAGTTCAGCAGCAGCTGGGCGACGGCGTGGTTCGTTCCATCGCAATGGGTTCGACCGAAGGCCTCAAGCGTGGCCTGGACGTCTCCAACACTGGCGCTGCCATCGCTGTCCCGGTCGGTAAAGCGACCCTGGGCCGCATCATGGACGTGCTCGGCAACCCCATCGACGAAGCCGGCCCCATCGGCGAAGAAGAGCGTTGGGTCATCCACCGCGACGCTCCGTCCTACGCCGAGCAGGCGGGTGGTAACGAGCTGCTGGAAACCGGCATCAAGGTAATCGACCTGGTCTGCCCCTTCGCCAAAGGCGGCAAGGTAGGCCTGTTCGGTGGCGCCGGTGTGGGCAAGACCGTGAACATGATGGAACTGATCCGTAACATCGCCATCGAGCACAGCGGTTATTCCGTGTTCGCCGGCGTGGGTGAGCGTACTCGTGAGGGTAACGACTTCTACCACGAGATGAAGGATTCCAACGTTCTGGACAAAGTGGCCCTGGTATACGGCCAGATGAACGAGCCGCCGGGCAACCGTCTGCGCGTTGCACTGACCGGCCTGACCATGGCCGAGAAGTTCCGTGACGAAGGCCGTGACGTTCTGCTGTTCGTCGACAACATCTACCGTTACACCCTGGCCGGTACCGAAGTGTCCGCGCTGCTGGGTCGTATGCCGTCCGCTGTGGGTTACCAGCCGACCCTGGCCGAGGAAATGGGCGTTCTGCAAGAGCGCATCACCTCCACCAAGACCGGTTCGATCACCTCCATCCAGGCCGTATACGTTCCCGCGGACGACCTGACCGACCCGTCCCCGGCGACCACCTTCGCCCACCTGGACGCCACCGTCGTACTGTCCCGTGACATCGCCTCGCTGGGTATATACCCTGCCGTGGACCCGCTGGACTCGACCTCCCGCCAGCTCGACCCGCTGGTGATCGGTCAGGACCACTACGAGACCGCTCGTGGCGTCCAGTACGTTCTGCAGCGTTACAAGGAACTGAAGGACATCATCGCGATCCTGGGCATGGACGAACTGTCCGAAGCGGACAAGCAGCTCGTTAACCGTGCTCGTAAGATCCAGCGCTTCCTGTCCCAGCCGTTCTTCGTTGCGGAAGTCTTCACCGGCTCCCCGGGCAAGTACGTGTCGCTGAAAGACACCATCGCTGGCTTCAAAGGCATCCTCAACGGCGACTACGACCACCTGCCCGAGCAGGCGTTCTACATGGTCGGCGGCATCGAAGAAGCCATCGAGAAAGCGAAGAAACTGTAACCCCCTGAGCGCCCGGCAACGGGCGCTTACGTGAGGCAAGCGTATGGCTATTACTGTCCATTGCGATATCGTCAGCGCCGAAGCGGAGATCTTCTCTGGTCTGGTGGAGATGGTGATTGCGCACGGCAACCTGGGTGACCTGGGTATCGCGCCGGGCCACGCCCCGCTGATCACTGACCTCAAGCCGGGCCCCATTCGCCTGGTCAAGCAGGGTGGTGAGCAGGAGGTGTATTACATCTCCGGCGGTTTCCTCGAGGTCCAGCCGAACATGGTGAAGGTTCTTGCCGACACCGTGCTGCGTGCCAGCGACCTGGACGAAGCTGCTGCTCAGGAGTCCCTCAAGGCTGCTGAGAAGGCCCTGCACGAGAAAGGCGCGGAGTTCGATTACTCCACCGCTTCCGCTCGTCTGGCCGAGGCCGCGGCACAGCTGCGTACCGTCCAGCAGATCCGCAAGAAGTTCGGTGGCTAAGGCCCAAGGCTTCATTGCAGACAAGTTAAAGGGTAGCCTTGGCTACCCTTTTTCTTGTCCGGCATTCCGGTTTCCGTCTACAGCCTGATTTGGTGATTCCCTCCATGTCCCTCGATATCGTCATCCTCGCCGCCGGCCAGGGCACGCGCATGCGCTCGGCCCTGCCCAAGGTCCTGCATCCGGTGGCCGGCAAGTCCATGCTTGGCCACGTCATCGACACTGCCCGCAAGCTCGACCCCCAAAGCATCCACGTGGTCATCGGCCATGGCGCCGAGACGGTGCGCGAGCGGCTCGCCGCGGACGATCTCGGTTTCGTGCTGCAGGCCGAACAGCTGGGCACCGGCCACGCCGTCGCCCAGGCGCTGCCGCAGCTGTCCGCCGAGCGTGTGCTGATCCTCTATGGCGACGTGCCGCTGATCGAAGTCGAGACCCTGCAGCGCCTGCTGGAAAAGGTGAAGGATGAGCAGCTCGCCCTGCTCACCGTGGACCTGATCGACCCCACCGGCTATGGCCGGATCGTTCGCGATGCTGCCGGCGTGGTGAAGGCCATCGTCGAACACAAGGATGCGACCCCCGAGCAGCGCGCCATCTGCGAAGGCAATACCGGCATCCTCGCGGTGCCCGGCAAGCGCCTCGCGGACTGGCTGGGCCGCCTCTCCAACAACAACGCCCAGGGCGAGTACTACCTCACCGACGTGATCGCCATGGCCGTGGCCGACGGCCTGGTGGTGGCCACCGAGCAGCCCCATGACGCCATGGAAGTGCAGGGCGCCAACGACCGCATCCAGCTGGCCGAACTGGAGCGCCACTACCAGAAGCGCGCGTCACGCCGCCTGATGGCCCAGGGCGTCACCCTGCTGGACCCGGCGCGCTTCGACCTGCGTGGCGAAGTGACCGTGGGCCGCGACGTGCTGATCGACGTGAACGTGATCCTGGAAGGCCGCGTGGTAATCGAGGATGGCGTGCAAATCGGTCCGCACTGCGTGATCAAGGACTGCACCCTGCGCCGTGGAGCCGTGGTCAAGGCCAGCAGCCACCTGGAAGGTGCCGAGCTGGGCGAGGGCGCCGACTGCGGTCCGTTCGCCCGCCTGCGTCCCGGTGCCGTGCTGGGGGCCAAGGCCCATGTGGGTAACTTCGTCGAACTGAAGAACGCCGTGCTGGGCGAGGGCGCCAAGGCCGGTCATCTGACCTACCTGGGCGATGCCGAGATCGGTGCGCGCACCAACGTCGGCGCCGGCACTATCACCTGCAACTATGACGGCGCCAACAAGTTCCGCACCGTCATGGGCGAGGACGTATTCATCGGCTCCAACAGCTCCCTGGTGGCACCGGTGACCCTGGGCGACGGCGCCACTACTGGCGCCGGCTCCACCATCACCCAGGACGTGCCGGCCAACAGCCTGGCTGTTGGTCGCGGCAAGCAGCGCAATATCGAAGGCTGGAAGCGGCCGGTGAAGATCAAGAAGTGAGCTGTGGAAAAGCCGGGCTGTGGATAACCGCAGTCCTGCCAAAAGGCGGCCAAGGCCGCCTTTTGTCGCTTTCGGGGTTGACGCAAAGCCTTCGTTAGGTTTTGATTCGCGCCATTATCTTTCGAAACGAAACTTTCGTTGATGACGAAACGCAATACGCCACAACGCCGCCATGCGATCCTCGCGCTGCTCGATGAGCAGGGCGAGGTGAGTGTCGACGAGCTGGCCAAGGCCTTCTCCACCTCCGAAGTGACCATTCGCAAGGACCTCACCGCGCTCGAGAAGAACGGCCTGCTGCTGCGCCGCTATGGGGGCGCCGTGCCGATGCCCCAGGAGCTGATAGGCGAAGTCAGCCAGCCGGTGTCCTCCTACAAGCTGGCCATCGCCCGTGCTGCCGTTGGCTGCATCCGCGAGCATGCGCGGATCATCATCGACAGCGGCAGCACCACGGCGACCATGATTCCGGAGCTGGGGCACAAGCCCGGCCTGGTGGTGATGACCAACTCCCTCAGCGTCGCCAATGCCCTGCGCGAGCTGGAACATGAGCCCGTGCTGTTGATGACCGGCGGCACCTGGGACCCGCACTCGGAGTCCTTCCAGGGCCAGGTGGCCGAGCAGGTCCTGCGCTCCTACGATTTCGACCAGCTGTTCATCGGTGCCGATGGCATCGACCTGCAGCGCGGCACCACCACCTTCAATGAGCTGCTGGGCCTTTCGCGCGTCATGGCCGAGGTCGCCCGCGAAGTGATAGTCCTGGCCGAGTCCGACAAGGTCGGCCGGCGCATCCCCAACCTCGAACTGCCCTGGAGCAGTATCGACACCCTGATTACCGATGAGCGCCTTGCCCCGGAAGCGCGCGAACAATTGGCCGCGCGCGGGATCAAGCTGATCTGCGCAAGCATTGATTGAGAAAGGAGAACAACCATGTGTGGCATCGTTGGCGCCATCGCCGAGCGCAATATCACCGCAATCCTGGTCGAGGGCCTGAAGCGCCTTGAGTACCGAGGCTACGACAGCGCCGGCGTGGCCGTATTCAGCCACGAAGGCAAGCTGGAACGCCGCCGCCGCGCCGGCAAGGTCGCCGAACTGGAACAGGCGCTGCTGGGCGAGCCCCTGGCCGGCCGGCTGGGCATCGCTCACACCCGCTGGGCCACCCATGGCGCGCCCTGCGAGCGCAATGCCCACCCGCACTTCTCCGGCGAGCAGCTGGCCGTGGTGCACAACGGCATCATCGAGAACCACGACGCCCTGCGCGAGCAGCTCAAGGGCCTGGGCTACGTCTTCACCTCGGATACCGACACCGAGGTCATCGTCCATCTGCTGGATCACAAGCTGGCCGCGCTGGGCGACCTCACCAGCGCGCTCAAGGCTGCCGTGGCCGAATTGCACGGCGCCTACGGCCTGGCCGTGATCAGCGCCAAACAGCCGGACTGCCTGGTAGCTGCTCGTAGCGGCAGCCCCCTGGTGATCGGCCTCGGCCTGGGTGAGAACTTCCTCGCCTCCGACCAGTTGGCCCTGCGCCAGGTCACCGACCGTTTCGTTTACCTGGAAGAGGGCGACATCGCCGAGATCCGCCGCGACAGCGTGCAGATCTGGGACCAGCAGGGCCGCTCCGTACAGCGCGAGCAGGTGCAGTACCACGAAGGCGCCGAAGCCGCCGACAAGGGCGAATACCGCCACTTCATGCTCAAGGAAATCCACGAGCAGCCCAAGGTGGTACAGCGCACCCTGGAAGGCCGCCTGGGCAACGACCATGTGCTGGTCAATGCTTTCGGCCCGCGCGCCGCCGAGCTGTTCGCCAAGGTGCGCAATGTGCAGATCGTCGCCTGCGGCACCAGCTATCACGCCGGCATGGTGGCCCGTTACTGGCTCGAAGGCCTGGCCGGCATTCCCTGCCAGATCGAAGTGGCCAGCGAGTTCCGCTACCGCAAGGTGGTGGTGCAGCCGGACACCCTGTTCGTCACCATTTCGCAGTCGGGCGAGACCGCCGACACCTTGGCCGCCCTGCGTAATGCCAAGGAACTGGGTTACCTGACCAGCCTGGCCATCTGCAACGTCGGCACCAGCTCGCTGGTACGCGAATCCGACCTGACCCTGCTGACCCAGGCCGGCCCGGAAATCGGCGTCGCCTCCACCAAGGCCTTCACTACCCAGCTGGTAGGCCTGATGCTGCTGACCCTGTCCCTGGGCCAGGTACGCGGCACCCTCGAGGCGGGCGTCGAAGCCGGTCTGGTGGACGAACTGCGCCGCCTGCCGACTCGCCTGGGCGAAGCCCTGGCCATGGACAAGACCGTGGAGAAGGTCGCCGAACTGTTCGCCGAAAAGAACCACACCCTGTTCCTCGGCCGTGGCGCCCAGTACCCGGTGGCCATGGAAGGTTCGCTGAAGCTCAAGGAAATTTCCTATATCCACGCCGAAGCCTACCCGGCAGGCGAGCTCAAGCATGGCCCGCTGGCGCTGGTGGACAGCGATATGCCGGTGGTCACCGTGGCGCCGAACAACGAGCTGGTGGAGAAGCTCAAGTCCAACCTGCAGGAAGTCCGCGCCCGTGGCGGCCAGCTGATCGTCTTCGCTGACCGCGAGGCCGGCATCGAGAATGGCGAGGGCACTCACATGGTGGCCATGCCGCATATCAACGACGCCCTGGCGCCGATCCTCTACACCATCCCGTTGCAGCTGCTGTCCTACTACGTGGCGGTGCTCAAGGGCACGGACGTGGATCAGCCGCGAAACCTGGCGAAGTCAGTGACTGTCGAATAACCAGGTGCCCGTGTGAAAAAAGCCCGGTACGCCGGGCTTTTTGCCGTTCGCATAGAGCAGAAGTATCGATCCTAAAGCCTGACAATTGCCCAGGGTGGACTACCTTTGAATTGTCCTTGGTGAAGGAGGAGTTCCTATGCTTGCGCAACTTCCCCCGGTCCTCCGCGATCTGCAACTGCCGCTACGCCTGCTGCTCTGGGACGGCAAGGAGATCGAGCTCGGTCCGAACCCGACCGTGACCATGACGGTCAAGGATCCCAGCCTGGTATCCCTGCTGGCGCGGCCAAGCCTGGACACCCTGGGTACCGCCTATGTGGAAGGGCGCCTGGAGCTCGCGGGACCGATACTCGAAGTGATCCGGGTCGGCGATGCGCTGAGCGCGGCCCTGGCAGGAGACGACGAAGACCTCGTCCCAGAGCGCCAGGCCCATGACAAGGACACCGACGCCGCCGCTATTTCCTACCATTACGACCTGTCCAACGATTTCTATGCGCTCTGGCTGGACCGTGAAATGGTCTATTCCTGCGCCTATTTCCCCACCGGCACCGAAGACCTGGACAGCGCCCAGCAGGCCAAGCTGCACCACCTCTGCCGAAAGCTGCGGCTGAAGGCCGGCGAGTACCTGCTGGACGTGGGCTGTGGCTGGGGAGGGCTGGCGCGCTTCGCAGCGCGTGAGTATGGCGTCAGGGTGTTCGGCATCACCCTCAGCCGCGAGCAGTTGGCCTTGGGCCGCAAGCGGGTCAAGGCCGATGGCCTGGGCGGCCAGGTGCAGCTGCAGCTGCTGGACTACCGCGACCTGCCTCAGGACGGTCGCTTCGACAAAGCGATCAGCGTCGGTATGTTCGAGCATGTCGGGCATGCCAACCTGCCGGTCTATTGCCAGCGCCTGTATGGCGCGGTTCGCGATGGCGGCCTGATCATGAACCACGGCATCACCGCCCGTCATCCGGACGGACGCCCGGTGGGGCGTGGCGCCGGCGAGTTCATCGACCGCTTTGTCTTTCCCCATGGCGAGTTGCCCCACCTGTCGACCATGGTTGCCCAACTGAGCCTGGCCGGCATGGAAGTGGTGGATGTGGAGAGCCTGCGCCTGCACTACGCGCGTACCCTGGAATTCTGGAGCGCCAACCTGGAGGCCAACCTGGCCAAGGCGGCCAGGCTGGTACCGGAACAGGCCTTGCGTATCTGGCGGCTCTACCTGGCCGGCTGCGCCCACGGCTTCCAGAGGGGCTGGATCAACCTGCACCAGATCCTCGCGCTCAAGCCCCATGCGGATGGCTCTCATGAGCTGCCCTGGAGCCGTGCCGACCTCTACAGCTAGCTAGGCCGCCCAGTTCCAGCTGTTTTCGGCCACGGCGTCGTGCGCGTGGAGGCTCTCCGCGTGCACGACCCGCAGCTTGAAGCCCTCCAGCCACTCCTGTTCGCGCAAGGCGCCGCTCAGGCGCCGTACCGCATCTTCGCAGAACATCAGGTTCTGGCCGTTGGCCAGGGCGAAGGCCTGTTCGTCCGCACGTTTCACGGCGGTTTGCACAGCAGTGCCCAGGGTCTGTTCCGCCACGTCGACCAGGTGGCGCAAAGCGAGGGCGCCGGTACGCCCCAGCCGCACCCACAGCTGGGCATGGCTGCGCTGGCTGTGGGGTGTCGCGACAATGCCCTTGCTGCTGCCGAGCCAGTCCAGCACCTGCGGCTGCTCCAACGGTCGCCCGTCGAAGTCCTCGACAAAGCGCTGCTGAATCAGTTGGCGGGCGAGGGCTGCGGAGCAAGGGCAGGTGGAGGAATAAGCCAGCTGCAGATGAAGTTCCACGTGAAACCCCCGCCGATCCTGGCGTGCGCTGACCTCGAAGGGGTAGGCCTTCCATCCTGCCAGCGGGCTGACCAGCGCTGGACGTTGCAACAGGACTTCGCCGCGCAGCTTCAAGCTGGCGCTGCTGGACAGACCCTCATGACTATCGAGGAAGCGTGCCAGTACCCGATGCAATAAGGCCGGCGCCAGCTCTTCCTGTTCCAACTCCTCCAGCGCCAGATAGAGCCTGGACATATGGATGCCCCGCGCACTGGCCTCATCCAGGCTGACGCCGACATCGGCGCGGGCAGCTATGCGTTGGCCGTCCAGCAACAGTGGCAGGGCGATCCCACACATGCCGACCCAGTCCAGGGGCATGGCTTGGATGCTGGATTGGGCGGCGATATCCGGGAGGTTGATGGCGTTCATCGGAGGGGCTCTTGAAATTGGCAGTAAATGTTATGTTATAACAAATAAAACGCCAAGCGATCGCCGCCATGCCCGAAGCCCTCCTCAACCACGAAGAACTCCTCGCCCAGCCCGCCGAGGCCTATATGAATGCGGCCCAGCAGGCCTTCTTCCGTGCCCTGCTCGAATCCCAGCGAGAGGAATTGCGCCTGCGCATCGACGGTGAGTTCGGTGCCCTGCGTGACTTCGAGCCGGTCAGCGACGAAGCCGACCTCGCCAGCCGCGAGGAACAGCGCCAGTGGCAGTTGCGCCTACTGGAGCGGGAGAAGCGGCTGCTGGACAAGATCGACCAAGCCCTGGAACGGCTCGCTCGCGGCGAGTACGGCTGGTGCGCGGAAAGCGGCGAGCCCATCGGCCTGCGCCGGCTCCTGCTGCGCCCCACCGCGACCCTCTGCATCGAAGCCAAGCAACGCCAGGAACAACGAGAGCGCCACCAGCGCCAAGCCTGAGAGGAATACCCATGCACGCACGCCTACCCGTCACCCTGTTGTCCGGCTTCCTCGGCGCGGGCAAGAGCACCCTGCTCAACCATGTCCTCAAGAACCGCGAGCAGCTGCGCGTCGCCGTGATAGTCAACGACATGAGTGAGATCAACATCGACGCCAGTGAGGTGCAGCGCGACGTCAGCCTGAACCGCGCCGAGGAACGGCTGGTGGAGATGAGCAACGGCTGCATCTGCTGCACCCTGCGCGAGGATCTGCTGGAAGAGGTCAGCCGGCTGGCTCGCGAGGGGCGCTTCGACTACCTGCTGATCGAATCCACCGGCATCTCCGAACCGCTGCCGGTGGCCGAGACCTTCACCTTCCGCGACGAGCAGGGTCAGAGCCTCGCCGACCTGGCGCGGTTGGACACCCTGGTCACAGTGGTCGACGGCGTGAACTTCCTGCGCGACTACCAGGCCGCGGAAGCCCTGGCCAGCCATGGTGAATCCCTCGGCAGCGATGACCAGCGCAGCATCAGCGAACTGCTGATCGAACAGGTGGAATTCGCCGATGTCCTGCTGGTTAGCAAGGTCGATCTGATCGACGCCAGCGAGCGTGAGGAACTGTCCGCCATCCTCCAGCGGCTCAATCCGGAGGCGCGCATCCTGCCCATGGTCATGGGCCAGGTCGAGCTCGAGCAGATACTCGACACCGGACGCTTCGACTTCGAACGCGCTTCCCGAGCCCCCGGTTGGCTCAAGGAACTGCGCGGCGAGCACGCGCCGGAAACCGAAACCTACGGGATCGCTTCGACGGCCTATCGCGCCCGGCGGCCCTTCCATCCCCAGCGTTTCTTCAGTTTCCTCGACCGCGAGTGGACCAATGGCCGGTTGCTGCGCTCCAAGGGCTTCTTCTGGCTGGCCAGCAAGCCCAGGGAAGCCGGCAGCTGGTCCCAGGCCGGTGGCCTGATGCGCCACGGACTGGCCGGTCGCTGGTGGCGCTTCGTCCCTCGCGAGCAATGGCCCCAGGATCCGGAAGGCCAGCAGGCCGTCATGCGGCACTGGACGACCGAGGTCGGTGACTGCCGCCAGGAGCTGGTGTTCATCGGCCAGGACATCGATTTCGCCATGCTCCGCAGCGAGCTGGATGCCTGCCTACTGGACGATGCCGAGATGGCTCAGGGTCCGGAAGCCTGGGCCCGGCTCCCCGACCCCTTCGGACCCTGGCACGACGAAGAGGCGGCAGCCTGATACCGCGGGTGCGCCTGGGCTGTGGATAACCATCAGCTGGCGGCCGGGCATGTTGCCTTGTTCAAAGGAAAGAATTGGCAGGTCCATGAAGGCCGTAGAATTATCCACAGGTCGCCACAGCCCGCGCCGGTGAAAGCCGACTGCTGCTGACGCTGGACTGGTTGGGCTGACGGGAACATGCCTTGCGCTACTCCCAATTGCCCTGGCTCTGTGCCTCGCAGAAGGGCTTGAGGTAACGCGCATCACTGGCCACGCCGTAGTAGTGGATATCCTGGCGATAGGGCTGGTTGCTGACCTTGGCGTTGCGGCAGACGCCGAAAGCGCCGGCTGGGCAGTTATCCACAAAGGCCACTTCCACCTTCTGCCCCTGCATCTGCGGCTGGCAGAAACCTTCGCGAAACAGTCGCGACGGGATGCTACGGTTTTCCTGGCAGAGCTTCACTTCCAGACGTTCGCCCTGGCTGTGCACCACGCAGGCATCGGCGTGGGCTTCGACGGACAGCAACAGCAGCGCGGGCAGTAACCAGGCACGCATGGGAGGTCTCCAGGCAATGAAGGACGCGACTCTAGCACGGCGCTTTCTAAGCTGGCTGTGAAGCAGCACCATAGGTCCATGCTTACTCATATCCCTACCCATCTGATCGCCGGGCCCCTGGGCGCCGGCAAGACCAGCCTGATCCGCCAGCTGCTGGCGCAGCGGCCCGGCCATGAACGCTGGGCGGTGCTGATCAACGAATTTGGCCAGATCGGCCTGGACGCCGCACTGCTGACCAGCAGCGACGACGGCATCGCTCTCGCCGAGGTGGCGGGTGGTTGCGTCTGCTGCGTCAACGGCGCGCCCTTCCAGGTCGGGCTGGCCCGGCTACTGCGCAAGGCGCGGCCCGACCGGCTACTGATAGAGCCCTCCGGACTCGGACACCCGGTCGAGCTATTGCGACAGCTACGCGAACCCCCCTGGGAGGGCGTTCTGGCGCTACAGCCGAGCGTCGTGGTGCTGGACGCGGCGGCGCTGGCTACGGGCCAGCTACTGCCAGACAGCCAGCGGGAGGCACTTTCCAGTGCTGGCCTTGTGCTACTAAACAAGTCGGAAAACCTCGATTTGTCCACATGTGAACAACTTTACTCAGAACTGCCCCCGGTACCCGTGCTGTGGACGACTCATGGAAGGCTGGATATCCAGCAGCTTCCAGGCATCCATGCACAATCTGGAAAAGCTGTTGGTATCAATGAGTTACCAACAGGTGTGGATAAACCTCAGGTTTTGTGGACGAATCCGGCGATACCTATCTGCCAGATCCAGGCCGGTTCCGACGGCTGGAGCATCGGTTGGCGCTGGCATCCAAGCCAGCGCTTCGAGCTGATGCGCCTGCAGCTGTGGCTCGCTGGGCTGCCCTGGCGCCGCGCCAAGCTGGTGCTGCAGACCAACGCGGGCTGGCTCTCGGGCAACGCCCTGGACGGCGCGTCGATCCACTGGCAGGCCAGCGAATGGCGCAAGGATTCGCGTCTGGAACTGATCTTCGCCGGGCCCCAGGACGAGGCGGCGCTGAAGGCGGGGATGGAGGCGTGCAGGCTGGCGGCGGAGTAAGGCAGCAGGCCCCTGATTGGTACCGCTGCGCTCAGCGGAGCGCCGCCCGACCCACCCTTGGGCTGCGATCTACCGTAGGTTGGGAGTTCACGAGCAATGAAAAACGGGCCCCGAAGGGCCCGTTGGCGTGATCTGCAAGGCCTCCGCAGAGGCCTGGGCTCAGCGCCCGATCAGTCGTGGTTCATCCGCGAATGGGTGCGGGTGTCCTTCATGAACACGTACACCAGCAGCGAGCAGGCGATGCAGGCGGTGACGTACCAGTAGAAACCGCTTTCCATGCCGATGCTCTTGAACCACAGCGCCACGTACTCGGCGGTGCCGCCGAAAATGGATACGGTCAGTGCGTACGGCAGGCCCACGCCCAGGGCGCGGATCTCGGTGGGGAAGAGTTCGGCCTTCACCACGGCGTTGATCGAGGTGTAGCCGCTGACGATGATCAGCGCCGCCATGATCAGGAAGAACGCGCCCCACCAGGTCTGGATGCTGTGCAGGGTGCTAAGGATCGGGTAGGTGAAGAGGGTGCCCATCACACCGAAGGCGATCAGGATCGGGCGCCGGCCGATCTTGTCGGAAAGCGCGCCGACAATGGGCTGCAGCAGCATGAAGAGAAACAACGTGGCGGCCGAGATCATGGTCGAGTCGCCCTTGCTCATGCCCACCGTGTTCACCAGGTACTTCTGCATGTAGGTGGTGTAGGTGTAGAAGGCCAGGGTGCCGCCCATGGTCAGGCCGACCACGGTGAACACTTCCTTGGGATGGCGCATCAGGGTGCGCAGCAGGCTTTCCTTGGGCTTGTCCTTCTTCTTGGTGAAGGAGTCGGTCTCTTCCATGCCGCGGCGCAGGAACATGGCCACTACCGCGCACAGGGCACCGATCACGAAGGGTACACGCCAGCCCCAGCTTTCCAGCTGCTCGGTGGTCAGGGTCTGCTGCAGGACGATCAGTACCGCCAGGGCGATGAGCTGGCCGGAGATCAGGGTCACGTACTGGAAGCTCGAGAAGAAGCCGCGCTGCTCCTTGGTCGCCATCTCCGACAGGTAGGTGGCGGAGGTGCCGTATTCACCGCCGACCGAGAGGCCCTGCAGCAGACGCGCTACCACCAGCATGACCGGCGCGGCGACGCCGATGGTCTCGTAGCTGGGGGTCAGGGCGATGATCAGCGAGCCGAAGCACATCAGCAGGACCGAGGCCAGCAGAGCCGCCTTGCGGCCCTTGCGGTCGGCGTAGATGCCCATCAGCCAGCCGCCGATGGGGCGCATCAGGAAGCCCACGGCGAAGATCGCAGCGGTGTTGAGCAACTGGGCAGTCATGTCGCCCTGGGGGAAGAAGGCCTTGGCGAAGTACAGCGAGAAGGCGGCGTATACGTACCAGTCGTACCACTCCACCAGGTTGCCGACCGAGCCACTGAAAATGGACTTGATGCGTTGCGATGTCGTGCGGGGTGCTGCAGAGGCAGTCAGGGTGCTGGAGCTATCCATCATCTTTCCTCGACGCTTAGTTGTTGTTGTGGGCGCGGCTTTGAGGCTGCGCTTGTGCACCAGGCACATAGCAGGAGCTGTGCCAGGGGAGGAAAGGCGCGGAATAGAGGGGTTACGGTGGAATCATGCAGGAAATATGCGCGGAATCCTGCCGATCACCAGAAGGCGATGAGCAAGATTCCGCTTATGAACGGAGGGATACACCGGTTGGTGCGAGCTCAATCATCCTCGCCGCGCAGGAACTCGCTGCGCGCCAGGCCATGGCGCTGCATCTTCTCGTTGAGGGTGCGGCGCGGCAGTTGCAGCAGGGTCATCACCGCCTTGATATCGCCCTGGCTGCGCGCCAGGGCCTGGCGCAGGCATTGCGCCTCGTAGGCTTCCATCAGTTCGGCCAGCGAGGGTTCGCCTTCGCCCCGTTCCGCCGCACCTGTGGATAACCCCAATACATGACGCTCGGCGGCGTTGGCCAGCTCGCGGACGTTGCCCGGCCAACCATGGGCCAGCAGCTGCGCCAGCTCGGCCGGGGTCAGGGAAGGCTGCGGCCGGCCCAGGCGCTCGCTGGCCTGCCGGGCGAAATGCTCGAACAGCAGCGGGATGTCCTCGCGCCGCTCGCGCAGGGCCGGCAGCTGCAGCTCGGCCACGTTCAGCCGGTAGAGCAGGTCCTCGCGGAAGCGTCCGGCGCGCACCTCCTCGCGCAGGTCCGGCTTGGTGGCGGCGACCACGCGGATATCCACAGTGATGCTCTGGTTCGAGCCGAGGCGCTCCAGGCGCTGTTCCTGCAGCACGCGCAACAGCTTCACCTGCTGCGCCAGGGGCATGCTTTCGATCTCGTCGAGGAACAGGGTGCCGCCATGGGCGTGCTCGATCTTGCCGATGCGCTTGCCCTGGGCGCCGGTGAAGGCACCGCTTTCATGGCCGAACAACTCGCTCTCGAAGAGATTCTCCGGAATGGCCGCGCAGTTCAGCGCCACGAAGGGCCTTTCCGCACGCGGGCCGAAGTCGTGCAGGCAGCGCGCGACCATTTCCTTGCCGCTGCCGGTTTCCCCGCGCAGCAGGATATTCACCGGAGTACGAGCCAGCTCCAGGACCTGGCGACGCAGCTGCAGCATCGGCCGGGAGACGCCGAGCAGGCGGACGTCGAGCTGGTCCTTGAGGTCGACCTGGACCCGCAGGCGGCGGTTCTCCTGCACCAGGCGGCGCTTCTCCAGGGCGCGGCGCAGGCTGTCCAGCAGCCGCTCGGCGGTGAAGGGTTTTTCGATGAAGTCATAGGCGCCCAGGCGCATGGCCTCCACTGCCTGCGGCACGTCGCCGTGGCCGGTGACCATCAGGAAGGGCAGCTCGCGGTCGACGGCCTGCACGGCCTGGAGCAGCGCCATGCCATCCATGCCGGGCATGCGCAGGTCGCTGATGACCACCCCCGGGAAATCGGCGTCGAGGCGCTTCAGGCAGTCTTCGGCACTGGCTTCCACCCGCACCTCGAAGCCGGAAAGCTCCAGCCACTCGCGTACGGCTTCGCGGATGGCCGCCTCGTCGTCGACGAAGATCACCTGGGCTGTCATGGCTATTCCTCTCTGGCTTTGTCCACAGGCAGGCGCAGGCTGAACACGGCACCTTCGCCCTGGTTGGCGGCGGCAAGGCTACCACCCAGTTCATGGACGATGGCGTAGGACACCGCCAGTCCGATTCCCAGGCCGGCACCCGCCGGCTTGGTGGTGAAGAATGGATCGAAGACCCGCGGCAGGTCCTCTTCGGCGATGCCGCCGCCATTGTCGGCGACACTCAGCAGCCACTGATCACCTTCCCGCCGCAGGGTTATCCACAATCGGGGCGCCGCCTTGTCCGCCACGGCATCCAGGGCGTTGCGCAGCAGGTTGACCAGCACCTGTTCCAGGCGGATGGCATCCCCCGAGACCCAGGCGGGCACACTGAGCTCCTGGCTGATTTCCACCTTCGCGTCGCGCAGGTTGGGCGCCAGCAGTTGCAGGGATTTATCCACAACGTTGCCGAGTTCCAGGCATTCGCGCAGGCCGCCGGGGGTCTTGCGCGCATAAGTCTTGAGGTGGCCGGTGAGGGCCGCCATGCGCTGCAGCAGTTCGTCATGCCGCGAGAGGGCCTTGCGCGCCTGCTCCAGCTGGCCGTTGTCGAGCATCAGCCGCAGGCTGGCCAAGTGCATCTGCAGGGCGGTCAATGGCTGGTTGATCTCGTGGGCCAGGGCGGCGGACATCTGCCCCAGGGCGGCCAGCTTGGCGGCCTGGATCAACCCGTCCTGGGCTGTGCGCAAGGCGGCCGTACGTTGCTCGACCAATTGCTCCAGCTCCTCCCGGCTGCGCTGGCGAATGCGCGCCAGCCGCCAGCGCTGCTGCAGGAATAGGGCGAGGAAGAACAGCGCCAGCCAGGCGCCGCCGGCGGCCAGGCTGGCATTGCGCGCGCTGCTGGCGGCCTCCTGTGGGGCGCGCAGCAGGTGCAACGTCCAGCCTTCGCTGGGCAGCGGCAGGCTTTCCCAGAGGTAGTCGGCGCGGCCGCCGGGCCCCTCGACCCGGGCCAGTCTGCTGCCCTCGCCAAAATCTTGCAGCGTGCTGTGGATAAGTGGCGCCAGGGGCTGCTTGTCGTACTGGCGGGTGGCGGCCATCTCGGCGCGCCCCCCGGCGGAGATGGGCTGAAGTTCGCGGTAGCGCCAGCCCGGCTGGTTGGCGATGAACACCACGCCACGGGCGTCGCTGACGAGGATGATGTCCGGGCGCTGGCCCCATTCCTGCTCCAGCTCGGGGAATTCCAGCTTCACCACGATGGCGCCGATGAACTCGTCCTTCCCGCCGCGCACTGCGCTAGCGAGGAAGTAGCCGGGAATGCCGCTGGTCACGCCTACGGCATAGAAGCGTCCGCTACCGTGGCTGCGGGCTTCGGCGAAGTAGGGGCGGAAGCCGTAGTTGTGGCCGACGAAGCTGGTGGGCAAGCGCCAGTTGCTGGCGGCCACCGCCAGGCCGTCGCGGTCCAGCAGCTCGAGGGTGGTGGAGCCGGCGGCGCGGTTCATCTGCTCCAGCTTGAGATTGAGCTGTGTCTGCTCGCTGTTATCCACAGGCCCCTGGAGGGTGGCGCGCACTTCCGGGTCCAGCGCCAGCACGGCGGGCAGGGCGCGGAAGCGGTCGATCAGGGTGCGCAGGCTGCCGGCGTAGAGCGTCAGCTGCTCGCGGGCCTGCTCGCCTTCGTCGCGCAGGGCCTGGCGCTCGGCCTGGCGACCGGACAGGTGCATCGCCAGGAACAGCCCGGCGAGCAGCAGCAGGATCAGCAGGACGATGCGCAGCGGGCGGGGAATCAAGGCGTGAAATCCGTGGTTCGAAGGCGTCGACGATAGCACGGCTGGCCGCGCCCCCCTGCTCCGGGCGGATGGCAGCGGATACACTGCGCGCAGTCAATTCGAGGCACGTTCGATGCAGTTGATCCCCTGGTCCCACTCGACTTCCGCCGGTTTCACCCTGCGCGGCTGGCATAGCCCGGTCTCCGGCAGACCCCTGTTGCACTTCCTCCATGGCAATGGCTTCTGCGGCCGTACCTACGCGCCCCTGTTGCAGGCGCTGGCCCAGGATTTCGATCTCTGGCTGTGCGATGTCCAGGGCCACGGCGACAGCGACCATGGCGGTCGCTTCCTCGGCTGGAACCGCAACGCCGAGCTGGCGGTGGAGGCTTTCGAAGTGGGGCGTGGGCAGTTCGGCGAGGTGCCACGGCTGGCCGTCGGCCACAGCTTCGGTGGGGTCCTGACCAGCCTGATCCTGGCCCGGCATCCAGAGTTGTTCAGCCGCGCCGTATTGCTCGATCCGGTGATCTTCACCCCGGCCATGGTGGGCGTGATGGCCTTCTCCGAGGTGCTCGGCCTGCATCGCCGCACGACCATGGCCACTCGGGCGCGGGCCCGGCGCAATCACTGGGCCGACCGTCAGGCGGTCTGGAACGGCCTGCATGGCCGCGGCATCTTCAAGGGTTGGACCGAGGAGGCCTTGCAGGCCTACGTGGACCATGCCCTCAAGACGGTGGATAACGGTGTCGAGCTCAAGTGCCGGCCGAGCCGCGAGGCGGAGATCTTCAGTTCCTTTCCCAAGCGCCTGTGGCCATCCCTTGGGCGGATCACCGCCTCGACCCTGATCCTCCACGGCCAGCACAGTTACCCCTTCGTCGCCAAGTCGGTGGCGCGCCTGACAGCGCTCAACAGCCATGTCAGCGCCCAGGTGGTGGAGGGCGGTCACTGTTTCATGCAGGAATTTCCCCAGGCCAGCGCCGAGCGCACGGCTGACTTCCTCCTGCGTCCGGCATGAGCGATGCCGATCGCGAAGCGGTCTGGCAGGCGGTTATCCACAGGGTTCGATCAGTGCGCGAGAAAGGTGGATGAACAAGCTGATGGCGGGATATCGGCAGAGGGGGCTCAATCCACCCGGCGCTGCTCATCCGTCTTGGGATGGTTACGCCGCCACTCGGTCATTTGAATGACTTTGGAGTCGTGCTGGGGCTGGGCCTGGAAGGGATGGGCTTCGAGGTCGATGCGACCGAGGTGGTTGCCGAACATCTGAATGCTGCCGGTCAGGCGTTGCTCACCGGTGACGGTGAATTCGAAGTCGTAGATGCGCGCCAGGCGGCGATTGCCCTTGCCGTCCCGCACCATGGCCAGGCGGCGGAACGCGACGTTGCCGTCCAGCAACTCCACGTCGAGGCGCGCGCAGTGCTGCTTGGCCAGCGCCAGGGCGCGCTCGCGCACACCATGGCCGCGCCACAACCAGGCCGCGCCGGCGGCGAACAACATCAGCAGGAAAACGTCAGCCAGGCTCAGCATGATGACTCCGGAAACATAGGCCCAAGCTTAACCCATCCGCGGAGGATTTCAGCTGCCCGGATCGTCGCAGTTCGCACCGATTGCCGGACCCGCCAGCGCCAGTTGCCGAACGGTGCGAAAACCGGTGCATCCGGCCCTGCGGCCTTCTGTCCCAGCGTCTAGGCTTCAACCCGAGCAGGCGCTTGGCTAGCATAGGCGCCCCCGACCGACCGACATGGAATCCATCGAGTGATCCACGGCAGAACACGACAGCGTGGCGCCTGGCTTGGCCTTCTGGCCATGCTGCTGGTGTTCGTCGGTCCGCTGGTCTCCCAGGCGCAGGCCATGGGGCAGGCCGAAGTGCCGCACTGGATGGGCGAACTGGCCTGTTCCGCCGAAGACGGCACCCAGAGCGGGCAACCGGCCATGCCCGGTCACGAGCTGTCCTGGGCGAAGTGCGGCTACTGCACCCTGCTGTTCAACTCGCCCGCCCTGAGCCCGGCCGCGCTGCACGGACTGGCCCTTGGCGACCTCGCCAGCCCGCAAGCGGCACCCGCGCCACAGGCCGGCCATGCCGCGCAGACGGTGTTTCCCGGCGCCCTGACCCGCGCACCCCCCACCGCGCTTTCCTGATCCCACAGAATTTCCCTTCCGCATCCTGCATAGCGCCGGCCGATTCCGCCGCGCGTGCGCGCGGATCATTGGCTCATCAGGGAGCACGACAATGTCCAAGAGCACTGTCTCCTTCTACAACCTGGCGTGGCGCTGGCACTTCTACGCCGGACTCTTCGTCATCCCCTTCATGATCATGCTGGCGGTCACCGGCAGCATCTACCTGTTCAAACCACAGTTGGACAACCTGCCCTACAGCGACCTGATGCAGGTTCGCCCCAGCACCCAGGCGCTCACGGCCGACGAGCAGGCGGAAAAGGTCCGCCAGGCCTATCCGCAAGCTGCCGTCAGCCAGTACCTGCCACCAGCGGATGCAGGGCGCAGCGCGCAGTTCGTGGTCAGCCTCGACGGCCGCAAGACCAACCTCTTCCTCGACCCCTACAGCGGCGAGGTGCTGGGCACCCAGGATGCGGAGAACAACCTGCAGGCGATCTCTCGTTCGCTGCATGGCACGCTGCTGATCGGCACAGTTGGCGACCGGCTGATCGAGCTGGCCGCCGGTTGGGCCATCGTCCTGGTGGTTTCCGGGCTCTATCTCTGGTGGCCGCGCGGCCAGTCCATGCGCGGTGTGTTCTGGCCGCGCCTGGCCAATCGCGGGCGTCTGTTCTGGCGCGACCTGCATGCGGTGACCGGCTTCTGGGGTTCGCTGCTGCTGCTGTTCATGTTGCTCACCGGCATGACCTGGACGGGCTTCTGGGGCGAGAAGTTCGCCGATGTCTGGAACCGCTTCCCGGCCGCCATGTGGAACGAGGTGCCCAAGTCAGAGCAACAGGCCCGCAGCCTCAACAGCGCCGCCGACCAGACCGTGGCCTGGGCGGTGGAAAACACGCCGTTGCCGGTGTCCGACCCCCATGCCGCGCACAAGGGCCACGACACGTCGGCCATGACCACGAACGCCAGCCAGGTGAGCCTGCAGCAGGTGGTGGACGCCGCCCGTGATCGCGGGGTGGTGCCGGGTTACAGCATCACCCTGCCGGCCGATGCAACGGGTGTCTTCAGCATCGCCGTATTCGCCGACGACCCGCGCAACGACGCCACCCTGCACCTGGACCAGTACAGCGGCAAGGTGCTGGCCGACATCCGTTGGCAGGACTACGGGCTGGTGGCGAAAAGCGTGGAAATGGGCGTGGTACTGCACGAGGGCAAGTTCTTCGGCCTGGCCAACCAGCTGCTGATGCTCGGCGTCTGCCTGCTGATCCTGCTCAGCGCCGTGAGCGGCCTGGTGATGTGGTGGAAGCGTCGCCCCCAGGGCAGCCTCGGTGTGCCGCCGCTGCGCCATGACCTGCCGTTGTGGAAAACCGCGGTGGTGATCATGATCGGCCTCGGCATCGCCTTCCCGCTGGTGGGAATGTCCCTGGCGGCGGTCTGGGCGCTGGATCGGCTGGTGCTGTCACGCATCGGCGGCAGCAAGGTGGTGGCCGGCTAGGCCGGCGACGCGGGCGCTTTCCAACCCGTCCGCAATGGAGAGCAATCGGCGCCTGCCGGGGGTGGGCGCCAGACAATCGAACGAATGGAGTTCACATATGCGCAAGACATTGCTGGCCCTGGGGGCCCTGCTGAGCTGTTCCGGCACCCTGGCCGCCCATGACTACAACCTCGGCTCGCTACACATCGAGCATCCCTGGGCGATGGCGGTACCCGCGGTGTCGCCCAATGGCGCCGCCTACCTGGTTATCCACAACAAGGGCAAGCAGGCCGACAAGCTGCTTGGCGCCGATACCGCCCGCGCCGGCATGACCGAGATCCACGAGCATTTGCACAAGGACGGCCTGATGAAGATGCAGCAGGTCGAAAGTGGCCTGGACATCCCCGCCGGTGGCGAGGTGCGCCTGGAGCAGGGCGGCTATCACCTGATGATGTTCGGCTTGAAGCAGCCGTTGAACGATGGCGACAAGTTCCCCATGACCCTGCACTTCCAGAAGGCCGGTGACCTGGAGGTGGAAGTCCACGTGCAGAAGGAGGCGCCCGCCACGGCCGCCCAGCACCAGCACTGATGTTCCAGCGGGGCCGCCCGCCCCCGCGTCTTCCTCTGTCTTATCCACAGGCGCCGCTCGGCGGTCTGGTTTGCCGGGTCTTGGCGCCTCTTCTAGCCTGAATCCATCGCAAGGAGCATCCGCCGGCAGGAGCCAGCCCCCGCGTTTCGTGCGGCCTCACATCGATCCATCTGCCCTCACTGTTTCTTGACGATGCGCAGCATCGGGCCCAGGAGGTTCCGCATGTCGCGGCGCCCGGATGGCCCGCGCCCTGATGAGAGAAAAAGGAGAGGGAAGATGAACGCTACAAGGACATTTCGCGTTGCCTGGCTGTTGCTGTTGTCGCTGCTCCTCGCCGGCCCGTTGCTGCCTTCCGGGCAGGCGCAGGCTGCCAGCCCTGCCTGTGCCGCCAGTCAGAACTGGATCAGCAGTCCCAATCCGCCCAGCGAGATACCCGACGGCAGCAACGCCGATTTCTGCGACTTCTACCAGTTCGCCTGGCAATGGTTCTTCCAGCTGGTCAGTCCATCGCAGGGTGACCCGAGCCTGCGCAACTTCCAGGTCAACTCCAGCTACCCGGTCCTCCAGGCGACCGGCACCAATTCCTGCGACCCTGCCAAGCAGGCCGAAGTGATGTTCGTCCGCCGGGAGAAACCGGTTGCGGCCGACACACCTTTCCAGCTACCCGATCGCACCGGCCAGGCCGGCGGCGGCGACACCATCTTCGATCAGGCCGGCAACGTGGTGTTCTACGAGATCCGCTTCAGTCAGAACTTGTGCAACGTGCCGCAGATCCAGAACGCGCTGAACTACCCGTCCGGTACCACCGAGCTGAAAACCGCCTGGCGCATCATCACCCAGGCCGAGCAGCCCGATTATTTCTGGATAGAAGCGGACGTGGACGGTGTGCCGGGTACCGAGTTGCTCGGTCTGGTCGGCTTCCATATGGCCATCGCCACGGCCCTGCACCCCGAATTCATCTGGGCCACCTTCGAGCACCGCAGCAACGTGCCGGACTGCAGCAATCCGGGTACCGCGCCGGCCGGCGGCTGGTCGTTCACCAGCGCAACCTGTGCTGTGGATAACCCGCCCTCCACCTGCAACATCAACCAGGCTGCGCCCAGCACCAGCCTGACCGGCACGCCCTCGGAAATTTGCCGGGTCTACCCCGACGGCACCGACCCCTCCGACCATGAGGCGTCCGACAACATTGCCGACATCGACAGCCTGAACAGCCAGCTGCAGGGCTTCCTGAGCGCGCTGCCCAGCGATAACCCGATGGCCGTGTGGCAGAACTACATGAACGTCGGCGCCATCTGGGAGAACGATGTCACCCAGCCATCTTCCACCTTCTCCAACCAGCGCGGGTCCATGCGCCTGGCCAACTCGGTGATGGAAACCACCTTCCAGTATGTGGATCCGACCCAGTCCTTCATTTCCAATTGCTTCGGTTGCCACAACTTCAACGGCAGCGGGAAGAGCAACACCATTCCCTGGGCCTCGCTCAGCCACATCTTCGACGACGTGATGCAGGGCCAGTGCAGCTCGCCCTCTGACGTACAGGCCGGGCCCATCTTCGACAACACCCAGGCCGCCGAAGTCTGCCCGAAGGTCTGCAATAGCCAGGGTGGCTGGAACGGGAACTGGAAGACCACCGAGCCGGGCACCATGTCCGTCTGCGGTTGTTGCGGTGGATAACCACAGGCCGCGGCGGCTGCTCAGAAACTGACCAGTGTGGCGAAAGCCTTGCACTACCTGGCCTGCAGCGTTACCCGCACAGCTTGTCCACAGCCTGCTGCACAGATTCTGTGTGCAGCAGGCTGACTATCTTGTTGAATTTGCTCAAAAAATATCCGGAAGGCCGGAGTCCGCGAATTATCTGGGCCGTGGCCATCCATGGACAATTTATCCACAAGGTCATCCACGATTATTGGGCACAAGGCGGGACAACCCTGCGCGGGCCTGTGGGTTACTTTGTGGGCCTGGAGCGCTCAGTGGCGTTTCGCGAATGGATTCGATCTCACGGGAAGGGAGTTCGCTCAGGTTGTGCACAGCTAACCGACCGCTCCAGAGGGGTGGATGGAAAATGATCAGCCCGCTGGAGGCCTTATCAGACGCGGCCTGCAGCATTGGTCGCACAGGTTTTCCACAGTTGGCTACACAGATAATGTGCGGAACTTGGTGATTAAGTTATTGAAATAGAACGAAAAATGTACAAATGACGGGAAGCCTCGGCCGGCGCTGCCCGCAGCGCTCGAACTACAGCTTATCCACAGACGCATCCACGGGATTTGGGCACAAGAGGGGGAGTCCAGTCCCGGGCTGTGAACAGATCAGCCTGATGCGCGCTGTTCGTAGGTTGGGCCGGGTGGCGCCGCGTTGAGCTCCGAGGAGCCCAAAGGGTCCTGTGCTGCGCTGTTGGGCTTCGCTTCGCTCAGCGCCAACCTACGGGTGTGGGGCCCTTCGCGAATGAATTCGCTTGTATGGGACCGGCGGGTGCATCGGGTTATGCACAGTGGGTGTGGCGCACCGGTGAGCTGGATGGAAAATGATCAACTCCATGGAAGCCACGGCTACCATGGCCTGCAGCAGTGGCCGCACAGTTTATCCACAGTTGGCTGCACAGATAATGTGTGGAACTGCATTCACAAGTGATTGAAATAGAACGAAAAATGAACAAGTGGCGGAAAGCCGCGGCCGGCCTTGCCCGCAGCGCTCGAACTACAGCTTATCCACAGACGCATCCACGGGATTTGGGCAAAAGCGTGGGAGTCCAGTCCCGGGCTGTGAACAGATCAGCCAGGTGCGCGCAGTTCGCAGGTTGGCCGGGTGGCGTTGCGTTGAGCTCCGAGAAGCCCAACGTTTGTAGCCGTGCGCCTAGTGTTGGGCTTCGTTCCTCAGCGCCAACCTACGGGACCGCATTGCGGTCCTTTCGCGAATGAATTCGCTCCCACGGGGCCGGCGGGGTGCACGGGTTATGCACAGTGAGTGTGGCGCGCCGGTGAACTGGATGGAAAATGATCAACTCCGCCAAAGCTACGGATGCCAAGGCCTGCAGCAGTGGCCTCACAGTTTATCCACAGTTGGCTGCACAGATAATGTGTGGAACTGCATTCACAAGTGATTGAAATAGAACGAAAAATGCACAAGTGTCGAAGATCCGCGTCCGCTCCTGGCTGCGGCCTTCGAACTACAGCTTATCCACAAAGGCGTCCACGGGAATTGGGTAAAAGCATGGCAGCGTAGGCTCCGGCTGTGAACAGTTCGGCCTGGTGCGCGCTGATCCCGGCTCGACGTAGGGTGGAAATCGCTCTTTATTTCCACCATCGAGGCGCCGGATGCGTCCCATGGTGGATCGGTGAAGCGTGATCCACCCTACAGGCGCGAGTCGGCGCTGATTCGTTCATCTCATGGATTGGCGGTTATGCACAAGGCGTGCGGCGCCCCGGCCCATTGGATGGAAAATGATCAACTCCGTGGAAGCCACGGCTGTCACGGCCTGTAGCAGTGGCCTCACAGTTTATCCACAGTTGGCTACACAGTATCTGTGTGCAATGTACAGTCCAAGTATCTGAAATTGTTCAGAAAATGCTCTAAAGGCGGAAGGAAGCGTGGAGACTGGGCTGTGGCGCTTGCTCTACAAGTTATCCACAGCACCATCCACTGAATCTGGGAGCAAAGCGGATGCGTTGGCTTAGCTGCCCTCGCGCATTTCCTGGTAGCGCTGCTCCAGCTCCTGGCGTATCTGTCGGCGCTGCTGGGCCTGGGCATAGCGGCGCTTCTCGTCGCCGCCCTGTGGTTGCAGCGGCGGCACTTGCGCGGGGCGGCGCTCGTCATCGAGGGCGACCATGGTGAAGAAGCAGCTGTTGGTGTGACGCACCGAGCGCTCGCGGATGTTCTCGGTAACCACCTTGATGCCCACTTCCATGGAGGTGTTGCCGGTGTAATTCACCGAGGCGAGGAAGGTGACCAGTTCGCCTACATGGATGGGCTCGCGGAAGATCACCTGGTCCACCGAGAGGGTGACCACGTAGCGGCCGGCATAGCGGCTGGCGCAGGCGTAGGCCACTTCATCGAGGTACTTGAGCAGGGTGCCGCCGTGGACGTTGCCAGAGAAGTTGGCCATGTCCGGGGTCATGAGGACGGTCATCGACAGTTGTGCGGTTCCGGGTTCCATGCTGGCCTCGTCGCTGTGGGGGGTCTGTCTGGGATAGACGCGGGCGGGTGGCCGGGCGCCACAGCGAAAATATCACGCGAGTTCGTAGCCGCCTGTGGATAACCCCGGCCTCAAGGCGATGCGCCGGGCTGTTCGCACGCCGGGTGCTCTTCAGCCAAGTCACTGGGCCCGCAGGCAAGACCGTGCTGGCGGCGCAGCTGCGCCAGTTCCTCGCTCTGCTCGATGAGGAAGCGGTCGAAGGCTTCGAGGATTTCCGGGTGCCTCAGGCTGCTGGCATGGAAGGCGGTGTGCGCCAGGGGCAGTTCAGGGTCCAGCAGCAGACGATCGCGGCCCAGGCTGGTGCTCGTTTCCAGGTAGTGCTGCAGCACTTCCGGATTGGCGTAGATGGCATCGATGCGCAGGCGCAGCAACATGCGCACCAGGCTACCGATATCGCCGGCTTCCACCAGCTGAACCTGGCCGCCCTGCAACCGGTCCTGCCAGGCTTCGGGAGTGAAACCGCGTACCGTACCGAGGCGGCGTACCGCCTCGACGCCACGTCCGAGGTGCTCGCGCAACACCAGGCTGCCGTCGACGATGCGGATCACCGGTCGGCTGTAGTGCAGCTGCGCGTCGGTCTTGAGCTGGCGCGACCAGGCGGGGTTGTCGGGGAACACCAGCATCAGCCGGTCGGTGGTTTGCAACTGGCGGTGCAGGCGGTTGATCGGCAGGGGTTCCAGTTCCAGGGCAAGGCCCTGGCTGATGGCGAAGCGCTGCAGGAGCGCAATGGCGTAACCTTCGGCGGGCTTTCCCGGGAGGGCGCGGTAATAGGGCAGATAGTCCTGGCTTTCCAGGCCGACACGCAATGGCCCCGCCTGACAGACGCCGAGGGTCAGGAGCAGCAGCGCGGCGATCGCAGCCTTCATCGGGCGGGCCTGGAAGGGGGGATATGCCAGTGAGCCTAGCAGGCGGCCGGGAAAACTTCAGCGCCCGGCCGGACCGGCCAGGCGTCGCTCCGGACCTCGAGTCCGCCGTCAGGCATGGGTCAGGTACCAGCGCCAATCCTGCTCGCCGACTTCGCTGACGAACTGACGGAATTCCTCCCATTTGATGGCGAGGAAGATCTTCAGGAAGTCTTCGCCAAGGGCCTCCTTGGCCCAGGCCGATTGTTCCAGGTTGCGCAGCGCGGTCAGCCAATCGGTGGGCAGGGTTTCGCGGGCCTGCTCGTAGCCATTGCCGACTATGGGCTCGCCCGGGTCGATTTGCTCGCGGATACCCTTGTGGATGCCGGCGAGGATCGCCGCCGCTGCCAGGTAGGGGTTGGCATCGGCGCCGCATATGCGGTGCTCGACGTGGCGGCTCTTCGCCGGCCCGCCCGGCACGCGGAAGGAGACAGTGCGGTTGTTCACGCCCCAGCTCTTGGCCAGTGGCGCGTAGCTGTTGGCCTGGAAGCGGCGGTAGGAGTTGGCGTTCGGGCAGAAGATCGCCAGCGCGTCGTTCAGCGTGGCCATCATGCCACCGATGGCGTGGCGCAGCAGCTGGGTACCGTGGGGATCTTCGCTGGCCATCCGGTTGTTGCCCTGTTCGTCGGCCAGGCTCACATGCATGTGCAGGCCGTTGCCGGCCAGGTCGCCGAAGGGCTTGGCCATGAAGCAGGCGATCAGGCCGTGCTTGTTGGCCACACCCTTGACCAGGCGCTTGTAGCGCACGCCTTCGTCCACGGCCTGGAGCGCGTCGAAGCGGTGCTCCAGGGTCAGCTCGACCTGGCCCGGCGCGTACTCGGAGATCGCCGTGCGCACCGGCAGGCCCTGGACTTCGCAGGCGGCGTAGAGGTCGTCGAGGAAGGGTTGCAGCTGCTCCAGCTCATAGACCCCGTAGACCTGTGCTGCTCCCGGGCGCACACCATTCATCTGCAGGGCCGGCTGCGGGCGGCCGCTGGCATCGCGCTGCTTGTCCAGCAGGTAGAACTCCAGCTCCACCGCCATCACCGGGTGGAAGCCGTCGGCCTTGAGGCGGTCGATCACCCTCACCAGGGCGTGACGCGGGTCGGCCGGGGTGGCCGGCAGGCCCTGGCTGGGGTGCATGCTGACCTGCAGCTGGCCAGTGGGCGTCGCGCGCCAGGGTTGCAGGGTCAGGCTGCCGGGCAGGGGATAGGTCCAGCAGTCGGCGTCGGCCACGTCCCAGACCAGGCCGGTGCCTTCCACGTCTTCGCCCTGGATGGTCAGCGCAAGGATGGAACTGGGCAGGGGCCGGCCGTTCTCGTAGATGGCCAGCAGCTCGTCACGGTGCAGCAGCTTGCCGCGTGGCACGCCGTTGGCGTCGAACAGCATCAGCTCGATGCTGCGCACTTCGGGATGTTGTTCGAGGAAGTCGCGGGCTTCCTGGGGATTGGCGAATTGCATGGTCGTTCCCTTGGGTAGGGTGCGCCGTGCGCACCTTTGATTCGGATTGTTGGTGCGCGCGGCGCACCCTACCGTTCACTCACGAGCGCCGGGGATGGCCAGCAACTCGGTGAGGGCGTCGTCGAGGGTGGCGATCAGGCGATCGACGTCGGCCGCCGAGGTGTCCGGGCAGCACAGGGTCATATTGTGGAACGGGGTGATCAGGATGCCGCGGTTGATCAGGTAGAGGTGCAGGGCCATCTGCAGGCTGTCGTGGAAGGCCGCCTCGGCCTCGGCGCCGGTCTTCGGCGGCGTGGTGCAGAACTGGAATTCGCAGCGTGCGCCCAGCTCGGTCACCGACCAGTTCAGGCCGTGCTTGTGGATAAGCCCGCGGAAGCCTTCGGCCAGGCGTGCGGCCAGCGGCAGCATGTGGGCGTAGGCGGTCTCGGTCATCACCGACTCCAGGTTGGCGCGCATGCAATGCATGGCCAGAGCGTTGGCCGAGAGGGTGGTGCCCATGCCGCTGTGGCCGTGGCCATGGCTGTTCTCGCTGGCATGGCGGCGGGCGCTTTGCATGGCCTGGGCCATTTCCGCGCTGCAGCCATAGACCGAGCAGGGTACGCCGCCGGCGATGGGCTTGCCGAGGGTGATGAAGTCCGGTTCCAGGTTCCAGCTGCGGGTGCAGCCGCCGGGGCCGGTGGAGATAGTGTGGGTCTCGTCGACGATCAGCAGGCTGCCGTGCTTGCGGGTCAGTTCGCGCAGGCGCTCCATGTAGCCGGGCTCGGGCAGGACCATGCCGATATTGGTCATCGCCGGCTCGCAGAGCACCGCGGCGACGTCGCCCTGGGCCAGGGCCGCTTCCAGCGCGGCGAGGTCGTTGAAGGGTACCGAGCGGCTGTAGCGGGTCAGGTCGTAGGCCTGGCCGATCAGGCCGGAACGGTGCACGGTGCGGCCTTCGCGGTAGCGCACCATGACGTCGTCCACCGTGCCGTGGTAGCAGCCGTCGAACACCAGCAGCACCTTGCGCCCGGTGATGGCGCGGGCCCAGCGCAGCACGAAGCGGTTGGCGTCGGTGGCGGTGGTCGCTACCTGCCAGTAGGGCAGGCCGAAACGCTCGGCCAGCAGCTCGCCGGCGACCACGGCGTCTTCGCCGGGAAGCATGGTGGTCAGGCCGTTGGCGCCCTGTTCGGCGATGGCGCGGGCGATGGGCTCGGGGGAGTGGCCGAACATGCTGCCGGTGTCGCCCAGGCAGAAGTCCACGTACTCGTGGCCGTCCACATCATGGAAGCGCGCGCCCTTGGCGCGGCTCACGAACAGCGGGCTGGGCGTGGACCAGTCGCTCATCCAGTGCATGGGCACGCCGCCGAACAGCGAATGGCGGGCGCGCTCGGCCAGGGCGATGGACTTCGGATTCTGCTGCACAAAGCGCTCGCGCTCGCGGGCGGCCAGGGTTGCCACAGCGCTTTCGGCGATGCCACTGGGAGTCATGTCTGAACACCTCGTTCGTTTTTTTGCACATCCTGTTTTGTGATCACAATTCTGTCAAGGCTTGCGAAAAAAGCCGCTGAAAATTAATTTGGAACCGTATTTGTGATCACAAGGTTGAGCGAATGACCAGATGGAAGGGTTCCGCTGGTCCAGCACTGGCCTGTGGCGCCCCTCCGCGTAAGCCGAAAGCACAGCGGAACCGGAGCCGGGCGCCGCGATACACTCCGCCGCCGCCCACGCCCATGAAAGCGTAGGCGCCAGCCCGGACAAGACTTTCGAGAACAAGGCGACCCAACTATGCGTAACTGCAGCCTGACCCTGAACCAACTGCCGGCGCCGCCGGCCCTTGCACGGTGACATGCCCATGGCCGAGAACCTGCAGGAACAGCTTTACCTACGACTACGCGAGGGCCTGCTGGCAGGCCAGTTCAAACCCGGCGAGCGCTTGAAGATCCGTGATCTCGCGGCCGCCTGGGGCACCAGCCCGATGCCGGTGCGTGCCGCCTTGCAGCGCCTGGTGGCCGAAGGCGCACTGGAGGGTGAGCCGCAGCGCTCGGTGCGTGTGCCGGCCATGACCCGCGAGCGCTTCAAGCAGATCTTCCAGGTGCGCATGGCGCTGGAAGGCATGGCGGTGGAAGCGGCAGCGGGCAAGTTATCCACAGCTGACCTGGACGACCTGCGCGGCTGCATGGAACGCATGGACGCCGCCATCCTGCAGCGTGACGTCCAGGGTTACCTGACCGATAACAGCCTGTACCACCTGACCCTTTACCGTGCCTGCGGCAATCCCATCCTGCTGCGCACCATCGAAACCCTCTGGCTGCAGGTCGGCCCCTTCTTCAACCGACTGTTTACCGAGGCGGATCTCTCCTTGCGCCTCAACGACTTCCACGAGGACGCGTTCAAGGCGTTGCTGGCCGGTGACGGCAAGGCCGCGCGCTTTGCCATCGAGCAGGACCTGAGCTACTTCGGCCAGTTCCTCCTCAATCTTCTGGAACTGGATTTCGCCCAGGCCCGCAGCAGCGGCTGAGCGGGGCGCCGTGCCTGCAGGAGCGAGCCATGCCCGCTGCTGCAGGCACGGCAAATGTTTCGGTATGTTGCGCCCGCCAGACGCCGCCAGGCGCAGTGTTAACCTGCGAAAGTTCTTAGCTTCAACTTCCCTAATTCCTACATGGTTCCACAGGAACCAAGCGAGAAGCCCGCGCGTGGGCCCGCCGCGCCGCGCATTGCAGAAAAGGAGTCCGCGCCATGCATGCCATCGCTTTCATCCAGGATCTCGCCGTGATCATGCTGGTCGCGGGCATGGTGACCATCCTTTTCCACCGCTTCAAACAGCCGGTGGTGCTGGGCTACATAGTCGCCGGCTTCATCATCGGCCCGCACACGCCGCCCTTCGAGCTGATCCACGACGAGGAAACCATCAAGACCCTCGCCGAGTTGGGCGTGATCTTCCTGATGTTCTGCCTGGGGCTCGAATTCAGCCTGGCCAAGTTGTTCCGGGTCGGGGCCACCGCCTTCATCGCCGCCTTCCTGGAAATCGTCCTGATGGTCTGGATCGGCTACGAGATCGGCAGCTACTTCGGCTGGAGCACCATGGATTCGCTGTTCCTCGGCGCGATCCTGGCGATTTCCTCCACCACCATCATCGTCAAGGCGCTCAGCGACCTGAAGATGAAGAACGAGCGCTTCGCCCAGCTGATCTTCGGCGTGCTGATAGTCGAGGACATCCTCGGCATCGGCATCATCGCGCTGCTGTCGGGCATCGCCGTGAGCGGTTCGGTGGAGACCGGTGAAGTGTTCGCCACCGTGGGCAAGCTCAGCCTGTTCATGATCGTCGCGCTGGTCGTCGGCATCCTGCTGGTGCCGCGCCTGCTGGCCTATGTGGCCAGGTTCGAGAGCAACGAGATGCTGCTGGTGACCGTGCTCGGCCTGTGTTTCGGCTTCTGCCTGCTGGTGGTGAAGCTGGAATACAGCATGGTGCTGGGGGCCTTCCTGATCGGCGCGATCATGGCCGAGTCGCGCCAACTGGTGCAGATCGAGCGGCTGATCGAGCCGGTGCGCGACATGTTCAGCGCCATCTTCTTCGTCGCCATCGGCCTCTTGATCGACCCCAAGGTGCTGGTGGAGTACGCCTGGCCGATCGCCGTCATCACTCTGGCGGTGGTGTTGGGCAAGATGGTTTCCTGCGGCCTCGGCGCCTTCATCGCCGGCAATGACGGCCGCACCTCGCTGCGGGTCGGCATGGGGTTGTCGCAGATCGGCGAGTTCTCTTTCATCATCGCCGCCCTGGGGATCACCCTGCAGGTCACCAGCGACTTCCTCTACCCGGTGGCAGTAGCCGTGTCGGCCATCACCACCCTGCTGACGCCCTACCTGATCCGTGCCGCCGACCCGCTTTCCATCAAGCTGGCGCAGGTGATGCCGCGCCCGCTGTCGCGAGTCTTCGGCCTCTATGGCGACTGGCTGCGCAGCATCCAGCCCCAGGGCCAGGGTGCGGTGCTGGCGAAGATGATCCGCAAGATCCTGCTGCAGGTGCTGGTGAACCTGGCGCTGGTGGTGGCGATCTTCCTTGGCAGCGCCTATTTCGCCGGCACCCTGGCCGGCTACCTGAGCGACTGGGTGGCTTCGCCCAACCTGCAGAAGGCACTGATCTGGGGCGGCGCGCTGCTGCTTTCGCTGCCCTTCCTGATCGCCGCCTACCGCAAGCTCAAGGCCCTGTCCATGCTGCTGGCGGAGATGGGCGTGAACCCGGACAAGGCCGGGCGCCACACCGAGCGGGTGCGCAAGGTGATAGCCGAGGTGATCCCGCTGCTCTCGCTGCTGGGCATCATGCTGCTGCTGATGGCGCTGTCGGCGAGCATCCTGCCCACGCTGGAACTGCTGGTGCTGATCGCCCTGCTGGCGGCGGGCGTCAGCGCGCTGCTCTGGCGCTGGCTGATCCGCGTGCATTCGCGCATGCAGATCGCCCTGATGGAGACCCTGGAGCAGAGCCAGGACCAGAACCACCACTGATAGGGCTGGGACTCAGCTGGCCAGCCAGACGTCGCGGGCCCAGTGCCACACCGAGTCCCAGCTTTCGTCGGTGAGCTCTTCCTCGTCACCGGACCAGAGCAGCACTTCGCCTTCGCCATCCACCAGGTAGTAGTCGCGGCCGTCCTGGCAGAGCGGCACCAGGTCGCGCGGCACACCCAGGTCCCAGGCGACGGCGGCGACTTCCGGCAGGTAGGTATGGGACTGCGGGTCGGTGACGGTCACCGGTTCCAGGCGGCCATAAACCACGTCGCTGACCTTGAGCAGGAACTCGCGCAGCTCGAAGGGCAGGTTGATCAGCAGCTGCTCTTCGATCTCCACCAGCAGCTCCTCGTCGGGCAGCTCCAGGGGAACCGGCACCGGCTCGTTGAGTTCGCGCAGCTGTTCGATGACTTCTTCCATGGCGGCAGGCCCTCATGCATTGGGATGCGCTTTATACAGTAGCCGGGTCGGGAAGAAAAAAGCATGGCGTGGATGCGCGGGCAAATGCGGGGTCCAGACCGTCCTGGCTTAGGCCCGACCTGGCAGTGGCGGCACTTTTTCAGCACCAAGTGCTTCAGCTCGGTCCATCTGCGCTGTCTAAACTTTGAGCACTGACGTTTCTGCTCAGAGCAGTCCGAAATCACGCACTCCTTGGGAGGTGCATCATGAGAATGGCAGCAACCCTGCAGCGCAGCCTGGAAAGCGCGCATGCCCAGTACGACCTGGTCCCGCACCCGCACTCGGCCACCAGCCTGGAGGCTGCGCGGGTGGCCAACGTGTCGGCGGAACGCCTGGCCAAGCCGGTGATACTCGACGACCGCGAAGGCCATTTCCTCATGGCCGTGGTGCCCGCCAGCCGCCACCTGGATGTGGGCAAGGTGCGCAAGGATGCCAAGGACTGGCAGCTCACCAACGAAGCGACTCTCGCCGGCCTGTTCAAGGATTGCGAACTCGGCGCACTGCCGGCGCTGGGCCAGTCCTACGGAATGAAGATGCTGGTCGACCCGCAGCTGACGCGGCAGCGGGATATCTACCTGGAAGCCGGGGACCACGAGAACCTGGTGCACATGCGCATGGATCAGTACCTCAAGCTGGTGCCCGATGCCGAAGTCTGCGAGCTCTGCCACTAAGGGGCCCGCGGGGCCGCCGCAGCCGCCACCCTTCTGGTTCCGCCGTTCCATCGCCCGCCGCCGCTGGCGGCGAGGTGGCGGGCGGCGCCAATGAAAAACCCCGGGCAAGCCCGGGGTTCTTCATTGCAGGGTCGATCAGTTCTGACGGATGCCCGCCACCAGCCAGGGCTGGTTGTCGCCGTGCACGCGCTCCATGCGCCAGCTTTCGCTGAACACCTCGCCCTGGTCGAAGCGCGAGGACTTGGAGACGCCATTGAAGGTCAGGGTGGCGACTGTCTTGTCACCCAGTTCGTCGATGCCGTCCAGTTGCACCTGCAGGTTGTCGATGTAGGTGGATTGGTAGGCGTCGCCCAGGCTGGCGCGTTCTTCCTTGAGGAAGCTGAGCATCTGCGGGGTGACGAACTCGGCGATCTTGTCCATCTCGGCCGCATCCCAGTGCTGCTGCAGGGCCATGAAGTGCTCGCGGCCGGCTTCGATGAAGCGCTGCTCGTTGAACCAGCTGGGGGCGTTGAGGGCCGGCTGGACTGCCGCCGGAGCGGCGCCGCTGAAGATCGGCGCCTGCTGCTGCGGCATTTCACGCTGGAAGGGCGCGTGGCCGGCCACGGCCGGCTGGCCCTGCTGCTGGGCGCGCTTGCGTGCGGCCAGGAAGCGGAAGATCAGGAAGGCGATCAGGCCGATGATCAGGAAGTCGAAGATCTGCATGCCGTCGAAGCCGTCGCCCATGAACATGGAGGCGAGCAGGCCACCGGCGGCGATGCCGGCCAGCGGGCCGAGCCAACGGGAGGCGCCGCTGGCGGCGGCCGGTTTGCCGGCAGCGGTGGGGGCCGCGGTGTTCGGGGTTTGCTGGGCAGGCGCGGCCTGGCGGGTCTGGTGGGTCGGCGCGGAGCCAAAGGACTTGCCGCCGCCCATACGCTTGGCGGCGTTGACATCCAGGCTTAGCGTCAGGCCGACGCAGAGGGCCAGGGCAATACTGAGGAATCGGCGCATCAGAGGCTTCTCTTGGTTATGAATCTACGCGCGCCATGCTGCACAGTCGGGCCGACTATAGCTAGGGGGAGAGTGTTTCGGGATTTTGTCGGACAGGTCCGCCGGCCTTTTCCGGGCATGCCGTTCATCTGCGCAGCAGGAACACCAGAGGCCCGCAACGCAGCTTCCGGCGCAGCAGGGCACGCAGGTCGGCCTCGTCCTCCATCGGGTGGCGCAACCAGTGGATGAAGGTGCGCAGGTAGGCGCCGGTAAGGAAGCTTTCCTCGGCGATGCGGCTCAGGTGCAGGGTTTCCCGCTGGGCCGCCTCGCGCCACCACTGCACGGTGCGGCTGACCCGCAACAGGCCCAGCGCCTGCAGGTGGAAATGGCCGGGCTCCAGCTTGTAGAGCAGCATCTGTCCGGTCACCGCCCGGTGCGCCGCCAGGCCGCCGAGCCAGGCCATCAGCAGTTCCTCCAGGCGTTTCTCGGCGCTCAGGGCCGCCAGGTCACCGCCTTGGCCGCGGGCCAGCATGGCCTGGTCGGCGCGGTCGAACCAGGCTTCCACCAGGTCGTCCTTCTGTTTGTAGTGCTTGGCGATGGCGTCTAGGCCGACGTCGAGTTTCTTGGCCACCTCGAACAGGTGCAGCCTTTCCCAGCCACAGGTATCGGCCAGGTTCAGGGCGCAATCGAGAATCTGCTGGGCGCTGGGGGAGCGGGGCATGGACTTACCTCCGCCACTCAGTATGGCCAAGCTTGCGCGAGTGACAGGCGGATCGGACGGGCGGAGGAGACGAATGCTCTTGTGGGGGCGAATTCATTCGCGAAGGACAGCGCAGCTGTCCCAGGGGCCTCAGGGCAGGACTACGACCTGCTCAGCGAATGAATTCGCCCCCCACAATGGATCGAGGCGGTTGTCGGTTCAGAGCGGCTGCAGCTTGGCGTAGGCCAGCATCAGCCACTTGCTGCCTTCGTTCTCGAACTTCACCTGCACCCGCGCCTGGGCGCCGGCGCCCTCGAAGTTGAGGATGGTGCCTTCGCCGAACAGCGAATGCTGCACCCGCTGGCCAAGGGAGAAGGGGGTTTCCGGTACGGCGGCGCCATCGAAGATGGAGCCGTGGCGGCTGCCGGCGCCCATGGGGCGGCTGATGCTGTTATTCAGCCGCACTTCGCGGATCAGCTGCGGCGGCACTTCGCGGACGAAGCGCGAGACCTTGTTGTAGGTCTCGCTGCCGTAGAGCCGGCGGGTCTCGGCGTAGGTCAGCACCAGGCGCTGCATGGCGCGGGTGACGCCGACATAGGCCAGGCGGCGTTCTTCCTCCAGGCGGGTCGGGTCTTCCATGCTCATCTTGTGGGGGAACAGGCCTTCTTCCATGCCCACCAGGAACACCAGGGGGAATTCCAGGCCCTTGGCGCTGTGCAGGGTCATCAGCTGCACGCTGTCCTCGAAGGCGTCGGCCTGGGTCTCGCCGGCTTCCAGCGAGGCATGGCTGAGGAAGGCCTGCAGCGGCGTGAGGTCTTCCTCGCTTTCTTCGTTCTCGAAGGCGCGGGCGGCGCTGACCAGTTCTTCCAGGTTCTCCACCCGGGCCTGGCCTTTCTCGCCCTTTTCGTCCTTGTGATAGGCCACCAGGCCGCTCTGCTCGATGACGGTCTGGGTCATCAGGTGCAGCGGCATTTCCAGCACTTTGGCGGCGAGGTTCTCGATCAGCTCCATGAAGGCCGCCAGGGCGCTGGAGGCGCGGCCGGCCAGGGCCTTGTTGGCGATCATCAGGCGCATCGCTTCCCACATGGCGACTTCGTTGACGCGGGCGAACTCGCGGATGTTCTCCACCGTCTTCTCGCCGATGCCGCGCGGCGGCACGTTGATCACCCGCTCCAGCGCCGCGTCATTGCCGCGGCCGTCGAGCAGGCGCAGATAGGCCATGGCGTTCTTGATCTCGGCGCGCTCGAAGAAGCGCTGGCCGCCGTAGATGCGGTAGGGAATCTTCTCCCGCAGCAGGGCCTCTTCCAGCACCCGCGACTGGGCGTTGGAGCGGTAGAGGATGGCGACCTCGCTGCGTGCCATGCCGTCCTTCAGGGCGCTCTCGATGCTTTCCACCACGTAGCGGGCTTCGTCGTGCTCGTTGAAGGCGGCGTAGAGGCCGATCGGCTCGCCGTCTTCGCCTTCGGTCCAGAGCTCCTTGCCGAGGCGGCCCTGGTTATTGGCGATCAGGGCGTTGGCGGCCTTGAGAATTCCCGCGGTGGAGCGGTAGTTCTGCTCCAGGCGGATCACCTCGGTGTCGGGGAAATCGCTGGAGAACTGCTGGATATTCTCGATCCGCGCGCCGCGCCAGCCATAGATGGACTGGTCGTCGTCGCCCACCACCATCAGGCTCTGGCCGCCCTTGGCGAGCAGGCGCAGCCAGGCGTACTGCACGGCGTTGGTGTCCTGGAACTCGTCCACCAGTACATGGCGGAAGCGCCGCTGGTAATGCTCCAGCAGGCTCGGGCGATCGCGCCAGAGGTCGAGGGCGCGCAGCAGCAGCTCGGAGAAATCGATCACCCCGGTGCGCGCGCAGGCGGCTTCGTAGGCTTCGTAGATCTTCAGCATGGTGCCGAGGAACAGGTCGCCGCCGGCCTGGATGTGTTGCGGACGGATGCCCTCGTCCTTCTGCCCGTTGATGAACCACTGGGCCTGGCGCGCCGGCCAGCGCTGCTCGTCGAGGCCGAGTTCGCGGATCACCCGCTTGACCAGGCGCTGCTGGTCGTCGCCGTCGAGGATCTGGAAGTTCTCGGCCAGGCCGGCTTCCTGCCAATGGGCCCGCAGCAGGCGGTGCGCCAGGCCGTGGAAGGTGCCGACCCACATGCCCGCAGGGTTGATGCCCAGCAGCTGCTCGATGCGCTGGCGCATCTCGGCGGCGGCCTTGTTGGTGAAGGTCACCGACAGGATCGAGTGGGGCGAGGCCTGCTCCACCTGGATCAGCCAGGCGATGCGGTGCACCAGCACGCGGGTTTTGCCGGAACCGGCGCCGGCAAGCACCAGTTGACGCCCCAGCGGGGCCGCTACGGCCTGGCGTTGAGCGTCGTTGAGGAAGTTCAGTAGGAGGGAGAGATCGTCGCGCATCGCGGCATTCTAGGGGCGCGGGTTGGGGAGGGCAAACCGATGACCGGTTGGTCGGCCGGACGGTTGCCCATCCCCGCGCCAGAGACCCTCCGAAAGTAGGGGCGCGCTCGTCCGGAACCTCACACATAAAGCTATGGACAGCCACTTCCGCTCGGGTAAGCTCCGGGCTCGCTTAGGCAGACCAATACAAAAAAGCGCCTATGACCGCCAATTCCACGCCCGCCGGCCGGACCCTCTCGCTTGCCGACAGCCGCGAGATCCGCGGCCTGTTCGCCACCGACATCGCCGCCGAACGCACCCGCCTGCTCTACCAGGGTTCGCAGGTTCCTACCCTGTTCATGTTGCTCAACGGCCTGGCCTGCGCCTACCTGCTCTGGGGGCCGGGCAACAGCCTGCAGCTCGGCGGCTGGCTCGCCTGGCTGGTGCTGCTGGCGGTCTTGCGCCTGACCCAGGTGGCTGCCTTCAAGCACGCCGAGCCATCGCAACAGGCCTGCCCGCGCTGGCGCCGGGCCTTCCTCTTCGGCGCCGGGGCATCCGGCCTGACCCTGGCCTTCGCCGCCGTGGCCCTGGTGCCGCCGGATGCCTTCCTCCAGCAGGCGCTGGTCTACGGCCTGATCGCCGCCGCCATCCTCTCTGCCAGTGTCGCCTACGCGGTCAGCCTTTCAGCCTTCCTCACCTTTGCCTTGCCCTGTCTGCTGCCCTCCATCACCTACCTGCTGCTCAGCGACACGACCCTGTTGCAGGGCTGGGGCGTGCTCGGCCTGATTCTGCTGGTCTCGCTCATGGTGGTGGCCTGGCAGGTCAACCGGCTGGTGCAGTGCAGCCTGTTGCAGCGCTTCCAGAACCAGGCGCTGATCAGCCACCTGGAAACGGCCAAGGCCCGCGCCGAGGGGCTCAATGAAGAGCTGGCCCGCGAGGTCGAACCGCGCCGCCGCGCCGAGCGCGAACTGCGCCGCGCCCACGGTGAGCTGGAGATGCGTGTGGCCCAGCGCACCCTGGAGCTGGCCGACGCCAGCCACGCCCTCTCCAAGAGCGAGGCGCGCCTGGCACTGGCTCTGGAGGCCAGCGAGCTGGGGCTGTGGGACTGGAACCTGGAAACCGACGAGGTGCATCACTCCCAGCTCAAGGCAATCTTCGGCATCGAGGCCGAGGACGTCACCCGCGTGCTCAGCGACCTCAAGCCGCGCCTGCACCCGGACGACCTGCCACTGCTGCGCCGTGCCCTGGTGGAACACCTGAAGGGCCGCACCGACGGCTATTCCATCGACTACCGGGTGCGCCACAACGACGGCCACTGGGTTTGGGTGGAAGACCGCGGCCGGGTGGTGGAGCGCGACGAGCAGGGCAAGGTGCTGCGCATGCTCGGCACCCGTCGCGACATTACCGCGCGCAAGGCCCGGGACGAGGAGCAGCGGCTGGCGGCCACGGTGTTCGAGGCGGCCAGCGAAGGCATCGTCATCCTCGACCCGGAGTACCGGGTGATCCAGATCAACGCGGCCTTCAGCCAGGTCACCGGCTACCGCCTGGACGAAGTCATGGGGCGCAGCGTCGCCACCCTGCTCGGCCATCGCGAGGCCCGTCGGCGCTACCATCTGATCCGCGAAGAACTCGAACAGTGCGGCAGCTGGCAGGGCGAGCTGATGGACACGCGCAAGAGCGGCGAGCTCTACCCGCAGTGGCTGCAGCTCAATGTAGTGCGCGATTCGCGGGGCCAGGTCAGCCACATAGTCGGTTTCTTCGCCGACCTCACGGCCCGCCGCGAGGCCGAGGAGCGCCTGCGCTACCTCTCCAGCTACGACGAGCTCACGGGCCTGGCCAACCGCACCCTGTTCAAGGACCGCCTGCACGAGGCCAGCCAGCGTGCGCGGCAGAGCGGCCGCAGCCTGGCGCTGCTGCACATCGACCTGGACCGCTTCAAGGTGCTCAATGACAGCCTCGGCCATGAAGTGGCCGACCAGCTGCTGCGCCAGGTCAGCCGCCGACTGACCCAGGCGGTGCCGGAAGCAGACACCATCGCGCGCCTGGCCGGCGACGAGTTCGCCGTGATCCTCGATACCTACGGCAGCCTTTCCAGCCTGGCGCGCCAGGCCAGCCGCCTGCTCGGCAAGTTGCGCACGCCCATGACCGTGGGCGGCCACGAACTGGTGATCAGCGGCTCGCTCGGCATCAGCCTGCTGCCGGACAACGCCCGCGACATCACCGCCCTGATCAGCCAGGCCAACATGGCCATGCAGCATGCCAAGCACCTGGGCGGCAACACCTTCCAGTTCTTCACCGACAACCTCCAGGCCTGCACCCTGGAACGCCTGCAGCTGGAGAACCAGCTGCGCAAGGCGATCGAGGAAGGCCAGCTGGAAGTCTTCTACCAGCCCAAGCTGGGCCTGGCCGACAACGGCCTGAACGCCGCCGAGGCGCTGGTGCGCTGGCGCCATCCGCAGCAGGGACTGGTGCCGCCTGGGGACTTCATCGGCCTGGCCGAGGAGACCGGGCTGATCGCCCCCATCGGCGAGTTCGTGCTGCGCCAGGCCTGCCAGCAGGCCCGCGAATGGCAGCGCCAGGGCCTGGCGGACATCCGCGTCTCGGTGAACCTGTCGATGCACCAGCTGCGCCAGGGCAACCTGGTCAGCCTGGTGCGCCAGGTGCTGGAGGAGACCGGGCTGGCGGCACGCCTGCTGGAACTGGAACTGACCGAAAGCCACCTGCTGGAAAACGTCGAGAACGTCATCGCCACCTTCCACCAGCTGCGCCAGTTGGGGGTGAAGCTGGCCATCGACGACTTCGGCACCGGCTATTCGTCCCTGAGCTACCTCAAGCGCTTCCCGGTGGATTACGTGAAGATCGACCAGACCTTCATCCGTGACCTCTCCGCCGGCAGCGAGGATGCCGCGATCACTCGCGCCATCATTGTCATGGCCCACAGCCTGGAGCTGAAGGTGGTGGCCGAGGGCGTGGAGAACCAGGAGCAGCTGAGCTTCCTGCGCAGCCAGCGTTGCGACGAGATCCAGGGCTACCTGATCAGCCCGCCGGTGGAGGCGCCGCAGTTCGCCCGGCTGCTCAAGGAGCAGGCCACGGCGCTGTGGCGTTGAAACGCGTCGGGGCTCCGCCTGGGTAGGGTGCGCTGTGCGCACCGGGACCCGGGTGCGAAAAGGCTGGTGCGCATGGCGCACCCTACGGGGTGGGGCCGTGCAGGGTCATGCACTTGCGGCAGTGCGGCTGTTGCCCGTGCTGAACCAGCGCAGCAGCAGGGCGTTTTCCAGGTCCTGGCCCGACGGCAGCGGCAGGTAGAGCACATGGCCGTCCCCCGGGGCGATTACCTTGCGCTCGCCGAAGCGGTTCTCCAGCGCCTCCAGGCGGAAGTCCTGGTTGCCCTTCGGCGTCATCAGCTGCAGGCGGTCGCCCACCGCGAAGTGGTTCTTCACCCGCACTTCCGCGAGGCCCTGGCGGACCACCCCGGTCAGCTCGCCGACGAACTGCTGGCGCTCGGCGAGGGAGTAGCCGTGGTCGTAGTTCTGGTACTCGTCATGCACGTGGCGGCGCAGGAAGCCCTCGGTGTAGCCACGGTTGGCCAGCGACTCCAGGTCGTCCATCAGCGAGCGGTCGAAGGGGCGCCCGGCCTGGGCGTCGTCGATGGCCTTGCGATAGGCCTGGGCGGTGCGCGCTACATAGAAGTGCGACTTGGTGCGGCCCTCGATCTTCAGCGAGTGCACGCCCATGCGCAGCAGCCGCTCGACATGGTGCACGGCGCGCAGGTCCTTGGAGTTCATGATGTAGGTGCCGTGCTCGTCCTCCCAGGCGGACATCAGCTCGCCGGGGCGATTGGCCTCCTCCAGCAGGAACAGCCGTTCGCTGGGCGCGCCGCAGCCCAGGGTGGGCACCAACTGGCCCAGTTCGTCTTCCTGCGCCGGGCGGGCGCCGTACTGCCAGCGGCAGGCATTGGTGCAGGTGCCCTGGTTGGGGTCGCGGTGGTTGAGGTAGCCGGAGAGCAGGCAGCGACCGGAATAGGCCATGCACAGTGCGCCGTGGACGAAGACTTCCAGCTCCATGCCCGGCACCTGCTGGCGGATTTCGCCGATCTCGTCCAGGGACAGCTCGCGGGACAGGATCACCCGGCTGAGCCCCTGCTGCTGCCAGAACTTCACGCTGGCCCAGTTCACCGCGTTGGCCTGTACGGAGAGGTGGATGGGCATCTGCGGGAAATGTTCGCGCACCAGCATGATCAGGCCGGGGTCGGACATGATCAGCGCGTCCGGCCCCATGGCCACCACCGGTTCCAGGTCCTTGAGGAAGGTGCGCAGCTTGGCGTTGTGCGGGGCGAGGTTCACCACCACGTAGAAGCGCTTGCCCCGGGCATGGGCCTCGGCGATGCCCTGGGCCAGGTTGCCGTGGTCGAATTCGTTGTTACGCACCCGCAGGCTGTAGCGTGGCTGGCCGGCGTAGACGGCGTCGGCGCCATAGGCGAAGGCATAGCGCATGGCCTTGAGGGTACCGGCGGGGGAGAGCAGTTCGGGGCTGTGCATGGCGCGGCTCGGCGATGGGCGACGGCCGCGGATTCTAGGGATAGCGCTTTGGCTGAATATTGAGCTGGAGCAACATTGTAGGAGCGAGCTTGCTCGCGAATAGGGACTTCGCTTTCGCGAGCAAGCTCGCTCCTACGAGGAAGGCCCTCAGTCGTGCCAGGCCCGACCGTGCAGCTCCAGCAGGCTGTGAGCCTGCTCCGGCCCGGTGGAGCCGGCGGGGTAGGGGCGTGGGCTCAGGTAGTGCTCGTGCCAGCCGGCGAGGATCGGGTCGACCCAGCGCCAGGCCGCTTCCACCTCGTCGCGGCGCATGAACAGCGTCGAGTCACCTTCGATCACATCCAGCAGCAGACGCTCGTAGGCGTCCCAGCGACGCTGGTGACTGAAGGCCTGGGCCAGGTTGAGATCCAGCTCCACCGGCTCCAGGCGCATGCCCTTGCCCGGGGACTTGGCCATCAGCTGCAGGCTGATGCGCTCCTCGGGCTGCAGGCGGATCAGCAGGCGGTTGGCTTCGCCGTCGGCGAACAAGCGGTGGGGCACCGGCTTGAACTGGATGACGATCTCCGAGTACTTGCGCGCCAGGCGCTTGCCGGTGCGCAGGTAGAAGGGCACGCCGGCCCAGCGCCAGTTGTCGATCTCCGCCTGCACGGCGACGAAGGTTTCGGTGTCGCTGTCGTTGTCGACGTTCTTTTCGAAGTAGTAGGCCGTCACGTCGTGGCCACCGATCTTGCCGGCGCTGTACTGGCCGCGCACCGTCTTGTCGCGCACGTCCTGCCCGGAGATGGGTTTCAGTGCCTCGAGGATCTTCACCTTCTCGTTGCGCACCGCTTCGGCGTCGAAGCGTACCGGCGCTTCCATCGCCACCAGGCAGAGCAGTTGCAGCAGGTGGTTCTGCACCATGTCGCGCATGGCGCCGGAGCGGTCGTAGTAGGCGCCACGGTTTTCCACGCCCAGGGTCTCGCAGACGCTGATCTGTACATGGTCGACGTGCCCGGCGCGCCAGATCGGCTCGAACAGGCCGTTGGCGAAACGCAGGGCCATGAGGTTCTGCACGGTTTCCTTGCCCAGGTAGTGGTCGATGCGGAACACCTGGGATTCGTCGAACACCTTGCCGATCGCGGCGTTGATCGCCTGGGCCGACTCCAGCGAATGACCGATGGGCTTCTCCACCACGATGCGCGACTGCGGGCCGGCCAGCCCGGCAATGGCCAGGTTGGCGGCGATGTCCTCGAACAGGTCCGGCGCGGTGGCCAGGTAGTGCACCCGTCCGCAGCCCGGATCGGGCCCCAGGTGGCGCGCCAGGCGGCCGAAGTCGGCGCTCTGGGAGACGTCCATGGCGAAGAAGTCGAGGCGGTCTGAGAAGCCGCGCCAGGCCTCGAGGGTGAAGTCGGCACGGGCCACTTGTGCCCGGCAGCGGCGCTCGGCCAGCGCGCGGTAGCCATCGCGGTCGAGGGTGTTGCGGGCCAGGGCGAGGATGCGCATCTGCGGATGCAGGCGTCCTTCGCGGTGGAGGTGATAGAGGGCCGGGAGCAGCTTGTGCAGCGCGAGATCACCGGTGCCGCCGAAGACGAGCATGTCGCAGGAGCTGGTCAAGGGCGCTCTCCTTCCTTGCAGTCTGATATTGGGTGGTTCAACTGGGCGGAAAAGCGGCTCATGTAGTATAACTACAAGGTTACTACAGCCAGGGTGCCCCGATCATAACCGAGTCAAGGCTCGGTGCATGACGGAAGACGCCGGCGAAACCCCCTTTCCAGACAGAGCCTGCCCTGTGAATCTGCTGCAACATATCGCCCAGTCGCGCCATCTGCTGCGCAAGTCGGAACTGAAAGTCGCCGACCACGTCCTGCTCGATCCCGCCGCGGTCATGCACAGTTCCATGGCCGACCTGGCCCAGGGCGTCGGCGTCAGCGAGCCGACCATCGTGCGCTTCTGCCGCGCCATCGGCTGTGGCGGGTTCCAGGATCTCAAGCTGAAACTGGCGCAGAGCCTGGCCGCCGGTGCCAGCTTCGGCCAGTTCGCCATCCACGAGGACGACTCGGTGGCGGACTTCAGCCTGAAGATCTTCGACACCACCCTGCACACCCTGATGGAAGTGCGCGAGAAGCTCGACCCGGAAGCCCTGCAGCGCGCCATCGGCGCCTGCGCCCAGGCCCAGCGGGTGGAGTTCTACGGCTTCGGCGCCTCCGGCGCTGTGGCAGCCGATGCCCAGCACAAGTTCTTCCGCCTGCTGCTCACCGCGGCGGCCTATTCCGACCCGCACATGCAGGCGATGTCGGCCGTGACCCTGAAGCCCTCGGACGTCGCCATCTGTATTTCCCAGTCCGGTCGTTCCAAGGACCTGCTGATCACCGCCAACCTGGTGCGTGAAGCCGGCGCCACCCTGATTACCCTCTGCCCGAGCCAGACCCCGCTGGCTGACCTCGCCACGGTGAACCTGGCCATCGACGTGCAGGAAGACACCGAGATCTACACCCCGCTGACCTCGCGCATCGCCCACCTGGTGGTGATCGACGTGCTGGCCATGGGCGTGGCCATGGCCCGCGGGCCGACCCTGGTCAACCACCTGAAGAGCGTGAAGCGCAGCTTGCGCAGCCTGCGCCTGTCGCCCAAGTCGGTGAAGGCCACCGAGGATTGAGCCATCTGAGGGCCATCCTCCCGTAGGAGCGAGCTTGCTCGTGAATCCGTCTTCGCGAGCAAGCTCGCTCCTGCAAGAACGCCAAGGCCATCGCGCCCGCCGCAGCCGCCGTGGCTGTTACCCTGAAACCCCGTCTTCACCACAGATTCATCGAGCCTTCGCGAAAGCGTCACAGCCCCGGGCGATGCTGCGGCTACCGCACCCGACCCAGGGAGACATGCCATGCAGCGCTTTCACGATGAAACCACCCATCTGGACAGCAAGACCCGGCGCAAACTGGAAGACCAGCGGCGCATGCAGTTCCGCCGCGCGATAGAGGACCACTGCGAGCAGCGCCGCCTGCAGCTGGAAATGTCGGACTACCCCGAGCTGATCGCCGCTAACTACCTGTTGTCGACAAAGGCAGTGCGCCGGAAAAGCGGTGGGAAAGTGCGCTGATCTGTGCGCGTTCTTCGCGGATAAAGGCTAGAAACGCCTGGGCGACCGGCGACAGCCGCTTGCCCTTGGCGTGCACTGCGCACCAGCTGCGATAGAGCGGCAGCTCCTCCACTGGCAGTTCCCGCAGCAGCCCGGTGGCCAGCTCCAGGCTTACCGCATGGCGCGGCAGCAAGGCCAATCCGAGGCCGGCGACCACGCATTCCTTCTGCGCATCCAGCGAGGCCACTTCCATGGCCTGGGCGAAGTGCGCACGCTTCTGCTGGAAGTATTCCTCGCAGGCCTTGCGGGTGCCGGAACCGGCCTCGCGGACCAGCAGCGGATAGGGCTCCAGGTCCTTCAGCGCCAGCTTGGCGGTCTTGCACAGCGGGTGGCTGGGCGGCGCCACGGCGACTATGGGGTTGTTCAGGAAGGGCAGGAACTCCAGGGCCATGTCCTGGGGCACCAGGGACATGATCACCAGGTCATCACGGTTGTCCGACAGGCGCTTGATCACCTGGGCGCGGTTGACCACCGCCAGGTGCAGGCTGACGTCCGGATGCTGCTCGCGGAATGCGGCGAACAGGTGCGGCACGAAGTACTTGGCGCTGGATTCCACCGCCAGGTTCAGCTGGCCCTGCAACGAACCCTGCAGGTCCGACAGCTGCATGTCGAGGCTGGCCAGGCGCTGGAAAATATCGCTGCTGGCGCGCATCAGCGCCTCGGCGGCATCGGTCACGTAGAGCTTCTTGCCGACGTACTCGAACAAGGGTTGGCCCACTAGCTCTTCGAGCTGGCGGATCTGCAGGCTGACGGCCGGTTGGGTCAGCGCCATTTCCTCTGCCGCGCGGCTGTACGAGCGGCTTTCGAACACGGCGCGGAACACCTGGAGCTGGCGCAGGGTCATGCGCAGCAGGGTTTTGCGCATCGGTTTTGGTCTCGTCGAATGAGGGCGGTTGCTGACTATAAGCTGATCCTAATGGATACCCCAATAATTATTGATTGGGGTTATTCCAGCTCGCGGCGTAGGGTAATGACGCGACCGCACCTCGATCAGCGGTCACCCAACGACCGGCCCAGCCGTTCGCCTGTTCACTTGGCCGAGGGATAACTCGTGATCAAGAAAATCCTGATCGCCAACCGTGGTGAGATTGCCGTCCGCATCGTGCGCGCTTGCGCCGAGATGGGCATCCGCTCGGTGGCCATCTACTCCGATGCCGATCGGCACGCCCTGCACGTCAAACGTGCCGACGAAGCCCACAGCATCGGCGCCGACCCCCTGGCCGGCTACCTGAACCCGCGCAAACTGGTGAACCTGGCGGTCGAGACCGGCTGCGACGCCCTGCATCCAGGCTACGGTTTCCTCTCCGAAAACGCCGAGCTGGCGGATATCTGCGCCGAGCGCGGGATCAAGTTCATCGGACCCAGCGCCGAAGTGATCCGCCGCATGGGCGACAAGACCGAAGCCCGCCGCAGCATGATCAAGGCCGGCGTGCCGGTTACCCCCGGCACCGAGGGCAACGTCGCCGACCTCGCCGAAGCGCTGCGCGAAGCCGAGCGCATCGGCTACCCGGTGATGCTCAAGGCCACCTCCGGCGGTGGCGGCCGCGGCATCCGCCGCTGCAACAGCCGCGAGGAGCTGGAACAGGCCTACCCGCGGGTGATTTCCGAAGCGACCAAGGCCTTCGGCTCGGCGGAAGTCTTCCTCGAGAAGTGCATCGTCAATCCCAAGCACATCGAGGCCCAGGTGCTGGCCGACAGCTTCGGCAACACCGTGCACCTGTTCGAGCGCGATTGCTCGATCCAGCGCCGCAACCAGAAGCTCATCGAGATCGCTCCCAGCCCGCAGCTCACCCCCGAGCAGCGCGCCTACATCGGCGACCTCTCCGTGCGCGCGGCCAAGGCCGTGGGTTACGAGAACGCCGGTACCGTGGAGTTCCTCCTCGCCGAGGGCGAGGTGTACTTCATGGAGATGAACACCCGGGTCCAGGTGGAGCACACCATCACCGAGGAAATCACCGGGATCGACATCGTCCGCGAGCAGATCCGCATCGCCTCGGGCCTGGAACTCTCGATCAAGCAGGATGACATCATCCACCGCGGCTTCGCCCTGCAGTTCCGCATCAACGCCGAGGACCCGAAGAACAACTTCCTGCCGTCCTTCGGCAAGATCACCCGCTACTACGCCCCTGGCGGCCCCGGCGTGCGCACCGATACCGCGATCTACACCGGCTACACCATCCCGCCGTACTACGACTCCATGTGCCTGAAGCTGATCGTCTGGGCACTGACCTGGGAAGAGGCCCTGGACCGCGGCCTGCGCGCCCTGGACGACATGCGCGTGCAAGGGGTGAAGACCACTGCGGCCTATTACCAGGAAATCCTCCGCGACCCCGAGTTCCGCAGTGCCGAGTTCAACACCAGCTTCGTCGAGAGCCATCCGGAGCTGACCCAGTACTCGATCAAGCGCAACCCGTCGCACCTGGCCATCGCCATCGCCACCGCCATCGCCGCCCACGCCGGCCTGTAGGGGAAGGATTCAGAACATGAGCAATACCATCGAAGCGAAGAAAATCGGCGTCACCGACACCATCCTGCGTGACGCGCACCAGTCCCTGCTGGCCACCCGCATGCGCCTGGAAGACATGCTGCCGATCTGCGACAAGCTCGACAAAGTCGGCTACTGGTCGCTGGAAGTCTGGGGCGGCGCCACCTTCGACGCCTGCGTGCGTTTCCTCAAGGAAGACCCGTGGGAGCGCCTGCGCCAGCTCAAGGCCGCCCTGCCCAACACCCGCCTGCAGATGCTCCTGCGCGGGCAGAACCTGCTCGGCTACCGCCACTACAGCGATGACGTGGTGCGCGCCTTCGTCGCCAAGGCGGCGGTCAACGGCATCGACGTGTTCCGCATCTTCGACGCGATGAACGACGTGCGTAACCTGCGCGTTTCCATCGAGGCGGTGAAGGCCGCCGGCAAGCACGCCCAGGGCACCATCTGCTACACGACCAGCCCGGTGCACACCATCGACGCCTTCGTCGCCCAGGCCAAGGCCATGGCCGCCATGGGTGTCGACTCCATCGCCATCAAGGACATGGCGGGTCTGCTGACCCCCTTCGCCACCGGCGAACTGGTCAAGGCACTGAAGGCCGAACTGAGCCTGCCGGTGTTCATCCACTCCCATGACACTGCCGGCGTGGCCAGCATGTGCCAGCTGAAGGGGGTCGAGAATGGCGCCGACAACATCGACACCGCCATCTCCAGCATGGCCTGGGGCACCAGCCACCCGGGCACCGAGTCCATGGTCGCGGCCCTGCGCGGCACCCCGTATGACACCGGCCTGGACCTGGAGCTGATCCAGGAAATCGGCGTCTACTTCTACGCCGTACGCAAGAAGTACCACCAGTTCGAGAGTGCCTTCACCGGCGTCGACACCCGCGTACAGGTCAACCAGGTACCGGGCGGGATGATTTCCAACCTGGCCAACCAGCTCAAGGAGCAGGGCGCCCTCAACCGCATGAACGAAGTCCTGGAAGAGATCCCGCGCGTGCGCGCCGACCTCGGCTTCCCGCCCCTGGTGACCCCGACCTCGCAGATCGTCGGTACCCAGGCCTTCTTCAACGTGCTGGCCGGCGAGCGCTACAAGACCATCACCAACGAGGTGAAGCTCTACCTGCAAGGTCGTTACGGCAAGGCCGCCGGTGAGATCAACGAGCAGCTGCGTCGCCAGGCCATCGGCAACGAGGAAGTGATCGACGTGCGCCCTGCCGACCTGATCAAGCCCGAGCTGGACAAGCTGCGCGCGGATATCGGCAGCCTGGCCAAGTCCGAAGAGGACGTGCTGACCTTCGCCATGTTCCCGGACATCGGCCGCAAGTTCCTCGAAGAACGCGCTGCCGGCACCTTGAAACCGGAAGAGCTGCTGCCGATCCCCAACGGTTCCGGCGTCGCCGCGGCCGGCGGCGAAGGCGTACCCACCGAGTTCGTGGTGGACGTGCACGGCGAGAGCTACCGCGTCGACATCACCGGCGTCGGCGTGAAGACCGATGGCAAGCGCCACTTCTACCTGTCCATCGACGGCATGCCGGAAGAGGTGGTGTTCGAGCCGCTGAACGAGTTCGTGGCCGGCGGCGGCAGCAAGCGCAAGAGCGCCAGCGCCCCGGGCGACGTCAGCACCACCATGCCGGGCAACATCGTCGACGTGCTGGTGAAGGAAGGCGACCAGGTCAAGGCTGGCCAGGCCGTGCTGATCACCGAGGCGATGAAGATGGAGACCGAGGTCCAGGCGCCCATCGCCGGCACCGTCAAGGCCATCCACGTCGCCAAGGGCGACCGCGTGAACCCGAGTGAAGTCCTGATCGAAATCGCCTGATTGCTCCGGCGATAGTCCCCTAGGGAGCCGCAAGGCTCCCTTTTTTATGGCTGCATGGCTGTCCGATCGGCGGGCTGCGGCAAATGTGGGGGCGAATTCATTCGCCAAGCAGGCCGAAGGCGTGCCCGTCGGACTCTCAACGGGGGCAGCTTTGCTGCCCTAAGCGAATGAATTCGCCCCCACAAGAAAAACCCCCACTGGAGGATTCGTAGCAGGCGCTCAGTCCACCATCTCTCCGCACAGGTCCACGGCAAACCACTGCTCCACCTCTTCCTGCCGCAGCCCGGCGCCGAGCAGGGCGAACAGCTTGCCCAGGGCCGCCTCGCGGGTCATGCCGCCGGCGGGCACCAGGCCGGTGGCCAGCAACTGGCTGCCGGCAGCGTAGACACCGGCCTGCACATGGCCGGCCGGGCACTGGCTGCTGGCGGCCAGCACCACGCCGCGCTGGTGGGCGGCGCGAAGGATGTCCAGCAAGGCCGTGTCGTCCGCCGGGCCGGTGCCGCTGCCGTAGCACTCCAGCAGCAGGCCGCGCACGCCGCTGTCCAGCAGCGCCTGCACCTGGTTGGCCTGGATACCGGGGAAGAACGGCAGCACGGCGAGGTTCACCGGCTGGCGCGGCGTGCGGTAGTCGAGGCCGACGGGGATGATCGTGGCTCGTTCGCCTTCGCGCGGGCGCGGCAGTTCGGCGAAGGCGTCGAAGGCCTCCGAGCGCAGCTTGCTGGCGCGGGCGCCGTGCAGCAGCTGGCCGTTGAAGAAGAGGCGCACGCCCGGCGCGACGCCTTGGCGCAGCGCCTCGATGGCGCCGCGGAGGTTGGGCCAGGCATCGCTGCCCTCGGCGCCCGCCGGCAGCATGGCGCCGGTCAGCACCACGGGCACTGGCAGGCCGAGCAGCAGGAAACTCAGGGCGGCGGCGCTGTAGGCCAGGGTATCGGTGCCGTGCAGCAGCAGCACGCCGTCGTGACCGCGCGCCACCGCTTCGACTATGGCGTCACGCATGGCCAGCCAGTTGGCCTGGCGCATGTTGGCACTGTCGATCAGCGGCAAGAGTTCCTGGAAGTGCCAATCCAGTGCCAGTTCCTGGCCGTCCAGCTGCTCGCGCATGCGGGCCTCGAAGCCGCTGGCCGGAGCCAGGCCTTCGGGAGTCTGCAGCATGCCGATGGTGCCGCCGGTGTAGAGCACGAAAAGGTTCTTCACAGCATTCATGGGTGTGGATAACTCGGTTCGTCAGGTGCAGAAACGACGGTGCCGCTCCCCGCATCAGCGGTGGAGCGGCACCAGGTACTACCGGATAGCGCGATCAGCGATGGCTTTGCGCCAGGCCTGTGGCATGGATGGCGGCGGGCGCCTCGGGGGCCGGGTTGGTCGGCCAGGCGGCGCGGTCCAGGTCCAGGTCGGCGAACTTGGCGGCGTCGAACACCGGCTGCTCGATGCCGGCCTGGCGCTGCTCGTCGTAGTCGCGCATCACCCGCAGGCCGACCTTGATCAGCAGGGCCAGCGCCAGCAGGTTGACGAAGGCCAGGCAGGTCATGGTGATGTCGGCGAAGGCGAACACGGTGCCCAGGTTCTGCATCGAACCCCAGCAGATCAGCGCCAGGACCAGGCCGCGGTAGCCCAGGAGGGCGGCGCGGCTGCGGCCGGCGAGGAACTGCAGGGCGTTCTCGCCGAGGTAGTAGTTGTAGAGGATGCAGGTGAAGACGAAGAGGCTCAGCGCCACGCTGACGAAGATCCGGCCCCAGTCACCGACCACGGCGGCCAGGGAGTTCTGGGTCAGGACGATGCCGTCGCCTTCGAAGCCCGGGGTGTAGAAGCCGGACAGCAGGATCAGCAGGGCGGTGCAGGTGCAGATCACGAAGGTATCGAGGAACACGCTGAAGGCCTGTACCACGCCCTGGGAGGCCGGGTGCTTGACGGCAGCAACGGCGGCGACGTTGGGCGCACTGCCCAGGCCCGCTTCGTTGGCGAACACGCCGCGCTTCACGCCCATCACGATGGCGCTGCCGAGCAGGCCGGCGAAGGCCGGTTCGAGGCCGAAGGCGCTCTTGACGATGGTCACCAGCATGCCGGGGACCAACTCGATCTGGGTGGCGATCACGTACAGGGTGACGCCGATGTAGGCCAGGGTCTTGACCGGTACCAGCAGGTCGGACACCGAAGCGATGCGCTTGATGCCGCCGATGAATACCAGGCCCAGGAGCACGGCCAGGCCGATGCCGGTGTACTGCACCGGGAGACCGAAGGCGTTTTCCAGGGAGTGGGTGACGGTGAAGGACTGCAGGCCGTTGAAGGCGAAGCCGTAGGTCACCAGCAGCAACACCGCGAAGACCATGGCCATCCAGCGCAGCTTCAGGCCGTGCTGGATGTAGTAGGCCGGGCCGCCGCGGTACAGGCCGTCGCCATCGGCGCGCTTGTAGACCTGGGCCAGGGTGCACTCGAAGAAGCTGCTGGACATGCCGACCAGGGCAGTCACCCACATCCAGAACACCGCTCCCGGACCACCCAGGGTCACGGCAATGCCCACACCGGCGATGTTGCCGGCGCCGACGCGGCCGGCGAGGCTCAGCATCAGGGCCTGGAAGGAGCTCAGCTGGCCGGCCTGGCCACGGATGGATTCCTTGAACACGCCGAACATATGGCCGAAGTGGCGGAACTGGACGAAGCGGGAGCGGAGGGTGAAATAGGTGCCGAGCCCGACGATGAGCACTATGAGCACTTTCCCCGAGAGGAAATCGTTGATCACTTCAAGCATGAGCGAGACCTCGATTCTTATTGTTCGCGTGATGGACAAACGGCTTCGCGCGGACACGCCTCCGCCGTGGGGCGCATGGTTGGGGAATGCGACGCGGATAACAATTTCGCGGGTTGCACCTAGGTGGCGCTACCTGGCGCTATAATGGCGCCACTCGCATCAGGCAGGACGTCGGCATGTCCGAGCATCTCGGGGAAAATCTCAAGCTTCTTTGCAGCCATTACCGCTCGATCGCGGAAGTCTGCCGCAAGTTGGCGATCAATCGCGCCCAGTTCAACAAGTACCTGGGCGGCCAGAGCCGGCCGACCGCGTACAACCTCAAGCGCATCTGCGATTTCTTCGGCGTGGAGGACTATGAACTGGGCCTGCCGCCCGAGCAGTTCGCCCGGCTGATCGGCACCCGCGCGCCGGGCCAGCCCGCCGGCGACAGGGTCGACCCTCTGCTGGAACTGCTGCAGCCCCTGCGCGAGCATGCCGGCAACCTGTCGCGCTACTGCGGCTACTACTTCGAGTATTCCAACTGCATGTCGGTGCCGGGCACCGTCCTGCTGTCCCTGGTGCACTTGCGCGAGGAGGGCGGCAACTTCCTCTTCGAGCGCCAGGAACGCCAGGAGCGCTCCAGCAGCCCTGATGTCGAGGCCGAGGACTGGGTGCGCTGCCGTTACCTCGGCGCGGCGTTCCAGTTGCAGGACCGGGTGTTTCTCGTCGACTACGAGTCGCTCACCCTCAACGAGATGAGCCAGACCATCCTGATTCCCAGCTACAAGAGCCGCATCACCCGCCTCAATGGCCTGAAGACCGGCGTTTCCAGCGGCGACCGGCGCAACCCGGCCTGCACCCGCGTGGTCTGGGAATTCCTCGGGCCGGAGATCAACCGCATCAGCGCCTACCGCCAGCTGCGGCTCTACCGCCCGGATGATCCGCGTATCGACGATGACGTGCGCCAGCGGCTGGATGTCGCGCCGCTGAAGAACGGACTGTTCGAGATCGAGTGAGGCTGGCAGGCCTGCGGCCTGCTTGGCGAATGAATTCGCCCCCACAGAAAAGACAGCTCCTCTCCTGTGGGGGCGACTTCAGTCGCGAAAGGACCGCGTAGCGGTCCCCTGGCTCAACCCCTGAACCCTTCCAGGGATTGGCGCTGGCGTCCTTCGTCATCGAAGTTATCCACAGCCAGCCAGCGCTCGAACGCCTCGCGCCGCGACGGCCATTCACCATCGATGATGGCGAACCAGGCGGTGTCGCGATTCTGTCCCTTGACCACCATGTGCTGGCGGAACAATCCCTCGTGGGTGAAGCCGAGGCGTTCGGCGGCGCGCATGGAGCGGGCGTTGCGTGCGTTGCACTTCCACTCCAGGCGGCGGTAACCGAGGTCGTCGAAGGCGTGCCGGGCCAGCAGCCAGACCGCCTCGGTGGAGCCCGGCGTGCGCTGCATGGCCTTGCCGAAGGCGATGTGGCCGATCTCGATGCAGCCATCCTTCGGCGCGATGCGCAGGTAGCTGAGGATGCCCAGGGCGCGGCCGCTTGCCTGGTCGATCACCGTGTAGAACAGCGGGTCACGGCTCTCGGCATTGCTGGCCAGCCAGGCATCGAAGGGTTCGCGGCTGTCGAACGGGCCGTAGGCCAGGTAATCCCAGAGCGCCGGGTCCGGCCCCTGCAGGGCCTGCCAGAGGTCGTCCCCGTGGCGTGCCGGGTCCAGCGCTTCCAGGCGCACGAAACGGCCCGGCAGCGGGGCGTGGGTGGGGACTGGGCAGGGCTGCCAGTCGGGCAGGTGCGGCGAGGTCATGGTAGTTCTCCGGTCAGAGGATCTTGCGGTACTGGACGAAGCCGGGGCGGTCGGCGATGTCGTCGTAAAGCCGCATGGCGACTTCGTTGGTCTCGTGGGTCAGCCAATGCACCCGTGAGGCGCCGGCGGCACGGGCCTGGGCATAGACATGTTCGATCAGCTGGCGGCCGATACCGCCGCCGCGCACGCCTTCGGCCACGAAGAGGTCCTGCAGGTAGCAGTAGTCGCCCGTGGTCCAGCAGCTGCGGTGGAAGATCCAGTGCACCATCCCCACGGCCTCGCCGTCGCGCCAGGCCAGCGCGGCGTGCATGGGCTCGGCCGGGTCGAGGAAGCGCTGCCAGGTGACGGCGCTGGTCGCGGCGGCGATCTCGGTCTTGTAGAAGCGCTGGTAGCCCTGCCAGAGCGGCAGCCAGGCGGCATGGTCGGCGGCGCCGACCGGGCGGATTTCGAGCGGTGTACGGGACATGCGGGTTCCTTCCGGTGGTGGATCAGTCGATCACGGCCATGCGCGCGGCCAGTTCGCGGTCGCGCGGGTTGGCGGAGTCGGCCAGGCCTTCGCGCACGCCGGCCTGGTCGGCGGCCGAGCGGTTTTGTCCGAGCTTCCATTTGCCTTCCAGGCGGCGGATCGGCAGGGCGAAGCCGACGATGGCGCGGAGCATGCCGGCGAGGTACTCGCGCGGCGCCTCATCCACCGCCCAGGGCTGCGACCGGCCGGCTTCGTGCCGGTCGCTCAGGCGGCTGACCAGGCGCAGCAGGCGCTCCGGGTCGTCGAACACCTCGGCCTGGCCCCAGGCGTGCACGGCGATGTAGTTCCAGGTCGGCACCACCTTGCCGTGCTCGGCCTTGGCCGGGTACCAGGCGGGGCTGACATAGGCGTCCGGGCCAGAAAAGACCACCAGTGCTTCAGCGCCTTCGGCCAGGTCGCGCCAGTGCGGATTGGCGCGGGCGAAGTGACCGTAGAGGGTGCCGAACTCGCCCTCGCCGGGCTCCAGCAGCAGCGGCAGGTGGCTGGCCAGCAGGCCCTGGGCGCCGGCACTGGTGAGGACGGCCAGGCCGCTTGCCTGCATCTGCCCATGGAGTTGGGCAAGGTCATCCTGGCGGAAGGAACTCGGGACGTACATGGTGGTTCTCCTGGAGGAATGCTTCCATGCTAGGCAGAATATTGGACCGTTGTAAGAGCCATTTCCTGTCAGTTCGATAGAGCCAATCAGGGGCCGATCATGCCTGCCATGCCACCGCTTCCCGTCGACCTTTCCGGCATCCGCCTGGACCCTGGCCAGGGCCTGGCGCGCCAGCTCTACCAGGCCCTGCGCGAGCGCATCCTCGATGGCCGCCTGGGTAGCCGCACGCGCCTGCCTGCCGGCCGCGACCTGGCGACGCTACTGGGGATTTCCCGCAATACCGTGACCCGCGCCTTCGACCAGCTTTACGCCGAGGGCTACGTGGAGGGCCGGGTCGGCGACGGCACCTATGTGGCCGAACTGTCCGGCGCCAGCCGCGCGGCGCTTCCGAGTCCCGCCGGGCCTGCGCCGGGCCCGGCGCTGCAACGGCTCCAGGACCACCACCTGCCGCTGCCGGTAGCGGGGGCGCCACGGGCTTTCCGAGTCGGAGTGCCGGCCTTCGACCTGTTTCCGTTCGAGACCTGGGCGCGTCTCTCGGCGCGCTTCTGGCGCAAGCCGTCGCCGGCGCGCCTGGGTTATGGCGACCCGGCCGGCGACCTGGGCTTGCGCGAACTGGTGGCCGCCTATCTGCGCAGCAGCCGTGGGCTCGCCTGCGATCCGGCGCAGGTGGTGATCACCTGCGGCGCCCAGCAGGCCATCAGCCTCTGTGCCCAGTTGCTGGTGCAGCCCGGTGACCGGGTTGCCATCGAGAACCCCGGATACCGCGCCGCCGGCCATGCCTTCGCGGTGGCCGGCGCGCAGCTCTGCGGCGTGCCTGTGGATAACGATGGCCTGGACAGCGCCACGCTGTCGCAACTGGAGGATTGCCGGCTGGTCTATGTCACGCCCTCGCATCAGTACCCGACGGGCGTCACCCTGTCCCTGGCGCGGCGGCTGGAGCTGCTGGAATGGGCCGAGCGTCGCGACGGCTGGATAGTGGAGGACGACTACGACGGCGAGTACCGCTACAGCGGCACCCCGTTGGCGCCCCTGGCGGCGCTGGATCGACAGGGGCGGGTGATCTACGTCGGCACCTTCTGCAAGATCGCCTTCCCGGCGCTGCGCCTGGGCTACCTGGTGCTGCCGCCGGCGCTGGCCGAGGCCTTTGCCCAGCGCCGCGCGCTGGACATGCGCCATTCGGAAATCGGCACCCAGGCGGTGATGGCCGAATTCATCGCCGCGGGCCACTTCCAGCGCCATGTGCGGCGCATGCGCCAGGCCGCGCGGGCGCGTCGCGACGCCCTGCTGCAGGACTGGCCGGCGGCGATTCCCGGCTGCGCGCCCATGCCGCCGGTGGACGCCGGGCTACACCTCTGCGTGCGCGTCGCGAGCCTGGCCCGTGAACGGGAACTGCTGGCCGCCGCCCGCGCCGCCGGGGTGGAAATGAATGGCCTCAGCGAATACTGGCTGGAGAACAGCGCCGAGCCTGTGGATAACCGCGCCGGGCTGGTGCTGGGCTTCGCCGCCGTGCCCGAAGCACAGATCGCCGAGGCGATCCGCACCCTTCGCAAGGCGTGGCGTTTGTAGGGTGGACCACGCTTCACCGGTCCACCATCGTGGTCCGGCTCGACTCCGTTGGTGGATATGAAAAGCGGTATCCACCCTACGGATGAATCGGCTTCCGCGTGGGGCGCCCCGACCACTTTTCCACAGTCGCGATCCAACCTGTCGCCATTCCATTCGCGTCCGCAGTTCTGGCCGGGTGGTGGGTTACAGCGAGCACTCGAACAGGGCCGCAGCGCCTTGGCCACCGCCGATGCACATGGTCACCACCGCGTATTTCACCTGCCGGCGCCGAGCCTCCAGCAAGGCATGCCCGACCAGGCGGGTACCGCTCATGCCGTAGGGGTGGCCAAGGGCGATGGCGCCGCCGTTGACGTTGACCCGCTCCTCGGGAAGCTGCAGCTCACGGATGCAGTACAGCACCTGGGAGGCAAAGGCCTCGTTGAGTTCCCACAGGCCGATGTCTTCCACCTGCAAGCCGTTGCGCCGCAGCAGCTTGCGCACCGCCGGTACCGGGCCGATGCCCATCTCGTCAGGCGCGCAGCCCTCCACCACGCAGCTGACCAGGCGCCCCAACGGGAGCAGGTCCTGACGGCGCAGCATCGCCTCGGAAACCACCAGGCAGGCGGCGGCGCCGTCCGATAGCGGGCAGGCGTTGCCGGCGGTGACGCTGCCGTTGTCGAAGACCGGCTTCAATGCGGCGAGGCCTTCCAGGCTGGTCGCCGGGCGAGCGCATTCGTCGTGCTCCAGGTGGATCTCGACCGACTCTTCCCGGCCGCTGTCCCCGTCCGTGCGCAGGGACTGCACGCGTACGCCGACAATCTCCTCGGCGAAGACGCCGCGTTCCCGGGCGTGAGCAGCGCGTTGCTGGCTGCGCAAGGCATAGGCGTCCTGCTCTGCGCGGCTGACCGCGTAGCGCTGGGCCACCAATTCGGCGGTCTGCGCCATTGGCATATAGATGCTGGGCAGGTGCTGCATCAGTCCGCGATCCTGGCGCCGGTAGGCATTCATGTGCGCGTTTTGCACCAGGCTGATGGATTCCACCCCCCCGGCCAGGATCAGCTCGCCGTCGCCGGCCTGGATGCGCTGGCTGGCGATGGCGATGGACATCAGTCCGGAGGAGCACTGGCGGTCCACCGTCATGCCCGGGGTGCGCAACGGCAGGCCGGAGGCGAGCGCCGCCATGCGGCCGATGTTGTAATACTGCGAGCCTTCCGGCAGGGCACAACCGAGGATCACGTCGTCGATCAGCTCGGGGTCGATGGCGCTGCGCCGGACCAGTGCATCCAGCGCCAGGGCGGCGAGGCTTGGCGCGTCGGTATCGTTGAAGGCGCCCTTGTAGGCACGGCCGATGGGCGTGCGGACGTAGGCGGCGACATAGGCCGCCGTCGAGGTGTGATTCATGACGGACTCCGGATCAGGTGCGGGCGTCGCGGAAAGGCGCGGTGATCGCTTGCAGTTGGGTGGGGCTGAGATCGCTGAGGATTTCCCGCAGCAGCAGGCCTTCGGCATCGATATCGAATACCGCGTGCTCGGTGATGATCCGGCTCACGCAGCGATTGGCAGTCACGGGCAGGTCGCAGCGTTCGACGATCTTGGCGTGCCCGTCCTTGTCGCAGTGCGGCATGGTGACGATCACCCGGCGGGCCTTCTGCGCCAGCTCGGCGCCGCCGCCGATACCGGCGACCACCTTGCCCGGCACCAGCCAGTTGGCCAGGTCGCCATGCCGGGAGACCTGCAGTGCGCCGAGGAAGGTGATGTCCAGCAGGCCACGTCGGATGATGCCGAACGACGTGGCGCTGTCGACGATGGCGCCGCCGGGAACCAGGGTGACATAGCCGCCGCCGGCGTCGATCAGTTCGGCGTCGAGCTGATCCGCGGTGGCCTGCGGACCGACGCCGACTATGCCGTTTTCCGAGTGGATCCAGACTTGCACGCCGTCGGGAACGAAGGCCGGGATCAGGGTCGGCAGGCCGATGCCGAGGTTGATCAGCTGACCGTCGCGCACTTCGGCGGCGGCGCGCCGGGCGATCACCTGGCGCGGGTCAGCGGGGGATGGGCTGGTATTCATGGGAGCTCCTGTCGACCTGCACCAGGCGGTGCACGAAGAGGCCGGGGGTGTGGATGCTGTCGGGCCGCAGCGGTTGTTCGTGGAGGGCGTAGACCTCGGCTATCACGCAGTCGGCAGCCATCGCCATGAGCGCGCCGAAGTTGCGTGAGGTGCCCTGGTGGCGAAGGTTGCCGCTGTGGTCGGCGGCGTGTCCGGTGATGAAGGCGTAGTCGGCCTTCAGTGCCGGTTCTATATAGAGGTGGCGGCCGCCATAGTTCACCGTCTGGCGCGCCTGGCCGAGTTCCTCGGGGACCTCCAGGTCGGTCAGGAAGGCGGGTAGGCCAACGCCCGCGCAGCGGATGCGTTCGGCGAACAGGCCTTGGGAGACGAACTCCACCTCGAGCGTGCCGGCGGTGTAGGCGCGCCGCGCCGCGCCACTGAGGCCGAGGTGGGTGGTGACCATCTTGCGCACCGCCCCGGCCTCGATCAGCCGCGAGACGCCGTAGCCGTCCTGGTTGGCGTCGTTCTTGATGATCACCAGGTCGCGCTTGCCTTGCCGGGCCAACTCGTCCAGCAGGGTGAAGGGCGTGCCCGGCGAGCCGAAGCCACCGACCATGATGGTGCTGCCATCGGCCACCGGGGCGATGGCGTCGGCCAGGGAAAAACACTTGCTCATGGGCGGACCTGCTGGGCCTGGAAGGCGTCGAAGGTCTGGCCGAGCAGTTCGACGATCTCGTCGCACTGGGTACGGCTGGTCACCAGCGGCGGAGAGATCAGCGTATGGTCGCCTTTCTCGCCCATCAGCGAGCGGCGTGGGTAGATGATCAGGCCGCGCTCGCGGGCCAGGCGCGTCATGGCGTCGCTGACGTTGCGCGCCAGCGGGAAGGGCTCCTTGCTGTCGCGGTCGGCGACGTACTCGATCGCCTGGAGGTAGCCCAGGCCGCGTACATCGCCGATGAAATCGTAGCGTTCGCCGAGCGCTTGCAGACGTTGCAGCAGGTAGGCGCCATTGTCGGCGACCTGCTGTACCAGGTTCTCGTCCTCGATGGCCTGGAGCACGGCCAGCGCGGTGGCGCAGGCCAGGGGATTGCCGGCGTAGGTATAGCCGTGCTGGAAGCCGCCGGAGGCGAGGATCGGCTCGGTGAGTTCGGCGCGGGTGAGCACCGCCGACACCGGGTAGTAGCCGGCGCCGAGGCCCTTGGCCAGGCAGACGATGTCGGCCTTTACGTTCCAGTGCTCGTAACCGAACCAGCGGCCGGTGCGGCCGATGCCGGTCATCACTTCGTCGAGGATCAGCAGGATGCCGTGGCGTCGGCAGATCTCCTCGATGCGCGGGAAGTAGGCGGCGTGAGGGACTTCCGCGCCGGTGCTGGCGCCGCCGACCGGTTCGGCAATGAAGGCCGCGACCTTCTCCGCGCCGACCGCCAGGATCGCCGCTTCCAGTTCGTCGGCACAGGCCAGGGCGTGGGCCTCGGCGGTCAGGCCGGCGGGTACCCGGTACTGGGTCGGCGAGGCGATCTTCGGATAGTGCTGGAACATGGGTTCGAAGGGCGCGGTCAGCGGGGTGTAGCTGGTCATCGCCAGCGCGCCCATGGTTGAGCCGTGGTACGCCGGCTTGCGGCTGATGAACACCTGGCGCTGCGGCTCGCCCCGGTTGAACCAGTACTGGCGGGCGATCTTCAGCGCCGACTCCACCGACTCGGAGCCGCCGGAAGAGAAGAACACCCGGTCGAAGCGTTGGCCGGTGAGGTTCACCAGGCGTTCGGCAAGGTCCAGCGCCGGCTGGTTTTCGAACTGGGTGCGGTAGGCGAAGGCAACCTTGTCCAGCTGCGCCAGCATGGCTTCGCGCACCGCCGGGTGGCCGTGACCGAGCTGGGCGACTATGGCTCCGGAGCAGGCGTCGATGTAGCGCTTGCCATGCTCGTCCCAGGCGTAGATGCCTTCGGCACGGTCGATGGTCGGCAGGCGCGTGGCGGATTGGTAGAACAGGTAATCGGACATGTGGGACCCCATGGGAAACGGGCGGCAGCGGCGTCAGCCGATATCCGCGAGGAACTGCCGGGTGCGTGGTTGTTGTGGTGCGCCGAATACCTGGGCCGGCGTGCCCTGCTCGACGATGTTGCCGTCGGCCATGAACACCACGCGGTCGGCGACCTTTTCGGCGAAGCGCATCTCGTGGGTCACCACCATCATGGTCATGCCGCTGCTGCCCAGGCTTTCCATGACCGAGAGGACGCCGCCGACCATTTCCGGGTCGAGCGCCGAGGTCGGTTCATCGAACAGCATGGCGTCGGGCTTGAGCGCCAGCGCCCGGGCGATGGCGACGCGCTGCTTCTGGCCGCCGGAGAGGTTGCCGGGGTAGACGTCACGCTTGTCCAGCACGCCGACCTTGGCCAGAAGCTCTTCCGCTTCGGCACGGGCCTGGCGCGGGTCGACGCCCTGCAGCTGGGTCGGTGCGATGGTGATGTTTTCCAGGACCGTGAGGTGCGGAAACAGATTGAAGTGCTGGAACACCATGCCGACCTTCATGCGCATGGCATTGAGGTACCTCTCCCTGGCCCGGTGACTGCGCTTGCGGTCATTGACCAGTTGGTCCTGGAACAGGATCTGGCCGGCGCTCGGCTCCTCGAGCATGTTCACGCAGCGCAGCAGGGTGCTCTTGCCGGAGCCGCTGGGACCGATCAGCACCACCACTTCGCCCTTGTGCACGTCCAGGTCGATGCCTTTGAGGACTTCCAGCGCGCCATAGCGTTTGTGCAGGCTCTTCAACTGGATCTGCGCTTTGCCGGTGTTCATGTGCGTCCTCCCTTGAGCAGCAGGCGCCGCTCGAACAGTTGCAGCATCAGGCTGGTGATGGTGGTGAGCAGCGCGTAGATCAGCGCGCAGGCGAAATACAGCTCGAACGGCTTGAAGGTGGCGCCGACCAGTTGCTGGGTGCGCATGAACAGTTCGGCCAGGGTGATGGTGGAAACCAGCGAGGTGTCCTTGATCAGGATGATCAGGTTGTTGCCCAGCGGCGGCACGATCAGCTTGAAAGCCTGCGGCAGGATGATCAGGCGCATGGTCCGGCCGGCGCCGAAACCGAGCGAGCGCGAGGCTTCGACCTGCCCGTGGGGGATGGCCTGGATCCCGGCGCGGATGGTTTCTGCGTTGTAGGCGCCGACGTTGAGCGCCAGGCCGATCACCCCGGAGACGAAGGGGGAAAGCTCCAGGCCGAACTGCGGCAGGCCGAAGTAGATGATGAACAGCTGCACCAGCAGCGGCGTGGAGCGGATCAGCCAGATGTAGCCGGCGGCGAGCCAGCGCAGAGGCGCGTGCCGCGACAGCCGGGCGAGGGCGGCGAGGAGGCCGAACAGCAGGCCGAGGAGAATGGCGAGCACGGTCAGCTCGACGGTGATGCCGGCTGCCTTGAACAGCATCGGCAGGTATTGGAGCACTAGGTTGAAGTCGAACATTCTTATTCTCTTGTGCTGTCGACGGAGGGCTGGACGCGCCCTGGTGAGGTGCCCTCACGCAGGCGGCTGGTGGAGATTGCCCGGGTCTTACCTATCAATTGTTTTCATACCATTCTTTTGCGTTGAAACCCTTTGTTTGTAAGGGTTGCAGTGCTTGGATGGGGCGAGGTGAGTCTTGCATTGGGGAAAATCAGCGTCAATTTATGATATTTTTTAATCATTTGACCGACCCGGAGCTCTGCCATGCGTACGGACTACAGCCTGCGGGACCTGGAAATCTTCCACGCCATCGCCACCACCGGCTCTACCCGCCAGGCGGCCCTGCAGCTGGGGCTAACGCAATCGGCGGTCAGCCATGCCCTGGCGCGGTTGGAGGAGTCGCTGAAGATTCGCCTGTTCGCCCGTGAGAACCAGCGGCTGCAGATCACCGCGGCGGGGCGCTACATGCTCAACGAGGCGGTGCAGCTGATGGCCAACCTGGCGCGTATCGAAGGGGACATTTCCGTGCTCCAGGACAGCGGCGTGGCTTCGCTCAGGCTCGGTTGCGCGCCGGGCCTGGGGCACCGCTTCGGCCCGCGTCTGGTGTGGCACTACCTGCGGGCGCACCCGGGGATCGCCGTCTCCCTCGACGTCGCTGCCAGCGGCTGGCTGATCGCCGAGGTCGAGGCCGGGCGGCTGGACCTCGCCCTGGTGGCCTACGAGGTGCATGAGCCGAACCTGCTGTTTACGCCGGTGGTGGCGGCGCGAATGCGCGCGCTACTGCCGGCGGACAGCCCGTTGGCGGCAAAGGCGCAGATCGAACTGGCCGACCTGGACGGCCAGACCCTGATCAAACCCATTCAGTCCGACCACTTGATCTACCGCGACAACAGCCTGCGCCGCCTGTTGCGCCACGAGCTGCAGGCCAGCCTGTCGTCCATCGGCGCGATGATCGAGTTCAGCGGTGGCCTGAGCCTGGTGAATGCGATCACCGCCGCCGACCTCTGCGAAAACCCCCGCCTGTGCAGCCGGCCCTTCGCCCTGGAGCAGTGGTTCAATTTCTATCTCGTGTACCGGCAGGAGCTGAAGAGCAATCGCCTGGTCGGCGATATCCGCCAGGCCCTGGACGCGGTGGTGGAGGAGATGCGTCGGCGCGAAGACTGCGCCGACGCGTTGCGCCAGGGGCCAGCGGGCTGAAGCCGATGCGCGCGGCGTGGTCAGCCCTGGCGCCGTGATCCCAGGAAGCCGCCGAAGAACTGCTCGGCATTGGCTCGCAGGCTGTCCAGGTGGTAGCCGCCTTCCTGCACGATCAGGGTCGGCAGGCCGAGCAGGCCGACGTCGTGGCCGAGCCGGGCGAAGCCGGCGCTGCTCACTGCCACTTGCGACTGAGGGTCTTCCACGTAGATGTCGAACCCCAGCGAGAGCACCAGCACGTCCGGCTCGAAGCGACGCAGCGCGGCGATGGCGCGCTCCAGCTGCTCGAAGAACACCGATTCCGGTGAGCCGTGGGGCATGCAGAGGTTGATGTTGTAGCCGTGTCCGGCGCCGCTTCCGCGTTCGTCTTCAAAGCCGGCGACCACCGGATAGAAGTTGGTCGGATCGCCGTGGATCGACACGTAGAGCACGTCTTCGCGCTCGTAGAAGATCTCCTGGATGCCTTGGCCGTGGTGCATGTCGGTGTCCAGGATCGCCACCCGTCCGTGGCCCTGGCGCAGGTACTGGGCGGCGATGGCGGCGTTGTTCAGGTAGCAGAAGCCGCCGGCCGCGTCGTGCCGCGCATGGTGTCCCGGCGGACGGCACAGGGCGTAGGCCTGGGAGCGGCCATCGAGCAGGGCGCGGGCCCCGGCGATGGCGCTTTGCGCCGACCAGTAGGCGGCTTGCCAGGTCTGTTCGCCCACCGGGCAACTGCCATCGGCCAGATAACGGGCGGCCTTGGCGAGAATGCCGCGCAGCGGGTTGGGTTCGCGGATGAAGACGTTGGACATCACCTCGTCGCCCCAGTCCTGCCCGGTGGCCAGCCATTCGCGATGGGCTTCCTCGAGGAAGCGCAGGTATTCGGCGCTGTGCACGGCCTGGAGCGGCTGCATGCCGAAGTCCTCCGGCTGGCGCAGCTCGAAGCCGAGGCCCTCGACCGCTTGCAGCAGGCGTCGCGGGCGTTCGGGAATCTCCTGCGGGGTGCGCATCTGTCCGCGCGAAAGGTAGCTGCGTGGATGGTGCAGGTACTGGTCGGGATGGAAGTAGGTCAGCATCGTTCGGCCCTCAACGAATGTCGGTTCCCAGCCATTTCTGGCTGATGTCGCCGTAGGTGCCATTGGCGGTGATCTCGGCCAGCGCGGCGTTGATCGCGGCTTTCAGCTCGGGGCTGTCCTTGCGCACGGCGATGCCCATCTTTTCCGGATAGAGCAGTTCGCCTGCCGGCCTGGCGTCCAGGCGCCGGTCGCGAATGGTCAGCAGGCCGGCGATCTTGTCGGTGACGAAGCCGTCGATGCGCTTGTTCTGCAGGTCAAGGAGGATATCGGGCAGGCCCTTGTAGGTCTTCAGGGTGACGTTCGGCTTGTGCTCGCGCAGCCAGCTTTCGTAGGTCTCGCCGAGGGTGATGCCGATCACCTTGCCGTCCATTTCGTCGATACCCCGGACGGGGCTGTCCTGGCGGACGAACAATTGGGCGCCGGACTGGTAGTAGGGTTCGGAGAAGTCCACGGCCTTGAGGCGTTCGTCGGTGATCGCCAGGCTGCCGATGATGGCGTCGTACTTGCCGGCCAGCAGTCCGCCAATGATGCCGTCCCAGGCGGTGGTGACCGGCATGGGTTGCACGCCGATGCGTTGTGCCAGGCTGCCGCCGATGTCGACGTCGAAACCCTGCAGCTTGCCGTCCATGTCGATGAAGCTGAATGGCGGGTACTTGCCGGTCAGGGCGAACTTCAGTTCCCCCTTCTGCTTCAGGGTTTCCAGGTCGCCGGCGTGGGCGGCCAGCGAAGCGAGGCAGGAGGTGGCCAGCAGGATGCCGGCGGCCAGGGTACGGATTGTTTTTATCATTGGCGTGGTTCCCGGTTGGTTGTGGGGCGGTGCAACGGACCGCCGCAGTGTTTCAATCGGCTCCCAGCGGCGTCAATCTATGTTGTTTTTCAATCACTTGAGTCGTTTTTGTAAGCACCTTGGCGAATTTTCAGGCATTTTGCGTGCACTCCGCCCGACCCGCGGCTTCGCCGCGATGGAACATTGACTGATTTCTGGATGACAAGGAGACAGGCTGGTGTTGATCTTCAATTGCACCGGGGCTGTCGATGACTTCTTCTCGGTGGTCGAGAAGGGAAGGAAATTTTCTCGTGCGCAGCGTCCGTCCCCGGGGGAGGAGGCTGACAATGTGGCCTCCCGGGATGGCGAACCACGGCTGCCTTCCCGCTGGGTGGTCCACGCCATCAGGGTACGGCGAAAGCCCGTGCTGTTGGCGATGCATGTCGAGACCCGCTATTGCATGGTGTTCGTCGGCATCAAGAGGGGTGACCTGGGTGCATTCGTGCAGCTTTTTATCGAGCGTTGGCTGAATGAAATGCAGCGCTTCGGCATGAAGCTGGGGGCGCTGACCGAGACTGAGCTGCCTCTGATCGTTGCGCGGTTCATGGATAGGCATGGCGGCTTCCAGCTGATCCAGGCGGGTGACCGTAGTGTCCAGGCCCATATGAACGAGGTGCTGCGCCAATTTCGCGGTTTTGTCGAGGATTACGACAGTTTTCCGGAAGATGACCTGCAGGCGTCGGCGTTCGATGAGTGGGCTAACGACACGCCCCGCAGCACCGGGCTTAGCAAGGACTACTTTTTTCCCGACATCGTCATGTTCGAGACATGGCTGCGGCAGTTCTGCGGTGCATCGGACGAGCGTGTGGCTGAAGCCCGGCGGCGTTGGCAGGCATACCGGCGGAATGCGCCGGAAATGCATTCGCTCTAGTCGGATGGGGGCGATGCCGGCGTGTTGTGCCCGGGCACTTTTCCACAGGCAAAAAAAAAGGATGGTCAGGCGACCATCCTTTGGAATGAGGGGCTGCGCCCCTCCTGGTGAGCTCGTTGCCTGATCAGCCCTTCAGCGGCACGAGGCGCGGGGCGATCATGTTTTCCGGGCGGAGGATGTCGGCCAGCATGGATTCGTCCAGCAGCTTCTCCTCGCGCACCAGTTCCAGCACGCCGCGGCCACTTTCCAGGGCCAGCTTGGCGATGCGGGTGGCGTTCTCGTAGCCGATGTAGGGGTTCAGTGCGGTGATCAGGCCGATGGAGTTCTCCATCAGGGCGCGGCAGTGGGCTTCGTTGGCGGTGATGCCGACGATGCAGTGCTCGCGGAGCATGTCCATGGCGCGTTGCAGCAGGCGGATCGAGTCGAAGATCTTGTAGGCGATCAAGGGCTCCATCACGTTCAGCTGCAGCTGGCCGCCTTCGGCCGCCAGGGTCAGGGCCAGGTCGTTGCCGATGACTTCGAAGGCCACCTGGTTGACCGCTTCCGGGATCACCGGGTTGACCTTGCCCGGCATGATCGAGCTGCCCGGCTGACGCGGCGGCAGGTTGATCTCGTTGATGCCGGTGCGCGGGCCGCTGGAGAGCAGGCGCAGGTCGTTGCACATCTTCGACAGCTTGACCGCGGTGCGCTTGAGCATGCCGGAGAACAGCACGAAGGCACCCATATCGGAGGTGGCCTCGATCAGGTCGGCGGCAGGCTTGAGCGGCTGGCCGCTGATGGCGGCGAGGCGCTCGACGGCCAGGTGCTGGTAGCCGGGGTCGGCGTTGATGCCGGTGCCGATGGCCGTGCCGCCCAGGTTCACTTCAGTGAGCAGCTCGGGCGCCAGGCGCTTGAGGCGGTCGAGGTCTTCGCCCAGGGTGGTGGCGAAGGCGCGGAATTCCTGGCCCAGAGTCATGGGTACGGCGTCCTGCAGCTGGGTGCGGCCCATCTTCAGTACGTGGGCGAATTCTTCACCCTTGGCAGCCAGGGCCTGGATCAGGCTGTCGAGGCTGGCCAGCAGGGCGTCGTGGCCGAGCAGCAGGCCGAGACGGATGGCGGTCGGATAGGCGTCGTTGGTGGACTGCGCCATGTTCACGTCGTTGTTCGGGTGCAGGTGCTTGTACTCACCCTTCTGCTTGCCCATGGCCTCGAGGGCGATGTTGGCGATCACCTCGTTGGCGTTCATGTTGGTGGAGGTGCCGGCACCACCCTGGATCATGTCCACCACGAACTGGTCGTGGAAGTCGCCACGGATCAGGCGGGCGCAGGCTTCGCTGATGGCGGCGTGCTTCTCGGCGCTGAGGTGACCGAGCTGCTTGTTGGCATCGGCGGCGGCCTGCTTGACCATGGCCAGGGCGACGACCAGCTTCGGGTAGTGCGACAGCGGCACACCGGACAGGCGGAAGTTGTGGATCGCGCGCAGGGTCTGGATGCCGTAGTAGGCCTCGGCAGGGACTTCGAGGGTGCCGAGCAGGTCTTTTTCGATGCGGAAAGATGCAGCGGAGGACATGATGCGATTCATCTCTGGGAGAACACGGCCAGTGCCGCGATGCCCAATAATCTAGGCCTGTAGCCATTTGTCGGCCAATGCTGTTATTCGCTAGCCTATGCACAATCGGCATAACCTCCGAGTGACGCGGCTTCGCCCAAGAGCGTGTGCACCAAAATCGAGCATCCGGAACCTTCAGATGAACCTGGAAACCAAATGGCTGGAAGACTTCGTCGCCCTGGCCAGTACCCGCAGCTTCTCCCAGGCCGCCGAGCGGCGTTTCGTCACCCAGCCGGCCTTCAGCCGGCGCATCCGCAGCCTGGAAGCGGCGCTGGGGCTGACCCTGGTGAACCGCTCGCGCACGCCGGTCGAGCTGACCGAGTCGGGCCAGCTGTTCCTGGTCACCGCGCGCAGCATGGTGGAGCAGCTGGGCGAGGTGGTGCGTCACCTGCACCACCTGGAAGGCCAGCAGGGCGAAGTGCTGCAGTTCGCCGCCGCCCATTCGCTGGCCCTGGGCTTCTTCCCGCAGTGGATCGCGCGGCTGCGCGGCGAGGGGCTGAACATCGCGAGCCGGCTGATCGCCACCAACGTGGGCGAGGCGGTGCACTCCCTGCGAGAGGGTGGCTGCGACCTGATCCTGGCCTTCTACGACCCGGATGCAGCCCTGCAGATGGACCCGGAGATCTTTCCCTCGATGAGCCTCGGGCGCACCGAGATGCTCCCGGTCTGCGCGGTGGATGCCGAGGGCAAGCCGCTCTACGACCTGGAGAGTGGGCAGAGCGTGCCACTCCTGGCCTACAGCGCCGGCGCCTTCCTTGGCCGTTCGGTGAATCTGCTGCTGCGCCAGCGCGCCCTGCGCTCCACCACCGTCTACGAGACGGCCATGGCCGACAGCCTGAAGAGCATGGCGCTACAGGGCATGGGGGTGGCCTGGGTGCCGCGCCTCAGCGCCCAGGCCGAGCTGGCTCGTGGCGAGTTGGCGGTATGCGGCGGCAGCCAGTGGCATGTGCCGCTGGAAATCCGCCTGTACCGCTGCGCGCTGGTGCGCAAGGCGTCGGTACGCCTGCTCTGGCGCAAGCTGGAGGGCGGGATGGGCGGCGAGGGCTGATCGCTGTAGGAGCCAGCTTGCTGGCGAATGCGCGGTGTCCTTCGCGAGCAAGCTCGCTCCTACAAAAGCGCGGGCTGCCTACATCTCCACGACGATGCGGCCCTCGATCCGGCCGGCGCGCATCTGCTCGAAGATCTGGTTGATGTTGTCCAGTTTGTCGCGGTGGATGGTGGCCTTGACCAGGCCCTCGCCAGCGAAGTCCAGGGCCTCTTGCAGGTCGGCGCGGGTCCCGACTATCGAGCCAGTGATGCTGATGGCCTTCAGCACCACGTCGAAGATCGGTGTGGGGAAGTCACCCGGCGGCAGGCCGACCAGGGCCACGGTGCCGCCGCGCCGGGCCATGCCGATAGCCTGGCCGAAGGCGCTGTTGGAGACGGCCGTGACCAGCACGCCATGGGCGCCGCCGATATCCCGCTGGATTACCTCGGCGGGGTTCTCGTTGCGGGCGTTGATGGTCAGGCTGGCGCCCAGCTTGCGCGCCAGTTCCAGCTTGGCGTCGTCGACATCGATGGCGGCCACGTGCAGGCCCATGGCGCGGGCATATTGCACTGCCACATGGCCGAGGCCGCCAATGCCGGAAATGGCCACCCACTGGCCGGGCCGCGCGCCCGTGACCTTCAGGCCCTTGTAGACAGTGACGCCCGCGCAAAGAATTGGCGCGATCTCGGCGAATTCGACGTTTTTCGGCAGCAGTCCGACGAAATTAGGATCCGCAAGCACGTACTCGGCATAACCGCCGTTCACCGAGTAACCGGTGTTCTGTTGGCTCTCGCAGAGGGTTTCCCAGCCGGTCAGGCAGTGTTCGCAGCAGCCGCACGCGGTGTACAGCCAGGGCACGCCGACGCGGTCGCCTTCCTTGACGCGGTTTACCCCGGCGCCCACCGCGGCGACGAAGCCGACGCCCTCATGGCCGGGGATGAAGGGCAGGCTCGGTTTTACCGGCCAGTCACCTTCGGCGGCGTGCAGGTCGGTGTGGCAGACGCCCGAGGCCTCGATCTTCACCAGGATCTGCCCGGGGCCGGGCAGGGGAACCTTCACTTCCTCGATCCGCAAGGGCTCGCCGAAGGCGTGGACCACCGCGGCTTTCATGGTCTGGTTCATGGCACTCACCTCCTTGGTTGAGGTATTCGATTCTGCGCCGCCGAGTTGCGCGGGTCTTGCTCTGGAGCAAGGTTTTGCCGCGACGAAAGGCTCTATCACCCAGCTCTGGACGAGCGGTCAGGGCAAATGCGCGCCGGGCGCGGCTTTGCGTTATACTGCGCGGCCTTCGGCCGGCAGCGCGCCCCGCAGCACGGCCCCCATCGCATAACAAGCCACGCCATTGCGTGGCTTGTTGGTTTTTCGACCATTGACGAGGCACGACGATGAGCGCACTGGTAGGCGTGATCATGGGCTCCAAGTCCGATTGGAGCACCCTCAGCCACACCACCGAGATGCTGGACAAGCTGGGCATCCCCTTTGAAGTGAAGGTGGTTTCCGCCCACCGCACTCCGGACCTGCTGTTCCAGTACGCCGAAGAGGCCGAAGGCCGCGGCATCGAGGTGATCATCGCCGGCGCCGGCGGTGCCGCCCACCTGCCGGGCATGTGCGCGGCCAAGACCCACCTGCCGGTGCTCGGCGTGCCGGTGCAGTCGTCCATGCTCTCGGGCGTCGACTCCCTGCTGTCCATCGTGCAGATGCCGGCTGGCATTCCGGTCGCCACCCTGGCTATCGGCAAGGCTGGTGCGATCAACGCGGCCCTGCTGGCCGCCAGCATTCTCGGCGGCAAGTACCCGAAATACCACGTCGCGCTGAAGGACTTCCGTCGCGAGCAGACCGACATGGTCCTGGACAACCCGGACCCGCGTGAGGCCTGACAGATGAAGATCGGCGTTATCGGTGGTGGCCAGCTCGGCCGCATGCTGGCCCTGGCGGGCACCCCACTCGGCATGAACTTCGCCTTCCTCGACCCGGCGCCGGACGCTTGCGCTGCCGCCCTGGGCGAGCACATCCGTGCCGACTACGGCGATCAGGACCACCTGCGCCAGCTGGCCGATGAAGTGGACCTGGTGACCTTCGAGTTCGAGAGCGTGCCGGCCGAGACCGTGGCTTTCCTCTCGCAGTTCGTCCCGGTCTACCCCAGCGCCGAATCCCTGCGCATCGCCCGCGATCGCTGGTTCGAGAAGTCCATGTTCAAGGACCTCGGCATCCCCACACCGGATTTTGCCGATATCCAGTCCCAGTCCGACCTAGATGCCGCAACCGCCAGCATTGGCCTGCCGGCGGTGCTCAAGACCCGCACCCTGGGCTATGACGGCAAGGGCCAGAAGGTCCTGCGCAGGCCCGAAGACGTGACCGGCGCGTTCGCCGAGCTGGGCAGCGTGCCCTGCATCCTCGAAGGTTTCGTGCCCTTCACCGGCGAAGTCTCCCTGGTGGCGGTACGCGCCCGTGACGGCGAGACCCGCTTCTACCCGCTGGTGCATAACACCCACGAGAACGGCATCCTGCGCCTTTCCGTGGCCAGCACCGACCACCCCTTGCAGGCCCTGGCCGAAGACTATGTCGGTCGCGTGCTGGAGCAGCTCGAGTACGTCGGCGTGCTGGCCTTCGAGTTCTTCGAGGTGGATGGTGGCCTGAAGGCCAACGAGATCGCCCCGCGGGTGCACAATTCCGGTCACTGGACCATCGAAGGCGCCGAGTGCAGCCAGTTCGAGAACCACCTGCGCGCCGTCGCCGGCCTGCCCCTGGGCTCCACTGCCAAGCTGGGAGAGAGCGCCATGCTCAACTTCATTGGTGAAGTGCCCGCTGTGGATAAAGTGGTCTCCATCGCCGACTGCCACCTGCATCACTACGGCAAGGCCTTCAAGGTCGGCCGCAAGGTCGGCCATGCCACCTTGCGCAGCGACGACCGCGCGACCCTCGATCGCCAGATCGCGGCCGTGGAAGCGTTGATCGCCAAGGATTGACCGTCCGCCGGCCGCCTTCCCCCCCGGGAGGGCGGCCGATGGCAGGAAAGACCCCGCACTACTAGGCTCAGGCATACCCCAACCACCCTCGGAGGGAATGTCATGGGCATCATCGGCACCATCATCATCGGCCTGATCGTCGGTCTCGTCGCGCGCTTCATCAAACCTGGCGACGACAGCATGGGCTGGATCATGACCATTCTGCTCGGCATCGGCGGTTCGCTGGCGGCCACTTACGGCGGCCAGGCCCTGGGCATTTACCAGGCCGGGCAGGCCGCGGGTTTCATCGGCGCGGTGATAGGCGCCGTGGTGTTGCTGGTGATCTACGGCCTCGTCAGGAAAAGCTGAGGGCCGCCCAGTGGGGCTGGGAACCACTCGGGTGCGCGGTTAATCTTGACGCCAGACGTTCCTGCCCCGCTTCCACGAGTCATTCCATGCGCCGTCTTGCCTGCTTGCTCCTGCTGTTCTGCTGCTCCCTCGCCCGCGCCGAACTCCCCGAAACCGACTGGCTTGAACTGATGCCGCCCGAGGACCGCAAGGCCCTCGAGGAAATGCCTGAAATCAGCCACGACAGCCCCGAGTCCGACGGCTCCTTCGGCCAGAAGGGTGGGCTCAAGCAGCAGAAGGACCTGCCGGCGGTGATGTATTCGACCCGGACGGTGGCCGCCCTGAATGGCAAGGAGATCCATATAGGCGGCTATCCGGTGCCCCTGGAAAGCGATGCCAAGGGCCGCAGCACCCTGTTCTTCCTGGTGCCTTACCCCGGCGCCTGCATCCACGTCCCGCCGCCGCCGCCGAACCAGATAGTGCTGGTGCGCTACCCCAAGGGCATCGCCCTGGACGACATCTACGCGCCTATCTGGGTGGACGGCAAACTGAAAGTCGAGCAGGTCAGCAATGACCTGGCGGACGCTGCCTATGCCCTGGATGCGGGGCAGGTGAGGTTGGTGGAGGAGGGGGATCTCTGATCCTCCGCCCTATCCTGCTTGAGGGAGAGGGCGGAGGGAGGAGGACCGACCTTGCTCGGACCTGGACGGCAGGCCTGCGGCTTGCCTTCGCGAATGAATTCGCTCCTACGGAAGGCAGGCCCTGCGAGTCTGCCGCCGCGGATCTCGTGATTACAGCGGTTTGCTGCTGACCTTCAGCTCCATGCGGTGCTCATCGCCCGGTTTGAGCACCAGGAAATCATCCATCACCCGCGCGGTCTCGATGCAGAGCATGCCCTGCCAGGCGTCCCCGTCGAACTGGCTGAGGCGCCGGGACTTGTCGATCCAGGGGTTCCATACCACCGCCGTGGATGAGCCGCTGACGTCCAGCTCGATGCGACGCTTCCAGGTGCGGTCGAGGATGCTCATGCGCTGGGGTGTATCCAGGTAGATGCGGTCGGTTTCGCCGCTGAACCTGATATTTCCCTGCTGCTTGCGTTGCTGCCAGTCCTCCAGGGTCTCGATGTAGCGGCAGCCGCCCAGGCCCTCCACTTCCACTTCGCGGATGTCGCTGACTGCGAAATAGCTGTGCAGCGCCTGGCTCAGGGCCAGGGGCGAGTCGCCCAGGTTACGGGTGGAGAGCGTCAGTTGCAGCTGCTCGCCCAGGCGGATGTCCAGGCGCAGCTTCGCGGCATGGGGCCAGCCGGGCAGCAGAGGGCTGCGGCTGTCGAGGGTGAAGGCGAGGTGGACGGCGGGGCCGTCGGTGTCGATGTTCAGCAGTTCCCAGTCGAGTTCGCGTACCAGGCCATGGGCCGGGCAGATCGGCCCACCCTGGTGCATGCCTTGGACCTGCGCCGGATTGCGTCGCAGGTCGCCGAACCAGGGCCAGCACACCGGCACGCCGCCGCGCACCGCCTTGCCCTTTTTATAGCTGGCCTGGCCGCTCAGCCAGATCACCGGTTCCTCGCCATGGGGTTGATAGCTCAGGACCTGAGCGCCCTGCTGGGTCAGCAGCAATTCGGCGTGGCGGGTGTGCACTCGCCAGCAGACCAGTTCATCCACCACCAGTTGTTCCACGGTGGGCAGGGTTTCGTCGTACATCGCAGTCTCCGCTTGCTGTGCTTTCGAGTCGCCGAGGCGCCATCTGCTATTTCGAACCAGCATGGCAGACGCGGCAAGGGCTTTCACAGCATTCGACCAAGTACCGGTTGCCAGGTTGCGATCGACCTGATTTTGACGCGTTCTCATTTGGTGCTCGCAAGTGCAAGGCCACTTGTCGGCATTTTGACATTGATGGTCAGAAGGCCAATTTCCAGGTCCGGTTGCGAGGTGCCGCTAAGGTCGTGATTTAAGGGCGTTCCCTGGGAAGGGGCCGGAGACAGCGGGACGTTGGTGCCGAAAGCGGTCATAGCGACCGACCTAAACTCTGCTTGAGCCACTCACAAGTGGAGCGGTGCCATGCGCAAGTTACTGATAATTATTCCTATTTTTGTCCCTCTGATGATGCTGGCCGGATTCTGGGTGCGCCCCGACCCGATTCCCGTGCAACTGGTGGAAGTGGCCAATGGCGCGGTGGAAACCCTGGTGGCCAATACCCGTGCCGGTACCGTGAAGGCGTGCAGGCGTGCCCACCTTTCCTTCAAGACCGGCGGCCAGGTCAGCGAACTGCTGATCCACGCCGGACAACGGGTGCAGGCCGGCGACGTGCTCATGCGCCTGCGCCAGGACGACCTGCAGGCGCGGGTCGAAGAAGCCCGTGCGCGCCTCGACGCGCAGCGCAACCTGCGCGAGCAGAGCTGCAGCCAGGCCAGCCAGGACCAGCGCGACCTGCAGCGTCTCGATCGCCTGGCCGAACGCAAGCTGGCCTCCCAGGACGTGCTGGACCAGAGCACCACCCGCGCGCGTCTGTCGCAACTCTTGTGCAGTGGCGGCGAAGCGAAGATCCGCGAAGCCGAAGCCAGCCTGGACCTGCAGCTGGCACAGCTGGACCAGGCCACCTTGCGCGCGCCCTTCGCCGGTATAGTGGCGGAAATCAACGGTGAGCTGGGCGAAGTGGTCACCCCGTCGCCGCCGGGCATACCGACGCCGCCGGCAGTGGACCTGATCGACGACCAGTGCCTCTATGTCGAAGCGCCCATCGATGAAGTGGACGCCGCCCTGGTGCGGCCCGGCATGCCAGTGCGCATCACCCTCGACGCTTTCCGCGGACGCAGCTTCGAGGGCCGGGTCAGCCGCATCGCGCCCTTCGTCCGCGAGCTGGAGAAGCAGGCGCGCACCGTCGACATCGAAGTGAAGTTCGAGCGGGTACCCCGGGACCTGATGTTGCTCAGCGGTTACAGCGCCGATGTGGAAATCCTCCTGGCACAGCGCGAGCAGGCACTGCGGGTACCGACCGAGAGCCTGCTGGAGGGCGGCAAGGTGCTGCGTTATGACCCCGGCAACGGCCACCTGCGTGAGCAAAAGGTGGAAATCGGCCTGGCCAACTGGCGCTGGAGCGAGGTCAAGGGTGGCCTGGCTGCCGGCGATCGGATCATCCCCAGCCTGGACCATGAAGGCCTGATCGATGGCAGCGTGGTCAGCCCCAGCGGCGAACCCGCGGAGCGCGCCCCGTGATCCTCATGCACCAGATCAGTCGTTGCTTCCAGCTTGGCGAGCAGCGGGTGCGCGGCGTCGATTGCCTCGACCTGGAGGTGGCCGATGGCGAGTACCTCGCCATCACCGGCGTTTCCGGCTCCGGCAAGTCCACACTGCTGAATATCCTCGGCCTGCTGGATGCGCCGGACAGTGGCGAGTTCTGGCTGGACGAGGAGGCAACCGCCTGCCTCGGCGAGGAACGCCGTGCCGCCCTGCGCAGCCGCCTGATCGGCTTCGTCTTCCAGTCCTTCCACCTGATTTCACGGCTGACCGCCCAGGAGAATATCGAGCTGCCCATGCTCCTGGCTGGCATCGACCCCGCCGAACGGCGCCGCCGCAGCCTGCATCTGGCCGAGCGCCTGGGGCTGGGCGAGCGCCTGCGGCACCATCCGGCCGAGCTGTCCGGCGGCCAGCGCCAGCGGGTGGCCATCGCCCGCGCCATGGTGATGCAGCCCCGGCTGCTGCTGGCCGATGAGCCCACCGGAAACCTCGACAGCCAGTCCGGCGCCGAGGTGGTGGACCTGCTGGAGGAGCTGAACGTCGAGGGGCTGACCCTGATCCTGGTCACCCACGACGCCCAGCATGCCGCCCGCGCCCGCCGCCAAGTGCAGATGCGCGACGGGCGCATCTTCTGCGATCGCCGCCAGGGTGCCGCCTGATGGATCCGCTGGACGCCTGCCAGCTCTGGTTCGGTGCCCTTCGCGGACACCGCTCGCGCAGCGCCATGCTCTTGCTGGCCATCGCCATCGGCGTGTTCGCCGTGACCCTGCTGGGTGGTCTGGGGCAGGGCGCGCGGGCCTACGTGCTGGGGGAGTTTTCCCTGCTCGGGCGCGACATCCTCATCGTCCTGCCGGGGCGTAACGAGACCACCGGCGGCATGCCGCCCATCACCGGCATGGCTCCACGGCCCCTGACCCAGGCCGACGCCACGGCGCTCGGCCGCCTGCCGGCGGTGCGCCGGGTGGCGCCGCTGCATGCCGGGCAGTTGGAGGTCAGCCGCGACAACCGCAACCGCGAGACCCTGGCCCTGGGCACCACCCGCGCCTTCTTCGCCATCCGCCAACTGCATCTCGCCCAGGGGCGCGCGCTGCCGGAGCTGGAGCCGGGACAGGCGGAGGAGGTCTGCGTGATCGGCAGCCGCCTGCGCCGCGACCTGTTCGGCAATGCTCCGGCCCTGGGCCAGTGGCTGCGTGCCGGCGACCGGCGCTTCCGGGTGGTGGGGGTGCTGGATGAGCGCGGCGAATCCCTGGGCATGGATTTCTCCGAGGCGCTGATCATCCCGGTGGCCAGTGCCGAGGTGTTGTTCGACCGCGATGGGCTGTTCCGCGTCTTCGTCGAAGTGCGTGGCCCTAGCTACATGGCCAGCGCCCGGCGGCAGGTACTGGCGGCCCTCACGGAACGGCACCAGGGCGAGGAAGACGTCACCCTGCTCAGTCAGGATTCCATGCTCGCCGCCTTCGACGGCATCCTCGACGGCCTGACCCTGGCGCTGGCCGGCATCGCCGCCATCAGCCTGCTGGTGGCCGGCATCCTGATCATGAACGTCACCTGGATCGCCGTGCTGCAGCGCACCGCCGAGATCGGCCTGCTCAAGGCCATAGGCGCCAGCTCGGCCCAGGTGCGCCTGCTGTTCCTCGGTGAGGCGGCGCTGCTGGCGCTGCTCGGCGCAGGGCTGGGGCTGGGGCTGGGTGAGTTGCTGCTCTGGGTCGGAAGGCTGGCCAGCGGCCTGCCGCTGTATGCGCCCTGGTGGGCGCGCCTGGGCGCACCGGCCTTGGCCCTGGGCGCGGCGCTGTTGTTCGCCTGGCTACCGGCCAACCACGCTGCGGCCCAGGCACCGGTGCAGGCGCTGCGCCCGCAGGGCGGCCGCTGATGCGCTGGCGCGACGGCCTCGGGCTGTGCGGCTCGGCCCTCACCAGCCAGCCCCTGCGCAGTCTGCTGACCCTGCTCGGGGTGGCCATCGGCATCGCCGCGGTGGCGTTGCTCACGGCCATGGGCGAAGGCCTGCGTGACCGGGTGCTGGATAGCTTCGCCCAGTTCGGCACTCGGGTGGTCACGGTGCGTCCCGGCACCCTGCCCACCGGCGGTATCGGCGGCATCCTCGCCAGTGCGCGGCCGCTGTCCATCGCCGACGCCGATGCCCTCGGCCGCCTGCCCCACGCGGAGGCCGTGGTGCCCATCATCCAGGGCAATGGCGATATCCAGACCGGTGCCCGCAAGCGGCGGGTGGACATACTCGGCAGCGGCTCGCAACTGGCCGCCGCCTGGCGCGTGCACATGGCCCAGGGGCAGTTCCTGCCGCCCTCGCGGGACGGCCGTACGCCACCTTATGTAGTGCTGGGCTCGAAGCTGGGCGAGGAGCTGTTCGGGAAGGCCAACCCCGTGGGCCGGCGGGTGCGGGTGGGCGGCATGAGTTTCCGGGTGATCGGGGTGATGGCGAGCAAGGGCAACCTGCTGGGTTTCGATCTCGACGATATCGCCTACATACCCGTCGATTGGGCGGAGAGCCTGTTCAATCGCGTTGGCCTGGTGAAGATCCATGTGCTGTTCGACCAGAGCACCCCGGCCGAGGCTTTCGCCGGGCAGGTGCGCCGGCTGCTGGTGCAGCGGCATGGCCGCGAGGACTTCCGCCTGACCTCCCAGAGCGACCTGCTGGGCAGCCTCAACCGGATACTCGCCACCCTCACCCTGGGCATCGCCGCCCTGGGGGGCATTTCATTGCTGGTGGGGGCGGTAGGCATCCTCACCATCATGACCACCACGGTCGGCGAGCGGACTGCCGAGATCGGCCTGCTCCGAGCGGTGGGTGCCGCGCCACGCCAGGTGCTGGCGCTGTTCCTCGCCGAGGCGACCCTGCTCTCGGTGTTGGGCGGCCTGCTTGGCCTGCTGGTGGTCGGCGTGCTGCTGGTGCTGCTGCACTGGCTGGTGCCAGGGCTGCCCCTGAGCCTGAGCCCGCCGCTGGTACTGCTGGCGCTGCTGCTCTCGGCGCTGGTGGGAATAGGCGCCGGGCTGGCGCCGGCGAGGCGTGCAGCGAAGCTGCATCCGGTGGATGCACTGCGGCTGGAGTAGAGGCCTTCGTAGGTTGGGCTGAGTTCGACGAAGCCCAACGAATGCGTCTCCGGGCTCCGCGTTGGGCTTCGCTTCGCTCTGCCCAACCTACGAAACTCGGCATCCCTCGCCTCAACCCCGCTCCCGGAGGGAGGGGGCTAGCGAGTCGAATCAGCCGCGCCGCTGCGGGACCGGGCGGGTGCGGCCGCTGCCGTCGATGGCGACGAAGACGAACACCGCCTCGGTAACCTTGCGCCATTCGCTGGAGAGCGGGTCGTCGCTCCAGACTTCCACCAGCATCTGGATGGAGCTGCGGCCGATCTCCAGGGTCTGGGTATAGAAGGAGAGCTGGGCGCCCACGGCCACCGGCACCAGGAAGGCCATGCGGTCGATGGCCACCGTGGCCACGCGGCCCGCGGCTACCTTGCTGGCCATGGCGGTGCCCGCCAGGTCCATCTGGGATACCAGCCAGCCGCCGTAGATATCACCGAAGCCGTTGGTTTCCCGCGGGAGCGCGGTGAGCTGCAGGGCCAGGTCGCCTTGCGGGGTGAGGTTCTCTTCTTCTTCGATGTCGATCATGCCGGGACTGCCTGTTTCGTGTGTGTGGCGCCGATGCCTGGAAAGGGGCGATGCCCCGCTCCTACCTGTGCGCCAGCCGACCCACTGCATGCCGACCTGCGCTGAACAGCGCACAGTATATAGCCACCGGGCGCCACGAAACGACCGCCGCAGCGCGCAGCCGGCGGTTTTGTGGCTGACACTGTGTACATTTAACGCTTTTTGATATGTTGCCAAGCGATTTTCCGCCCAAGTAGCGGCAAACGTCCTGCCCGCCCCAGACGAGATTCCCTCACATGGCTTCCGTGCTCGCCCCCGAGGCGCCCGCCTCGCGTCCGCTGACCCGCAGCGACTACAAGACCCTGTCGCTGTCCGCCCTCGGCGGCGCCCTGGAGTTCTACGACTTCATCATCTTCGTGTTCTTCGCCGCGGTGGTGGGCAAGCTGTTCTTCCCCGCCGAGATGCCGGAATGGCTGCGCCAGCTGCAGACCTTCGGCATCTTCGCCGCCGGTTACCTGGCGCGGCCCCTGGGCGGCATCGTCATGGCGCACTTCGGCGACCTGCTGGGGCGCAAACGCATGTTCACCCTGAGCATCTTCCTGATGGCGGTGCCCACCCTGGTGATGGGGCTCCTGCCCACCTACGCGCAGATCGGCATCTGGGCGCCGATAGCGCTGCTCCTGATGCGTGTCGTGCAGGGCGCGGCCATCGGCGGCGAAGTGCCGGGTGCCTGGGTCTTCGTCTCCGAGCACGTGCCGACGCGGCATATCGGCTACGCCTGCGGCACCCTGACCTCGGGCCTCACCGCCGGCATCCTGCTGGGTTCGCTGATGGCGACCCTGATCAACAGCCTCTATACCCCCGCCGAAGTGCTGGACTGGGCCTGGCGCCTGCCCTTCCTGGTGGGCGGCGTATTCGGATTCTTCGCCGTCTACCTGCGCCAGTGGCTGCATGAGACCCCGGTGTTCGCCGAGCTGCAGCAGCGCAAGGCGCTGGCCGACGAGGTGCCGTTGAAGACCGTGCTGCGGGGTCATCGCGGTGCCGTCGTACTGTCCATGCTGCTGACCTGGGTGCTGTCCGCCGCCATTGTGGTGGTGATCCTGATGACCCCGACCCTGCTGCAGACGGTCTACGGCTTCGAGGCCGCCACCGCGCTCAAGGCCAACAGCCTGGCCATCGTCCTGCTGTCCATCGGCTGCGTCGCCGCGGGCGTGCTGTCCGACCGCTTCGGCGCCGGGCGTGTCCTGCTGATCGGCGGCCTGCTGCTGGCGACCAGCTCCTGGACCTTCTACACCAGCCTCAAGGCCAACCCGGACTGGCTGTTCCCGCTCTATGCGCTGACCGGCCTGTTCGTCGGCACCATAGGCGCGGTGCCCTATGTGATGGTCAGGGCCTTCCCGGCGGTGGTGCGCTTCTCCGGGCTGTCGTTCTCCTACAACCTGGCCTACGCCATCTTCGGCGGCCTGACGCCCATGGTGGTGTCGCTGCTGATGAAGTGGGACAGCCTGGGCCCGGCCTACTACGTCGCCGCCCTGTGCGGTGTGGCGATGCTGATTGGTGTGTTCCTGGTCGCGAAGAAGCGCTGATCGGCGAGCGGACGTAGGAGCGAGCTTGCTCGCGAACGGCCCCGGCGCAGGGCTTCGCGAGCAGAACTCGCTCCTACCGTTTCATATCCGTCTCGGGCTTTGCTTGCGGCGGCTCACTTCTTCGCCGCACTCACCCGCCAAACCTTGTTGCCTACGTCGTCCGTCACCAGCAGGGCGCCCTTGAGGTCCAGCCTCACATCCACCGGGCGACCCCGGACATTGCCCTCGGCGTCGAGGAAGCCGGTCAGCACGTCCATCGGCTGGCCGTGGGGCTTGCCATTGCGGAAGGGCACGAAGATCACCTTGTAGCCATTGTCGGGTTTGCGGATCCAGGAGCCGCGCTGGCTCACGAACAGACCGTTGCGGAACTTCGGCAGCTTGCTGCCCTTGGCGAAGGCGATGCCCATGGAGGCGGTATGCGGGCCGAGGGCGTAGTCGGGCACCAGGGCCTTGGCCACCAGGTCCGGCCGCTGTGGCTGCACGCGTTCGTCGACATGCTGGCCGAAATGGCTGTAGGGCCAGCCATAGAATCCGCCGTCCTTCACCGAAGTGATGTAGTCCGGCACCAGGTCGCTGCCGAGTTCGCCGCGCTCGATGACGGCGGCCCACAGCTTGCCGGTCTGCGGCTCCCAGGCCAGGCCATGGGGGTTGCGCAGGCCGGTGGCGAAGAGGCGTTTGGCGCCGCTGGCGCGATTCACTTCCCAGATCGCCGCGCGGCCTTCCTCCACCTCCATTCCATTCTCGCCGGCATTGCTGTTGGAGCCGACCGTGACATAGAGCTTGCGGCCGTCGCGACTGGCGATGACGTTCTTGGTCCAGTGACGGTTCAGTCCGGCGGGCAGGTCGGTGACCAAGGTGGATGGTTCGCTGATCTCGGTCGCTCCCTTCACATAGGGGAAGCGCACCAGGGCGTCGGCATTGGCCACGTAGAGGTCCTTGCCCACCAACACCATGCCGAAGGGTGAACGAAGATTTTTCAGGAAGGTGCTGCGCAGGTCGGCTACGCCATCGCCGTTGATGTCCCGCAGCAGGGAAATGCGGTTGACGCTTTTTTCCTCGGCGTCGCTACTCTTCATGGACAGGCCGGAAAACCAGCCCTTGATGCCGGCGGGCCTGGGGGTGTCCGGTGCGGCACTTTCGGCCACCAGCACATCGCCATTGGGCAGCACGTAGAGCCAGAGGGGGTGCTGCAGGCCCTCGGCGAAGGCATTCACCCGGGCGCCATCGGTGGCCTGCGGCGTGGTGTCCCGGGGCCAGCCGATGGGCTCTTTCGTTTCGGGTCTGATGCCTTCCGCTATGTCGCGCAGGGCCTGTTGGCTGCAAGCTGTGCACAGCGCCAGGGCGGCGATGGGCAGCAGGGGATGGAGCTTCATATGGGGTGGTCTCCTGAAGGTGTTCCGGGCTCTATCCCAGGTTGGACAAGCGATGGTGGCCATTCATCCAATTGTCACAATCAATTCATAGAGTGGTCATACGGCCTCTCGATACTGGCCCCCGTTGCATTCAACCCCCTCGTCCTGCTTAGGAGCAAGGCATGAAACTGAAGCGTTTGATGGCGGCCCTGACCTTCGTCGCCGCCGGCGTTGCCACCGCCAGTGCGGTCGCCGCTGTCGACCCGTCCATTCCGGCCTACCAGAAAACCACTGGCGTCTCCGGCAACCTCTCCAGCGTAGGTTCCGACACCCTGGCCAACCTGATGACCCTGTGGGCCGAGGCGTACAAGCGCGAGTACCCGAACGTGAACATCCAGATCCAGGCCGCCGGTTCCTCCACCGCGCCGCCGGCTCTGACCGAAGGCACCGCCAACCTGGGCCCGATGAGCCGCAAGATGAAGGACGTCGAGCTGCAGGCCTTCGAAGAGAAGTACGGCTACAAGCCGACCGCCGTTCCGGTGGCCGTCGACGCCCTGGCGATCTTCGTGCACAAGGACAACCCGATCAAAGGCCTGACCATGAAACAGGTCGACGCGATCTTCTCCGCCAACCGCCTGTGCGGCGGCACCAGCAACATCAAGACCTGGGGTGAGCTGGGTCTGACCGGCGATCTGGCCAGCCAGCCGATCCAACTGTTCGGTCGTAACTCGGTATCCGGTACCTACGGCTACTTCAAGGAAGAAGCCCTGTGCAAAGGCGACTTCAAGGGTAACGTCAACGAGCAGCCGGGTTCGGCTTCCGTGGTGCAGTCCATCAGCCAGTCGCTCAACGGCATCGGCTACTCGGGTATCGGTTACAAGACTTCCAGCGTGAAGACCGTTCCGCTGGCCAAGAAGGAAGGCGGCGAGTTCGTTGAAGACAACGAGCAGAACGCCCTGAACGGCAGCTACCCGCTGTCCCGCTTCCTGTTCGTCTACGTGAACAAGGCGCCGAACAAGCCGCTGGCTCCCCTGGAAGCCGAGTTCGTGAAGATGGTGCTGTCCAAGCAGGGCCAGGAAATCGTCGTCAAGGACGGCTACATCCCGGTTCCGGCCAAAGTCGCCGAAAAAGCACTGAAGGATCTGGGCCTGTAATCCAGGCCGGATAAGGGAGCGGCCGCCTTATGCGCGCCGCTCCGCAAGGACGCAAGGGCGACGGGAGACCCCTGTCGCAGAAGCCCGCCCGAGGCCTCCTCTGGGTGGGCTTCGCCACGTCAACTCGCTGTAATCTTTCTGTCACACGAAGACCGTAGGCTGTGCGCCCATCGTAAAAGCCCGCGCGCTGACTGTGGCAAGAGCCCGAATCCATGACTGACCTGGCCAACTCCCTGACAACTTCGACGAACCCTCCCGTCCGCATCGACTTCAACACGCCGGCGATGCAGCGCAAGCGCAAGATCCGTGCGCTGATGGACCGCCTGACCCACTGGTACGTGCTGGTTGGCGGCCTCGCCGTACTCGGGGCCATCACCCTGATCTTCTTCTACCTGGCCTATGTGGTGCTGCCGCTGTTCCAGGGCGCCGAACTGAAGGCGCGGAAGGTGCAGAACCCGGCCTGGTTGCAGCAGGATGTCGGCAAGCCGCTGCTGCTGGCGCTCGAAGAACAGAACATGGTGGGCATGCGCGTCGCCGACAAGGGCGAAGTGCAGTTCTTCTCGGTGAAGGACGGCAGCCTGCTGAAACGCCAGCAACTGCCGCTGCCGGCCGGCGTCAGCGTGGCGTCCATCGGCCAGGACCAGCCTGGCAGCCCGCTGGTGGTGCTGGGCCTGTCCAACGGCCAGGCGCTGATCTTCAAGCACAGCTACAAGGTCACCTACCCGGACAACCAGAAGACCATCGAGCCCCAGGTCAGCTTCCCCTACGGTGAAGCGCCCATGGCGCTGGACGCCCAGGGCCGCGCCCTGGAGCACATTGCCCTCAGCATCAATGACGAGGCTCTGATGCTGGCCGGTTCCACCGGCAACCAGCTGCATGTGCAGCAGGTGGTCAGCGAAGAGAACATGCTCACCGGGGAGACCACCCAGGAGCAGAGCAGCGTCGAGCTGCCGCAGATGGTCGAGCCGATCAAGGCCATCTACATCGACCCGCGCCACCAGTGGCTCTATGTGCTCAACGGCCGCGCCCAGGCCGACGTCTTCAGCCTGCGCGAGCACGCCCTGAACGGCCGCTACAAGCTGCTGGAAGACGGCGAGCGTGAGGTGACCGCCAGCGCCATGCTGCTGGGCGGCATCTCCTTGATGGTGGGCGACTCCAAGGGTGGCATCGCCCAATGGTTCATGGCCCGCGATCCGGACGGCTCCTCGCGCCTCAAGCACATCCGCGACTTCCAGCTGGGCACCGCACCGGTGGTGCAGATCACCGCGGAAGAGCGCCGCAAGGGCTTCGTCGCCCTGGATGCCACCGGCCACCTCGGCGTGTTCCACAGCACTGCCAACCGCACTCTGCTGGTGGAGCCGGTGACCGATGGTTCCGGCCTGCTGGCACTGTCCCCGCGCGCCAACCGTGTGGTGGTGGAAGAGGGCGGCCAACTGCTGCCGTTCCGCCTCAACAACCCGCACCCGGAAGTCTCCTTCAGCGCGCTGTGGGGCAAGGTCTGGTACGAGAGCTATGACGAGCCCAAGTACGTCTGGCAATCCACCGCCGCCAACACCGATTTCGAGCCCAAGCTGAGCCTGGCGCCGATGACCTTCGGCACCCTCAAGGCGGCCTTCTACGCCATGCTGCTGGCCGCTCCGCTGGCCATCGCGGCAGCCATCTACACCGCTTACTTCATGGCGCCGTCCATGCGCCGCAAGGTCAAGCCGGTGATCGAGCTGATGGAAGCCCTGCCCACCGTGATCCTCGGCTTCTTCGCCGGCCTGTTCCTGGCACCCTATGTGGAAGGCCACCTGCCCGGCATCTTCAGCCTGCTGCTGCTGACCCCCATCGGCATCCTGCTGGCCGGCTTCACCTGGAGCCGCCTGCCCGAGTCCATCCGCCTGCGCGTACCGGACGGCTGGGAAGCGGCCATCCTGATCCCGGTCGTCGGCCTGGTGGGCTGGATCGCCCTGGGCATGAGCCCGACGCTGGAAAGCTGGTTCTTCGGCGGTGACATGCGCCTGTGGATCAGTAATGACCTCGGCATCACCTACGACCAGCGCAACGCCCTGATCGTCGGCCTGGCCATGGGCTTCGCGGTGATCCCGAACATCTTCTCCATCGCCGAAGACGCCGTATTCAGCGTGCCCCGCAGCCTGACCTACGGCTCCCTGGCCCTGGGCGCCACGCCCTGGCAGACCATGACCCGCGTGGTCCTGCTCACCGCCAGCCCGGGCATCTTCTCGGCCCTGATGATCGGCCTGGGCCGTGCCGTGGGCGAGACCATGATCGTGCTGATGGCCACCGGCAACACCCCGGTGATGGAAGTGAACATCTTCGAAGGCATGCGAACCCTGGCCGCCAACGTGGCGGTGGAAATGCCCGAGTCGGAAGTCGGCGGTACCCACTATCGGGTCCTGTTCCTCTCCGCCCTGGTGCTGCTGACGTTCACCTTCATCATGAACACCCTGGCCGAGCTGATCCGTCAGCGTCTGCGGAAGAAGTACGCCTCTCTTTAAAAGCGCGCCTCGCAGAGGCGCATCCGATGACCCTCTCCCTTCAGGGAGAGGGTGGTCCGCAGGACCGGGAGAGGGTCGCTTGGCCGCGCGCCGACCCCCTCTCCCCAACCCTCTCCCTGAAGGGAGAGGGGGTAGAAAACACGAATCCTCCGGCCATTCGGCGGGAGGAACTGAAAGACTCAAGCGGTGGAGAAATCCGTGAAAAAGGTTTCCCTGAAATACTGGTTCAAGAGTGGCGCACCGGGCGTCTGGATGAGCGGCGGCGCGGTGTCCATCGCCGTCATCATGACCATCGGCCTGCTCTCGGTAATTGCAGTGCGCGGCCTTGGCCACTTCTGGCCGGCTGACCTGGTGGAGGCGTCCTACTCGGTGCCTGGCCAGGCTGCCAAGCAGGTCATCGCCGAAGAAGTGCAGGTCGAGGAAGTGTCCCGCACCCGCCTGAAGGGCGCTGGTCTGCCTGTGCCGGAAGACGGTCCGGAGTTCATGACCCGCGAGCTGCTCAAGGTGGGCAACCGTGACGTCTACGGCAGCGACTTCACTTGGGTCGTGGGCGACTGGCTGAAAGACCAGAAGACTCCCGCCGAGCTGCTGGTGCTGGAGCGCCGCGAGTGGGGCAACTTCTACGGCCGCCTGGTGGCCGTGAAGGAGAATGGCCAGATGGTGGCCGAAGGCGAGGCCGCCATGGCCGAGCTGCAAAAGCGCCTGCAACGAGTCGACGACCTCTATGCCCAGCTCTACCAGCTGGAGAAGAAGGACATCGGCGGCATCAACCACGGTCTCGAGCGCCTGCGCCTGGATACCCGCAAGCTCGAGCTGAGCGATACCCTGACCGCCGAAGCCCAGGCCGATATCGCCGCTGAGCGCGCCGAGCTGGAAAACCGCTACAAAGGCCTGGAAGCGCAGCTGCTGGACTTGCACCAGCAGTTCAACCGCGACAGCGTGGTGGTCCGCGAGGCCGGCGGCCAGGAACAGGAAATCAGCCTTGGCAAGGTCGTCCACGCCTACCAGCCGAACGCCATGGGCCTGTTCGACAAGCTCGGCTTCTACTTCGCCAAGCTCTGGGAATTCCTCGCCGATGACCCGCGTGAGGCCAACACCGAAGGCGGCATATTCCCGGCCATCTTCGGCACCGTGATGATGACCCTGATCATGGCCGTGATCGTCACCCCCTTCGGCGTGATCGCCGCCATCTACCTGCGCGAGTACGCCAAGCAGGGTGTGCTGACCCGGGTGATCCGCATCGCGGTGAACAACCTGGCGGGCGTTCCGGCCATCGTCTACGGCGTATTCGGCCTGGGCTTCTTCGTCTACGTGCTGGGTGGCTCGCTGGACCGCCTGTTCTTCCCCGAGTCCGCTCCGGCGCCGACCTTCGGCACCCCGGGCCTGCTCTGGGCCTCGCTGACCCTGGCGATACTCGCCGTGCCGGTGGTGATCGTCGCCACCGAGGAAGGCCTGGCGCGGATTCCCCGTGCCGTGCGTGAAGGCTCCCTGGCCCTGGGCGCGACCAAGGCCGAGACCCTCTGGAAGGTCGTCCTGCCCATGGCCAGCCCGGCCATGATGACCGGCCTGATTCTCGCCGTGGCCCGCGCCGCCGGTGAAGTGGCGCCGCTGATGCTGGTGGGTGTGGTGAAGCTGGCCCCGAGCCTGCCGGTGGACGGCAACTATCCCTACCTGCACCTGGACCAGAAGATCATGCACCTGGGCTTCCACATCTACGACGTCGGCTTCCAGAGCCCCAACGTCGAGGCCGCCCGCCCGCTGGTCTACGCCACTGCGCTGCTGCTGGTGCTGGTGATCGCCCTGCTGAACTTCTCGGCCGTCGCCATCCGGAACCACCTGCGTGAGAAATACAAGGCGCTGGACAGCTGATCAGTCCACCGCCGCTCGCTTTGCCCAAGGCTTACAGCTTGTAGCTCGAAGCTACGAACGGAGTGAATATGCAACACGAAACCCACAGCCACGGCGTCAACATTTCCGCCCTCGGCCGCGACAAGCAGAACCTGCGCCTGGCCGAGGAAACCGTTGCCCTCGAAGTGCCGGGCCTGTCCCTCTTCTATGGTGAGAAGCAGGCGCTGCACAATGTCAGCCTGAATATCCCGAAACAGCGCGTGACCGCCTTCATCGGCCCGAGCGGCTGCGGCAAGTCGACCCTGCTGCGCTGCTTCAACCGCATGAACGACCTGGTGGACGGCTGCCGCGTCGATGGCGAGATCCGCCTCGACGGCAAGAACATCTACCGCAAGGGCGAGGAAGTGGCCGAGCTGCGCCGCCGCGTGGGCATGGTGTTCCAGAAACCCAACCCGTTCCCCAAGAGCATCTACGAGAACGTGGTCTACGGCCTGCGCATCCAGGGCATCAACAAGAAGCGCGTGCTCGACGAAGCCGTGGAGTGGGCCCTCAAGGGCGCCGCCCTGTGGGACGAAGTGAAGGACCGCCTGCACGAGTCCGCCCTCGGCCTCTCCGGTGGCCAGCAACAGCGCCTGGTGATCGCCCGCACCATCGCGGTGGAGCCCGAGGTCCTGCTGCTCGATGAACCCTGCTCGGCCCTGGACCCGATCTCCACCCTCAAGGTGGAAGAGCTGATCTACGAGCTGAAGAGCAAGTACACCATCGTCATCGTGACCCACAACATGCAGCAGGCGGCGCGGGTTTCCGACTACACCGCTTTCATGTACATGGGCAAGCTGATCGAATTCGGCGACACCGACACCCTGTTCACCAACCCGGCCAAGAAGCAGACCGAAGACTACATCACCGGTCGCTACGGCTAGTCGCGCGGCGCGCGACAGCTGCAAGCCGCACGTTGCAGGCGGCAAGTGAAGGCAGCTCAGGACTACGAACCCACCGGCTTGAAGCTTGCAGCTTGAAGCTTTCGCGGAGCGAACTGAAAAATGATCGACAAAGACAGCCTCACCCATCACATCTCCCAGCAGTTCAACGCCGAACTGGAGGAAGTGCGCAGCCACCTCCTGGCGATGGGTGGCCTGGTCGAGAAGCAGGTCAACGACGCGGTCACCGCGCTGATCGACGCCGACTCGGGCCTCGCCCAGCAGGTGCGCGAGATCGACGACCACATCAACCAGATGGAGCGCAACATCGACGAAGAGTGCGTGCGCATCCTCGCCCGTCGTCAGCCGGCGGCGTCCGACCTGCGCCTGATCATCAGCATCTCCAAGTCGGTGATCGACCTCGAACGTATCGGCGACGAGGCCTCGAAGATCGCCCGCCGCGCCATTCAGCTCTGCGAGGAAGGCGTGGCGCCGCGCGGTTACGTCGAGGTGCGCCACATCGGCGACCAGGTGCGCAAGATGGTCCAGGAAGCACTGGACGCCTTCGCCCGCTTCGACGCCGACCTGGCCCTCTCCGTGGCCCAGTACGACAAGAACATCGACCGCGAGTACAAGACCGCCCTGCGCGAACTGGTCACCTACATGATGGAAGACCCGCGCGCCATCAGCCGCGTGCTCAACGTCATCTGGGCCCTGCGCTCGCTGGAGCGCATCGGCGACCACGCGCGCAATATCTCCGAGCTGGTGATCTACCTCGTGCGCGGCACCGACGTTCGCCACCTGGGCCTGGCGCGCATGACCGAGGAAGTGAAGGGCAACGGCAGCGGCAAGGACGCTTCCCAGAGCTGAGCCTGAAACCTCCCAGCGAACGCCCGGCCCTGCGCCGGGCGTTTTGCTTTCCAGCGTCGTCGTACCGGCCCCACCGATCGCCGCAATCACTCCGAGCTGTCCGACAGGTCATCGCCCAAAACTGGTTTGGCAAAGGGCTATCAGCCAAGGCTATGCTAAGCCCCGATTCCCGAGGAGCAGTCGATGGGCAAGGTCAATGTGCTGGTGGTGGATGATGCGTCCTTTATTCGCGACCTGCTGAAGAAGGGGCTGCGCGACCATTTCCCCGGCATCCAGATCGAAGAGGCGATCAATGGGCGCAAGGCCCAGCAGTTGCTCGCCCGCGCCACTGTCGACCTGATCCTCTGCGATTGGGAAATGCCCGAGATGTCCGGCCTGGAACTGCTCACCTGGTGCCGCGAGCAGGAAAGACTGAAGGGCACACCCTTCATCATGGTCACCAGCCGCGGCGACAAGGAGAACGTCATCCAGGCCATCCAGGCCGGCGTCTCCGACTACATCGGAAAGCCCTTCTCCAATGAACAGCTGGTGACCAAGGTGAAGAAGGCGCTGACCCGCTCCGGCCGCCTGGAAGACCTGATGACCAGCGCACCCAACCGGTTGCCCAATGCCGGTGGTTTCGCCAACGACTCCCTGGCCGCCCTCACCGGTGGCAAGGCCGAGGTGGTTCGCCCCGCCGCCGCACCTGTGGCGCCGAGCGCCAAACCCGCTGCGCCCGCGCCATCGACCAGTTCGGCCGCCCAGGCCCCCGGTGGCCGTGGCCAGGCCCAGCTGCGCCTGCCTGCGGGTGTGCTGGCCGGCGTGATCAAGGCCCTGAGCCTGAAGGACGCGCAACTGGTGGTACGGCGTGGCGATCCGCTACCGCAGGTGCTGGAAAGCGCCGTGCTCGATCTGGAGCAGGGCGAGGGTGGCGAGGTGGCGCGGCTCAATGGCTATCTGCACGCGGTCGCCGCCCTGGAGCCCCGGCCCGATAGCGAGTGGCTGCTGCTGACCTTCCGCTTCGTCGACCGCGATCCGCAGAAGCTCGATTACTTGTCTCGGCTGATCGCCCGCGGCACTGCGCAGAAGCATTTCGTCCCCGGCGCCTGAGCGCCCAGCCAACCCCGTCACAGCCCGATGGACGGTGCCTCGCCCGCCGCAGTCCGCGCTGCTAGTCTTCGGCAACACGGAGCACAGAAGAACAACGGGCCGACATGCTGGGGCGATTCCTTTCTCTGGTGCTGCTGCTCGGCGCAAGCCTGCCGGCGGCTGCACTGACCATTTACAAGTACACCGATGCCAACGGTGTGGTGACCTATACCGACAAGGCCGTGGCCGGCGCCAAGGTGTTCGTCTTCCGCGACCGCATGGTGGAGCGCCTCGACCTGTCGGTGAAGCTGGAAACCAAAAAGCACGCCGCCGGTGAAACGCTGCTGCTGCGCAACGAACTGTTCGCCCCGGTGGAAGTGGAATTGCGCATCGAGCAGGCAGAGAACGTCTCCGGCGTACCGGACCAGCCGATCCGCTGGGTGCTGGCGCCGCGCAGCAGCATGCGCATGGCCACCCTGGCCGCGGCAGATGCCTCCCGGCCCATGCGCTACAAGCCCAAGCTGCGCTATGCCCTGGGCGACCCACGCCTGCAGCCGGTGCTTTACCGCTATCCGCTGCCCTGGCAGGGCGGGCCCTTCCGCCTGACCCAGGGCGCCAATGGCCGTTACAGCCACTTCACCCCCAAGGGCCGCTACGCCCTGGATATCGCCATGCCGGAAGGCACTCCCATAGTCGCGGCACGCTCGGGCATGGTGGTGAAGATCGAGAACGACCAGAGCGGCCGTGGCAACAACCCCTCCGGCAACTTCGTGCGCATCCTGCATGACGACGGCACCATGGGTGTCTACCTGCACCTGATGCGCGGCTCGGTACAGGTGCGTGAAGGCCAGCAGGTGGCCATGGGCGAACGCATCGCCCGCTCCGGCAACACCGGCAACAGTACCGGCCCGCACCTGCACTTCGTCATCCAGCGCAACATCGGCCTGGCGCTGGAATCCATCCCCTTCGATTTCGCCCAGCCGGTGGACAGCCTGCCGAACTTCGCGGTGGGTGGGGAGTAGGGCCCACGGAGTCGAGGTAGGTTGGGCTGAGCTACGCGAAGCCCAACCTACATAAATTACTCAGTCCAGCTTGAGCACCTTGGCCAGGACGATCTTCGGGCCTTTCATCTTCTTCACGATGATGCGCAGGCCGTCGGTCTCCAGCACTTCTTCCTCTTCCGGCATGCGGTTGAGGGTTTCGTAGATCAGGCCGGCGAGGGTGTCCGCCTCGACATGGTCGAGGTCGATGCCGAGCAGGCGCTCCACCTTGAACAGCGGAGTGTCGCCGCGTACCAGCAGCTTGCCCGGCTGGTAGGCGAGGACGCCGCGTTCGGTCTTGCGGTGCTCGTCCTGGATATCGCCCACCAGCACTTCCAGCACGTCTTCCATGGTCAGGAAGCCCACCACCTTGCCGTCGGCCTCCTCGACCACGGCGAAGTGCGAGCCGCCCTGGCGGAACTGCTCCAGCAGGCGCGACAGCGGCATGTGCTTGGTGACCCGCTCCAGGGGATGGGTGAGCTCTTCCAGGTCGAAGGTTTCCGGCAGGCTGTCGAGGGCGGCCAGGGCCAGCAGCAGGTCCTTGATGTGCAACACGCCGATGAACTCGCCCTTCTGGTCGTCGTGCACCGGGTAACGGCTGTACTTGTGCCGGCGGATCACGGTGAGGATATCCGCCAGGGGCGCGTCGTGTTCGAGGTAGATCAGGTCTTCCCGGGAGTTGGCCCAGTCCACCACTTCCAGTTCACCGAGCTCCACGGCCGAGGCCAGCACGCGCATGCCCTGGTCGCTGGGGTCGCGAGCGCGGCTGGAGTGGAGGATCAGCTTGAGCTCGTCGCGGCTGTAGTGGTGCTCGTGATGTGGGCCGGGCTCGCCTTGTCCTGCGATGCGCAGGATGGTGTTGGCGCTGGCGTTGAGCAGCCAGATGGCCGGGTACATCAGCCAGTAGAAGAGGTAGAGCGGCACGGCGGTCCAGAGGGACAGCAGTTCCGGCTTGCGGATGGCCCAGGATTTGGGCGCCAGCTCGCCGACCACGATGTGCAGGTAGGAAATGATGAAGAAGGCGGTGAAGAAGGCGATGCCGTGGACCAGCTTCGGCGAATCGATGCCGATGGTTTGCAGCAGGGGCTGCAGCAGGTGGGCGAAGGCCGGCTCGCCGACCCAGCCGAGGCCCAGGGAGGCCAGGGTGATGCCCAGCTGGCAGGCCGAGAGATAGGCGTCCAGCTGGTTGTGTACGGTGCGCAGGATGCGCCCGCGCCAGCCGTGCTTGTCGGCGATGGATTCGACGCGGGTGGAGCGCAGCTTGACCATGGCGAACTCGGCGGCCACGAAGAAGCCGTTGAGCAGCACGAGGAAGAGGGCGAAGAGAATCAGGCCGAAATCGGCGAAATAGGCGAGAAAGTTGGAACTGGGGGAAGGGTCCATGGATGGTTTTTGCTGACGAATGACCGGCTAAGGTTGAAGGCTGTACCCCGAGTTTGCAAGTCGGGGTATGGCGGGGATCAAGCGCGCCGGGCGACCTGGGTGGCCGGGAAATGGCAGGTGAAGGTGCTGCCGTGGTTGAGTACCGAGCTGATGTCGAGGCGGCCGCGATGGCGGATCAGCACGTGCTTGACGATGGCCAGGCCCAGGCCGGTGCCGCCGGTGCTGCTGTTGCGGCTGGAGTCGACACGGTAGAAGCGCTCAGTCAGGCGCGGCAGGTGCTTGGTCTCGATGCCGATGCCGCTGTCCTGCACGCTCAGGTGCGCGCCCGACTCGTCGCCCCACCAGCGGATGCGGATCTCGCCTTCGTCCGGGGTGTACTTCACGGCGTTGAACACCAGGTTGGAGAAGGCGCTGCGCAGCTCAGCCTCGCTGCCGCGCAGCTTGTAGTTGTGATCGGCTTCCAGGCTGATGCGGTGGTGGCGGTTGCCGGACAGGGCGAGGGCGTCGGCCTTGATCTGCAGCAGTATCAGGTCGATGGCCACCGGCTGGTTGTCCGAGGGGTAGTCGGTGGCTTCCAGCTTGGCCAGCAGCAGGAGGTCGTTGAGCAGGTTCTGCATGCGCACGCCTTGCTGGCTCATCTGCTGCAGGGCGCGGGTCCAGCGCGGGTTCACGTCTTCGACGTTGTCCAGCAGGGTCTCCAGGTAGCCGGCGATCACCGTCAACGGCGTGCGCAGCTCGTGGGAGACGTTGGCGACGAAGTCTTTGCGCATCTGCTCCAGGTGGTAGAGGCGGGTGACGTCGCGGACCAGCATCAGGTGTTCGCTGTTGCCGTACTGGGTGATGTGGAATTGCAGGCGCAGGCGGTCGTTGACCGGCGAGGGCAAGTCCAGGGGCTCGTTGTAGTTGCCCTGGTCGAAGTATTCCTTGAAGCGCGGGTGGCGGATCAGGTTGGTCACCGGCTGGCCGCTGTCCTGTGGGGTCTTGAGGCCGAGCAGGGTTTCCGCGGCGCGGTTCCACCAGTCCAGGTTGCCGTCGCTGTCGAGCATCACCACGGCGTCCTTCAGGGCGGCGGTGGATTCCTGCACCCGGTCGATCACCGCCTGCAGGCGGCCGCGCACGCGCTGGTCGCGGCGTTGCAGGTGGTAGATGCTGTCGAACACCTCGCCCCAGAGGCCGTAGCCATCCGGCGGCGGCTCCTCCGGCTGGTGCTGCTTGAGCCATTTGTAGAGGCGCAGCAGTTGCACCAGGGTCCAGCCCAGGTAGGCGCCGAGGCCGATGACCAGGGCCCAGGCGTAGTAGCCGGTGATCAGCCCTGCCAGCAGGCAGGCACCGATCAGCAGTAGCAGGCGGCGGATGACAGCGCCGCGCCAGTCGTGATTCACCTATCGCGTCCTTGTGGTCGGCCCGGCGGGGCCCGGGTCAGCTTTTGGTGGAGAAACGATAGCCGGTGCCGCGAACGGTCTGAACCAGATTTTCGTATACCTCGCCGAGCGCCTTGCGCAGGCGGCGGATGTGTACGTCGACGGTGCGCTCCTCGACATAGACGTTGCCACCCCAGACCTGGTCGAGCAACTGGCCGCGGGTGTAGGCGCGTTCCTGGTGGGTCATGAAGAATTGCAGCAGGCGGTATTCGGTGGGGCCCATCTCGGCCGGCTTGCCGTCAATGGTCACGCGGTGGCTGATGGGGTCCAGCAGCAGACCGCCGATGGCGATCGGCGCTTCGCCGTCGCTGGGACCGGCACGGCGCAGTACCGCCTTGAGCCGGGCCACCAGTTCGCGCGGGGAGAAGGGCTTGGTGATGTAGTCGTCGGCGCCGACCTCCAGGCCCTGGATCTTGTTGTCCTCTTCGCCCTTGGCGGTGAGCATGATGATCGGGATGTCGTTGGTCAGGTCGTCGCGCTTCAGGCGGCGGGCCAGTTCGATGCCGGAGGTGCCGGGCAGCATCCAGTCGAGGAGGATCAAGTCGGGTTTGCGGTCGACGATGATGGCGTGCGCCTGCTGGGTATTTTCGGCTTCCAGGCAGTCGTAGCCGGCCATCTCGAGGGCGACGGCGATCATCTCGCGGATCGGCGCTTCGTCGTCGACTATCAGGATGTTCTTGCCAACCATGTTCAGGCCTCGAAAAGATCGCGTGTATGTCTGATTGCGCCGCATTAGATAACGGAATTATTGCAGCGATGTGACAGGCAATGTTAGGCGCTGCCAAAGTTCCATCCCTGGCGTGACGGAATATCGAACGAATCCGCTAAAGGCTTCGTCTAAGCTGAATGAGGCCGCCGCCAACCCAGGGCGGTCCGGAGCCTGGCACAGGGCGCCATTCGAAATGGGCGTTCGTGGCTTTCCCAGTCCTGAATCGCTGTGACCTCAAGTCGTGATCCAGCTGCCGCCAGGCTATCGCTGTTCATTCCGAGGAGAGGCGCAAAAAATGAGAAGAATTTCCCCCCGATTCGTCCCGTTGCTTGCCGGTGCGTTGCTGAGTTGGTCCCTGTCGGGTCTGGCAGCCGAGCCGGCGATGGAGAAGGACGGCATGCTGGTGGATGCCAAGGGCATGACGCTCTACACCTACGACAAGGACGCCGACGGAAAGTCTGCCTGTAACGGCCAGTGCGCGCAGAACTGGCCCCCGCTGATGGCCGATGCCAGCGCCAAGGCCGAAGGCGAATGGAGCGTGGTCAAGCGCGACGACGGTTCGATGCAATGGGCCTATGACGGCAAGCCGCTGTACACCTTCGTCATGGACAAGAAGGCTGGCGACGTGACCGGCGACGGCAAGATGGGGGTATGGCACGTCGCCAAGCCGGAAGCCTACTAGCAGGCTGTGGATAACTGCCTGCATTGCCGATTCGGTGCTTGAAGCGGCTGCCGCGCCAATGTTTTTCCACAGGCCGGCAGCCGCAAATCGGCGTGCGCGCTGCGTCGCGATCAGCGCAGCGCGTAATCGGCGACTATGCCCACCAGGATCGCCAGTCCCGCCCAGTGGTTGTGCAGGAAGGCCTTGAAGCAGGCCTGGGGATCGCGCGTACGGGTGCTATGGAACTCCCAGGCGAAGCAGGCGGCAGCGGCCGCCAGGCCAAGGTGGAAATACAGCCCCAGTTCGAAACGGTTGCCCGCCAGCAGCAGGCAGAGCAGGGCCAGGCCCTGCAGGATGGCGATGATAAGGCGGTCGGCATCGCCGAAGAGGATGGCGGTGGACTTCACCCCGATCTTCAGGTCGTCCTCGCGGTCGGTCATCGCGTAGTAGGTGTCGTAGGCCACCGTCCACAGCAAGTTGGCGATATACAGTAGCCAGGCGGCGGCTGGCAGCTCGCCGGTCTCGGCGGTGAAGGCCATCGGCATGCCCCAGGAGAAAGCCGCACCCAATACCACCTGCGGGTAGTAGGTGTAGCGCTTCATGAAGGGGTAGCAGGCGGCGAGCGCCAGGCCGCCGAAGGATAGCCAGATGGTGGTGGCGTTGGTGAAGAGCACCAGCACGAAGCTGATCGCTACCAGCACGGTGAAGAACACCAGCGCCTCGCGCGGGGTGACCCGACCGCTGGCCAGGGGACGGGCGTGGGTGCGGCTGACATGGCCGTCGATATTGCGGTCGGCGTAGTCGTTTATCACGCAACCGGCGGCGCGCATCAGGTTCACGCCGAGGATGAAGATCACCAGGTTCTTCAGGCTGGGGTGGCCGGAGCCTGCTATCCACAGGGCCCAGAGTGTGGGCCAGAGCAGCAGATAGATGCCGATGGGCTTGTCCAGCCGGGTCAGCTGGATGAAGTCCATGGCGCGGGGATGCAGGCGATTCAGCGATTGCAGCAGCGTGAGGTACATCGGCGGCTCTCCTTGGGAGAGCGGATTATACGGCCTCGACGCCGGCCTCGCGCCACAGCGCGGGCAGGAAGATCTCCGCCACCAGCACCCCCAGTTCCCCTCGCGAGAAGCAGGAGCGGCGCCCCCAGAGGCGTTCTTCGCGCACGTCGGTCGGCAGCCAGGGCGCGGGATAGCGGGCGACTTCGATGGCGCCGCGGTCGAAGGCGCGGTCGCTGAACAGCAGCTCGCCCAGGGAGCGGCTGCCGAGCTGGTGCAGGTCCAGTCCCGAGCCTTCCAGCACGCTGCGGGCGGCCACGCTGCGGGCGAATACCCAGACCTCGCCATGGCCGCGCAGGTACACCTCGCGAACCCAGCCCTGGCTGCCGGCGGGAATGCCGAGGGCGACGCATTCGTCGGCGCGCAGCGTCTGCCAGCCTTCCTCCAGCGGGGTGACGCTGAAGGCGTTGTCCGATAGGGCGGTCAGCCGGCGGGTCAGGGAACCCTGGTCGAACAGCCAGTCGCGGACGCAGGCGGCAGGCGCGGGGTGGAGCTGGGCGGCGGTCAGCCAGCGAGGCGGATGGGCAAGGGCGGCGTGGGGCACGGGCGGGGGCTTGGGCGGTTGAAGACGGCGCAGATTAGCACGGCCGGTGTCTGTCGGCTGCCTCTTGCCCGCAGGCGGGCGAAGCAGTACAAAGCGGCCCTGAGCCGACCGCTAGCGCCCACCAGAGGCAACAGGTCGAGAACGCCTGATAGTCGAGGTAAATGAGTGATGAAGAAGTGGCAATGCGTGGTGTGTGGCCTGGTCTACGACGAATCCATGGGCTGGCCGGATGAGGGCATCGCCGCCGGCACCCGTTGGGAAGACGTCCCGGCAGACTGGCTGTGCCCCGATTGCGGCGTGGGCAAGCTGGATTTCGAGATGATCGAGATCAACTGATCCCGTCCCCTGTCGAACGAGCCGGCCAAGTGCCGGCTTTTTCGTCTTTGCGCGGGAGGGCCTATCCTCTGTCTGGAACGGCATGGCGGCCCTTGGCTGCCGCCGGCCAATTGGAGTAGGTTCAGTACGGATATCCGCGCCGGCGGAGGTGGTCATGCGCAAGTGGCAATGCATAGTCTGCGGCTTCATCTACGACGAAGCCGAAGGGCTGCCCGAGGAAGGCATTGCCCCCGGCACGCGCTGGGAAGACATCCCGCCGGACTGGGTCTGTCCCGATTGCGGTGTCGGCAAGATCGATTTCGAGATGATCGAGATCGCCTGATCCGTCCGCCATCCAACCCCATTCAAGCGACGGCCCGTGGGCCGTCGCGTCGTTTCACGAGCAGGAGTGAGCAATGAGTGCACCCGTGGTGATAGTCGGCACCGGCCTGGCCGGTTACAACCTGGCCAAGGAGTTTCGCAAGCTGGACAGCGAGACCCCGCTGCTGCTGATCAGCGCCGACGATGGCCGCTCCTACTCCAAGCCCATGCTCTCCACCGGTTTCGGCAAGAACAAGGACGCCGACGGCCTGGCCATGGCCGAGGCCGGCGCCATGGCCGAGCAGCTCAAGGCAGAAGTCCGCACCCACACCCGCATCACCGGCATCGATCCGGGGCACAAGCGCCTGTGGATAGGCGAGGAAGCCGTGCCCTACCGCGACCTGGTGCTGGCCTGGGGCGCGGACACCATCCGCGTGCCGGTGGAAGGCGACGCCCAGGATGCGATCTTCCCCATCAACGACCTGGAGGACTACGCGCGTTTCCGCACGGCCGCCGCCGGCAAACGCCGTGTGCTGATCCTCGGCGCCGGCCTGATCGGTTGCGAGTTCGCCAATGACCTCAGCCTGGGCGGGCTGCAGGTGGAGCTGGTGGCGCCCTGCGAACAGGTGATGCCGGGCCTGCTGCACCCTGCTGCCGCCGCGGCGGTGCAGGCCGGGCTGGAAGGCCTGGGCGCGCATTTCCATCTCGGGCCGGTGCTGGCGCGCCTGGATCGTGGCGATGCTGGGCTGGAAGCAGAGCTATCCGACGGTACCCGCATCAGCTGCGACCTGGTGGTCTCCGCCGTGGGCCTGCGCCCGCGCACCGAGCTGGCCGCCGCTGCGGGCCTGGAAGTGAACCGCGGAGTGGTGGTGAACCGCCAGCTGCAGAGCTCCCACGCGAATATCTACGCCCTGGGCGATTGCGCCGAGGTGGACGGACTCAACCTGCTCTATGTGATGCCGCTGATGGCCTGTGCCCGCGCCCTGGCGCAGACGCTGGCGGGTACGCCGACGGCGGTGAACTACGGCGCGATGCCGGTGACGGTGAAGACGCCTGCCTGCCCGCTGGTGGTATCGCCGCCGCCCCGTGGCCTGGAGGGCGACTGGACGGTGGAAGGCTCTGGCGCGGACATCAAGGTGCTCTGCCGCGATGCCGCCGGGCGCCTGCTCGGCTATGCCCTGACCGGCGCCGCAGTGCAGGAGAAACTGGCTCTGAACCGTGAGCTGCCGCCGCTTTTGGCATAAATGTCAGCCCTTCTGTCGGATTAGGCCTTCGCTTCATTCGGAAATCCCTTCCGGGACACTGGCGAAGTGCCAAATGGCGTGCCATCCTCCCCGTGGTCTGCCGCAGCGCAGAGCCGTTGCGGCGCCTTGGGCGCTGTTCTGGAAGAACAGCACGGACACAAAAACAACAAACCGTCAAAGAGGCATCTATGCGTAAACCGGAACTCGCCGCCGCCATTGCCGAGAAGGCCGATCTCACCAAGGATCAGGCCAATCGCGTACTCAATGCGGTGCTCGAAGAAATCACCAACGCGCTGAATCGCAAGGACAGCGTGACGCTGGTGGGCTTCGGCACCTTCCTGCAACGTCACCGCGGTGCCCGCACTGGGAAGAACCCGCAGACCGGTCAGCCGGTGAAGATCAAGGCCAGCAACACCGTCGCCTTCAAACCGGGCAAGTCGCTGAAAGAAGCTGTGAACTGAGCTTCTTCTGCCCGGAACCGGGGAGGTTCCGGGCAGTTCACCCACTATCACCCCGCCCCGCCTTTTGGCTGGCTGTAGTCCTGCCGGCAAATCGCTACAATGCGCCGTTTTCTCAACCTTTCGAGACCGTGCGCGCATGAAATTCCGCTTTCTTCTCTGGATGCTGGGCCGCCTGATGACCAAGGCCAGCCGTGACAATGCCGAGTTCCAGCAGCAGCTGGCCGGCAAGGACCTGGTGTTCCAGCTGCACACCCTGGACGGCAAGATCGCCCGTCACTTCATCGTCAAGGACCAGCGCGTGGTCAGCAAACGCGGCACCGCCAGCGCGCCGGCCTTCGCCATCGGCTTCAAGGACGGCGCCTACGGTTTCGCCACCATGAGCGCGAAGAACAAGCAGCTGGCCTTCATGCAGGGCATCCAGAACAAGGACATCCAGATCCAGGGCAACCCCGGGCTGGTGATCTGGTTCCAGGGCCTGACCAAGCACCTGGTACCGAAGAAGAAGGCGGTGGAGAAGAAGGCGGCCTGACGGCTCTGCTCTCCGCTGTGGGGGCGAATTCATTGGCTATGTCTGCGTTAAGTGTTGCTAGAGCGTCCTGAGCTGAACTGCTTATCGAGTGGCCTGCGAGTCCCGGTTTCGCCTTCCCAGGCGAGTCCCTTTTCCAATCGTTGAAAAGGAACCAAAAAACTTGCCCCTGCATCCGGCCCGACTTCGTCGGGTGACCAGCCTTCGGCTGTTACTGCGTTTCCCTCGCTCCATCATTGCGCCGGGGGCCCGGCGTGAGGGGCCATCCCTGGCCCCGCACGCCTCTCGCGGCATCCATG
>NZ_SSOJ01000162.1:0-16746 GCF_029871205.1 Pseudomonas sp. BN417 | reverse complement strand
CCCCGCACGCCTCTCGCGGCATCCATGCCGCTCGTCCCCCTGCGCAACGATTCCGCTCGGCCTTCTGACGGGGCAGAGTCGCTGCCTCACCTCTGCTGCACAGGTTCAGGCAATGAGCAGGCATCAGGATTACCGCGTCCTGTCAGGCGCGAGCCACCCCTCTGCCGCTTGCGGGGCGAAGAGGCACGCTGTCGGAAGCACCGCTTCCGGTGCCGATGAGCGACTGAGCGCGAAGCGATCAGGCTGGGGCGCAGGGCGGGGGCCGGGGGAGAGGGATGTGTCAGGCCGGTGCGCAGGCCTGAAAGGTCCGTGCTAGACGCTTCTATTCGGTTCTGCAACGGCTAACGCAGACATAGCCAATTCATTTGACTTCGGGAAACCACGTCCCTGGTAACCGGCTCTGCCTGTTACGGCTCAAGCTGTCTCTGGCTGGATCGATGGAGCCATCATGAAAAAGGGGCGCAATCGCGCCCCTTTTTCCTTTCCGCTGTAGTCAGTTCGGCGCGTTGAACTGCAACGCCAGCTCACGCAGTGCCGCTTCCGCCTGGAGCACCTTGTTCACCGCGTCCTCGGCCTTTTCGCGAGTCAGGCCCAGGGCGTCGAACAGATCGTCGGGAATCGCCACTTCCGGACCCGAGCCGATGCCGCGGTTGCGCAGCAGGCTGACCGCCAGGCACACCAGGTTGGGATAGGCGGCGTTGTCGCCCTGGTAGTCCGGATCGTGCTGGAAGCGCAGGGCGGTGGACAGCTCTTCCGGCATGTCCCAGAAACGCATCAGCCAGCTGCCGATCTGCTCGCGGGTGATGCCCAGCAGATGCTGTTCGATGTACCCGTGGGACAGGTGCGGGTTCACTTCCAGGTGGCGGCAGATCAGCGAGAAATGCGGCGGGAAGACGTGTGCCAGCACCAGGTAGCCGAAATTGTGCAGCAGGCCGGCCAGGTAGGTCAGGCCGGCCTCGGGGCGTTGCGCGCGCGGCATGGCGCGGGTCAGGCCCTCGATTACCGCGGCGGTGTAGATCGCCTGCTGCCAGTAGGGCGTGGCGTGTTGCGGCTGGTCCTTGGGCAAGCTCAGGGATTTACCCAGGGCCAGACCCAGGGCGAGGTTGATCACCAGGTCGAAGCCGAGCACGCGGACAATGGCGTCTTCCACCGAGCGGATCTTGCCGGGCGCCGCGTAGTAAGGCGAGGCGGCCCAGCTGACCACCTGGGCGGCCAGGGCGGGGTCGGTTTCGACGACGCCTGTGATGTCTTCCACCGTGGCGTTGGGGTCGACCCGCAGCTTGATGATGCGTTGCGCCGATTCCGCCAGCGGCGGGATCTCGATGGTCTCTTCCAGGCGCTGCTGGATGCGCCGGGCGGTGAAGGCCTGCACGGCCTGGGTGATCTCGGCGCGGTCGTCGCCGGGGCGGTCGAGGTTGGGGCGGATGGCCGATAGCGGCTCGCCGAAGCGGGCGGCGCTGGCCTTGCTCAGCAGGCTGCGATAGTCGTCGCTGGCCAGTTCCAGGAGCACGCCGGGATGGCCGGACTCCACCAGCAGGTGCGGCTCCTGCAGCAGGCGTTCGTCATACAGGCAGGGCGAGCTGGTCAGCGGCGGCAGGCCGGGCAGGGCGCCCAGCTGGTGCTTGCCGAGCATGCGCTCCAGGCGCTCCGGCTTGACCGCCACCAGTTTGCGGCCGGTGAGTTCGGCGAGGCGATTGAGATCGAGCAGTTGGCTGCGCGGGTAGAGCACCAGCAGGGCGCCGACGGCGTCCTCCAGGAGCACCGCCTGGACCCGCTGCGCGGCCGGCAGGCTGGGGTGATCCAGGCGGACCTGGAAGGCCAGGCCGAGCTTCTCCAGCAGCTGCACTATCACTTCAGGCGGTTGTGGCGAGGAATCCGGGGCGAGGGCGACATCGGTCATGGCAGCATCCAGCTTTGTATTTTTCTGCCCGGAGTATAACGAGCAGGTCGAAGGGGGTTGGCGCGAGGCGACGGTTGAGCGTGAAACCCATCACACTTGTCCGTACTGCTGACCGTGGCGCAACCAGCGCTCCAGCAACGGGCTGACGTGCTGCGGCCAGTGCGCCAGCAGGGCCTGGGCGGCGTCGCGCACCGCCGGCAGCAGGTCGGCATCGCGCATCAGGTCGGCCACCTTGAATTGCAGGAGGCCGGTCTGGCGGGTGCCGAGCATTTCGCCGGGGCCGCGCAATTCCAGGTCCTTCTCGGCGATGACGAAGCCGTCGCAGGTCTCGCGCATGATGGCCAGGCGTTCCCGGCCCAGCTGGGAGAGCGGCGCGTGGTAGAGCAGCACGCAGTGGCTGGCCGCGCTGCCCCGGCCGACGCGGCCGCGCAGCTGGTGCAGCTGCGCCAGGCCGAGGCGCTCTGGGTTCTCGATGATCATCAGGCTGGAGTTGGGGACGTCGACGCCCACCTCGATCACGGTGGTGGCCACCAGTAGCTGCAGCGCGCCCTGCTTGAACTCGGCCATCACCGCAGCCTTCTCAGCGGGCTTCATGCGTCCGTGGATCAGGCCGACGCGCAGCTCGCCCAAGGCCGATGAGAGCTCCTCGAAGGTGGTCTCCGCCGCCTGGCAGGTCAGCTCCTCGGATTCTTCGATCAGGGTGCAGACCCAGTAGGCCTGGCGCCCCTCATGGCAAGCTGCGCGTACCCGTTCGATCACCTCGATGCGGCGGCTGTCGGCGACCAGGACGGTGTTCACCGGGGTCCGGCCGGGGGGCAGTTCGTCGAGGATGGAGGTGTCCAGGTCGGCGTAGGCGCTCATGGCCAGGGTCCGCGGGATGGGCGTGGCGGTCATGATCAGCTGGTGCGGGCAGAGCCGACCGTCCACGCCCTTCTGGCGCAGGGCTAGGCGCTGCTGGACGCCAAAGCGGTGCTGTTCGTCGATGATCACCAGGGCCAGGCGCTTGAATAGCACCTCGTCCTGGAACAGCGCATGAGTGCCGACGACCATGGGTACGCCGCTGGCGATCTGCTCCAGGGCGGCGGCTCGCGCCTTGCCCTTGAGCTTGCCGGCGAGCCAGGCGACTTCGATGCCGAGCGGCTGCAGCCACTTGCTGAAATTGACGAAGTGCTGCTCGGCGAGAATTTCCGTAGGCGCCATCAGCGCCACCTGGTAGCCGGCCTCCAGGGCCTGCAGCGCGGCCAGGGCGGCGACCACCGTCTTGCCGGCGCCGACGTCGCCCTGCACCAGGCGCAGCATGGGTTCGGGCTGGGCCAGGTCGTAGGCGATCTCGGCGCCGACCCGTTGCTGGGCGCCGGTGGGCGTGAACCCGAGATTGGCCAGGTATTGTGCGGGCAGCTTGCGCGCCGGCGGCAGTTGCGGTGCCTCCTGGGCGCGCACCTGCTCGCGGAGGCGCTGCAGTGACAGCTGGTGGGTCAGCAGTTCCTCGAAGGCCAGGCGCTGTTGCGCCCAGTGCTGGCCTTCGGCGAGTTCTTCCAGGTCGGCATCCGGCGGCGGCCGGTGCAAGTAGCGGATGGCCTGGTCGAGCGAGCCGAGGTGGTAGTCACGGGCCAGCTCCCTGGGTAGCCAGTCCGGCAGGCTGTGGGGGCCGAGGCGCGCCAGGGCGAGCTGGCTCAGCGAGCGCAGGCGCTGCTGGGTGAGGCCTTCCGTGGTGGGGTAGATGGGCGTCAGGGTCTGCTCCACCGGGGGCGCTTCCTCGCCGCTCAGGGCGCGGTATTCCGGGTGGTAGATCTCCAGGCCGGTGGCGCCCGGACGGACTTCGCCGTAGCAGCGCAGCTGAGTGCCACGCTTGAGGCCGTCCTTCTGCGCCTGGCTGAAGTGGAAGAAGCGCAGGCTGAGGGTGCCGCTGCCGTCCTGCAGGCGCACCAGCAGGCTGCGCCGGCGGCCCATGACCACGTCGGCGCCGGCCACTATGCCTTCGACCACCGCATCCTGCCCCGGGCGCAATTCGCCGATGGGGGTGATGCGGGTGCGGTCCTGATAGCGCGTGGGCAGGTGGAAGAGGATGTCTTGCAGATTTTCCAGGCCGACCTTGGCGAGTTTTTCCGCCAGCGCCGCGCCCACGCCCTTGAGCGTGGTGACCGGTACTTGGGCCAGCTCGGTCATGCCGGTTGCGGTTCGCCTTGGGTCTGCGGGCGGGCCACCGAGCAGAGACGGATGGAGTCCGCCAGTACTTCGATGGCGCGCGGGCGCGGGAAGCTGGCGCGCCAGGCGATGGCCACGGTGCGGAAGGGCACCGGCGGCGTCAGCGGGCGAATCTCGATCACGCCGGGGGCGTAGTGGTGGCTGTCCACTGCGGAGAAGGGCAGGATCGACACGCCGAGCCCGGAGGCGACCATATGGCGGATGGTTTCCAGGGAGCTGGACTCCACCGTGGTGTGCTTGGCGCTGTCTTCGCCGCCCTTGCGCAGGCTTGGGCAGGCTTCCAGCACCTGGTCACGGAAGCAGTGGCCTTCGCCCAGCAGCAGCAGGCTCTTGTCGTTGAGCATCTCGCTGTCGATGGTCTCGCGCTCGGTCCAGGCGTGACCGGTGGGCAGCAGCACATAGAAGGGTTCGTCGTAGAGCGGCTTGGTCAGCACGTCGGCTTCGGCGAAGGGCAGGGCGACGATGATCGCGTCCAGCTCGCCGGTGCGCAGCTTGTCGCGCAGGACGTGGGTGAAGTTCTCTTCGATGTACAGCGGCATCTGCGGGGCGACCCGGTGCAGCTGCGGGATCAGGTGCGGGAAGAGGTAGGGGCCGACGGTGTAGATCGCACCTATCTTGAGCGGTGCCGTCAGCTGGTTCTTACCGGCTTGGGCCATCTCGCGGATGCCCTGGGCTTGTTCCAGCACTTTCTGCGCCTGGGTGACTATGCCTTCTCCGACCGGGGTCAGGCGTACCGCGCTCTTGCTGCGCTCGAAGATGAGCACGCCGAGCTCGTCCTCCAGTTTCTTCACCCCGACCGACAGGGTCGGCTGGCTCACGTGGCAGCGCTCTGCGGCACGGCCGAAATGCTGTTCCTGGGCGAGGGTGACGATGTAGCGCAGTTCGGTGAGGGTCATAGCATTTATCCATTGAGGTCCGGCAAGCATAGCGGCTGCAGTCAATGGAACCAAGCGCCTGCGCCGGAGGGGCGCAGGCGCCCGGGGTCAGCGGCGGTCCAGCGAGTAGACGAAGGGAGCGACCACTTCCAGGGAGCCGTTGTTCAGCAGCTCGGGCGGAGGTGGAGGCAGCGGCTGGGCGCGGCGGATCATCTCCAGGGTGGCGCGGTCCAGCGAGGCGCTGCCGGATTTGCCCACCAGGGAGTAGGAGAGCACTTTGCCTTCGCCGTCGATGACGAAGCGCAGCCGGTTGACCCCTTCGAAGCCGCGGCGGCGCGCATCTTCCGGGTAGCGCTTGTAGCGCGCCAGGTGGCTGAGCAGCTTGCTCTGCCAGGTCGGCTTGGCGTCCGAGGGAGCGCTGGCGGCGGCCTGCTGCTGGGCGGCGGGCTTGGTGTCGCTCGGGGCCGTGGTCGGCGCGGCGACGCTTTCCTTCACGCTCTCGGTTTCCCGCGGCTTTTCCGGCTTGGGCTCGGGCGGCTTGGGCTTCGGTGGCCTCGGCTTGGGTTTCGGCTTGGGCGCGATGGCGATTTTCGGCTTGGGCGCTTCCACCAGCTTGGGCAGCGGCTCGGGCTCCGGCTCGACCTGGGGCGGTGGCGGCGGCGCCGGTTTGGGTGCGGGGGCCGGCAACGGCTCCAGCTCCACCACCATGGCCGCGGGCGGCAGCTCGATCGGCTCGGCATGGGGGCGCCAATAGAGCGCCCAGAGGCCGAGGCCGATATGCAGGCCGAGCACCACGACCAGGCTGACGCCCCACTGCGACAGCTTGCGTTTGCCTTGGCTCATTTAGCGCCGACCGTCTCGAGTCCGACCAGGCCGATCTTCAGGTAGCCGGCGCCGCGCAGGGCGTCCATGACTTCCATCAGACGGCCGTAATCCACCACTTTGTCGCCGCGGACGAAGATAGTCTTCTCCTTGTCGGCGTTGGTCAGCTTGTCCAGCACGCCCCCCAGTTGCTCTTCGCTGACCGGTTCGTTGTCCAGGTACAGGCTCTTGTCTTCCTTGATGCTCAAGTAGACCGGCTTGTCCGGCCTGGGGGCGGGCTTGGCGGTGGAGGCGGGCAGGTCGACCTTGATGTCGACCGTGGCCAGCGGTGCCGCGACCATGAAGATGATCAGCAGTACCAGCATCACGTCGATGAAGGGGGTGACGTTGATCTCGTGGGTTTCCTGGAGATCATCGCCGCCTTCGTTCAGATGGATTCCCATGGATTAGCCCACTTTCACCATTTGCGGAGACTGGCCACGATCGGCCGGATGATGGTCGAGGTCACGGCTGACCAGCAGCAGGACCTGGGCCGAAGCGTCCGCCACCTGGGCCTTGTAGCCGGCGATGGAGCGCGCGAAGACGTTGTAGATGACCACGGCAGGGATCGCCGCCACCAGGCCCAGGGCGGTGGCCAGCAGTGCTTCGGCGATGCCGGGGGCGACCACGGCGAGGTTGGTGGTCTGGGATTTGGCGATGCCGATGAAGCTGTTCATGATGCCCCAGACGGTGCCGAACAGGCCGACGAAGGGCGCGGTGGAGCCGATGGTGGCGAGCACGCCGGTGCCCTGGCTCATCTGCCGGCCGCTGGCGGCCACCAGGCGCTCCAGGCGGAAGCTGACGCGCTCCTTGATGCCTTCCTTCTCGCGCAGGTTGGTCGAAAGCTTCAGTTCTTCCTGAGCATCCAGCACCAGCAGGCGGGAGACGCAGGCGTCGTTATTTACCTTGTCACCGGCCTCGTTCAGGCTGCGGGAGCCCTTCAGGACCACCAGCTCGCGGCGCAGACGGCGCTTGGCGGCCAGCAGTTCGAAGCCCTTGGCGATCCACACGGTCCAGGTCAGCACCGAGGCCAGGGCCAGGCCGATCATCACCGCCTTCACCACGATGTCGGCGTTCTGGTACATGCCCCAGGGCGACAGGTCGTGGGCCAGCATCTGCTCGCCTTCCGTTTCGGCCGCGAGCGGGTCGGTGGCCAGGGCGTTCGGGCCCTGGGCGGCGGCGTCGGCCGGCACGCCGATGGCCGGGGCAGGGGCCGTTGCGGCCGGCTGGCTGACGGCTGCCGGTACGGTCTGGGCGCTGGGCTCTTCGGCAAAGGAGGCGTTGGGCGCCAGCATCAGGCTGATCAGCAGGGCTGCCAGCAGGCGTGGCGGGCGGGCGGCGATGTTGGGCTGGGCATTGCGGATGTTGGGATTCATGCTGGCCGGACCTGAAGGAAAGGATGCGGTTTCGTCCATGGCATGGAGCGTCAGCCTGGACCGAAGGGTTGGCATTATTGCAAGTAATTCTTGTTTGTAAAAGTGACTGGATAGCATTGATGGCTTCGAGCGACGATCGACCCGCTCCCGCGCCTGTCTGGCGGTCGCCGGCCACGCCCCCTATCCTGAGTTTTTTCCCGGAGTTCCCCAGATGCCCGCTTCCACTTCCCTCCTGATTGCCGGTTGCGGCGATGTCGGCGGCCGCCTCGCGCAGCGCATGTTGCAGACCGGCTGGACGGTGTATGGCTTGCGCCGGCAGGTCGCGGCGCTGCCGGCCGGAGTCCTGCCGGTGGCCGGCGACCTGCAGCAATCCGCCTGCCCGCTGGACTGGCCGACGGCGCCGCTGGATTACCTGGTCTACAGCGCGGCGGCCGGTCAGCACGACGAGGCCGGCTACCGTGCCGCCTACGTCGACGGCCTGCGCCATGTGCTCGGCTGGCTGGCAGAGCATGGGCAGAAGCCGCGTCGGTTGTTTTTCGTCTCCAGCAGCGGCGTTTACGGCCAGCGCGACGGGGAGTGGATCGATGAGACGTCCCCCGCCGAGGCCCAGGGCTTCTCCGCTCAGGTGATGCTGGAGGCCGAGCGCCTGGCCCTGGCCAGCGGCATCCCCGCTACCCGGGTGCGCCTGACCGGTATCTACGGACCGGGCCGCGAATGGCTGCTCAAGCAGGTGCGCATGGGCTACCGGGTGGTCAGTGAACCGCCGCTCTATGCCAACCGCATCCATGTCGACGACTGCGCCGGGCTCCTGGCCCATCTGCTCGCGGCCGACGCCGCCGGGGGGACATTGGCGGACTGCTACATCGGCGTCGATGACGCACCGGCCCCGCTGCACGAGGTCGTGGGCTGGTTGCGCGAGCGCCTTGGCGTGACCGGCTGGGCCGAAGAGTCCACGGTGCGCCGCTCCGGCAGCAAGCGCTGCAGCAACGCCCGCGCCCGCGCACTCGGTTGGGCGCCGCGCTACCCCAGCTATCGCGAGGGGTATGCGGCGATCCTGGACGGCCGTTGAGGATGGATGCCAATCGCATGCTGGCGCGCCCCTGGTTGCCAGGGGTGGAGCTGTTCCATGCGGATTTTTCCGGGCAGCCTTTCGGCCGCCATAGCCACGACGCCTTCGCCATAGGCGCCATCCTCCAGGGTATCGGCGGCTACCAGTGCCGGGGCGCCCGCCACGCCCTGCCGGCCGGCACCCTGTCGCTGATGAACCCCGAGGAGCCGCACACCGGCCATGCCGAGTCCGAGCGGCTGGTCTACCGGATGCTCTATGTCGAGGAGGCGCGCCTGCCTGCCCTGCTCGGCCGCAAGCGTCTGCCCAGTGGCTTCCGCGAGCTGAATCCGGCCGATGACGGACAGGTCGCAGCGGGCCTGTCGCGCCTGGCGGCCGAGTTCGAGCGGGGCGATGCGCTGGCGCTGGAAAGCGAACTGCTGGAAGTGCTGGAGCTGGTGTTCGTGCGCCATGGCGGCCTGCGCGCGGCGGCACCGGCCACGCGGGACGGCGGCGTGACCGTGTTTCTGCGCGATTACCTGGAGGCGCACTACGCGGATGCGGTCAGCCTGGAACAACTTGCCGGCCTGGTGCAGCGTCATCCGCGCCACCTGATCGAGGCCTTCCGCCGCGCCTACGGCGTGCCGCCGCACACCTACCTGCTGCAGCGCCGGGTGCGCGAGGCCAAACGCCTGCTGCTCGGCGACCAGTCGCCGCTGGAGGTCGCGTTGTCGCTGGGTTTCTACGACCAGGCGCACTTCTCCGGCACCTTCAAGCGCTTCACTGGCGTGACGCCGGGCCAGTTTCGTCGCGCCGCGCGCGCCTGAGTTTTCTCCAAGACCGCAGCCCCGCAAGGCTCCGACACTGGCCACCGTGTTTACACGGAAGGTCGAAGTCATGCTTGCGCTGTTCCTGCTGGTCGCCAGCACCCATTTCGCCGCCCTGCTGTCGCCGGGGCCGGATTTCTTCCTGTTGTTGCGCGCGGGGCTGGTCAAGGGGTTGCGCCATGCCGACGGCGTAGCGGCGGGTATCGCCCTGGCCAATCTGCTCTGCATGCTGCTGGTGCTGCTGGCCTTGAGCCTGTTGCCCGCTACCGGAGGTGTCGGCTGGCAGTTGCTGCAGCTGGCGGGCGGCGCCTGGTTCGTCTGGATTGGCGCCCAGGCGCTGCTGGCGCGACGCGAGCTGGCGCTGCCGGAGGCCGAGGCTTGCGGGCATGGTTCGTGGCGGCGGGGGTTTTCCGAGGGCCTGCTGGCGAGCAGCCTGAATCCCAAGCTGCCGATCTTCTATGCGGGGCTGTTCGGTGTGCTGCGCAACGCCACCATGCCCGGCTGGGGGCTGGCCTTGAGCATGGCCTGGATGACCGCGGTGGTGCTGTTCTGGGACATGGCTCTGGTGCGGCTGCTGGGCCACCCGCGCTGGCGCGGCTGGCTGCAGGCGCGGGTGCGCTTGCTGGACCGGCTGTGCGGCGCACTACTGCTGGCGCTGGGGGGATGGCTGGCGCTGGGGGCGCTAAATGACCTGTAGGTTGGGCTGAGCTACGCGAAGCCCAACAGACCGGGTGCGCAGATGTTGGGCTTCGCTGTGCTCAGCACCAACCTACGGCTCTAGTCGCGCTCCAGCAGCCAGGCCCGCTTGCCGGGGAAATATTCGGGCATCTCGTCGACCTGCGCGCGGTTGCGTGCTTCGAGGATCTGCAGTTCGTCGCCGTCATGGACGAAGATCCAGGCCGCGCCCTGGTTGCCCTGCTGCAGCCAGATGCTGTCGTTCTCGCCGCTCATGGCCGCGCAATCGCCGGCCAGGCAAAGCGCGTAGCGGTCGGCGCCCGGCAGGCCTTCCAGGCTGCCGTCAGGATTGAACCTGACCAGGCCGCCTTCGCCCTTGCCCTCGACTATCTTCCAGTCGCCGCCGAGGTAGGCGGAATAGAGTGCATGCTCGAAGGCGCTGCCCGGCGGGGCGCCAGCGGCGGGGGCATTGGCCGGATGGACGAAGCGCTGTTCGGGGAGGTTTTCGCTGGCCTTCTGTACCAGTTCGTCGCCGTCCACTTCCAGCCGTTCGTGGTAATCGCCGTAGAAGTCCACCCGCCAGTCGCCATCTTCCTGGGATGCCAGACGCCCTTCACCCAGTTCGAACCCGTTGCTGTAGTGGGCTTCGCCGGATTTCTGGTCGATCTGCCATTCCAGGTTCGGGCCATAGGCCAGCAGGGCCTCGCGCAGCTTGCCTTCATTGGCCGCGGCATTGATGGCCGCCTGGTTGATCCAGATGCCGCTGGGGTCGGAGGGAGCGCTGGAGCAGCCGCCGAGAATGGCAGCGCAGAGCAGCAGGGGGAGGGCGTGACGCATGACGGATTCCTTCCGGAACGACACCACGGGCTGGACGGCCCGTGGCGGGAGTGGCTTAGAACCTGTTCACGATCAGCTGCGCGTCGGCCCTGCTGCGTTGAAAGCAGGCTCTAGCTCGCAAGATCGTGGAGAGGCTCTTATTCGAGGACCAGGATGGCGTCCATTTCTACCTGGGAGCCGCGCGGCAGGGCGGCGACGCCGATGGCGGCACGAGCCGGGTAGGGCTGCTGGAAGTAGCGGCCCATGACTTCGTTGACCTTGGCGAAGTGGGACAGGTCGGTGAGGAAGATGTTCAGCTTGACGATGTCCTTGAAGGAGCCGCCCGCGGCTTCGGCCACGGCCTTCAGGTTCTCGAATACCTGCACGGTCTGCGCTTCGAAGCCTTCCACCAGTTCCATGGTCTTGGGGTCCAGCGGGATCTGCCCGGACAGATAGACGGTGTTGCCGGCCTTGATCGCCTGGGAGTAGGTGCCGATGGCGGCGGGGGCCTTGTCGCTGCTGATGACGGTCTTGCTCATGGGAACTCCTTGGGTCTCTTGAGGGGTCGGCTACGCCCGCACGCGGGTGATGCGGATCACCCCCTTGAGCGCGCGCAGCTTCTTGATCACGCGGGCCAGGTGCACGCGGTCGTGCACGCTGACCACCAGCTGGACCACGCTGATGCGGCCATCGCGCTCGTCCATGCTGATCTTCTCGATATTGCCGTCGGCGGCGTTGACGCTGCTGGCCAGCAGGGCGATCAGGCCGCGCTGGTGCTCCAGTTCGACGCGCAGTTCGACGTTGAATTCGCCGGCGACGTCCTTGGCCCAGGACAGCTGGATGCATTTCTCCGGGTTATGCCGGATTTCGCCGATGTTCTTGCAGCTTTCCAGGTGCACCACCATGCCTTTGCCGGCGGACAGGTGGCCGACGATCGGGTCGCCGGGGATCGGGGTGCAGCACTTGGCGTAGCTCAGCACCAGGCCCTCGGTGCCGCGGATCGCCAGCGGGCCTTCCGGGTTCGGCAGCTGCTCGCCGTCGCTGGCCAGCAGGCGACGGGCGACGACGTAGGCCATGCGGTTGCCGAGGCCGACGTCCTCCAGCAGGTCTTCGATCACGTCCAGGCGGTATTCGCCAAGGACGGCCTGGACGCGCTCAGCACTGATCTTGTCGAGATGGCTCTCGAAGCCGGCCAGGGCCTTGTTCAACAGGCGCTCGCCCAGGCTGATGGACTCGGAGCGGCGCTGCTGCTTCAGGGCATGGCGGATATGGGTGCGGGCCTTGCCGGTGACCACGAAATTCAGCCAGGCCGGGTTCGGCCGGGCGCCCGGCGCGGTGACGATCTCCACCGTCTCGCCGCTCTGCAGCGGTTCGGACAGCGGCGCCAGGCGGCGGTTGATGCGGCAGGCGATGCAGGTGTTGCCGACATCGGTGTGCACGCCGTAGGCGAAGTCGACCGCGGTGGAGCCTTTGGGCAGCTCCATGATGCGGCCCTTGGGCGTGAACACGTAGACCTCGTCGGGGAAGAGGTCGATTTTCACGCTCTCGATGAATTCCAGGGAGTTGCCGGCACGCTGCTGTAGTTCCAGGACGCCCTTGACCCATTGGCGGGCGCGGGCGTGGGTGCCCTTGGGCTGGTCGTCCTCCGCGGACTTGTACAGCCAGTGGGCGGCGATGCCGTTGTTGGCCATCTCTTCCATCTCGCGGGTGCGGATCTGGATCTCGATGGGTACGCCGTGCATGCCGAACAGGGTCGTGTGCAGCGACTGGTAGCCGTTGGCCTTGGGAATCGCGATGTAGTCCTTGAAGCGGCCGGGCAGCGGCTTGTACAGGTTGTGCACGGCGCCGAGCACGCGGTAGCAGGTGTCGACCTTGTCGACGATGATGCGGAAGGCATAGACGTCCATGATCTCGTTGAACGCCCGGCGCTTGCCGCGCATCTTCTTGTAGATGCTGTAGAGGTGCTTCTCGCGGCCGATGACCTCGCCTTCCATGCCTTCGCGGCGCAGGCAGTTGGTCAGCGATTCCTCGATCTTGTTGACGATTTCCTTGCGGTTGCCGCGGGCCCGGCGCACGGCGGCGCGGATGCGCTCGGAGCGCATCGGGTGCATGGCCTTGAAGCCCAGGTCCTCGAATTCCACGCGCATGCTGTGCATGCCCAAGCGGTTGGCGATGGGCGCGTAGATTTCCAGGGTTTCCTTGGCGATGCGCCGGCGTTTCTCGCCGGACAGCACCTCCAGGGTGCGCATGTTGTGCAGGCGGTCGGCCAGCTTGACCAGGATCACGCGGATGTCGCGAGCCATGGCCATGGCCATCTTCTGGAAGTTCTCGGCCTGGGCCTCGGCCTTGGACTCGAAGTTCATCTGGGTCAGCTTGCTGACCCCGTCCACCAGCTCGGCGACGGTCTCGCCGAATTGCGCGTTGAGGGCTTCCTTGGCGATGCCGGTGTCCTCGATCACGTCATGCAGCATCGCGGCCATCAGGCTCTGATGGTCCATGTGCATGTCGGCGAGGATGATGGCTACGGCCAGCGGGTGGGTGACGTAGGCTTCGCCGCTGCGGCGGCGCTGCCCGTCATGAGCCTGCTCGGCATAGAAGTAGGCTCGGCGCACCAGGTTGACCTGGTCGGCGCCGAGATAAGTCGAAAGTCGTTCGGCAAGGACGTCTATGCTCGGCAAGGTTTCACTCCTTGCCGACCTTCATGACCCTGCGTCGTGCGACGTCGACCAGGCATGGATTCAGAGGGCCTCGTTGGCCTCGTCCTCGAATGCGGCGAACAGCGGTTCTTCTTCAACGATGTCTTCCTGGGCGATGACGTCATAGTCGACCAGGCCGGCGGCGATTTCGCGCAGGGCGACAACGGTCGGTTTGTCGTTTTCCCAGGCTACCTTGGGCTCTTTGCCGCCGGTGGCCAGCTGACGGGAACGCTTGGTGGCGAGCATGACCAGCTCGAAGCGGTTATCGACGTTGTCCAGGCAATCTTCAACGGTAACGCGGGCCATGGTGTTCCTCGTAGCACAGAAATGGATGGCGGATGCTTTGCCCGAATGGGCGAGCGGACTGAATAGTCTAAAAAATCGCCAGCATTAAGGGAAGCGCCGATTTTTGGCGCTTCCCTGGCTGGAGTCTGGGCCATGGTCGGCCCGGCCGCCAGTTATCGGCGTGATAGAGAGGGTTTCCGTCAGGCCAGCAGGCGGGCCAGCAGGGCGCCGTGGCGAACCTGCTGGGCGCCATGGCGCAGCTGGTTGGCGCGGAAGATGGCCCTTAGGTCATCGAGGGCAGTGGCGAAGTCGTCGTTGATCACCAGGTAGTCGTACTCGACGTAGTGGCTCATCTCGCTGACCGCTTCGCGCATGCGTCGGTCGATGATCTCGTCGCTGTCCTGGCCTCGGTTGTTCAGGCGTTGGCGCAGGGCCTCCTGGCTCGGCGGCAGGATGAAGATCGACTTGGCCTGGGGCATCAGGTGACGGACCTGCTGGGCGCCTTGCCAGTCGATCTCGAGGATCAGGTCATGGCCTTCGGCCAGGGTCTGCTGCACCCAGCGCTGGGAAGTGCCGTACAGGTTGCCGAAGACCTCGGCATGCTCGAGGAAGTCGCCGTGTTCGAGCATATGGACGAACTCTTCGCGGGTCACGAAGTTGTAATTGACGCTGTCCACTTCACCCGGGCGCATACCGCGGGTGGTGTGGGAGACCGAGACGCGGATATTCGGCTCGGCGTCGATCAGGGCCTTGACCAGGCTGGTCTTGCCGGCGCCGGAGGGGGCGGAAACGATATACAGGGTGCCGGGGGTGGCGGTCATGGGGGCAGTCTCTTACTCGATATTCTGGACTTGTTCGCGCATCTGTTCGATCAACACCTTGAGGTTGACCGCGGCCTGGGTGCTGCGCGGGTCGAAGGCCTTGGAGCCCAGGGTGTTGGCTTCGCGATTGAGTTCCTGCATCAGGAAGTCCAGACGGCGGCCGGCGGCGCCACCGGCCTTGAGCACACGGCGAACTTCGCTGATATGGGTGCCGAGGCGGTCCAGTTCCTCGGCCACGTCGCTTTTCTGCGCCAGCAGCACCAGTTCCTGCTCCAGGCGCTGGGGATCCAACTCGGCCTTCATCTCACTGAAGCGGTCGAGGATCTTCTGCCGCTGGGCGGCGAGCATCTGCGGGACCAGGGCACGCAAGGCGGTGACCTCGCCCTGCATGGCATCCAGGCGCTCATTGAGCAGCCGGGCCAGATCGGCGCCTTCGCGGGCGCGGCCTTTCTTCAGCTCGTCCAGGGCCTGGGCGAAGACTTCCAGGGCAGCACTGTTCAGGGCTTGCGGGTCGGCGGCATCGGCCACCAGCACGCCCGGCCAGGCGAGGACTTCCAGGGGGTTGAGCGGGGCCGGCTGCTGGATCAGCGCGGCAACGCTCTCGGCAGCCTGGATCAACTGGCTGGCGCGGTCGCGGTCCACCTGCAGGGGCTTGCCGGCGTTTTCCTCGGCCAGGCGCAGGGTGCATTCCACCTTGCCGCGGGACAGGCCCTGGCGCAGGGCGTCGCGCACCGGACCTTCGAGGTCGCGGAAGGCCTCCGGCAGGCGCAGATGGGGTTCGAGGTAGCGATGGTTGACCGAGCGCAGTTCCCAGCTGAGGGTGCCATAGGGGCCGGCCCGTTCGACGCGGGCGAAGGCGGTCATGCTGTGCACCATGGGGTTTCCTCTCGGTTTCGTCGATCAAAGGAGGCGATTGTAGCCCAGGCAGGTCGCGCCTCCCAACGCGGCGATGTCCCCCGTGGCGCCGGACCTCTATAATGGCGGGCAGATTTCTCCCGAACAGGTAAGCCCCGATGAAACGTCCCAGTGGCCGCGTAGCTGATCAACTGCGCTCGATCCGCATCACCCGCAACTACACCAAGCATGCCGAAGGCTCGGTGCTGGTCGAGTTCGGGGATACCAAGGTGATCTGTACGGCCAGCGTCGAGTCCGGCGTGCCACGCTTCCTCAAGGGACAGGGGCAGGGTTGGCTGACCGCCGAGTACGGCATGCTGCCGCGCGCCACCGGCGAGCGTAACCAGCGCGAGGCCAGCCGTGGCAAGCAGGGCGGCCGCACTCTGGAGATCCAGCGCCTGATCGGCCGCTCGCTGCGTGCGGCGCTGGATATGACCAAGCTGGGCGAGAACACCATCTACCTGGATTGCGATGTGATCCAGGCCGATGGCGGCACCCGCACCGCCTCCATCACCGGCGCCATGGTGGCCCTGGTGGACGCGCTGAAGGTGCTGAAGAAGCGTGGCGCGCTGAAGGGCGAGCCGCTGAAGCAGATGGTCGCCGCCGTCTCCGTGGGCATCTACCAGGGCGAGCCGGTGCTGGACCTGGACTACCTGGAAGACGCCGCCGCCGAGACCGACCTGAACGTGGTCATGACCGATGCCGGCGGCTTCATCGAAGTCCAGGGCACCGCTGAAGGCGTGCCCTTCCAGCCGGAAGAACTGACCGCCATGCTGGATCTGGCGCGCAAGGGTCTGAACGAGCTCTTCGAGCTGCAGCGCGCCGCCCTGGCCGACTGACAAAACCCCGAACGAGGGAGGCGACATGGACGAACCGACTCAGTATCAGGAGCCGAACCGGGAAGTACGGCAATGGGCGATGTTCTGCCATTTCTCCGCCTTCCTCGGTCTGGTGTTCCCCTTCGGCAACCTGCTGGGACCGCTGATCGTCTGGCAGATCAAGAAGGACATGGACCCCTTCGTCGACGCCCAGGGCAAGGAAGCGCTGAACTTCCAGATCACCGTGGCGCTGGCGGTGGTGCTGTGCTTCCTGCTGATGCTGGTGGTGATCGGCTTCCCTCTGCTCGGGCTGGTGAGCATCGGCGCGCTGGTGCTGACCATCATCGCCGGAATCAAGGCCAACGAAGGCCAGGCGTATCGCTATCCCTTCTGCTGGCGCTTGGTCAAATAGACCGTGGCAGGCCTTCGGCCTGCTTGGCGAATGATTTGGCTATGTCTGCATTCAGTGTTGCTAGAACGTCCTGAGCCGAGTTGCTTATCGAGTGGGCTGCGAGTTTCTGTTTCGCCTCCCGGCGAGTCTCTTTTTTCAGTCGTCGGAATGCCGCCCACAAAAAAGAAACCAAAAACGCTTGCCCCTGCATCCGGAACTCGGCGTCCCCGTCTGGCTTCGCCAAACTTCCCTCGCTCCATC
>NZ_SSOJ01000161.1:42850-73541 GCF_029871205.1 Pseudomonas sp. BN417 | reverse complement strand
AGGGGGACGAGCGGCATGGATGCCGCGAGAGGCGTGCGGGGCCAGGGATGGCCCCTCACGCCGAGCCCTCGGAGCAACGATGGAGCGAGGGAATCCCGGCGAAGCCGGGGCCGGATGCAGGGGCAAGCGTTTTTGGTTTCTTTTTTGGCGACTGAAAAAAGAGACTCGCCGGGAGGCGAAACANNNACTCGCAGCCCACTCGATAAGCAACTCGGCTCAGGACGTTCTAGCAACACTTAATGCAGACATAGCCTTTTTTCCGCAATGACTGCGACGGTGCCCAGCGTCGTGAGCCGTACAGGCATGCCCGGCATAGCGCAATGCGCATCACTTCGCCCCATGGAAACCCTCAGGCGACTAAAGAAATGCCTGAAGACCGGCATGAAGCGACGGGCTGGTCTAGCGTTACTACTCCTCACTCCGGAGAACAGCGATATGAGCGCAAGCAAGTGGCTATGTGGTGGAGCCTTGGCAGCCGCCATGATGATGGCGGGCTGCACCTCGCAGACGGCCAGCACGGAGCAGTACTCTGGCTTCCTGTCCAGTTACGACGATCTGCAGGAGGTCAAGACGAGTACCGGCAAAACCGTGTTGCGCTGGACCGCGCCGAATTTCAACCCGAAGAACTACTCCGGCCTGCTCTATCAACCGGTCAAGTTCTACCCGCAGCCCAAGCCGTCCGAGCAGATCAGCGACCAGACGCTGACATCGCTCCTGCAATACACCAATGACCAGTTGAGCCAGGCCATGGCGAGCCGGCTGCCACTGACGACCAGTGCCGGTCCCGGCACGCTGATCTTCCGCGGCGCAATCACCGGCGTGGACACCGCCACCGAGGGCCTCAAACCCTATGAGGTCATTCCGATCGCGCTGGTGGTGGCAGGGACCATGACCGCCACCGGGCACCGCGACCAGAATACGGAGCTGTTCCTCGAGGGTGAATTCATCGATGGCGCCACCAACCAGCCGGTCGCCCGCGTGGTGCGCAAAGGCTTCGGCAAGACGCTCGACAACGACGAGCAGCAGGTCACCCTGGATGACCTGAAGGCGATCGTGAACGACATGGCAAAGGACATTCGCCTCTACCCCTGAGCCAACCAACCGCATGTCCGGATCGAAAGGGCGGACATGCGGTTGTTACGGTTTTCGAATCGTCGGACGTGGCAGCAGTAGCTCGCCCCCAGGAGCGGCCCCTCAATGCCCAAGCGCCAACCTCCAGGCCCTACGCCCCCGGCGCCGTCCCGAAATCTGCAAAATCTATGGCTGAGCCTCAGCCTGTTGCTTCTGGCGGGTGTTGCGGCAGCGGCCTGGTGGTGGACGCAGCCAGTGATACGCGCCCCCTCCGCCGCCCCTGCCGCCCCTGCCCCCGCGCACTGGGTCGCAGAGAGCAGTTGCCAGGGCTGCCACACCGCGCAGTTTCAGGACTGGCAGAAATCGCACCATCGGCTGGCGATGCAGGTCGCCTCTTCGCAGACCGTGCAAGGCGACTTCACCGCCCCGCCGCTGCGCAACGAGGTGGACAGCATTCGCTTCCTGCAGAAGGGCGACAAATTTTGGGTGAGCACCACAGGGGCCGACGGCAAGACTGCTGACTTCAAGGTTGCCTACACCTTCGGCCTTGAGCCACTGCAGCAGTATCTGGTCGAACTGCCCGGTGGCGGGCTGCAAGCCCTACCCGCGGCCTGGGATGTCGAGAAGAAAGCCTGGTTCCACCTGTATCCGGAGCAAGGCATCGACTACCGCGACCCGCTTCACTGGAGCGGAGCGCAGCAGAATGCCAATTTCATGTGCATCGAATGCCATACCACGGGCTACCAGCGTCGCTTCGATCCTTCCAAGCAGGTCTTTGACAGTCAGTGGCAGGCCCTCGGAGTCGGTTGCCAGGCCTGTCACGGCCCCGCTTCCATCCACCTGCAATGGGCACGGCAGGTGCCCCCTGCCAACACGGCCGGATACGGTTTCGAGGTCAGCCTGAGGGAGGCAGGTAACCAGCGTGAAGTCCAAACCTGCGCACGCTGCCATAGCCGTCGTGCCGTCCTGGATGATGGTTACCAGCACAAGCACACGCTGCTGGACGACTACCTCCCCAGCACGCTGACCCCCGTACTCAACGAAATCGACGGCAAGATCAAGGACGAAGTCTTCGAGTACGGCTCCTTCGTGCAGAGCCGCATGCATGCCGCCGGCGTTCGCTGCTCGGATTGCCACAACCCGCACAGCGGCCAATTGCGTATCAGCGGTAACGGCGTCTGCAGCCAGTGCCATCACCCTGGCGGCAAGGTGATCCGCGCCGAAATCCAGGCTGGCGGGCTCAAGGCCGCCGATTACGACTCGCCCGAACATCACGGTCACCCACAAGGTTCGACCGGCGCGCAATGCACCAGCTGTCACATGCCCGGCAAGTTCTACATGGTCAACGACTTCCGCCATGACCACAGTTTCAGCGTGCCCAACCCGGCGCAAGCGCTCGAACTCCAGCACACGGACGCGTGCCTGGGATGCCACCGCGACAAGGCGCCCGAGCAAGTAGTCGAACAGTTCAAGGCCTGGTATCCGCAGGCCAGTGCACGTGATGGTGGCTATGCCCTGGCCCTGCACAAGGCACGCAGGGGTCTGCCGGGTGCCGGCGAGGCGCTTCTGACGCAACTGGCCCGACCCGATTTGCCGGCCATCCGCAAGGCCACGCTGCTGGCCGAGCTCCCCGCCTACCCCTCGCCACGGGCACAGCAAGCAGTCTTGCGCTTGCTGCAACACCCTGCACCAGCGGTGCGGATTGCCTCGCTCGAGGTGCTTCCCGACCTGGCCAGCCCTCAACTCCAAGCCCAGGCCCTGGCCGTGCTATTGCGCGACCCGACGCGCGCAGTACGTTTGGCAGCCGCCTGGCAATTGGTGCAGCTGCCCGTCGAGTTCCACCAGGGCCTCACCAGCTGGCCTGCAGCGATTGCCGAGTACGAGCAGGCCCAGGAGAGTCAACGTGATCGGGCCGAAGCCCTCGTCAACCTGGCCATGCTTTATCAACTGAGCAATCGCACGGCACAGGTCGAGCCCACATTACGTGCTGCCCTGCAACGTGACCCGCACTTCCATCCGGCCACCGTGCTGCTTGCTCAGTGGCGAGAACAACAAGGGGCGAGCACCGAGGCACTCCAGATGCTGCGGGACAACAACGCACGCTACCCCAAAGAGGCGAGCTACCCGCATGCCCTGGGCCTCACCCTGGTTCGCCAAGGTCAGCACACACAAGCGCTTGAGGCGCTGCGCAAGGCCCATCAGCTTCAACCAGACAACCATGACTACCTCTACGTTCTGGCCATTGCCCTGCATGACACCGGCCAGCCTGCCGAAGCCATCGCCCTGCTGCACCAGCACGTCGAAGCGCACCCTGAGCAACGCCGCCTGCGCCTGGCACTGATCGACTACCTGCTGCAGGCGGGACAGTCGCAGCAAGCCCGAGAACTGATCGAGCAGCTTGGCCAGCTGAATCCTGACGATCCCTCGTTTGCCCAACAGGCGAGGCGTTGAGCGGCTTGCAGGTGCTCAGGAGACCATCAGACGCCTGCGAGGGAAATCACTGGCACTTGATCCAGATCAAGTCCGATCGCGTGAACAGCAGAAATCTCGTCTAGATTCAACCGATGAGCGGGGATCGGCAGTACCGGGGTCCGAAGTACGCATGTTCAACCCTACTGCTATCCACAGGAGTGATCGCAATGGAACTTCGCCATGCGTTAGCACTGTTGGGCCTGCTCCCAGCGCTCTTTGCGTCGTTGGTTGTTGCCCAGACCGACAATGACAAGCTCGACCGCACCACCCTGCCCATCCCCGAACCCAAACGACCGCTGTACACCGAACTGGACGTACGTAAGGCCAAGGCCCCGCCGCAGTTCCAGGTCAAGGCGCCGGCAGGCGCACCTAACGTGGTCATCGTCCTCGTCGACGATCTGGGCTTCGGCGCCACCAGCACCTTCGGCGGGCCGATACCGACCCCAACGCTGGATCGCCTGGCGCAGAGCGGGTTGCGCTACAACAACTTCCACACCACAGCGCTTTGCTCACCGACGCGTACGGCGCTGAAGTCAGGCCGCAACCACCACACGGTAAACATGGGGTTCATCACCGAGATGGCAACAGGCTTTCCGGGCAACACCGGGCAGATCCCGAATGCAACAGCACCGGTTGCAGAAATGCTGCGTCTGAACGGCTACAGCACCGCTGCATTCGGCAAGTGGCATGAGACGGCCGTCTGGGAAGCCAGCGTTTCCGGCCCCTTCGACCGCTGGCCGACGCACCAGGGCTTTGACAAGTTCTATGGCTTCATCGGTGGCGAAACCAACCAGTGGGCGCCGTATCTCTATGACGGAGTGACGCAGGTCGAACTCCCGGATGACCCCAGCTATCACTTCATGACGGACATGACCGACAAGGCGGTGGCCTGGATCAAGTACCAGAAGGCCCTGACGCCGGATAAGCCGTTCTTTGTCTACTTCGCACCGGGCGCCACCCATGCCCCACACCATGTTCCCAAGGAGTGGATTGCCAAGTGGAAGGGCAAGTTCGACATGGGCTGGGACAAGCTGCGCGAGGAAACGCTGGCCCGCCAGATCAAGATGGGCATCGTTCCGCCGGGTACCCAGCTCGCGCCGAAACCGGTCGCCATCAAGGACTGGGACAAGCTCTCGGCTGACGAGCAGCGTCTGTTCGCCCACCAGGTCGAAGTGTTCGCCGCCTACCTCGACTTCACCGACCATGAGATCGGCCGCATGCTGGAAGCTGTCGAGGCGACTGGCCAGGCCGATAACACGCTGGTCTTCTACATCGCCGGCGACAACGGCACCAGCGGTGAAGGTGGCGAAAACGGCATGTTCAACGAATACACCTACTTCAATGGCGTGCACGAGAAGGTGCCCGACCTCCTGAAGGTCATCGACAAGTGGGGCAGCCCCGAAACCTACCCACACATGGCGGCGGGCTGGGCAGTGGCGCTGGACGCCCCGTTCGGCTGGATGAAACAGGTCGCCTCGGACTTCGGCGGGACGCGCAACGGCATGGTGGTGCACTGGCCGAAAGGCATCAAGGCGAAGAACGAGATTCGCACCCCATTCAGCCATGTTATCGACGTGGCGCCGACCATCCTCGAGGCGGCTGGATTACCTGAACCCAAGTCGGTCAATGGCACCCCCCAGATTCCCATGGAAGGCACCAGCCTGATGTACAGCTTCGATGACTCCAAGGCGAAGGAACAGCACACTACGCAATACTTTGAAATCAACGGCAACCGCGCCATCTACCACGATGGCTGGTTCGCCCGCACCATCCACCGAGCGCCCTGGGAAAGAACACCGCGCGGCCCGCTGGAAAGCGATACGTGGGAACTGTACGACGTGAAAAACGACTTCAGCCTGACCAAGGACCTGGCCGCCCAGCAACCCGCCAAGCTCAAGGAGCTGCAAGCCGTGTTTCTCAAGGAAGCCGAGGTGCACCATGTACTGCCGATCGACGACCGGTCGCTGGAGCGCGGCATCGCCTCGGCGGTGGGTCGGCCAGACCTGATGGAAGGGCGAACCTCGCTGGTGCTGGGCGAAGGCATGACGGGGATGATGGAGAACGTCTTCATCGATGTGAAGAACAAATCCAAGACCATCATCGCCGAGGTCGCCGTACCGCAAGACAATGCCAATGGCACGCTCATCGCGCAGGGCGGGCGCTTCGGCGGCTGGTCGCTGTACGTCAAGAACGGCGTGCCCGCCTATGACTACAACTTCCTCGGCATGCAGCGCTATTCGGTTGCTGCCAGCAAACCACTGCCATCTGGCAAGGCCGTCATCCGTTTCGACTTCGCCTATGACGGTGGCGGAATGGGCAAAGGCGGAATGGGCACCCTTTATGTCAACGATGAGAAGGTGGCCGAGGGGCGAATCGAACATACGCAACCGATCATATTCTCCGCGGATGAGACGGCGGATATCGGGGTCGACCTGGGCACACCGGTAGTCGAGACCATCGGCTCCGAACGTGGTTCTGTCTTCACCGGACAGATCGACAAGGTCACGGTCCAGGTGCACTAGGCAACCTTCGCGGGCCGGGCACATCACCCGGCCCGCGGTGTACTGGCAGCTCTACTCCAAACCCTGCAAGGAAGAACGCCATATTCAGCCCGTCGAAGTGGCCCAACCGCAGTGCCATCGGCAGCCTTGCCCTGCTGCTGCAATCGCCGGCCATGGCCGGTGGCCTGATGCTTTATGAAATCGGCACCGACAACGTTGGCCTGGCCAACGCTGGCGCTGCCGCCCGCGCCCAAGGCCCCAGCACCCTGGCCAGCAATGTCGCCGGCCTGGTATACCTGCCGGGTACGCAGATCACAGCGGGCGCCCAGATGCTGCACGGCAACCTGGAGTTTTCACAGGATGCCGGCAGCAACATCCCGGGCGGGGACAGCGGCAACGCCATGGAGTGGGCCCCAGGCGGCAGCCGGGTACTCGCATCGGGGTGAGCTACACCAGCGAAATCGACCTCGACTTCGAGGACAGTCTGAACCCTGAAGGCCTGGACCGCGGCGTTTCCACCCTGCTCGCCAATCGTGGCGTACTCGGCGCGAACACCCAACTCGACATGCAGGTTCCGCAGACCCTGACGGTCAGCCTCTACCATGCCCTGAATCCTGATTGGGCATTCTTGGCCAGCGTCGGTTGGCAGGATTGGTCGACCTTCGGCGAAATCGGTGTGCAACTGGATACCAGCGATCCTCGCGAAACCACCCTGGATGCGAACTACCGCGACACCTGGCACCTGTCCCTAGGCACCCAATACCAGGCCACCCCGCTATTGCTGTTGAACTTCGGCGCAGCCTACGACAGCTCGCCGGTCAGCGACCACAACCGCACCCTGACGGTGCCGATGAGCGAAAACTGGCGCCTGGGCACCGGTGTGACTTATGCCTTGGACAAGCAGACTTCCTTCAACCTGAGCTACGAGATGGTATGGATGGGTGACATGCCGATCACCCAGGAAAAGGCTTTTCCGCCGAACGAACCGAAGCGTGTCTCCGGAGAGTTCGAAGACGCCTGGATTCAGGCCCTGAGTGGCAGCATGACCTGGCGTTTCTGAGCGACAACAGTCGCCGCCACACAAAGGCGTTGCCCGCCTCTGAGCGGCGGTACCAACAACGTCGTCAGGCCAGCAGCGCCTGAATCTCCGCATACAACGCCTCGGGAATTCTCACCCCCTTCACTGCACTGCGCGCCCGCGCTTCGTAGCGACGCTGCGATGGCAGCCGAGCCCCCTGCCCGAGCATGCCCTCGAACACCGCCTCTGCCCGCTGCAAATGCTGATCGGCTTCGGCACCGAGAATGCGCCGCGGATCGATGGCGATGATCAGTTCGCCGCCGTAGGGCGATGACTTGCTGCCCTCATCGAAAGCCAGGGACTCGACACTGGTCAGGTCGCCGATCATGGGGCCGGCGATCAGCTCCACCATGGCCGCCAGGGCCGAGCCCTTGTGGCCGCCGAAGGTGAGCATGGCGCCATTGAGCGCGGTGAGCGGGTCGGTGGTGGGCTGGCCGTCCTGGTCGATGCCCCATCCCAGGGGAATTGGCTTGCCGGCGCGGCGATGCAGGTCGATTTCGCCGCGGGCGGCAGCGCTGGTGGCGAAGTCGAAGATGAACGGCGGCTTGCCCGGACGCGGCCAGCCGAAGGCGATGGGGTTGGTGCCGAACAGCGGCTTGATCCCGCCTGCCGGCGCGACCCAGGCGTGGCTGGGGGTGAAGGCCAGGGCTACCAGGCCCTGTTCGGTGAGGGGTTCGATCTCCGGCCAGAGCGCGGAGAAGTGCACGCAGCGGTTGATCGCAAGGATGGCGATGCCCTGGCTACGGGCCTTTTCCACCAGCAGCGGCAGGCCGGCCCGGAAGGCGCACTGGGCGAAGGCGCCGTGGGCATCGACGCGCACTACCGAAGGTGCAGTATCGAAAACCTCGGGCTCGGCGGCCGGCGAAACCTTGCCGGCCTTCAGCGTGCCGATGCATCCGGGCAGACGGTACACCCCGTGGGAAGCGCAGCCATCGCGCTCGCCGGCCACTATGGTGGCGGCCACCGCCTGCACATGGGGCTCGCTGAAGCCATGGCGACGCAGCACCGACTCCACCAGCTCGCGGACTTCTTCCAGGGTCATGTGGATCATGGGGCATCTCTCCTCTATAGCCAGCCGCTACAGTGGCCCGTATGCCCCGTTCCCGCTTGGTCCTATTCCCCGCACCCGATGCCGAATTCGGCACAACCCCGCTTCAGGCAGCCGTGCCGACCAGCGCTTCGGGTTCCGCCTTGCGCTGCATCGCCAGCAGCCGCAGCCGCACCAGCAGCCAAGGCATCGCCAGCGCCACGAACAGCCCCATGACCAGCCCGCGCAGGCCCTGCCAGAGTTGCGGGTCCAGCGGCCAGGCGGCGCCGGCCAGCTTCAGCGACTTCTGCAACAGGATGAAAGCCACGGCGCCGATGGCCGCCGCCAGCAGGCGGCGCCAGGTGGCGACCTCGGCGGAGAACGGCAACTGCCGGAAGCCGAACAGCACCCCGGCCATCAGCCCCGCCAGCAGCGGCACATAGCTCGGCGCCGCCCCCGGCCAGGTCAGCCAGGCGAGCAGGAACACCAGCAGGAGCAGCCCCTGGTGCCAGGCGCCGTGGGCGCCGGCCCACCAGCGCCAGTGGCGCACCTGGGAAAACGCCAGCAGGGTGGCGATGCCCAGCAGCGAGCCGCCCAGCACGTCTTCCACATCGTGGGCGCCGAGGTAGAGGCGGCTGAAGATGATCCCCGTCACCACCACGCCACTGACCACCCAGGCCCAGGCGCGGCGCAGCTCGAAGGCCAGCCAGAACCAGATGACCACGGCGATCTGCGCATGGCCGCTGGGCAGGCCGAAGCTGTCGCCCACTTCATGGTCCATGCGCAGTGCGATGTCCGGCCGCGGGTCCTGCCAGTAATCCTTGAGCCAGGCGTTGAGCAGCGCGGTGACGGCCACCAGCACCAGCAGGCGCAGGAATATGCCACGGTTCCAGGCCCAGTAGCCCAGGGGCAGGAAGAACAGGATGAACTTCTCGTAGCCCAGCAGGGTGAAGAAGCGCATCAGCGGGGTCAGTCCCTCGCTGCGCAGGGGCAGCACCCAGTCCAGGCTGTGCAGCAGTTCATTCATGGCAAGTCCTTGTGATGGCAGAGGCGCCACAGATACTGCAGCGCGCAGGGGGCGACAAGGGCCGATTCGGACATTCCGTGTCACCGGATCATCAACCGCCCTGAGTGGTGGGTATTCGTCACGGCACAGTTGGCTGCGGTGGCCAGCCTGCACTGCCTAAGATCGCTGGATCCCACGCCAAGGACCTCCGCCGTGAACAGAGCCATCCAGTCCCTGCTGATCGCCAACCGTGGCGAGATCGCCATCCGCATCGCCCGCGCTGCCGCCGAACTGGGCATCCTGAGCGTCGCGGTGTACGCCGAGGACGACGGCGATTCCCTGCACCTGCGCAAGGCCGACCGCGCGGTGGCGCTGAAAGGTCGTGGCGCAGCGGCCTACCTGGACGCCGCGCAATTGGTGGAAATCGCCCGCCAGCACGGCTGCGACGCGGTGCACCCCGGCTATGGCTTCCTCAGCGAGAACGCCGATTTCGCGCGGCAATGCGAGGCGGCCGGCATCCGTTTCGTTGGCCCTTCCGCCGAGGCCCTGGAACTGTTCGGCGACAAGGCCCGCGCCCGCGAACTGGCGGCCCGTTGCGGCCTGCCCCTGGCCGACGGCAGTAACAGCGCCACGAGCCTGGACGAAGCCCGTGCCCTGCTGGAGGGTGGCCCCATCATGCTCAAGGCGCTGGCCGGCGGCGGCGGTCGCGGCATGCGCGCGGTGCGCGAGGCGGCGGAGCTGGAACGGGCCTTCGAGCGCTGCCAGTCCGAGGCGCGCGCGGCCTTCGGCAGCGGCGAGCTCTATGTCGAACGCCTGATCGAGAATGCCCGGCATATCGAAGTCCAGGTGCTGGGCGACGGCGAGCGGGTGACCCACCTCTGGGAGCGCGACTGCAGCCTGCAGCGCCGCCACCAGAAGGTGATCGAGATCGCCCCGGCGCCCGAGCTGGACGCCAGCCTGCGACGGCGCATCCTCGACGCCGCGCTGACCCTGGCTGCCGCCGTCGGCTACCGCGGCCTCGGCACCTTCGAGTTCCTGGTGGATGCCGCGCGCGGTGACTTCGTGTTCATGGAGGCCAACCCACGCATCCAGGTGGAGCACTGCATCACCGAGGCGGTGACCGGCGTCGACCTGGTGCAAGCGCAGCTGCGCCTGGCCATGGGCGCCAGGCTGGCCGACCTGGGCCTGCTGGAGCCCGTCGCCCCGCGTGGTTTCGCCGTGCAATTGCGGATCAACCTGGAAAGCATGCAGGCCGACGGCAGCGCTCGCCCCGCTGGCGGCCGGATCAGCGCCTACGAGCCGCCCAGCGGGCCGGGTATCCGGGTCGACGGCTACGGCTATGCCGGCTACCAGACCAGCCCCAGCTACGACTCTCTGCTGGCCAAACTGATCGTCCAGGGCGACGACCTGCCCGCCGCCCTGCGTCGAGCCTACCGGGCCCTCTGCGAATTCCGCCTGGAAGGGGTGGCAAGCAACATCCATTTCCTGCAGAACCTGCTGCGCCGGCCGGAACTGGCGCAGGGCGTGGACACCCGCTTCATCGAACGGGAGATCGGCGAACTGCTGGCGGCCCAGCAGGCGGCCCATCCGCATCTGTTCGTCAGTGGCGCGACCGGCGCCGGCACGGAGCTGACCGGCCAGGTGGAAGCGCCGGCCGGCTGCATACCCCTGAACGCCCCCAGCCAGGGCGTGCTGGTGAGCCTCGACGTGCAGGTGGGCGATGCCGTCGCCGCCGGCCAGCCGGTTGCGGTGCTGGAGGCGATGAAGATGGAATTCGTGGTCAAGGCCAGCCAGGGCGGCATCGTCCGTGCGCTGGCCGTGGCCCCGGGTGGCAGCCTTTTCGAAGGCGCGCCCTTGCTGTTCCTGGAGCCGGCCGAGGTGGCCGGCGATGCCGTGCAGACCGAAGAAAGCCTCGATCTCGGGCATATCCGCGCCGATCTCGCCGAAGTGCTGGAACGCCACGCCATCACCACGGATGCGCGCCGCCCACAGGCGGTGGCCAGGCGGCGCAAGACCGGCCAACGCACCACCCGCGAGAACCTCGACGACCTGCTGGATGCCGGCAGTTTCATCGAATACGGCGCCCTTGCCCTGGCGGCCCAGCGCCGGCGCCGCTCGCTGGAAGAGCTGATCGAGCAGAGCCCGGCGGATGGCCTGGTGGCTGGCCTCGGCACGGTGAACGCCACGCAGTTCGGCAACGAGGCCGCGCGCTGCATGGCCATCGCCTACGACTACACGGTGTTCGCCGGCACCCAGGGGGTGATGAACCACAAGAAGACTGACCGCATGCTCGGCCTCGCCGAACAATGGCGCCTGCCCCTCGTGCTGTTCGCCGAGGGCGGCGGCGGCCGGCCGGGCGACTCGGACTTCGTCGGCGTGGCCGGGCTGGACTGCCACACCTTCGTCGGCATGGCCCGGCTCTCCGGTCTGGTGCCGCTGGTGGGGGTGGTGTCCGGCCGCTGCTTCGCCGGCAACGCCGCGCTGCTCGGTTGCTGCGACGTGATCATCGCCACCCGCAACGCCAGCATCGGCATGGCCGGCCCGGCCATGATCGAAGGCGGCGGCCTGGGCAGCTTCGCGCCGGAAGAAGTGGGCCCGACCAGCGTCCAGGGCCCCAATGGAGTGATCGACGTGCTGGTGGAGGACGAAGCCGAGGCCGTGCGGGTGGCGAAGCAGTACCTGTCCTATTTCCAGGGCGCCCTGGGCGACTGGCAATGCGCCGACCAACGCGAGCTGCGCCATGCCATCCCGGAGAACCGCCTGCGGGTCTACGACATCCGCGCGCTGATCGAGATTCTGGCCGACCAGGGTTCGGTGCTGGAACTGCGGCGGCAATTCGCCCCTGGCCTGGCCACCGCCTTCATCCGCATCGAAGGCAAGCCCTTCGGCCTGCTGGCCAACAACCCCATGCACTTGGGTGGCGCCATAGGCGCCCAGGCCGGCGACAAGGCGGCGCGCTTCATGCAGCTGTGCGACGCCTTCGACATTCCCATGCTCTCGCTCTGCGACACCCCCGGCTTCATGGTCGGTCCCGAGTCGGAGAAGCAGGCCACGGTGCGCCACGTCTCGCGCATGTTCGTCGCCGCCGCCAGCCTCTCGGTGCCCTTCTTCACCGTGGTGCTGCGCAAAGGCTACGGCCTGGGCGCCCAGGCCATGGCGGCGGGCAGCTTCCATTCGCCGCTGTTCACCATCGCCTGGCCCAGCGGCGAGTTCGGCGCCATGGGTCTGGAGGGCGCGGTGCGCCTGGGTTACGCCAAGGAGCTGGCCGCCGTGGAAGACCTGGCAGAACGCGAGAAGCTGTTCCAGAAGATGGTCGACAAGGCCTACCAGAACGGCAAGGCGATCAATATGGCCAGCTTCCTGGAGATAGATGCCGTGATCGACCCGCAGGAAACCCGCTCCTGGCTGCTGCGTGGACTGAACGCAGCGCCCACGGCCGCTGCGAGGGAGGGCAAGAAGCGGGGCTTCGTGGATACCTGGTAAAAGCGAGCAGCCAAGAGCTTGGCGCTTATGGCTTGAAGCTTGCCGCTGTTTTTTTAGGTAAACTGCGCCATCTTTTTTACCTATAACGATTCGCCTGATGCCCACGACGTTCCACGAGATTCCCCGCGAACGCCCTGTCACGCCCCTGCTCGACCGCGCGGCGACGCCGGATGAGCTGCGCCGGCTCGGCGAGGCGGAGCTGGAAACCCTGGCCGACGAACTGCGCCAGTACCTCCTCTACACGGTCGGCCAGACCGGCGGGCACTTCGGTGCCGGCCTCGGCGTGGTGGAACTCACCATCGCCCTGCACTACGTCTACGACACGCCGGACGACCGGCTGGTCTGGGACGTGGGTCACCAGGCGTACCCGCACAAGATCCTCACTGGCCGCCGCGAGCAGATGGGCACCCTGCGCCAGAAGGACGGCATCGCCGCCTTCCCGCGTCGTGTGGAAAGCGCGTACGACACCTTCGGCGTCGGCCACTCCAGCACCTCCATCAGCGCCGCCTTGGGGATGGCCATCGCCGCGCGCATGCAGGGCTCGAATCGCAAGTCCATCGCCGTGATCGGCGACGGCGCGCTGACCGCCGGCATGGCCTTCGAGGCACTCAACCATGCTTCGGACGTGCAGGCCGACATGCTGGTGATCCTCAACGACAACGACATGTCGATCTCGCACAATGTCGGCGGCCTGTCCAACTACCTGGCGAAGATCCTCTCCAGCCGCACCTACGCCAGCATGCGCGAAGGCAGCAAGAAGGTGCTCTCGCGCCTGCCCGGGGCCTGGGAAATCGCCCGCCGCACCGAGGAATACGCCAAGGGTATGCTGGTTCCCGGCACCCTGTTCGAGGAGCTCGGCTGGAACTATATCGGCCCCATCGACGGCCACGACCTGCCCACCCTGGTCGCCACCCTGCGCAACATGCGCGACCTCAAGGGCCCGCAGTTCCTCCATGTGGTGACCAAGAAAGGCAAGGGCTTCGCCCCGGCGGAAGTCGATCCCATCGGCTACCACGCCATCACCAAACTGGAACCGATCAACGCCCCGGCCGCACCGAAGAAGGCCTCCGGCCCGCGCTACTCGAACGTCTTCGGCCAGTGGCTGTGCGACATGGCCGGGCAGGACCCACGCCTGGTGGGCATCACCCCGGCGATGAAGGAAGGCTCCGACCTGGTGGCCTTCAGCGAACGCTTCCCGGATCGCTACTTCGACGTCGCTATCGCCGAGCAGCACGCGGTGACCCTGGCGGCGGGCATGGCCTGCGACGGCGCCAAGCCGGTGGTGGCCATCTACTCCACCTTCCTCCAGCGCGGCTACGACCAGTTGATCCATGACGTGGCGGTGCAGAACCTCGATGTGCTTTTCGCCATCGACCGCGCCGGCCTGGTGGGCGAGGACGGCCCGACCCACGCCGGCAGCTTCGACCTGTCCTTCCTGCGCTGCATCCCCGGCATGCTGGTGATGACCCCCAGCGACGAGAACGAACTGCGCCTGCTGCTGACCACCGGCCACCACTTCGAAGGCCCGGCGGCGGTGCGCTACCCGCGCGGCAGCGGGCCCAACGCGGCCATCGACCCGACCCTGGCGCCGGTGGAAATCGGCAAGGGCGTGGTACGCCGTCGCGGCGCCAAAGTCGCCCTGCTGGTGTTCGGCGTGCAACTGGCCGAGGCCCTGCAAGTGGCCGAAAGCCTGGATGCCACCGTGGTCGACATGCGCTTCGTCAAACCCCTGGACGAAGCCCTGGTGCGCGAACTGGCCGGCAGCCACGAACTGCTGGTGACAATCGAAGAAAACAGCGTGATGGGTGGCGCCGGCGCCGCCGTCAGCGAATTCCTCGCCCGCGAGAACCTGCTCAAGCCCGTGCTGCACCTGGGCCTGCCGGACTACTACGTGGAACACGCCAAGCCGGCGGAAATGCTCGCCGAATGCGGTCTGGACGCCAAGGGCATCGAGGCGTCGGTTCGTCAGCGGCTGGAGCTGCTCGGGCACTGACCCCGTAGGTTGGCGCTCAGCCCAACCTACTTGCCTCGGTCTCGTAGGATGGGTGGAGCGTAGCGATACCCATCGGCACGGGTTGATGGGTATCGCGGAGCTCCACCCATCCTACCTGGCCTGTTCAAGCAATCGGCAGAGTTTTTCGGTAGCAGCCAGCATCTGGAAACTCGGCCGCTCCAGCCCCCGGTCCGGCACGGGCCAGACCTGCCCCTTCCTTACCGCCGCCAGCTGCGGCCAGGCCTTCCAGGCGCCGGCCTGGGTCGGGTCGCTCACCAGGATCACCGCCGGGTCGCGCTGCAGCACAGCCTCTACACCTACCTGGGGCGCCGGCAGGGCGAGGTCGGCGAAGACGTTCTCCGCGCCGCAGGCACGCAGGGCATCGCTGACGATCTGCTTGCCACCGAGGGTATAGAGCGGTTTGTCCCACACCTGATAGAACACCTGCAGCGGCACCTCGCGCCTATGGCGCTGACGCAACTCGGAGAGCCCCGCCTCGAAACGCGCGGCCAGCCGGCGGCCCTGTTCGGCGCGGCCGACCCGCTCGCCTATCTGGATGAAGGACTGTGCCAGCTGCGCCAGGTCGCGCGGCTCTACCACCAGTTGCGGCACCGCGAGCTGCTTCAACTGTTCGCGCCCGGTGGCGCCGACACTGTCGGGCCAGAGCAGCACCAGGTCGGGCCTGAGGGCGAGCAGGCTTTCCGGCTGCAACTGGCCATAGAGCCCCACCGACGGCAGGCCGGCCAGCGCCGCCGGGCGTTCGCCGCCGTCGAGCACGCCCACCAGCAGGTCGCCGGCGCCGAGGTCGAGCATGGTTTCGCTGAGGGAAGGCGCCAGGCTGACCACCCGCAGCTGCGCCGCGGCGGGCAGCGCCAGGCACAGCAGCAGGAAGGCGAGCAGCCGGCGCATCAGCCGAGCTGGCGGGGAATTCGGTAGAGGTAGAGCAGCACCAGGCTGCCCAGGGCAAGAAGGATCAGCGCCACGGTGTTCAGGCCGACGAACACCGCCAGGGCGGCAATCCAGGCCGGCAGGCCCGCGGCGAGGAACGCGATGCGCCGGCGCCGGGCCAGTTCCAGCCAGGCGCCGGGTTCTTCGGCACGGCCCAGGACGGCTTCGGTAGCCACCAGCGCGCGCTTGTAGGCGGAAAACAGCGGCAGGCTGACGAACATGGAGGCCATGGCGACGATGAACAGGGGCATCTGCAGCATCGGCAGCACCGGCTCGGTATCGCCTAGCAGGTAGGTCAGCACAACGAGCGGCGCCAGGGTATAACCCACCTGGAGCCACCAGGCCAGGGCCAGCCGCCGGCGGACTTCCTTGCGGGTCACAGCTCGGCTTCCGCCTGGTGCATGTTGCCGAGCATGTGCCCGAGCTTGCCGGCCTTGGTCGCCAGGTACTTGCGGTTGTGCTTGTTCAGGCCGGTATGCAGGGGCACCCGCTCAGCCACGTTGAGGCCGTAGCTTTCCAGCGCCTTGACCTTGCGCGGGTTGTTGGTCATCAGCTTGATGGCGCGGACGCCCAGGTGCTCGAGCATCGGCTGGCACATGGCGTAGTCGCGCTGGTCGGCGCCGAAACCCAGGCGCTCGTTGGCTTCTACGGTATCGGCGCCGCCATCCTGCAGCTCGTAGGCGCGGATCTTGTTCAACAGGCCGATGCCGCGGCCTTCCTGGCGCAGGTAGAGCAGCACGCCGCAGCCGGCATCGGCGATGGCGCGCAGGGCAGCTTCGAGCTGGAAGCCGCAATCGCAACGCAGGCTGAACAGCGCGTCGCCGGTGAGGCATTCGGAGTGCAGGCGGCCCAGGACAGGTTCGCCGTTGGCAACGTCACCCAGCGTCAGGGCAACGTGCTCCTTGCCGCTGGCCTCATCGAGGAAGCCGTGCATGGTGAACACACCGAAGGGTGTGGGCAGCTGGGAGGCGGCGACGAAAACGACAGACACCGTAGGGCTCCTGGAAATTGGCAAGGCCGGCATTGTATCAGCAGGTTTAACCGGCAGGTCAGATTGAATAGTTGGGGATAAGTATCGAATGGCTCGAAGGGAGCCCGTACTAAAACTTGGACTCCAGTAGCAGTACACCTTGTTCTTCGCGCCAGCGCACCCGGTTGAGGAAGCTCATCCCCAGCAGCACGTCGACTGGCGCCTCGCCTTCGATCACCGCGCCTTCCACACCGAGCACCTCGATGCCGCCAACCTTGACCCGGTCGAAGGTCACCCGCCAGGCGTTGACCGTGCCGGCGGCGGTGCTGGCCTTCATTGGCTGGCCCTTGACCCGGTAGTCGACGCCCAGGCGGCGCGCCTGGCCCTCATTCATGGCGACACTGGTGGCGCCGGTATCCACCAGGAACTGCACCGGATGGCCGTCGATGGAGCCAGCCACCTGGAAGTGCCCGTTGTTGCCACGGGCGATGCTCATCTGCGTCTTCTGCGGTGCGCCGGAGCTACCGGCCTGGTTGTACTCGCGGGACAGGCCGTAGCTGCGTTCCACGCCGTCGACGCGCAACACCGCGCCCTTGCTGTCAGCGCTGATCACCTGCACGCCGCCGGGGCCGGTCTGGCCCACCTTCACCAGCTTGCGCTGGCCATCGACATTGAGCACCGCGGCGCCGGGAAAGAGTCCCACCACCTGCACCTGGGTCGCGTTCGCGAACACCGGGCAGAGCGCCAGCAGAAAGGCGATGGTAGACAGATCAAGGCGCAGCATGGGGGTGTCTCCAGGTCCTAGTCGAAGAAAAGACTCGCTTGCAATGAACGAAGGCGGGCTCGACCTGCCCGGGCGGCATCACGGCCTAGGCCAGGCCCCAGATGATCAGCTGCATGGCCAGCCAGGCGAAGACGCCGGCCAGCACATCGTCGAGCATGATTCCCACGCCGCCATGGACGTGGCGGTCGATCCAGCGGATCGGCCAGGGCTTGAGGATGTCCATCACGCGGAACACCAGGAAGCCCAGCAGCAGCCAGTGCCAGCCTTCCGGCACCAGCCAGAGGGTGATCCACATGCCGACCATCTCGTCCCAGACGATGCCTTCATGATCGTGCACCCGCAGGTCATCGGCCACCTTGCCGCACAGCCAGAAGCCGAACAGCATGGTCAGCCCCAGCATCAGCCAGTAGCCCCAGTCCGGCAGCATCTGCCAGAGCGGGATGAAGGGCAACGCCACCAGCGAACCCCAGGTACCCGGTGCCTTGGGCAGGGTGCCCGAGCCGAAACCGAAGGCGATGAAGTGCCAGGGATTGGTCCACACCGAGTGGGGGATGGGTTGCGGCGTGGCCGACTCGTGATCAGTCACCTTGACTCCCGAAATGTTGATAGCCCAGCGCCGGCGGTTGCAGTTCGGCGCCAGCCTTGTCCAGCAGGTGCACGCCCTGCCCCGCCTCGACCCGGCCGATCACCGCCACCTCCGGCCAGTCGGCCTGGATGCCTGCCAGTTCGCTGGCGGGCAGGGTAAAGGCCAGGCGGTAGTCATCGCCACCGGCCAGCGCACAATTGAGGGCGAATTCCCTGGGAAAGAGCCCGGCCAGGGCCGGTGACAGCGGCAACCGTGCGGCCTCCACCAGCAGCGCCACGCCAGAGGCCCTGGCGATATGGCCGCAATCGGCCAGGAGGCCGTCGGAGATATCCAGCGCCGACGTGGCCCGGCCGCGCAAGGCTTCGCCCAGGGCCAGCTGCGGTTGCGGCGCCCAGTAGCGTTGCAGCAGGTAGTGCGCATCAGGGCCGTCGTCCTTCCGCTCGCCCAGTACCAGCGGCAGGGCGCCGGCGCCATCGCCCAGGCTGCCGCCGACGCAGAGCAGGTCACCGGGGCGCGCACCGGAGCGGGTCAGCGCCTGGCCCGCGGGCAGGCGGCCGAACACGGTCAGGGTCAGGCTCAGCGGGCCGCGGGTGGTATCGCCGCCCACCAGCCCCAGCCGGCAGTCCCGCGCCATGGCGCAGAGGCCACGGGCGAAGCCGTCCAGCCAGTCGGCACGGGCGTCGGGCAAGGTCAGGGCAAGGGTGAAGGCCACGGGCGCAGCGCCCATGGCCGCCAGGTCGCTGGCGGAAACCGCCAGGGCGCGCTGGCCGAGCAGGAAGGGGTCGGCATCCTGCGGGAAGTGCACGCCGGCCACCAGGGTGTCGGTGGACACGGCCAGTTGCTCGCCGGGCGGCAGTTGCAGCAGGGCGCAATCGTCACCTATGCCAAGGGCAATGCCTTCGCCGCCCGCCGCACAGGCGGCGGAGGCGAAGAAGCGGCGGATCAGCTCGAACTCACCCACTTCAGGGCTGCGATCAGCGCTTGCCGCCACGGACTTCGGCGGCACGCAGGCGCGGCGCCAGCTTGTCCAGCACGCCGTTGACGAACTTGTGTCCGTCGGTGGCGCCGAACACCTTGGCCAGCTCGATGCCTTCGTTGATCACCACGCGGTACGGCACGTCCTGACGGTTCATCAGTTCGAAGGTGGACAGGCGCAGGATCGCCAGCTCGACCGGGTCCACTTCCTCGAGGGCACGGTCCAGGCAGGGCAGGAAGGCCGCGTCGATCTCGGTCTTCTGGCGCGGCACGCCGTGGAGGATCTCGTGGAAGTAGGCACCGTCTACCGTGCTGAAATCGTTGTCGACGCGGAACTGCGCCTCGATCTCGTTGAGCGGCTGGCCGGCGATGTGCCAGGAGTAGAGCGCCTGCATCGCCAGGCTGCGGGCCTGGCGACGGGCTGCGATCTTGCCTTTCGGTGCCTTGGGCGCCGAACCTTCTGGGTTGCTCACTTGGCCTCCAGGGCAGCCAGCAGGCTGACCATCTCCAGGGCGGACAGGGCGGCTTCGGCACCCTTGTTGCCGGCCTTGGTACCGGAACGCTCGATGGCCTGCTCGATGGAATCGACGGTCAGCACGCCGAAGGCGACCGGTACGCCGAACTCCATGGAAACCTGGGCCAGGCCCTTGGTGCACTCGCCGGCAACGTATTCGAAATGCGGGGTGCCGCCGCGAATGACCGCGCCGAGGGCGATGATGGCGGAGTACTCGCCTTGCTGGGCGACCTTCTGGGCCACCAGCGGAATTTCAAAAGCGCCGGGAGCACGGATGAGGGTGATGTCGCTTTCGCTGACACCGTGGCGGACCAGGGCGTCTACGGCGCCACTCACCAGGCTTTCCACGACGAAGCTGTTGAAACGGCCGACCACCAGGGCATAGCGGCCTTTGGGGGCGATGAAGGTACCTTCGATGGTCTTCAGGGACATGGGCGAGTTCTCGTCAATTAAAGAGCGAGGGCCCCGGCCTTGATGGTCGGAGCCCTGCGGGTCATTCAGCGGGCAGGTATTCTACAACTTCCAGGTCGAAACCGGATATCGCGTTGAACTTCATCGGCGAGCTCATCAGGCGCATCTTGCGCACCCCGAGGTCGCGGAGAATCTGCGATCCGGCACCGACGGTGCTGTAGGTGGTCGGGTTGGTGACCTTGGTTTCAGCCCCCAGCTGGCGCTCCAGATGGGCCAGCAGCTGCGGGCCGGTGAGCGGGGTGCCCAGCAGCAGCACCACGCCGCTGCCAGCCTTGGCCACCTCGGACATCGCGGCACGCAGGCTCCAGCGGCCGGCCTGGTTGACCATGAACAGGTCGCGCAGCGGGTCCATGTTGTGCACCCGCACCAGGGTCGGTTCTTCCGGGCAGATCTTGCCCAGGGTCAGCGCCATGTGCACGTCGCCTTCCACGGCGTCGCGGTAGGTCACCAGGTTGAAGTGGCCCAGTTCGCTGTCCAGCGGCTGCTCGGCGATGCGCTCGACGGTGCGCTCGTGGATCAGGCGGTAGTGGATGAGGTCGGCGATGGTGCCGATCTTGATCCCGTGCTCGGCGGCGAAGGCTTCAAGCTCAGGGCGACGGGACATGGTGCCGTCGTCGTTCATGATCTCGCAGATCACCCCGCTCGCCTCGAAGCCGGCCATGCGCGAGAGGTCGCAAGCCGCTTCGGTGTGGCCGGCGCGGGCCAGCACGCCGCCCGGCTGAGCCATCAGCGGGAAGATATGGCCGGGGCTGACGATGTCTTCGGCCTTGGCGCTCTTGGCCGCGGCCACCTGTACGGTGCGTGCGCGGTCGGCGGCGGAGATGCCGGTGGTGACGCCCTCGGCCGCCTCGATGGAGACGGTGAACTTGGTGCCGAAGCCGGAGCCGTTGCGCGGCGCCATCAGCGGCAGCTTGAGCAGCTCGCAGCGCTCGCGGGTCATGGGCATGCAGATCAGGCCACGGGCGAACTTGGCCATGAAGTTGATGTGCTCGGCCTGCACGCACTCGGAGGCCATGATCAGGTCGCCTTCGTTCTCGCGATCCTCGTCATCCATGAGGATGACCATCTTGCCCTGGCGGATGTCTTCGATCAGTTCGTCGATGCTGTTGAGAGCCATGGGCCCTCCTTATGAATTCAGTGTTTGAGGTAGCCGTGTTCGGCGAGGAAGCTTTCGGTCAGGCCGGACGCCTGGGGCTCGGCAGCCTTGTCGCCAAGCAGCAGGCGTTCCAGGTAGCGGGCCAGCAAGTCGACTTCCAGGTTGACCCGGCGTCCGGGTCGGTAGTCGGCCATGATGGTCTCGCCCAGGGTGTGCGGGACTATGGTCAGCTCGAACTCGGCGCCATTGACCGCGTTCACCGTCAGGCTGGTGCCGTCGACCGTGATCGACCCTTTCAGGGCAATGTATTTCGCCAGTTCACGCGGTGCGCGAATCCTGAATTGCACGGCACGGGCATTGTCTTCCCGCATCACCACCTCGCCGATGCCGTCGACATGGCCGCTGACCAGGTGGCCGCCCAGGCGGCTGGTGGGGGTCAGGGCCTTTTCCAGGTTGACCGGGCTGCCGGGCTTCAGGTCGTCGAAAGCGGTGCAGGCCAGGGTCTCGCGGCTGACGTCGGCCCAGAAGCCGTTGCCCGGCAGCTCCACCGCGGTGAGGCAGACGCCGTTGACCGCGATGCTGTCGCCCAGCTTGACGTCGGAGAGATCCAGCTTGCCGGTTTCCACCAGGACGCGCACGTCGCCGCCCTTGGGCGTCAGTGCGCGGATAGTGCCGATGGCTTCGATTATGCCGGTGAACATGGGACCTCCAGAACGTGCTGCGGACCGGCCGAGGCCGGCGAAAGACGCATTATAGGCGCCCGCCCTTCGTCCGCGCGCAGGCGGGCCGCCGGCGCCGGAAGGGTGTGGGCTGTTGCATGTGACATCGATGGAACTCCTGTTTCGTGAAAAACAGGGCGTATCGGATCGAAAGGGATCTGGCGGGTGCAGGCACGGACGTACCCTGGCCCAGGCAGGCAATCCCGTTCTCTCTTCATCCGGACTATTACCGTCGGCCCCGGGATCGCACCGGGTCTGCTGACCTCGTCATCAACGAGCGCTCGCGGGCTATGCGCTTTCTGCGCAATCACCGCCGGTGGGGACTTGCACCCCGCCCTGAGAACGTTTCAGCCATGCATCGAATGATGGCTGGCAGGCGTTTTATCACAGTCGTGGCGAACTTGCATCGGCTGCTCGCGCCATGCGCGCGGACGGGCACTCATGCAGTCCGGCGGGGAACGGCGATGACGCGCCAGTCGTCGCCCACGGCGCGCATCTCGACGATCTTCAGTTCCTGGGCCTCGGCCATCCGCTCAAGGGGCCAGTCCAGCAACGGACGGGCGCTGGAGCCGAGGAACTTGGCGGCGATGAAGATCTGGTACTCGTCCACCAGTCCGGCACGGGCGAAGGCGCCGGCCAGTCGCGGGCCGGCCTCGACCAGCACCTCGTTGGCGCCGCGGGAGGCCAGTTCCAGTAGCAGCCGGCGCAGGTCGATGTGGCCGTCGGCGCCGGGCAGCGCCAGCAGCTCGTGGCCCGGATACGGAGCGCTCTCCGTCACGGTCGCCACCAGCGCCGGACCGGCCTGGAAAAAGGGCGCGGAAGCGGGCACCCGCAGGCGGCCATCCACCAACACCCGCAGCGGCGGGCGGCTGACAGCCAGCGCGGTGAGTTCAGGGTCCAGGCCCAGCTCGTCCGGGCGCACGGTCAGGCGCGCGGCATCGGTGAGCACGGTATCGGCGCCGGTCAGCACCACGCTGGCGCGGGCACGCAGGCGCTGCACCGCGGCGCGGGCCTCGGGGCCGGTGATCCACTGGCTTTCACCGCTGGCCATGGCGGTGCGGCCGTCCAGGCTCATGGCCAGCTTGACCCGCACGAAGGGCAGGCCCTGCTCCATGCGTTTGATGAAGCCGGCGTTCAGCGCCCGCGCCTCGGTCTCCAGCACGCCGCTCTGCACGGCGATGCCGGCATCGGCCAGGCGCTTGAGACCGTTGCCGGCGACCTGGGGATTGGGGTCCTGCATCGCTGCCACCACGCGCCCGACACCGGCGGCCACCAGGGCATCGGCGCAGGGTGGCGTGCGGCCATGGTGACTGCAGGGTTCGAGGGTGACGTAGGCGGTGGCGCCACGGGCCAGCTCGCCGGCCTGGCGCAGGGCGTGGACCTCGGCATGCGGCTCGCCGGCGCGGACGTGCCAGCCTTCGCCCACCACCTGGCCATCGCGGACGATGACGCAGCCCACGCGCGGGTTGGGATGGGTGGAGTAGATGCCTTTGCGCGCCAGCTCCAGGGCGCGGGCCATGTGGGCCTGATCGTTGCCGGCCATCAGTCTTTCGACGGCTCGCGGGCCAGGCGCTCGATCTCCTCGCGGAACTCGTTGAGGTCCTGGAAGCGGCGGTAGACCGAGGCGAAGCGGATATAGGCGACTTCGTCGAGCTTCTGCAGTTCGGCCATCACCAGTTCGCCCAGCACCCGCGACTTCACCTCGCGCTCGCCGGTGGCACGCAGCTTGTGCTTGATATGGGCGATGGCCGCTTCCAGGCGCTCGATGCTCACCGGGCGCTTCTCCAGCGCGCGCTGCATGCCGGCACGCAGCTTGTCCTCGTCGAAGGGCTGGCGGCTGCCGTCCTGCTTGATGAGGCGGGGCATCACCAGTTCGGCGGTCTCGAAGGTGGTGAAACGCTCTTCGCAGGCCAGGCACTCGCGACGCCGGCGCACCTGGTCGCCCTCGGCGACCAACCGCGAATCTATGACCTTGGTGTCGTGGGCGCCGCAGAAGGGACAGTGCATGGCGTTCGAGGGCTATCGGCGGATAAAGGTGGACCATGGTAGCGCATCCCCGAGGCAAGACAAGCCGACGGCTTTGCGCTATAAGGCCCGCGCACAGAGATAGGAAGCCCGCATGCGCCCACTCCTCCCACTTCTCCTGGCCACCTTGCTGGCGGCCTGCGCCAGCGAGCCGCCCGCCCCGGCCAAGCCGGCCAGCGCGCCGCCCAAGGTGGAGGCGGCCACGCCCATGCATCTGCGTGAACTCAGCGGCTCGCTGCAGCTGCCGCCGGAAGGCAGCGAAGTGGAGCTGGCCCTGCTGCAGATCGACTCCCGCGGCCGCCCACAACGCCTGCTGGCCAGCCTGGTGCTGAACGGCAACGGCGGCCCGCTGCCGTTCCGCCTGCTGTTCAACCCCGAATCCTTTCCCCGTGGCGAGCGGGTGGAGCTGCGTGGCCGCGCCAGCCTGTCCGGGCGGCTGATCCTCAAGCTGCGGCCGATCCTCATCCTGCAGCCGGAAAGCCGCGCCCTGGGCCCACTGCAGATGGTGCCTGCGCCATGAAGCCCCCGCAGCAGTTGCAACAGGCCCTGAACCAGTTGCTCGGCGACGCCAGCCTCAGCGTCGAGACCCTGCCCGGCACCGATCTCAAGCTCTGGCTGATCGACGCCAGCAACATGGACCGCGCCTTCAGCCCCGAAGAAACCCGGCGCATCCTCGAAGAGCCGCCCTACTGGTGCTTCTGCTGGGCCAGCGGCCTGGCCCTGGCGCGCTGGCTGGCTTCAAGACCCGACTGGGTGGCCGGCAAGCGCGTGCTGGACTTCGGCGCAGGATCGGGCGTCGCCGCCATCGCCGCAGCCAAGGCCGGCGCCGCCGAGGTGGTGGCCTGCGACCTCGACCCGCTGGCCCTGGAAGCCTGCCGCGCCAACGCCGAGCTGAACGGGGTGCAGCTGAGTTATTCGGCGGACTTCTTCCAGGAGGAAGACCGCTTCGACCTGGTGATAGTGGCCGACGTGCTCTATGACCGCGCCAACCTGCCACTGCTCGACCACTTCCTCAGCCGCGGCCGCCAGGCCCTGGTGGCGGATTCGCGGGTCCGCGACTTCCAGCACCCGCTCTACACTCGCCTCGCGATGCTGGACGCCTGCACCTGGCCGGACCTGGCCGAGCCGGCGGAATTCCGCACTGTGAGCCTGTATCACGCGATTCGCTGAGCACAGACGGCGCCTTGGTGGGGGAAACCCTGTGGGGGCGAATTCATTCGCCAAGGAGCGCGCAGCGCTCCCCAACCAGGTATCGGATTGAATTCCCGGGGCCGGACCTTCGGCCCGGTAAGCGAATGAATTCGCCCCCACAGGCAGAGCAGGCCGTGCCATTTGAAAGTTCCGCGTTCGTGCGGGGCATATTCATCCCATGCCGGCAGCCGTATGATTCGCCCATCCATTCGCGCTTTCGAGAGCCCAGATGAGCGACATTCCCTACATCTTCGATACCACCAGCGCCGACTTCGACCAGGCGGTGATCCAGAACTCCTTCCACAAGCCCGTGCTGGTGGACTTCTGGGCAGACTGGTGCGCGCCCTGCAAGGCCCTGATGCCGCTGCTGGCACAGATCACCGAGTCCTACCAGGGCGAGCTGCTGCTGGCCAAGGTCAACTGCGACATCGAGCAGGACATCGTCATGCGCTTTGGCATCCGCAGCCTGCCCACCGTGGTGCTGTTCAAGGACGGCCAGCCAGTCGACGGTTTCGCCGGCGCCCAGCCGGAGTCGGCCATCCGCACCATGCTCGAACCCCATGTGCAGCTGCCGGCCACGCCCCAGGGCAACCTGTTGGACGCCGCCCAGGCCGCCTTCACCGAGGGCCGCATCAGCGAGGCCGAGAACCTGCTCAAGCAGCTGCTGACCGAGGACAACACCAATGCCGCCGGGCTGATCCTCTATGCCCGCTGCCTGGCCGAACGCGGTGAACTGGGCGAAGCGGAAACCGTGCTCAACGCGGTGAAGAGCGACGAACACAAACAGGCCCTGGCCGGCGCCCGCGCCCAGTTGACCTTCCTCGGCCAGGCCGCCGACCTGCCCGAAGTGGCCGACCTGAAATCGCGCCTGGCGCAGGATGCCGGCGACGACGAGGCGGTCTACCAACTGGCCATCCAGCAGCTGTCCCGCCAGCAGTACGAACCCGCGCTGGACGGCCTGCTCAAGCTCTTCGTGCGCAACCGCGGCTACGCCGAGGGCCTGCCCCACAAGACCCTGCTGCAGGTATTCGACCTGCTGGGCAACGACCACCCGCTGGTCACCACCTACCGCCGCAAGCTCTACAACGCCATCTACTAGTTTCCGTAGGAGCGAGACTCCCCATCCGGCCTCAGCCCCTCCAGATATAGACGGGCGCATCCTCCCCAGCGTCCACATGCACCTGGTCGCTGTGGCGCAGGCGCACCAGCAGGCGCTTGCCCGCCGCCATGCCGCCGGCCAGGGCCTCCAGTTCGGCCAATAGGCGCGGCCCCTCCATCTGCCCGGCCTCGCGTAACAGCTGCTGGGCGGTCTCCCAGAGCGCATCGTTTCCCCCGCCAGCGCGGGTCGGCGTCGCGGCCGGGGCCTTGGCCACCGCTTCGGGCGTCAGTCGGCTGGCCAACTGGTCCCAGTCCTCGGCGTCCATCTCGACCGTCAGATCCACCGGCCAGTCGCCGATCTGTCCTCGTATGCGCAGCATGTCCAACTCCTCCAGGAACGAATCCGCAATGCTCCCACGGCGCTGGCGGGCTTGAAACATTTGTTATAACGTAACAGCCATTTTCGCCCTTGCCGGAGACCATCCATGCGCCGCCTGCTGCTTGCCCTGCCCTTCGCCCTGCTGCCCCTGGCCGCCGTCCAGGCCGAGGAACACCACCACGACCACGACGAGCACGGCAGCCTCGGCGCCCACGAGCATGGCGTCGCGCGCCTGAACGCGGCGCTGGACGGCAAGACCCTGGAGCTGGAGCTGGAAAGCCCGGCGATGAACCTGCTGGGCTTCGAGCACGAGGCCAGGAGCGAAGCGGACAAGGCCAAGGTCGCCGCCGCCCGAGCCGAACTGGAACAGCCCCTGGCACTCTTCGCCATCCCCACTGCCGCCGGCTGCAAGGTGGCCGACCAGGAGCTTGAAAGCCCGCTGTTCGGCATCGAAGAGGAACATGGCGGGCATGCCAAGGGCCATGAACATGAGCACAGTGAGATCAATGCCCACTACCAGCTGCAGTGCGACAGCCCCGATGCGCTGAAGGTCCTGGACCTCGCCGAACTGTTCAAACGCTTCCCCGCCACCGAAAAAATTCAGGTACAACTGATCGGCCCGCAAGGCCAGCAAGGCGCGGAACTGAACGCCGCCAACGCCAGCCTGAGCTTCTAACTTCTTGCCGACCCAGCCGGGGCAACCCGGCTGTCTCCCCATGAGCCAGACACTGATCGACCTCCAGGGGCTGGGCTTCGCCTGGCCCGGCCACCCGGAACTGCTGGATATTCCCGAGTTCCGCCTGCAACGGGGCGAAAGCCTTTTCCTCAAGGGCCCCAGCGGCAGCGGCAAGACCACCCTGCTCGGCCTGCTCGGCGGCGTGCAGAAGCCCGGCCGCGGCAGCATCCGCCTGCTCGGCCAGGACCTGGCCAGCCTCTCCGCCAGTGCGCGCGACCACTTCCGCGTCGACCACACCGGTTACATCTTCCAGCAGTTCAACCTGCTGCCCTTCCTGTCGGTACGCGAGAACGTCGAGCTGCCCTGCCGCTTCTCCCGCCTGCGCGCCGATCGCGCGCGCCAGCGCCACGGCAGCGTCGATGCGGCCGCCGCCACCCTGCTGCGCCACCTGGGCCTCAAGGAGGACCTGCTGCAGCGCCGTGCCGACGCCCTGTCCATCGGCCAGCAGCAACGGGTGGCCGCCGCCCGGGCGCTGATCGGCCAGCCGGAACTGGTGATCGCCGACGAACCCACCTCGGCGCTGGACGTTGATGCCCGCGAGGCCTTCCTCGAGCTGCTCTTCGCCGAATGCCGCGAGGCTGGCGCCAGCCTGCTGTTCGTCAGCCACGACCAGAGCCTGGCCGCGCTCTTCGACCGCAGCCTGTCCCTGGCCGACCTGAACCACGCCGCGCGCCTCGAGGAAATCTGACATGCATCTGCTGCGCCTGGCCCTGGCCAGCCTCGCCAACCGCCGCTTCACCGCGCTGCTCACGGTCTTCGCCATCGCCCTCTCGGTGTGCCTGCTGCTGGCCGTCGAAAGGGTGCGCAGCGAAGCCCGCGCCAGCTTCGCCAGCACCATCAGCGGCACCGACCTGATAGTCGGCGCCCGCTCCGGCTCGGTGAACCTGCTGCTTTATTCGGTGTTCCGCATCGGCAACGCCACCAACAACATCCGCTGGGACAGCTTCGAATCCATCGCCCAGGACCGCCGGGTGAAATGGGCCATCCCCCTCTCCCTCGGCGACTCCCACCGCGGCTACCGCGTGATGGGCACCAGCGCCGCCTACTTCGAGCACTACCGTTACGGTCGCGGCCAACCGCTGCGCCTGGCCGAAGGCAAGCCGTTCGCCGACATGTTCGAGGTGGTGCTGGGCGCCGAGGTGGCCGAGGCGCTGCACTACAAGCTGGGCGACAAGCTGGTGCTGGCCCACGGCGTCAGCACCGTCAGCCTGGTGCAGCACGGCGACAAGCCCTTCAGCGTGGTCGGCATCCTGGCCCGCACCGGCACCCCGGTGGACCGCACCCTGCACATTTCCCTGGCGGGCATGGAAGCCCTGCACGTCGACTGGCAGAACGGCGTGCCCGCCCGCGGCGCCGGCAAGGTCAGCGCCGACCAGGCGCGGGCCATGGACCTGCAACCCAAGGCCATCACTGCCTTCCTGCTCGGCCTGAACAGCAAGATCGCCACCTTCGCCCTGCAACGGCAGATCAACGAATTCCGTGGCGAGCCGCTGCTGGCGATTCTCCCGGGCGTGGCCCTGCAGGAGCTCTGGAGCCTGATGGGCACGGCGGAGAAGGCGCTCTTCGTGGTCTCGCTGTTCGTCGTGCTCACCGGACTGATCGGCATGCTCACCGCCATCCTCACCAGCCTCAACGAGCGCCGCCGGGAGATGGCCATCCTCCGCTCGGTGGGTGCGCGGCCCTGGCATATCGGCAGCCTGCTGGTGCTGGAGGCCTTCGCCCTGGCCCTGGCCGGCGCGGTACTGGGTGTCGGCCTGCTGTACCTCGGCATCGGCCTCAGCCAGGGCTATGTGCAGGCCAGCTACGGCCTCTACCTGCCGCTCGCCCTGCCCAGCCCCTATGAGTGGACGCTGCTCGGCGCTATTCTGGGCGCCGCCCTGCTGATGGGCGTGGTGCCAGCCTGGCGTGCCTACCGGCAGTCACTGGCCGACGGCCTGTCCATTCGCCTGTGAGTTACCCATGAAGTCCATCCTGCTGGCCCTGCTGCTGACCCTCTCCGCCCCGCTCTGGGCCGGCGAGGTGCGTGAACTCACCTGGGCCGAGATGATCCCGCCGGACGCCCCGCCACCTGCGCCGCCAGCGCCCATCCACGATCTCTCGCAACTGTCCGACGCCCTCAACGCCGAAGCGGGTCCGGCCGCCACCCAGCAGTCGCCGGCGGCGCCCGTGGTCACGGCGCTGGACGGCCAGGAAGTGAAGCTGCCCGGCTACATAGTGCCGCTGGATGTGACCGAGGAAGGCCGCGTCACCGAGTTCCTCCTGGTGCCCTATTTCGGCGCCTGCATCCATGTGCCGCCGCCGCCGTCGAACCAGATCGTCCACGTGAAGAGCGAGCTGGGCGTGATGATGGACGCCCTTTACCAGCCCTTCTGGATCGAGGGCCCCCTGCAGGTCAAGGCCAGCAGCAGCGAGCTGGCCGAGGCCGGCTACCAGATGGATGCGAGCAAGATCTACCCCTACGAATCGCCCACCAACTGAGCCCCTGACCGAAGGAGCGAGCGCTCGCGAAGCCCCTTTTCGCGAGCAAGCTCGCTCCTACGGTAGGCGCATCCCGCCGACACATTGCTCTGGATCAAGATACGTAGCTTCCTAATTACCGAAACTGGCTCCAGCCAAACACATTAAGAACTGACTGGAGCTTCCCATGCGCAAGCATCTTCTCACCGCCTCCCTGCTCGCCCTCGCCATCGCCTCGCCCCTGGCCCAGGCCCACAAGGCCGGCGATGTGATCCTCCGTGCGGGCGCCGCCACTGTCGACCCGCACGAGGACAGCTCCAACCTGTCGATCGCCGGCGCCAAGGTGGGCGGCACCAAAGCCACCCTGGACAGCGATACCCAGTTGGGCCTGACCGGTACCTACATGCTCACCGACCACCTGGGCATCGGCCTGCTGGCTGCCACCCCCTTCAAGCATGAGGTGGGCGTCAAGGGCCTCGGTGCCCTGGACGGCAAGCTGGCCGACATCAAGCACCTGCCGCCGACCCTGACCCTGCAGTACTACCCGCTGGAGTCGAGTTCGGCATTCCAGCCCTACGTCGGTGCGGGCCTGAACTACACGCTGTTCTTCGATGAAAGCCTGACTAGCGAACGCAAGAGCCAAGGCTTCAGCAACCTGGACCTGGATGACTCCATGGGTCTGGCCTTCGAAGCCGGCATGGACTACATGCTGACCGAGAACGTGCTGCTCAACGCCGCCGTCTGGTACATCGATATCGATACCCAGGCCAGCACCGACCTGGCAGGCGTGGGCAAGGTGAAAGTGGACGTGGATGTCGACCCCTGGGTCTACATGGTCGGCGTCGGCTACAAGTTCTGAGCAAGGACATCCCCATCTCAAGGCGCCTTCGGGCGCCTTTTTCATGGACAGGTAACGCCGGGGGCGGGAACGACACCTGTAGGGGCGAATTCATTAGCTATGTCTGCGTTAAGTGTTGCTAGAGCGTCCTGAGTCGAGTTGCTTATCGAGCGGGCTGCAAGTCCCGGTTTCGCCTCCCGGCGAGTCTCTTTTTTCAGTCGTCGGAATGCCGCCCACAAAAAAGAAACCAAAAACGCTTGCCCCTGCATCCGG
>NZ_SSOJ01000161.1:42749-42833 GCF_029871205.1 Pseudomonas sp. BN417 | reverse complement strand
TGGCTTCGCCAAACTTCCCTCGCTCCATCGTTGCGCCGGGGGCCCGGCGTGAGGGGCCATCCCTGGCCCCGCACGCCTCTCGCG
>NZ_SSOJ01000161.1:13000-42699 GCF_029871205.1 Pseudomonas sp. BN417 | reverse complement strand
TTCGGAAGCACCGCTTCCGGTGCCGATGAGCGCCTGAGCGCGAAGCGATCAGGCCGGGGCGCAGGGCGGGGGCCGGGGGAGAGGGCAGCATCCGGCTGCACGGCGCCAATCAATGGCTATCAGACAATCTTGCCAATCCAGCGCGAATCCAATGCCTCCCCGAAAATCCGCGAAGAACCTTTTTTCTGCCTCGACGAAAGGTATCGATTGGCTCTTGCTATTTTGATAATAGGAATTATTCTCATCTCAACGCTTTTCAAGGAGATGAGCCATGACCTACCTGATCGATGCCTGGCTGGATCGCCCCCACCCCTACCTGCGGATACTGCACCGGGAAACCGGTGAGGTCTGCGCCGTGCTGGAAGAGGAAGCCCTGGACGAACTGCGCGACCAGGGCGACCTTGACCTGGCCGGCCTCAGCTCCAGCGAACCGCTGGTACTCAAGGAGCTGGTGCGCAACCTCTTCCTGTTCTGCTACGCCAGGGCGCTGCGGCCCTGCAGCGAGACGCAGTGAGAGAAGGGAGAGTTATCGATGATGCCGGGACGCATCATCCGCAAGGCCGACGCCCGGGCGCAGGCCTTGCAGCGAGGGCATAGGCGCCCTCGCCGGTTCTTGGGCGGACCAGGGAAGGCCCGCCCAAGGGTCACTTGCGGAATCAGAGGATTTCCAGCAGTTCCACGTCGAACACCAGCACGCTGTGCGGCGGGATGCTGCCGACGGCCTGGCCGCCGTAGGCCAGCTCGCTCGGTACGTGCAGGCGCCACTTGCTGCCAGCGTTCATCAGTTGCAGGGCCTCGACCCAGCCGGCGATCACGCCGCCTACCGGGAATTCGGCCGGCTGGCCGCGATCGTACGAGCTGTCGAACACGGTGCCGTCGATCAGGGTGCCGTGGTAATGGGTACGCACGGTATCTTCGGCCGACGGCTTGGCGCCCTCGCCCGCCACCAGCACTTCGTACTGCAGGCCGGACGGCAGGACGGTAACGCCGTCGCGCTTGGCGTTTTCCACCAGGTACTCGCGACCGGCGCCAGCGGCGGCCTCGGCCTTGGCCTGGGCTTCGGCCTGCATGAGCTCGCGGATCACCTTGAAGCTGGCCGACAGCGCAGCGCCGTCAACGCGGCTTTCCAGGCCCTGGAAGGCATCGCTGAGGCCGGCGATCACGGCTTCCAGACTCACGCCGGGCGGCGGATTGTCACGGATCTGGTCGCCGAGTTGACGGCCGATGCCGTAGCTGACGCGGGTTTCGTCGGTGGAAAGGTCGAGTTGGGACATCGCGGAACTCTGCTCAGGAAAAAAAGGCTGGCCAGACTAGCACAGCTTTTCCTCCCCGGCGCAGGCTCCGGCCGGGCTGTTCCGCGTCAGTGGGACACACGGGTCGAGATAGGTACGCGCACCGTATCCTGGCTGTCCGCTTCCATTCCGCACATCTCGTCATGCACAACGCTGTGCACCAGGTGGAAAGGCACTTCCGGGAACTCGTGCAGCACCTCGCGGGCGTGTTCCACCGAACGCAGGTGTATGGCATGGCCACGACCGTCATCCAGGGCGTGGGCGCGACCGTCGATCAGCGCCTCCAGCAGGTAGATGCCACCTTCAAGGGAAATCAGGTTGATCTCTTCGACGTGCCCGGCACGGGCATGGCTGGTGAGGTCGTGCAATTTCATGGCTTCGCCCTCGCGCGCTGTACACCTCAAATCTAATGCACAGGCCCCGATGCCGACGACAGAAACGCAACCGCCCGTCCGCTTTTCGGCGGCCGGGCGGTCTGGGCGGCGGCAGGACGGCGATCAGTGGTCGTGCTTGGTCATCTTGTCCAGATAGCCCATGGCGAAAGCCGAGATGACGAAGGTCATGTGCAGCACCACGTACCACATGATCTTGCTGTTATCGATGTTCTGCGCATCCATGAAAATACGCAGCAGGTGGATGGAGGAAATCGCCACGATGGAGGCTGCCACCTTCATCTTCAGCGAGCCGGAGTCCATCTTGCCCAGCCAGCTCAGCTTTTCCTTGTCTTCGTCGATATCCAGTTGCGAGACGAAGTTCTCGTAGCCGGAAATCATCACCATCACCAGCAGTCCGCCCACCAGCGACATATCGATGAGGGAAAGCAGTACCAGGATCAGGTCCGCTTCCGTCTTCTCGAAGACGTGGGGCAGGATGTGCAGGATTTCCTGGAAGAACTTCAGCGTCAGCGCCAGCAGCGCCAGGGACAGGCCGAAATAAATGGGCGCCAGCAACCAGCGCGCGGCGTACATCGAATTTTCTACAAAGCGTTCCATGGCTTCTCGCAGTCAGTCAAAAAAAACCGGCGCGAGTATAGCGGCGAGATTCCTACAGAAAAATAATGGCAACACCCGAGGAATTGTCCCCAAACACTGTGGATAAGTCTGTGCATGGGCACTGTAACGTCACACAGACAGCCCTTCCGCCGCCGGCTGGCGGAGGCTGATCAAATGCTGGCCAGCCAGCTGCGCGTCAGGTTTCCGGCCGGAACTGGTAGTCGCCCAGATGTCGACAACGGGTGCCGTTGAGTCGTCGCAACTCGCCCTGCAGGTGCAGGCGCCAGATCGGCGGATCGTCGGCTTCGGTGTAGCCCTGTTCAGCCAGGCAGTCGGCAATTGCGGAAAGCACCGATTCGGCCACGAGAGGCCCGTGGAATGGGCCCTGGGCTTTGATCGCCGAGGGTTGTTCCCCCGACATCCCCGCCGCACAGAGCAGCGTCCAGAGTCCATTCTCTCCCGCCAGCGGACGGATCACGCATTCGATCCGAGTCACCAGTCCCAGGCATTGGCGGGTAAGGCAGAGGTTGCGCGTCATGGCGGCTTTCCTCGCAGGGGCCTGGTTTTCAGCCTACACCCGAGTTTCGACCTGCGAAAGCGCGACGCTTATCCACGCGAATTGTGGATAACCCTGTGAACAGGGTGAGGGAAACACGGCAGGATGCACGCGGCACAAGCTTTGCCCCTGCCGCTCAATGACTGACCAGCCACACCGGGAACCGGCCCCGGCATGGCTGGTCATGACTCAGATCAGACCGGGCCCTGGGTCTTGTCCGGAACCGGTACCTTGCCCGGCTCTTGCTTCGGCCCCTTGCGGGCCGGCTTGGGCGGGGCTGCGGCCTTGGCAACGGCCTCTACCACTTCATGGGCCGGGCCGGCCTTCTCCTCCTCCTCCAGCCCCATCTCGGCGATTTCCCGCAGGCGCTCCACCACCCGCGCGTTGACGCTGTCCTTGGGAAACTGGCCCTTCTCGTCAGGCACGCCGGCAGGCTGGCCCACCAACAGGCTCAAGGCCTCGTCGGCCTGGCGAACGGCATAGACATGGAACTGCCCGTCGCGCACCGCCTCCAGCACGCGCTCGTCGAGCATCAGGTTGGCGATGTTGGCGTGGGGAATGATCACCCCCTGCTCGCCAGTCAGGCCGCGCGCCTCACAGAGGCGGAAGAAGCCTTCGATCTTCTCGTTGACCCCGCCCACCGCCTGTACCTCGCCGAACTGGTTGATCGAACCGGTGATGGCGAAGCATTGCTTGAGCGGCGTGCGCGACAGGGCGGAAATCAGGGTGCAGGCCTCTCCCAGCGATGCGCTGTCGCCGTCCACATAGCCGTAGGACTGCTCCAGGGCGATGCTCGCGGAGATTTCCAGGGGGAATTCCTGGGCGTAGCGGCTGCCGAGGTAGCCGGTGAGGATCATCACGCCCTTGGAGTGGATGGGCTGGCCGAGGTTGACCTCGCGCTCGATGTCGACGATGCCCGAGCTGCCCGGATAGACGGTGGCGGAGATACGCGCCGGCACGCCGAACGCCGAGTCGCCCACTTCCAGCACGGTCAGGCCGTTGCACTTGCCCACGGCCGCGCCAGCGGTGTCGATCAGGATGATGCCCGCCAGCATGTCGTCGAGGATGCGCGCCGAAACACGACCGGTGCGGGTCGCCTTGGCCTTCAGGGCGCGCTCGATGTGGCCGGCCCCGGTCACGGTCTCGCCGGCCAGGTGGCGGATGAAGTCCGCCTCGCTGACCAGTTGGAACAGGTCGCCGATACGGGCCGACAGGCGTCCCTGGTGTTCGGCCAGACGTGCGCTGTAGGTCGCCAGGCGGGCCACGGCCTCTGCCGTCAGCGGCGCCATGCCCTCCTCCGAGGTGCGGGTCTTCAGCAACTGGGCGAACTGCTCCAGGCTGTCGTCCGACAGGGCGATCTCCTCGTCGAAGTCCACCAGCACCCGGAACATCTCCTGGAAGTCGGGATCCAGGTCCTGCAGGGTGTAGTAGAGCTGGCGCGAGCCGATGATCACCACCTTCACCTGCAGTGGGATCACCTGCGGGGTCAGGGTCACGGTGGCCAGGCGGCCCAGCTCCGCGAGGGGGGATTCCATCTTCAGCTGGCGCGAATGCAGGGCGCGCTTGAGCGCATCCCAGACGAAGGGCTCGCCCAGCAACTTTTCCGCCTCCAGCACCAGGAAGCCGCCGTTGGCGCGGTGCAGCGCGCCCGGGCGCAATTGCCGGTAACTGGTATAGAGGGCGCCCTGGTCGGTGCCGTACTCGATGCGGCCGAACAGGTTGTCATAGGTGGGGTGGGACTCGAATACCACGGGCGCGCCGCCGCTGGCGTGGTGACCCACCACCAGGCTCGGGCAGTACTGTTCTTCCAGGATCTCGCGGCGCTGGGCGTCAGGCTTCTCGTCGAGCAGCTGGTCGACCACCGTCTTCAGCAGGTTGCACTGCATGGCCTGCAGATAGGCCACGACACCGGCGTACTCCGCATACTTTTCCGAGAGCGGCGAAAGCAGCGGCTGCAAGGCCTGGGAAATGGTTTCCTCGTTGAGCTGGCGCAGCTGGTTGCTCGACTCGCGCTTCCACTGCGGCAGGCTGGACAACTCCTCGTTCAGGCGCTCTTCCAGGCCGGCGATGTCTTCATGGAAGCGCTCGCGCTCGGACTCCGGCAACTGGGCGAAGTCCGCCTCGTCCAGGGCCTTGCCGTCCTTCATGGGGGTGAAGGCGATGTTCGCGCTGTCGCGGTAGAGGGCGACGTCCCTCTCCAGCGCCAGGCGCTCGATCACATCCAGCGCGCGGTCGTAGCGCTGGTTGAAGGCGCGGTCGATGGCGCTCTTCTTCTGCTGGAAGGTGGGCGTCTCGAACACCGCCGGGAAGGTGGCCAGCAAGTTATCCACAAGGTGCTCGATGTCACTGATGAAGCCCTGGGCTTCGCCGGGCGGCAGCTGGATGGCGCGCGGCTCTCGAGGTTCGTCGAAATGATTGACGTAGACCCAGTCCACCGGCGTCTCCAGGCGCTTGCCCTCGGCCTTGAGGTAGCGCTGGACGAAGGAGAAGCGGCCGGTACCCGGCTCGCCCATCACGTAGACGTTGTAGCCGGGGCGCGGCATGGCGACACCGAACTGCAGGGCCTCTACCGCGCGCTCCTGACCGAGCACGCCACGGAAAGGCTCAAGATCCTCGGTGGACTTGAAACTGAACTGTTGAGGCTCGAAGGGACGGGTCAGCACATCGGGCGCCAGTCGCAGACTGGCAGCGAAGGAATCAGGCATCGAGAGTCCTTAGTGGCTCGGCAAAGAAGCGATGGCCGCATTCTGGCGCCGCCCCGTCATGACTGGCAAGGCATTGCGCCATGCAGCGTTCAACGGGCGAGGTCGGCGCAGCCCAGGCAGTACTCGGCGGCCGGCAAAACTGCCAGGCGCGCCGGCTCTATGGGGTCGCCACAGCGCTGGCAATAACCGTAGCTGCCATCGGCCAGGCGCAGCTTGGCCATGCCGACCCGGCGCAAGGCCGCCTCGGTCTCGGCGAGGATGGCTTCCAGCACTTCGTCGTTCTCGCGCTGGATCGCCTGCTCGGCGAAGTCGGGCGAATGGCTGCGGGCCAGGTCTTCGCGAATGGCGTTGGCGCGAGCGGTGTACTCCGCTATCAGGGCGTCGAGGGCAGCCCGAGGGTCGGTGGCGGTCATGGTGGAATCTCCCCAGTTCACCCCCTAAGTGTGGACGCTGTAACGGAGCCTGCACCCCACGTCGGCAAACTTGCGCAATTGTCCACGATGACCTTGCTTGACACCTGCCCCGGCGCTCCCCAAAGCTCCGGTCGACAAATCTCTCGCGAAGAAGAGTTGTGCCCTTGAAACGGATTTTGCCGTACCTCGCCCTGAGCATCTGGCCCCCTGCCCACGCCGCCCCCGACATCCCCGCCGAACGCCTCCAGGCACTGGCTGACGATCCCTACTGGATCGCCCTCGGCCATTACGAAACCGGCAAGCTGGGCGGCTGGCGCAGCTACGTGGACGACCCGAAGTTCTTCTTCGCGGAGGATGGCCCCAGCAACCCGTCCGCCGAACTGCGCGCCACCCTGGATGCCCTCTACGCCCCGGCCAGCCTTGGCGACAAGCATCCCCAATGCAGCTACCCGGCGCGCACCCGCTGGCTGCGTGACCAGCTCCGGTTGAGCGACCTGCCGCAACCGGACTGCAACGAATTCCGCACCTGGTACAAGGACGTCAACCCGCACAGCACGGTGCTGGTGTTCCCGGCGGCCTACCTGAACAGCCCGTCGTCGATGTTCGGCCACACCCTGCTGCGCATCGACCAGCCGGACGTGCACGAGAACAACACCGCCCTGCTCAGCTACGCGCTCAACTTCGGCGCCTTCATCGAAGGCGCCGACAACAGCATCCTCTATGCCTGGAAGGGCCTGATGGGCGGCTATCCGGGGCTATTCGCCCTGGTGCCCTACCGCGAAAAGCTCAGTGAATACAGCCGCCTGGAGAACCGCGACCTCTGGGAATACCGCCTGAACCTGACTCCCGAAGAAACCGGGCGCATGGTCGAGCACGTCTGGGAACTCAAGCAGGTCCGCTTCGACTACTACTTCTTCGACGAGAACTGCTCCTACCGCCTGCTGGAACTGCTGGAGATCGCCCGCCCCGGCCTGGAGCTGACCGACGACTTCCCCCTCACCGCCATCCCCACGGACACGGTACGCGCGGTCAAGCAGTCCGGCCTGGTGGAGAGCATCGACTACCGTCCCTCGCGGGAGAAGGAGCTGCTGGCGCGCGCCGAGCCGCTGGACGCCGCCGAGCAGCAGTGGGTGCTGCGCCTGGCCGCTGACGAGAAGCTGCTGGATGATCCGGCCTTCGTCGCCCTGCCCGGCCCGCGTCGCGCCCTGATCCAGGACGCCGCCTTCCGCCTGGTACGCTATCGTGCCACCGGCGAGCAACGTACCCGCGAAAACACCACCCGCAGTTTCAAGCTGCTGCAGGGCATCAACCGCAATCCGCCGCCCACCCTGGAGGTCGAACGCCCCAGCCTGCCCGAGGAAGGCCACGAGTCGCGCACCTGGCAGCTGGGCCTGGGTAGCCGTGATGACCAGGCCTTCGCCGAATACGGTCTGCGCATGGCCTATCACGATCTCAACGACAATCTGTCCGGCTTTCCCCTGGGCGCCCAGATCGAGATTCTCCAGGCCAAGCTGCGCCAGTACGAGAACAACCACTGGCAGCTGCAACGCCTGGACCTGGCCACCATTCGCTCCCTCACCCCGCGCGGCGAACTGCTCAAGCCCTGGTCCTGGCAGGTGGCTGGCGGCCTGGAGCGCGTGCTCGGTGAAGACGGCGACGAACGCCTGGTCAGCCACTTGAACGGCGGTGTCGGCGGCTCCTGGCAGTTCGGCGAGGATGCCCTGGGTTTCGCCCTGGCTACGGCCCGCATCGAGCACAACGAGGACTTCGCGCCCTTCATCGCCACTGCAGCCGGCTTCGACACCGGCCTGCTCTGGCACAACCCGCTGGGCAGCCTCAGCCTGGAGGCGGCCGGCGACTACTTCCACAATGGCGAAGTGCGTCGCCGCCTGTCCCTCAACCAGCAATGGGAGATCTCCCGCAACCTCGGCCTGCGCTTTTCCGCCCAGCGTGAGTTCAGCCAGCTCGCCGCGCCGGTGAACGAGGTGATGCTGGAGCTGAAGTGGTACCACTATTGATGGGTATCGCTTCGCTCCACCCATCCTACGAGGCTGGTGCTGAATGATGGGTCGGGCGGCGTTCCGCTGAGGTACGAAACCCATCACCCAGCCCGAACTCCGCCGGTAAGATGCGCGCCCGGCCTGCCCAAACAGGCCCAGAATGGTTATCCACCCTTCATCAGGCAGCGCAGATGAAACAGAACAGTCCGCAACTGCTGGAAGTGGCTGGCGGCAAACCCATCCGGCTCTGGACCGAGGGAGTGCCCGTGGAAGATGAAGCCCGCCAGCAACTGATCAATACGGCGAAGATGCCCTTCATCTTCAAGCACCTGGCGGTAATGCCCGACGTGCACCTGGGCAAGGGCTCGACCATCGGCAGCGTGATCCCGACGGTTGGCGCCATCATTCCCGCCGCAGTGGGTGTGGACATCGGTTGCGGCATGATCGCCGCCCTCACCTCCCTGCGGGCCGCCGACCTGCCGGATAACCTCCGCGGCCTGCGCAGCGCCATCGAGCACGCCGTGCCCCACGGCAAGACCTTCGGCCGGCGCGACCAGGGCGCCTGGGACAACGTGCCGGAAGCCGCCGACCAGGCCTGGAGCCCCCTGGCCAGGCGCTTCAAGGCGATAACCGCCAAGTACCCAAGGCTGGAGAAGACCAACAATCGCCACCACCTCGGCACCCTGGGCACTGGCAACCACTTCATCGAGGTCTGCCTGGACGAGGCCGACCGCGTCTGGTTCATGTTGCATAGCGGCTCGCGCGGGGTCGGCAATGCCATCGGCACCCAGTTCATCGAACTGGCCCAGGCCGACATGCGCCAGCACCTGGCCAACCTGCCGGACCGCGACCTGGCCTATTTCGAGGAAGGCAGCCGGCACTTCGACGACTATGTGGAAGCCGTGGGCTGGGCCCAGGACTTCGCCCGGCAGAACCGCGCCCTGATGATGCAGGCGGTGATTGCCGCCGCGCGCAAGGCCATCGGCAAGCCGTTCGAAGCCAATCTTGAAGCGGTGAACTGCCACCACAACTACGTGCAGAAGGAGCAGCACTTCGGTCGCGAGGTGCTGGTGACGCGCAAGGGCGCGATGTCGGCGCAGAAGGGCGAGCTGGGCATCATCCCCGGCTCCATGGGCGCAAAGAGCTTCATCGTCCGCGGCCTGGGCAACGAAGAGGCATTCTGCTCGTGCAGCCACGGCGCCGGCCGCAGCATGAGCCGCGGACGGGCGAAGAAGCTGTTCACCGTGGAGGATCAGGTCCGCGCCACCGCCCATGTGGAATGCCGTAAGGACAAGGACGTGATCGACGAGATTCCCATGGCCTACAAGGACATAGACGCGGTGATGGCCGCCCAGCGCGACCTGGTGGAAGTGGTGCATACCCTGCGCCAGGTGGTGTGCGTGAAAGGCTGAGCGGTGCGCCGATTGGATCGGACGCTCCGCCTCAATGCACAAGGCTTGAAATGAAACAGGACCTCATCCAGCTCGACGGCAACGAAGGTGGCGGGCAGATCCTGCGCAGCGCCCTGAGCCTGTCGATGGTCAGCGGGAAACCCTTTCGCATCCACACCATCAGGGGCCAGCGCAGCCGGCCGGGGCTGTTGCGCCAGCACCTGACCGCCGTGCGGGCCGCCGCCGAGGTATGCGGGGCACAGGTGGAGGGTGCAGAACTGGGCTCGGGCGAGCTGAGTTTCCGACCCGGCCCGATCCGCGCCGGCCGCTATGCCTTCGCCATCGGCACCGCCGGCAGCTGCTCGCTGGTCTTGCAGACCTTGCTGCCGGCCTTGCTGATGGCTGGCGGAGAGAGCCAGGTGCGGATAACCGGGGGCACCCACAACCCCCTGGCGCCACCGGCCGACTTCCTGCAGAACAGCTGGTTGCCGCTGCTGTGGCGGATGGGTGCGGAAGTGGAACTGGAGCTGCTCCGGCATGGCTTCGTTCCCGCCGGTGGCGGCGAGATCCTGGCCAGGGTGCGCCCGGCGCGCTGGCAGCCGTTGCACCTGGAACGCCCCGGCGCGATCCGCCAGCGGTGCGCCCGTGCCCTGCTCGCCGGCTTGCCGATGCATATCGGCGAACGCGAACTGGAACGGGTAAGGCGCCGCCTGGGCTGGAGAGACGGTGAACGGCGGCTGGTATTCCTGCCGCAGGATCAGGGCCCCGGCAACGTACTTTTGCTGGAAATCGACTGCGAACAGGTCCGGGAAACCTTCGCCGCCTTCGGCCAGCCGCGCGTCAGCGCCGAGCGCGTTGCCAGCCAGGCCATCGCCCAGGCCGAGGACTGGCTGGCGAGTCACTGCGCGGTGGGCGAGCACCTGGCCGACCAGTTGCTGCTTCCCATGGCGCTGGCCGGCGCCGGCAGCTTCACCACCCTGCGCCTGAGCGACCATTTGCGGAGCAACTGGCAGGTGATCGAACGCTTCCTGCCGGTGCGCATCCGCAGCGAGGCACTGGCCGAGAACGGGTACCGCATCCTCATCGAATCGCTTTGACGTTTTCATCACGGGGCCGCCGCTAGGCTTGCCGCATCGTCCTCCACCGCGTGCGCGCCCTGGCGCGCGGGAGTCCAGCATGCCGTCGCGTCACGCCCCCCTGCTCATCGCCCTGTGCGCCGGCCTGCTCGCGGGCTGCGAAACCACCCACGACCACCTGATCGCTGAGGGTTACCCACCAGCCTTCGCCGACGGCTTCGCAGACGGCTGCAGCAGCGGCCGCCAGGCGGCCGGGGTGATCAGCGGCGAGTTCCGCAAGAATGTGTCGCGCTACCTTGGGGAAGCCACCTACGCCGGGGGCTGGGACGATGGCTTCCGCCAGTGCCTGGCCCAGGTGCGGAGCGAGGAGCGGCGGGAGTACGAGGACAGATTGCGCGACCGGGACGACGATGCGTGGGAGCGGAACCGGGGCAACGCCATGGGCAGGGCGCTGCACCCGGATTGAAGAAGGGCGGGAAGTGCAGAACCTGTGGGGGCGAATTCATTCGCAAAGGGCAGCACAGCTGCCCCCGGAGACCCTGCAGGGCAGCCCTGCGGGCTGCTCAGCGAATGAATTCGCCCCCACAAGGCCACCCTCAAGCAAGGCGCCGCGCTTACACCACGCCCTGCGCCAGCATGGCATCGGCCACTTTCACGAAGCCGGCGATGTTGGCGCCCTTGACGTAGTTCACCCGGCCATTTTCTTCGCCATGGTGCACGCAGGCGTGGTGGATGTTCTGCATGATGCCGTGTAGGCGCTGGTCCACCTCGCCGGCGGTCCAGTGCAGGCGCATGGCGTTCTGGCTCATCTCCAGGCCGCTGGTGGCCACGCCGCCGGCGTTGGAGGCCTTGCCCGGGGCGAAGAGGATGCCCGCCTCGTGGAAGATATCCACAGCCTCCAGGGTCGAAGGCATGTTGGCGCCTTCGGCCACGCAGACGCAGCCATTGGCCAGCAGGGCCCGCGCGTCGTCGGCATCCAGTTCGTTCTGCGTCGCGCAGGGCAGTGCGATATCGCAGGGCAACGCCCAGGGCCGCTGGCCGGGGAGGAAGCGCAGGCCCGGGCCGCTGAGTTCGCTGATGCGCCCACGACGGACGTTCTTCAGCTCCATCAGCTCTTCCCACTGCTCCTGGGTCAGGCCGGCCTCGGCGAAGAGGGTGCCCTCGGAGTCGGACAGGGAAATCACCTTGCCGCCCAGTTCCATGACCTTCTGCGCCGCATACTGGGCGACGTTGCCGGAGCCGGAGATGGCCACGCGCTGGCCGTCGAAGCCGCGGCCGATGCCCTTGAGCATCTCCTGGGCGAAGTAGACGCAGCCGTAGCCAGTAGCTTCGGGGCGGATCAGGCTGCCGCCATAGGCCAGGCCCTTGCCGGTGAAGACCGAGGTGAACTCGTTGGACAGGCGCTTGTACTGGCCGAAGAGGAAGCCGATCTCGCGGGCGCCGACGCCGATATCACCGGCCGGCACGTCCAGGTCGGCACCGATATGGCGGTACAGTTCGCTCATGAAGGACTGGCAGAAACGCATCACCTCGGCGTCGCTCTTGCCCTTGGGGTCGAAGTCCGAGCCGCCCTTGCCGCCGCCCATGGGCAGCGAGGTCAGGGAGTTCTTGAACACCTGTTCGAAGGCCAGGAACTTCAGCACCCCCAGGTTCACGGAAGGATGGAAGCGCAGGCCGCCTTTGTAGGGACCGATGGCGCTGCTCATCTGCACGCGGAAGCCACGGTTGACGCGGACCCGTCCCCGATCGTCGACCCACGGCACGCGGAACAGGACGGCACGCTCCGGCTCGACGATCCGTTCGATGATGCCGGCCTCCAGGTAATGCGGATTGGCTTCCAGGAAGGGCCACAGGCTGCGCAGCACCTCTTCCACGGCCTGATGGAACTCGGGCTGGTCGGGATCACGCTGCTTCAGGCGCAGCAGGAATGCGTCGACGGATTGCGTCATGTTTCTCACCAATTTTTCTTTTGTGAACAATTTATGGCGCGAAACTCTACCAAGCTGGGCAGCACCTCGATAGGGCAAAATGACGCATTAATGAATCTTTTTGGTGCATTGGATATAAATCAGCGCGCGGATCGGCGGAATCACCTGCATTCCGAGCGCTATACCAGAATTTTTTGCCGACGACCGGTCGCACCAATAGATGGCGCATGACGCACCACAAACGACCAAGCCGCACGGACAGACCGTAGGTTGTGGCAGAGCGAAGCGAAGCCCAACGATTGCGGAGCGTGTCCGCGCGTTGGGCCTCGCAGGCTCGGCACCAACCTACAAGGCGGAGCGAACCCCGCCAGGACAAGCGGGCGCCCCTCAGGGCGCCGCCGACTCCCGCAGCACCTGCCGAGGGTTGATGCCCAGTTCGCTGCGCTTGCCGCGCATCACCACCGCGCCACTTTCCGGCAAGGACAGCCAGACGTCTTCCGATACGCACACGCCCATCCCCTGCGCTGCAGCATCCAGTACCAGATGCACACGGTATTCGCAGCCCAGCTCACCCTGGTCCTTGGCCAGCACCCGTGCGGAGAAGTCGACCTCCTCGCCCAGCCACTGGGTATAGAAGGCGGCCGCCGGAACCTGCAGGGCACCCCAGACCACCAGCACGAGCAACGAACCCAGGGTCAGGTGCAGTTGCCAGCGCGCGGCTTCGGTCTCCAGTTGGAACAGGCTGACGAAGCGCTCGCGCCAGGCCAGCCAGGCGTACAGCCCGCCCCCCAGCACCAGGGCGCCGGCCACCGAGCCGAGTTTCCAGCTCGCCGAGGGATAGAAGGAGAAGTACAGGCCGCAGACCCCGAACAGCGCCAGGATCGAGAGCCAGAAGATGTAGTGGTTGAATCCTTTCATCGAACCTCCACAAACGAAAACGGAGCCTGGCGGCTCCGTTGTCGCTTTTCGGCGCGCGTTACTGCGCCAGCTTCTTGTAACGCACGCGGTGCGGCTGGGACGCCGCATCGCCGAGGCGCTTCTTGCGGTCCGCTTCGAACTCGGTGTAGTTGCCCTCGAAGAAGGTCACCTTGCCATCGTCCTCGTAAGACAGGATGTGGGTGGCGATACGGTCCAGGAACCAGCGATCGTGGGAGATCACGATGGCGGCGCCGGGGAAGTCCAGCAGCGCCTCTTCCAGGGCACGCAGGGTTTCCACGTCGAGGTCGTTGGACGGTTCGTCGAGCAGCAACACGTTGCCGCCCTGCTTCAGGGTGAGGGCCAGGTGCAGGCGGCCACGCTCACCACCGGAGAGGTCCTTGACGAACTTCTGCTGGTCGGCGCCCTTGAAGTTGAAGCGGCCGACGTAGCTGCGCGACGGGACTTCGTAGTTGCCGATCCTGATCTGCTCGAAGCCGTCGGAAACTTGCTGCCACACGGTCTTGGTGCCTTCCAGGCTGTCACGGCTCTGGTCGACGCTGGCCAGCTGCACGGTTTCGCCGATATCGATGCTGCCCGAGTCCGGCTGCTCCTTGCCCAGGATCATGCGGAACAGGGTCGACTTGCCGGCGCCGTTACCGCCGATCACACCGACGATGGCGCCCTTCGGCACACTGAAGGACAGGTCTTCGATCAGCACGCGGTCGCCATAGCCCTTGGTGACGTTGTTGAACTCGATGACCTTGTCGCCCAGGCGCGGACCGGCCGGGATGTAGATCTCGTTGGTCTCGCTGCGCTTCTGGAATTCCTGCGATTGCATTTCCTCGAAGCGTTGCAGACGGGCCTTGGATTTGGACTGACGAGCCTTGGCGCCTTGGCGCACCCACTCCAGTTCGGCCTTCATGGCCTTGGCGTGGGAGGCTTCCTGCTTGGCTTCCTGGGCCAGGCGGTTGGCCTTGGATTCCAGCCAGCCGGAGTAGTTGCCCTCGAAGGGGATGCCGTAGCCACGGTCCAGCTCGAGGATCCAGCCAGCGACGTTGTCGAGGAAGTAACGGTCGTGGGTGATCGCTACCACGGTGCCGGAGAAGTCGTGGAGGAAGTGCTCCAGCCAGGCCACGGAGTCGGCGTCCAGGTGGTTGGTCGGCTCGTCCAGCAGCAGCATGTCGGGGGCCGACAGCAGCAGGCGGCAGAGGGCCACGCGGCGCTTCTCGCCACCGGAAAGGTGTTCGATCTTCGCGTCCCACGGCGGCAGGCGCAGGGCATCGGCGGCGACTTCCAGCTGGCGCTCCAGGTTGTGGCCATCGGCGGCCTGGAGGATGGCCTCCAGCTTGGCCTGCTCGGCGGCCAGGGCGTCGAAGTCGGCGTCCGGCTCGGCGTACAGGGCATAGACTTCGTCGAGACGGGCCTGGGCCTGCTTGATCTCGCCTACGGCCTCTTCGACGATGTCACGCACGGTCTTGACCGGGTCCAGCTTCGGCTCCTGGGGCAGGTAGCCGACCTTGATGCCCGGCATCGGGCGGGCTTCACCGTCGATCTCGGTGTCCACCCCGGCCATGATGCGCAGCAGGGTCGACTTGCCCGCGCCGTTCAGGCCGAGCACGCCGATCTTGGCGCCCGGGAAGAAAGACAGGGAAATGTCCTTGAGAATCTCACGCTTCGGGGGCACGACCTTGCCGACCCGGTGCATGGTGTAGACGTATTGAGCCATGACTGACCTTGGTGCTGTGACGAGTGTTGGATAAAGGCGGGGAGCGACAAACTGGGAACAGGCGCTCCCTCGCGCGTGCGGCAAAGCTACCGGAATGCGCCGGGGAGGGCAAACGACGCTCGTCGGTCGTACTGGCACTTTGCATGCCTTCAAGGCATGCTAGCCGGCCCGCGGCCAAGGCTCCGGGACGTCCCGCCACCTGCCATTCGAGTCGTGACAGCAGGAACGCCATCCGTGCCAGACAGCCCGATCCCCCCAGATGCCCCCGTACGCCGCTCGGTCAAAGGCCTGCTGGTCGGCCTGGTGCTGCTGATGCTGACCCTGCTGCTCTGGCAGCTGCAGCAGGAATACCGCCAGCTGCAGAACGGCGCGCGGGATCGCAACTACACCCTGACCCGCGAACTGGCCAGCCACCTCGAACTCATCATGCGGATGAAGGTCGACGCGGTGCTCGCCCTGCTCCGCCAGCAGTCGCCCGACGCGCAGGTGGAAAACCAGCGTCTGGTCGCGCTGGACCTCCTGCGGCCCATACTGCCCTCGCTGCAAAGCCTGGCCTGGCTCAATCCCAACGGCAGTCTGCTGGCCGATACCCAGGCCGATAGCGACGACGCCCTGTTCCTCGCCAGCCTGGTCCAGCGCAGCGAGGGCGAGATATACCACTTCGCGTTCAGCGCCCAGGGCCGTGGCCAGGTGTATCTGGTGCTGCGCCAGTCACCGCTGCCCGAACCGAGCGGCTACTGGGCCCTGCGCCTGGACGCCGAGGCCATTCGCACCTGGTTGCTCAAGCACGAGGACCGCGACTACCGCTGGCTGCTGGAGGACCACTTCCTCGAGCGCGTCCTGGTGCAGAGCGGCAAACCGAGCCGTGCCAGCCCCATCGTCATGCCGCTGACCGCCGAGCAGGAGGGGCAGACCATCCTCGTCTCGCCCCTGGACCACAGCGACTGGCAGGTCCGCGCCCTCCACGACGAGCGCCAGGTGCGCAGCGGCCTGCTGCCCGAACTCCTCAGCAAGCTGCTGCTGTTCCTCATCAGTGCCAGCCTGGCGCTGATCGCGCTCTACTACCTGCAGCGCGAGCAGCGCGGCCTGCGCGAGCTCAACGACGCCTCGCGGCGCTCCCTGCGCCAGGCCGCCAGCGCCCTCGGCGTGATCGAGGAGCGGGTGCTGGTGACCGAGGTGGACGGCCGCCTGAGCTACCTCAACCCCCAGGCCGAGAGCCTGTTCGGCATCAGCGGCGCGGCGGCCCAGGACCACCACCTGCTGGCGCTGCTGCCCGGTCTCGACCCGCTGCTGCTGAATGCCCCCGGCCTCAGCCAGGAACTGGGCTCGGACCTGGTGCAGTTCCGGCACGGCGGCGAACAGCGCCTGCTGGCCGTGACCCGCAACGACCTCAACGACGGCGCGCAACTGCTCGGCTACGTCTGGGTGCTGCGCGACGTGACCGAAGAGCAGCGTGCCCTGCGCGTGCTGAAGGAAACCCGGCGGCGCTACCAGGACATCTTCGAAGGCAGCGGCATCGCCCTCTGCGTGCTCGACCTCGCCGACCTGCGCGGCTACCTGATCCGCCAAGGCGTGCGCGACAAGGCGAGCCTGGCCGCCTGGATCAAGGACAACCCGCAGCGGAACCCGGAGCTCCTGCGCCAGTTGCGCATTACCGAGGTCAACCAGGTGGCCATGCGCCTCCTGGAGATCAGCGACGCCGAGCAGGCCTGGCAGCAACTGATCGGCTCCCGGCCGCTGCATGAGGGCGGCATCCGCTTCCAGCTGATGGCGGCACTGCTGGGTGGCAGCAAGCAACTGGAGATGGAAAGCCGGATCGTCACCGCCCAGGGCCAGGAAAGACACATCTGGCTGGTGCTGCACCTGCCGGACATGATCCAGGACCTGGACGCCGTCACCCTCAGCATCAACGACATCACCAGCCGCAAGGCGGTCGAGCTCTCGCTGATCGAGCGCGAGCGGTTCTGGTCCGACGTGGTGCTGGCGGTCCCCGACACCCTCTATGTGCACGACATCATCGGCAAGCGGGTGATGCTCACCAACAACCGCCTCGGCCAGCAGCTGGGCTACAGCCGCCGGGATATCTACCGGATGGGCGAGCGCTTCTGGGAAGACATCCTGCACCCCGATGACGCCGAGCAGTACTGGCGCGTGCGCAGCCTGCAGCAAGTGGTGGGCGACGGCCTGCTGCTGCAATGCCAGTTGCGCTGGCGACACAAGGACGGCAGCTGGCACTGGTTCGATATCCGCGAGCAGGCCCTGGCCCGCGATGCGAAGGGCCGGGTGAGCCGGCTGATCGGGGTGGCCAAGGACATCACCGAACAGATCGAAGCCGCCGAATCCATGCGCGAGAGCGAACGCCGCTACCGCATGCTGGCGGAAAGCATCAGCGACGTGATCTTCACCACCGACAGCGAGCTCGAGCTCAACTACGTGAGCCCCTCAGTGCTGCCGGTGCTCGGCTACAGCGCCGAATGGACGCTCGCCAACGGCTTCAACGGCATGGCCGCCGACCCGCGGCACATGGTCACCCTGTTCGAGCAGCTGGAGCAGATCCGCAACGCCCTGGGCAACCCCCAGCGCCTGGCCGAACTGCGCAGCCAGATGCCGGCGCGGCTGTTCCTTTTCGACTGCATGCGCGCCGATGGGCAGAAGATCCCGGTAGAACTGCGCACCATGCTGATGTGGGACGAATACGGGCGCTTCGAAGGCATGCTCGGCGTCGGCCGCGACATCAGCCAGCAGCGCCGCGCCGAAAAAGACATGCGCATGGCGGCCACGGTGTTCGAGCATTCCACCTCGGCCATCCTGGTCACCGACCCGGCCGGCTACATCGTCCAGGTCAACGAAGCCTTCTGCCGCATCACCGGCTACGCCGCCAGCCAGGTGCTGGACCAGTTGCCCTCGATGTTCACCGCCGACCGCCAGCAGGCCAACCAGCTCAACTACATCATCAGCCAGCTCAACCAGCGCGGCAGCTGGGAAGGCGAGATCTGGCTCAAGCGCCGGCCGGGCGACAACTACCCGGCCTGGGTCGGCATCACTGCGGTGCAAGACGAGGACGGCGACCTGGTCAGCTACGTCTGCTTCTTCAGCGACATCAGCGAGCGCAAGGCCAGCGAGCAACGCATCCACCGCCTGGCCTACTACGACGGCCTGACCCACCTGCCCAACCGCACCCTGTTCCAGGACCGCCTGCACACCGCCCTGCAGCACGCCGAGCGGCACCAGGAATGGGTGGTGCTGATGTTCCTCGACCTCGACCGTTTCAAGCCGATCAACGACTCCCTCGGCCATGCCGCCGGCGACCGCATGCTCAAGGAAGTGGCCGTGCGCCTGGCCACCTGCGTGGACGAGGACGACACCGTGGCGCGCATGGGCGGCGACGAGTTCACCCTGCTGCTGCAACCGCGCGCCACTCGCGAGGGCGCGCTGAACCGGGCCATCCACGTCGCCGAACAGATCCTCGCCAGCCTCGCCCGCCCCTTCGTCCTCGAAGGCCGCGAGTTCTTCGTCACTGCCAGCATCGGCATCGCCCTCTCGCCGCAGGACGGCCGCGAGCTGAGCCAGTTGATGAAGAACGCCGACACCGCCATGTACCACGCCAAGGAGCGCGGCAAGAACAACTTCCAGTTCTACCAGGCGGACATGAACGCCCGCGCCCTGGAGCGCCTGGAGCTGGAAAGCGACCTGCGCCATGCCCTGGAGCAGGGCGAGTTCCTGCTCTACTACCAGCCGCAGTTCTCCGGCGATGGCAAGCGCCTCACCGGGGTCGAGGCCCTGCTCCGCTGGCGTCACCCCAAGCGCGGCCTGGTGCCGCCGGGCGAGTTCATCCCGGTACTGGAAGAGCTCGGTCTGGTGGTGCAGGTGGGCGACTGGGTGCTGAGCGAAGCCTGCCGCCAGCTCAAAGCCTGGCACCAGGCGAAGATGCGCCTGCCGAAGATCTCGGTGAACATCTCCTCCCGCCAGTTCGTCGACGGCCAACTGGCCCAGCGCATCGCCGCGATCATCGAAGACAGCGGCCTGCCGCCGGCCTGCCTGGAGCTCGAGCTGACCGAGAGCATCCTGATGCGCGACGTGGCCGAAGCCATGAACGTCCTGGAGAACCTCAAGCGCCTTGGCCTGTGCATCGCAGTCGACGACTTCGGCACCGGCTACTCCTCGCTCAACTACCTCAAGCAGTTCCCCATCGACGTGCTGAAGATCGACCGCAGCTTCGTCGACGGCCTGCCCGACGGCGAGCGCGATGCTCAGATCGCCCGCGCCATCATCGCCATGGCCCACAGCCTGAACCTGGCGGTGATCGCCGAAGGCGTGGAAACCCACGCCCAGCTGGGCTTCCTCCGCGAGCACGGCTGCGACGAGGTGCAGGGCTACCTGTTCGGCCACCCGGTGCCGGCGGCCCAATTCGAGCGCCTGTTCGGCGTCAGCGCCGACCTCATTCTCAGCTGAAGGCTGAAGGCTGAAGGCTGAAGGCTGAAGGCTGAAGGCTGAACGAATCTTGCCTCGCGCGCCCTCTCGTCCAGCCTCAAGCCTCCAGCACTCCTGTCGGCTTCGGCATCTTGAGCTCCATTCGTCCATCCCATGATCGACCTTCATATGCCAGCCAGCGACCGATCAGGTAGAATGCGCGCCTTTCCCCTGCACCGTTCCCAACAGAGGACCGCCATGTTCAGCCGTGATTTGACCCTCGCCCGCTACGATGCCGACCTGTTCGCCGCCATGGAGCAAGAAGCCCAGCGCCAGGAAGAGCACATCGAGCTGATCGCTTCCGAGAACTACACCAGCCCAGCGGTGATGGAAGCCCAGGGCTCGGTGCTGACCAACAAGTACGCCGAAGGCTACCCGGGCAAGCGCTACTACGGCGGTTGCGAGTACGTCGACGTGGTCGAGCAGCTGGCCATCGATCGCGCCAAGGAGCTGTTCGGCGCCGACTACGCCAACGTCCAGCCCCATGCCGGTTCCCAGGCCAACAGCGCCGTCTACCTGGCCCTGCTGCAGGCCGGTGACACCATCCTCGGCATGAGCCTGGCCCACGGCGGTCACCTGACCCACGGCGCCAGCGTTTCCTCCTCCGGCAAGCTGTACAACGCCGTGCAGTACGGCATCGACGCCAACGGCCTGATCGACTACGACGAAGTCGAGCGCCTGGCTGTGGAGCACAAGCCGAAGATGATCGTCGCCGGTTTCTCCGCGTACTCCCAGGTCCTGGACTTCCCGCGCTTCCGCGCCATCGCCGACAAGGTAGGCGCCTACCTGTTCGTCGACATGGCCCACGTGGCCGGTCTGGTCGCCGCTGGCGTGTACCCGAACCCGGTTCCGTTCGCCGACGTGGTCACCACCACCACCCACAAGACCCTGCGCGGCCCGCGCGGCGGCCTGATCCTCGCGCGCAAGAACGAAGAGATCGAGAAGAAGCTGAACTCCGCTGTCTTCCCGGGTGCCCAGGGCGGCCCGCTGGAGCATGTCATCGCCGCCAAGGCCGTGTGCTTCAAGGAAGCCCTGCAGCCCGAGTTCAAGGCTTACCAGCAGCAGGTGGTGAAGAACGCCCAGGCCATGGCCCAGGTCTTCCTCGACCGCGGCTTCGACGTGGTTTCCGGCGGCACCCAGAACCACCTGTTCCTGCTCAGCCTGATCAAGCAGGACATCACCGGTAAAGATGCCGACGCCGCCCTGGGTCGCGCCTTCATCACCGTGAACAAGAACTCGGTGCCCAACGACCCGCGCTCGCCCTTCGTCACCTCCGGCCTGCGCATCGGCACCCCGGCTGTAACCACCCGTGGCTTCAAGGAAGTCGAGTGCCGCGAGCTGGCCACCTGGATCTGCGACATCCTGGAGAACATGGGCGACGAGTCCGTGATCGACCGTGTTCGCGAGCAGGTCAAGGCCATCTGCGCCAAGCTGCCGGTTTACGGCAAGTAAGCGCACCTGGTAACGAAAAAGCCCGGCACATGCCGGGCTTTTTTGTGGGCGCTTGGAGTGTTGTTGCTCAGCCCATTGCCGAGCGGCCTTCGGGTTTCTGTTTCGCCTCCCGGCGAGTCTCTTTTTTCAGTCGCCGGAATGCCGCCCACAAAAAAGAAACCAAAAACGCTTGCCCCTGCATCCGGGTTTGGCTTCGCCAAACTTCCCTCGCTCCATCGTTGCGCCGGGGGCCCGGCGTGAGGGGCCATCCNTGGCCCCGCACGCCTCTCGCGGCATCCATGCCGCTCGTCCCCCTCTGCAACGATTCCGCTCGGCCTCCTGACGGGGCGTAGTCGCTGCCCCACCGCTTTTGCTCTGCTTCAGGCGCGTTTGGGCTTCAGTTCTATTTGGCCGTTACCGGCGCGAGTCACCCCTCGCCCTCCGGTTGAGGGGCCGGGGGAGAGGGATGTGTCAGGCTGGCGCGGAGGTCTGAAAGGTCCGTACTAGACGCTTCAATGCGGTACTGCAACAGCTAACGCAGACATAGCCTTGTTGTTCGCCGGAACCTGTTCCGCCCGCTAAGGGGAGCCATTCGCGAGCAGAGCTCGCTCCTACAATGCAGTGCGCGCCGCCTTGACCTGCTGCCACACCCCATCGACCCGTGCCTTCTGTTCCGGCGTCAGGCGTTCCAGGAAGTACAGGCGCTTGCGCTCAGCCTGGTCAGGCACCAGCATCGGCTGCTCCCGCGCCAACCGCGCCATCTCCGGAGTATCGGCGGCCAGGGGGGAATAGAAGCGCGATGCCAGGGCATTGCGCCGGGCGTTATCAGGCTGCAGCAGGTAGTCGATGAAACGGTAGGCCAGGTCCGGCCGCGCCGCGTTGGTGGGGATCGCCAGGCTGTCGATGAACACCAGCGCGCCTTCATCAGGAATCCGGAAGCGCAGCGCCGGGTTGCGCTCCGCCGCCGTCAGTGCATGGCCGACCCAGGCCATGGCCACGCAGAGCTTGCCGCTGGCGAGGTCGGCGATATAGCCGTCGTTGTCCAGGTTGCGCACCTGTCCCTGCATGGCCAGCAATTGCCTGCCGGCCTGATCGATCTGTCGGGAACCGCCCATGCTCAGGTTGCGGCCCCGATAATTGAGCCAGAGCGACAGGGTCTCCTCCGGAGCATCCAGCATCCCCACTCCGCAGCCGGCCAGGCGCGCGCGCTGCTGCGGATCGAAGAGCAGACCCCAGCTGTTCGGCAAGGCCCCGCCGTACACCGGCTCGGCCAGGGCCGGGTTGCTCACCAGGCCCACCGATCCCCAGAGATAGGGCACCACGTAGCGGTTGGCGGAGTCGAAACCGGCGAGCATGGCCAGCAGCGCAGGGTCCAGGCTGGCGTGGTTGGGCAGCCGGGCGAGATCCAGGACCTGCAGGCGCTTATCATCGATCAACTGGGCGAGCTGGAAATGCGAGGGCACCACCAGGTCGTACTTCGCCGGTCCGGCAAGCGCCGCATCCAGCTCGGCGGCGGTGTTGAAGGTCTCGTACTCGACTCGGACGCCACTCTCGCGCTGGAAGGCGGCAAGCACCTCGGGCTCGATGTAGTTGGTCCAGTTGTAGACCCGCATCACCTCTTCGGCATGCGCCAGGCCCGCGAGGGCCGACACCAGCAACAGGCAGAACGTCTTCTTCATGGTTCCCTCCCGCCCTGCTCCGTCGAGGGCTGAGGAGGATTAGATGCATCGCCGCCGGTGCTGTCATGGCCGTGGCTGCCAGGTGCTTGTGTCTGTCTGCCGGATTGGCGGGATTGCGAGCCGGGTCACGCTGGGCCCAGACAGCGCGTCGCCCGGATGAAATCCGGGAATCCCCGCACTCTCCTCTCCGGATTGCATCCGGGCTACGCTCAGCTGGAACGGGATGCTTCTGACAACTCCGTCATGTAGGGTGGACCACGCTTCACCGGTCCACCATCGGAGTTCGGCCAGGCCACGAATGGTGGACATGAAAAGCGATGTCCACCCTACGGCAGCCGGAAACAGGAGCGCCACGACAGGCGTGGCGCTCGGGTACCGCATGGCCGGGTTCAGCAACAACGCACCGGCCGCCCCTTGCCGCCGCCGTAGCGCGCTTCCTGTCGCTCGCGGAAGAACTCCTCATAGGTCATCACCGGCTTGTCCGGGTGCTTGTTGTGCATGTGCTCGACATAGTTGTCGTAGTCGGGCATGCCCACCAGCATCCGGGCAGCCTGGCCCAGATACTTACCCATGCGGCTCAGATCGTTGAACATGCGCGGTTCCTCCTCAAGCGTCCGGAATCGGCTGGAACGGTGCTTCCTTGTCGGTGCGCTCCGGCTTCATCCAGGCGTTGCGCCCTACCTTGATGGCATAGAACAGCACGCTGAGCACCACGAAGAGGAACAGCGCGGTCAGGGTCGCGTTGGTGTAGGCATTGAAGATCACGTTCTGCATCTGGTCGATGTCCTTGGCCGGGGCCAGCACCTGGCCGGCGGCCAGCGCATCGCTGTACTTCTTGGCCAGGGCCAGGAAGCCCACCGCCGGGTTCGGGTCGATCAGCTTGATCACACCCGCGGTGGTGGTGCAGATCAGCAGCCACACCGCCGGCACCAGGGTGACCCAGACGTAGCGCTGGCGCTTCATCTTGATCAGCACCACGCAGCCCAGCATCAAGGCGATGCCCGCCAGCATCTGGTTGGAGATGCCGAACAGCGGCCACAGGGTGTTGATGCCGCCCAGCGGGTCGATCACGCCCTGGTACAGCAGCCAGCCCCACATGGCCACGCAGCCGGCCGTGGCGATGACGTTGGCGGTCCAGGACTCGGTGTTGCTGAGGGCCGGGACGAACTCGCCGAGCAGGTCCTGAAGCATGAAACGCCCGGCGCGGGTGCCGGCGTCCACCGCGGTGAGGATGAACAGCGCCTCGAAGAGGATCGCGAAGTGGTACCAGAAGGCCATGGTGTTCTCGCCCGGCAGCACCTGGTGGAGGATCTGCGCGATGCCCACGGCCAGGGTCGGCGCACCGCCGGCGCGGGCCAGGATGGTGTGCTCACCGATGTCCTTGGCGGTGGCTTCCAGCGCCTCGGGGGTAATGGCGAAGCCCCAGTTGCTGACCGCTGCGGCGACGCTGGTGACATCCGCGCCGACCACGGCCGGCGGGCTGTTCATGGCGAAGTAAACACCCGGCTCGATCACCGAGGCGGCGACCATGGCCATGATGGCGACGAAGGATTCCATCAACATGCCGCCGTAGCCGATGTAACGGGCATGGGACTCGCTGGCCAGCATCTTGGGCGTGGTGCCCGAAGAGATCAGCGCATGGAAGCCGGAGACCGCGCCGCAGGCGATGGTGATGAACAGGAAGGGGAACAGGGTGCCCTTCCACACCGGGCCGGTGCCGTCGACGAACTGGGTCAGCGCCGGCATTTTCAGCTCCGGCATGGTGATCAGGATGCCGATGGCGAGGGCGACTATGGTGCCGATCTTGAGGAAGGTCGACAGGTAGTCGCGCGGCGCCAGGATCAGCCATACCGGCAGCACCGCGGCGACGAAGCCGTAACCGATCAGCAACCAGGTGATCTGCACGCCGGTGAAGGTGAAGGCCGGCCCCCAGACCGGGTCCGCGGCCACCTGGCCGCCGAGCCAGATGGAGGCCAGCAGCAGCGCCACGCCCACCACCGAGATCTCGCCGATGCGCCCTGGTCGGATATAGCGCATATAGATACCCATCAGCATCGCGATGGGGATGGTCGACATCACGGTGAACATGCCCCAGGGGCTTTCGGCCAGGGCCTTCACCACGATCAGCGAAAGCACCGCAAGGATGATGATCATGATCATGAAGGCGCCGAACAGCGCGATGGTGCCGGGCACCTGGCCCATTTCCTCGCGCACCAGCTCGCCCAGCGAACGGCCGTTACGGCGGCTGGAGATGAACAGCACAATGAAGTCCTGCACCGCGCCGGCGAAAACCACCCCGGCGATCAGCCAGAGGGTGCCGGGCAGGTAGCCCATCTGCGCGGCGAGCACCGGGCCCACCAGCGGGCCGGCGCCGGCGATGGCGGCGAAGTGGTGACCGAAGAGGACGTGCTTGTTGGTCGGGACATAGTCCAGGCCATCGTTGTGGAGCACTGCAGGTGTTGCACGGCTGGGGTCCAGCTGCATCACCCGGGTGGCGATGAACAGGCTGTAGTAGCGGTACGCGACCAGGTAGAGGGCGACGGCGGCTACCACTATCCACAGGGCGTTGATCGCTTCGCCGCGGCGCAATGCGACGACACCCAGGGCACAGGCGCCGGCCACAGCCAGCACTGCCCAGGGCAGGTGGCGCAGGACGCTGTTGTTATTGTTCATAGGAAGCTCCGAATGGGTGAACAGACAAGCTACCGGACAAGCTTAGCCGCTCCCTCGCCAAGGGTTGGCAGGCCGTTGTCTGGAACAGGCTTTTCAGCGACGAGGGATAGAAAAAAGCCGGGCAATTGCCCGGCCTTCTTATGCGCTGCGGGACTTAGCTCGGCAGCTTGGCGTAGCGCGCCAGTTGCTGGTCGCGACTCATCACATCGAGAGTGGCGGCGAGCACCTGTTCCCCGGTCACGTCCGGTGCGGAGAAGATGGTGGAGAAATTGGCCTGGGTGACCTGGGCGAAATGGGCGCGGTCGGTTTGCTCGATGCCCAGCAGGGTGGCATAGGCGTCCAGCGCCTCGCCCTTGCCCTGGGCCATGTCCTCGGCAATGTTGTCCAGCATGCCGTTCATCGCCAGCATCGAACGCCCGCCGTAGCCCAGACGCACGCTGGAGTCGCAGCCGTTGGTGCCGGAAGTCAGGCCGAAGGTGGCGTTGCCGGAAGTACCGTTGGTGGTGGTCGCCAGCAGGTGGGGAACCAGGCCGCGCTGACCTTCGAACAACATGTTCCCCCAGCCGCAGCCACCGCCACCGGCCTGGTCGGCCTGCACCGCCAGGCTGGCTGCCCCGAGCAGCCCGACGATCAGCCCTTTGCTAAGCAGTCGCTTATCCATTTTTGCGCTCCGCATGGATTTATAGAAAAACCGCCTAAGCAGCTTTGGTGACAGATGAAGAACTGTCAAACCAGCCACCGTGCGGCCTTGCCGGCTCCGACCATTGCGGATGTAATGCGCCGTATTCCGGTTTCACTGCCCCAGAGGCCCGCCAGCCTTGTCTATAGTGGTTGAAACCTCGCAGGAGCACGGTCATGAGTGAAACCGCCAACGAACGTCGGCGCTTCCACCGCATCAACTTCGACGCCGCCACGGAAATCACCCAAGGCGCCAATCGCTGGGCAGCGGCGCTGCACGACATCTCCCTCAAGGGCATCCTGGTGATCCGCCCGGCGGATTGGGATGGCGATCCGGCCCGGCTCTTCGACGCGCGGATCAGCCTGGGCGCCGGCATCGAGGTGCAAATGGAAGTGGAACTGACCCGCGCCGAGGGTGACCAGCTCGGCTTCGTCTGCCGCCATATCGATCTCGACTCCATCAGCCACCTGCGCCGTCTGGTGGAGCTCAACCTGGGGGACGAGGAGCTACTGGAGCGCGACCTGACGGCGCTGGGCGAGCCGTAGCGGCACTGCCCTTGTTGGTTTTGGATTCATCCGCAATGCCTGTGTCAGCGGTTGCCAGGAATCTGATATCCAGGACGAATCCTCGTAGGGTGCGCCATGCGCACCGGAACCTTCGCGCGAGCTTGCCGGTGCGCACGGCGCACCCTACAGGAGCATGAACTGAACTTACCTGTGAGAGCGAATTCAATCGCGAAAGCAGGCTGAAAGCCTGCCAGGCCCTACTCGAACAGCGCGTCCAGCGCCTGCTCCAATCGGGTCACCGGCATCACCATCAGCCCTGGCGGGGCCTCCTTGGGGGCATTGCCCTTGGGCACGATGGCACGCTTGAAGCCGTGTTTGGCCGCTTCCTTCAGGCGCTCCTGGCCGCTGGGCACCGGGCGCACCTCGCCGGACAGGCCGACTTCGCCGAACACCAGCACATCATGGGCCAGGGGCCGGTTGCGCAGGCTGGAGATGATGGCCGCGATCAGCGCCAGGTCGGAGGCGGTTTCCAGCACCTTTACCCCGCCCACCACGTTGAGGAACACATCCTGGTCGTAGGTGGGAATGCCGCCGTGGCGGTGCAATACCGCCAGGAGCATGGCCAGGCGGTTCTGGTCCAGGCCCAGGGTCACGCGGCGGGGGTTGGCCAGGTGGCTGGTGTCCACCAGCGCCTGTACTTCCACCAGCATGGGCCGCGAACCTTCCCAGGTGGCCATCACCACGCTGCCGGACACGGACTCCTGGGCGCGGGTGAGGAAGATCGCGGAGGGGTTGGACACTTCCTTCAGTCCCTTGTCGGTCATGCCGAACACGCCCAGTTCGTTGACCGCGCCGAAGCGGTTCTTCACCGCCCGCAGCAGGCGCAGGCGGCCGTCTGATTCACCTTCGAAATAGAGCACCGTGTCCACCATGTGCTCCAGCACGCGGGGGCCGGCCAGGGAGCCTTCCTTGGTGACGTGCCCCACCAGGAAGATCGCCGTGCCGCTCTGCTTGGCGAAACGCACCAGCAGCGCGGCGCTTTCGCGCACCTGGGACACGCCGCCTGGAGCCGACTGGAGCTGTTCGGTGAAAATGGTCTGGATGGAGTCGATCACCATCACCTTGGGCTTCTCCACCCGGGCGGTGGCGATGATGGACTCGATGCAGGTCTCGGTCATGACCTTGAGTTTGTCTTCGGGCAGGCCCAGGCGGCGGGCGCGCATGGCCACCTGCTGCTGGGATTCCTCGCCCGTGACATAGAGCGCGGGGAAGCGCGCGGCAATATTGCAGAGGGTCTGCAGGAGGATGGTGGACTTGCCGATGCCCGGATCGCCGCCGATCAGCACCACCGAGCCATCCACCAGGCCGCCGCCGAGGACGCGGTCCAGCTCGTTGGACGCGGTGGAGAAGCGTGGCATTTCCTCGACGCTGACTTCCGCCAGCGTCTTGATCTGCGCCTGCTGGCCGGTCCAGCCGGTACGCCCACCGGACGAGGCGGCGGCGCCCTCCAGCACGGTTTCCACCAGGGTGTTCCAGGCCCCGCAGTCGGCGCACTGACCGGCCCATTTGGGGAAGGTGGCGCCGCACTCGGTGCAGCCGTACATGCGTTTGGCCTTGGCCATCAGCGGACTCCGTGGCAAACAAAGCCCGCATGATAGCGGATCAGCCTCGGCAACCGCCCCCACAGTTGCAGCATTGGCCACTGGCGCGCCGGCGTTGGCGCTCCAGGTCCTGCTGCAGGCCGTCGAGGCGCATGCGCAAGGCGTTCAGGCTGGAGCCGTCCAGCGGCTCGCTGCCCGCCTCGACGCGCTCGATGCGGCGTTGCAGCAGATCGTACTGCTGTTGCAGGCGCGACAGGCGTTCGATGGCTTCCTGGCGCTCAAGGGAAACCGGCGACGCGGATGAGAGGTCCGCGCCGGACAGCTGGGGGGTGGTAGGCATGGGACAGGCTCCGGATGATGGATGCCCCAGCCTATCCGGTCACCTCCCGGGCCCTGTTGATCCCGGTCAATCCTGGGTTCAGCCCTTGGCGCCCTTGAGCATTCGGGCGATTTCGTCCTTGAGGGCGACCCTCTGGACCTTCAAGCCGTGCAGTGCGTTGTCGTCGAGGGCCTGGTGACCGTCCTCGACCTCGTAGATACGCGAGTCCAGATCCTGGTACTCCCCCGCCAACCGGGCAAAGTGCGCATCGCTCTGCAGCAGGCTGCGCATGGTGTCCTTGAACTCAGGGAATTCACGGTTGAGCGGATGATGTTCTAGCGGCATGGCTGCGACCCTCCTCTTGAAGCCTCCCCTCAGGCTAGACCAGCGCTCGGCGCGGGGAAGCGCCGCCTGACGGAAACCCCTCACAGGCTTGGCACGGCGCATGCCAGAGCCCTAGCATGTGCGCCGCTGCACAGGGAGGTGGCCATTTCTGGCAGCCTCGACCGGCTGAATTACACTTCAGCGTTAAAACCAGAAGCTCAGGGAGTGAAACATGAGTCTGCTCAACGAATTCAAAGCCTTCGCCGTCAAGGGCAACGTGGTCGACATGGCCGTGGGCATCATCATCGGCGCGGCCTTCGGCAAGATCGTCTCGTCCTTCGTCGGAGACGTGATCATGCCGCCTATCGGCCTGTTGATCGGCGGGGTCGACTTCTCCGACCTGGCCATCACCCTCAAGGCCGCCGAGGGCGAGATTCCGGCAGTCATGTTGAGCTACGGCAAGTTCATCCAGACGATCCTGGACTTCGTCATCGTCGCCTTCGCGATCTTCATGGGGGTCAAGGTGATCAACAAGCTCAAGCGCGAAGAAGCCGCCGCCCCGGAACTGCCGCCGACGCCCACTCCCGAGGAAACCCTGCTGACCGAGATTCGCGACCTGCTCAAGTCGCAGCAGAACAAGTTGCCCTGACGAATCCTCGCGAATATGACAACGGCGCCTCATCGGCGCCGTTTTCATTTGTGGGGGCGAATTCATTCGCTATGGGTCGCGAAGCGGCCCGCCTTGGGCTTGCAGGGCGAACCTGCGGTCCGCTTGGCGAATGAATTGGCTATGTCTGCATTAAGTGTTGCTAGAACGTCCTGAGCCGAGCTGCTTATCGAGCGGGCTGCGAGTCTCTGTTTCGCCTCCCGGCGAGTCACTTCTTTCANNCGCCAAAGAAGTAACCAAGAACGCTCGCCCCTGCATCCGGCCCCGGCTTCGCCGGGGTTCCCTCGCTTCATCGTCGCTCCGGGGGCCCGGCGTGAGGGGCCATCCCTGGCCCCGCACGCCTCTCGCGGCAT
>NZ_SSOJ01000161.1:0-12950 GCF_029871205.1 Pseudomonas sp. BN417 | reverse complement strand
CGGGGCAGAGTCGCCGCCCCACCTCTTCTGCACAGGTTCAGGCACTGACCAGGCGTCAGGATTGCCGCGCCCTGTCAGGAGCGAGTCACCCCTCGCCCTCCGGGGCGAAGAGGCACGCTGTCGGAAGCACCGCTTCCGGTGCCGATGAGCGCCTGAGCGCGAAGCGATCAGGCTGGGGCGCAGGGCGGGGGGAGAGGGATGTGCCAGGCAGGCGTGGAGGTCTGAAAGAACCGTACTAGACGCGTCTATTCGGTGCTGCAACAGCTAACGCAGACATAGCCAATTCATTTGCCAAGCAGACCGCAGGTCTGCCCTTCGGCTCTGCAGGGGGCTGCTGCGCCGCCCTTAGCGAATGAATTCGCCCCCACAAGGCTGCCCCTGGTTCAACGCCCCAACAGACGCGCAATACCCTCGCGCAGCGGCGTCGCCGGCGGGAAGTCGTAGCGTAGCAACAGGCGCGCGTTGCTCGCCCGGGAATGGCGGATGTCGCCGGCGCGCGGCGCGGCATGGGTCACCGGCGGCAGGTCGCCGAGCACCTCACCGATGGCCGCCAACAGCTGTTTGAGGCTGGTGGCCTGGTTCAGGCCGACGTTCACCGGGCCGGCTTCCAGCCACTCCATCTCCAGGGCCTGCACCAGCACCTGCTCCAGATCACCGACATAGACGAAGTCGCGAGTCTGCTCGCCGTCGCCGAAAACGGTGATCGGCAGGCCGGCCAGGGCGCGCTCGGTGAAGATGCTGATCACCCCGGAATAGGGCGAGGACGGATCCTGGCGCGGCCCGAAGATATTGAAGAAGCGGAATACCGCGGGCTCCAGTCCATGCTGGCGGCGGTAGAAATCCAGATACTGCTCGCTGGCCAGCTTGTCCACCGCGTAGGGCGTCAGCGGCGCCTTGGGGGTGTCTTCGTCGATCGCCCGGCCTTCGCCGTTCTGCCCATAGACCGCCGCGCTGGACGCGAAGATCACCCGCTTCACCCCATGCTCGCGCATGGCCTCGCAGACGTTCAGGGTGCCGATGAAATTGCTCTGGTGGGTCGCCACCGGGTCGTCCACCGATGCCTGTACCGAAGCCACTGCAGCCAGATGCGCGACGGCCTTGCAGCCGGCCATGGCCCGCGCCACCAACGCAGCATCGGCCACGTCGCCCTCGATCAGCTCGAGGCGCGGGTTATCCAGCGCCAGGTTGGCGCGCTTTCCGGTGGAAAGGTCGTCCAGCACGCGCACGGCATGGCCCCTGGCGAGCAGTGCGTCGGCCAGGTGCGAGCCGATGAAGCCGGCGCCGCCGGTGATGAGGATGGGAGAGTCAGCCATGGCGGTAGTAACGGTCCAGCAGCGTCGGCAGCGCGGCGCGCCAGGCACGCGGCTTGATGCCGAAGGTATGGAGGATCTTCTTGCAGGCCAGCACCGCGTTCTGCGGTTCGTCCTGCGCGTCGGGGCGCGCGGCGTGGGCCTGGGGCGTGATGTCCTGCACCTTCAGCGGGTGCAGGCTGCGGGCCTCGCTGAGCAGCGCCTGGCCCAGGGCCAGGGAGGTGGTCGCCTCGTGGCCGCCGTAGTGGTAGGTGCCCCAGAGCGGCGCCTGGCAGTCCAGTTGCTTGATCACCGCCAGCAGCACCCGTGCGGCGTCGTCCACCGGCGTCGGGTTGCCGCGGCGGTCATCCGCCAGGCAAATCTCTTCGTCGCGCTCGGCGCGGGTGAGGAAGCGTCCCAGCAGGCCTTCACGGCTATCGTCGAGCAACCAGCCGAAGCGCAGCAGCACATGCTTGGGGCAGGCCGCGCGAACACTCTGCTCCATGCGCCAGATGGCCTGGCCGCGCAGGCTCAAGGGAACCATTTCGTCCTTCTCGCTGTAGGCGGTGGCCCGAGAGCCGTCGAAGACCCGGTAGCTGGAGGGTTGCAGCAGGATTATGCCGTGGTGCTGGCAGAGTTCGGCGAGGCGCTCCACGCCGCGCTCCTGGGCCGTCAGGCGGACGTCGCTGACTTCGTCGGCCTGGAACCAGTCGAAGTAGTAGGCGAGGTTGACCACGGCGTCGGGCCGGGTGTCATCGAGCAGCTGGGTCAGGCTGGCGGCGTCCCAGCCCTGTTCGGGCGGACGCGGAGCGAGAAAACCTATGTCTTCCTCGGCACCCAGGCGAATCAGCGCCTGTCCGAGTGAATTGCCGCCACCCAACAGCATCAAGCGCATTCGCATAGAGAAAAAGGTCGCTTAAAGCCGGTTAGAAGGAGTGCGTGGGCCACTCGCCCGCCGCATAAGAGCCGCATTCTGCGGGTTTCACCGCCGTACGTCACTAGCCACGTGGCGGTTGCGCCCCTGCCGGGCGGTAGAGATGCCCATGGTCGGCGCGATAAAGGGAAGAATCGGCGAAGCCTTCAGCGGCCAGCACCGCTCCCACCAGGATCAGCGCCGTGCGGCGGAATTCCCGTGCCGCCACCTTGGGCAGGATATCACCGAGGGTGCCGGTGACCTGTTCCTGGTCGGGCCAGCTGGCACGGTGGATCACGGCGATGGGGCAGTCGGCGCCGTAGTGCGGCAGCAGTTCGTCGACTATCTTCGCCAACTGGCTCACGCCCAGGTGGATCGCCATGGTCGCGCGGTGCCGGGCCAGGTCACCCAGGGCCTCGCCTTCGGGCATCCGCGTCTTGCTCGCGTATCGGGTGAGGATCAGGGTCTGCGACACGTCCGGCAGGGTCAGCTCGCAGCCCAGCAGCGCGGCGCAGGCGGACGTGGCGGTCACACCGGGCACCACCTCATAGGGGATGCCCAGCTCGCGCAGGTGACGGATCTGCTCGCCGATGGCGCCGTAGAGCGACGGGTCGCCGGAATGCACCCGCGCCACGTCCTGCCCCTTGGCATGGGCTTCGGCGAGCAGGGCGACTATCTCGTCGAGGTGCAACTCGGCGGTGTTCACCACCTTTTCCGCGCCGTGCCCTGCCAGCACCGCCTCCGGCACCAGCGAGCCGGCATAGAGGATCACCGGGCAGCTACGGATCAGCCGCTGGCCCTTCACCGTGATGAGCTCCGGATCGCCGGGGCCGGCGCCGATGAAATAGATCGTCATGGCCGTTCAGCCTCGTGTCGGATGCAGGCCAGCGCGCAGGTGGCGCTGGCGCTGCGGCGTTTGTCGATGAGCAGGACGGCGCGAGCGCCGAACAGGGCTTCGGCCTGGGCCAGGGCGGCGGCTTCGGCCACCCCCGGACTGCCCGTGGCGTCCCGAACCCGCTCGGAAGGCTGGTTCAGGCGTCCTTCATGGGCTGCAAGGATATCCACGGGCAGCAAGTGCAGCGGCAGTGCCAGTCGCCCGGCCAGGGCCACCAGCCCAGGTTCCGCGGCCTTGGCTTCGGAACTGGCCAGGGCGACCAGCGAGCCGAGGGTCTGCCCGGATTCAGCCAGGCATTGCACCAGCAAGCCATGCAATTCGTCGACCGAACATCCGCGTCGGCAACCCAGGCCCGCCACCAGCTTCATGGGATGCATCATCCCAGGTCATCACGCGGCGGAGTGACGCTGGTAGAGCCAGGCGGCGGCCCAGCCCAGAACAGCCCAGAACGCCGCATTGGTGATCAGGGACGCAGCGATGAACTCACGGGCCAGGGCTTCAGGGGCCAGGCTGGAATGCACGTCCGGCTGCGGCGCACCCACCACATGGGGGATGACCAGCAGCGCCAGGCCGACGACGCGCAGCGCCCAGTGGCGGCCGAATGCGATCAGCGCCAGGCCCACGGCGGTGGCGGCAGCGGTGCCGATCCACCAGGCCTGGCGCTGGGCCAGGTCGGCGGCGGCGGTGCCCGGCAGCTCCGGCGGCAGGCCAAGGGACGGCGCCAGGGCGAAGGTGGCGAAGCCGCCCAGTCCCCAGAGCAGTCCCTGCCAGGCGCGGGTCGGGCCGCGCAGGCTGAACAGCCCGGCGAGGATCAAGGCGAAGCCCACGGCCACCACCAGGTTACTGCCGCCGGTGGACAGGGTGCGCTGCCAGCCGTCCTCCGGCGCCCAGGCCTCGTCGCTGTGTTCATGGGTGTGGGCCACGGCCGCACCACCGTGCTCATGATCCTGTTCGTGCGCCACCGACACAGCCGGCTCGGCGTTCTCATAGGTTTCCGCCTGCAGGATCAGCGGGGTGACCCACAGGCTCTGCAGCAGGGTCAGCACCAGGGCGGCGATCAGACCTGCGAAACCTGCGGTCTGGACGATACGCTTGATCATCGGGGCATCACTCAGTGGCAGGGGAAAGCGGCGCTGTGACGGGTGTCGTGGGCGGCGTTGTGCACCGCCTCGATAGGGGAGAAGCCGGCGAAGTACACCAGAGACAGGCCGATCAGGCCGGCGCCAATGGCCAGCACCAGGCGCTGGGCCAGGGTCGAGGAGGAAGCGGCGGAATGGGACAGGGTGCGGCTGGACATGGAGGTTCCCTCTGCGTTGCAAGTGATACCAGCAGGGGAACGCGCATGAGGGAAGCGGGCGCACAGGCACCCCGATTTCCGGCTTGCGCCCGCCCACCGCGGGTTGCCAAATCGTGATCAGGCCGGTCTCCGGGCTTGCGACGCCTGCCGATGGCAGGATGGGCTTGCCTTCCCATGCCCGAAAGCACAGTGGCCTACTAATCCCTACATTCGCTTACCGTTGCGGGGGCAGCGTCGGACTAATCCCTGGGGGATGCACCGACTTCCCGTTTCACCCCGCGCACGACGACGCGGGGCACCTGAAAAAACCGTGCTAGGACATCACGAGTCCGACCAAGCGTCAACTGCCGCGATTGACCGTCGTTGGCGCCCTGCGTAGCCTTCGCCCCTTCGAGGTTCTCCGGGCGCGTCCCGGAGCTAAGAGGGAACGTGGTCAAGGCCACGGCTGCCCCCGCAACTGTGAACGCCCCCGGGCCCTTCATACGCCACTGCGCAAGCGGGAAGGCGAAGGTGCCGCGCCAAGCGCAGGGTCGTGAGCCAGGAGACCTGCCTCGACGAGCTTTCAGACAACCGGGCGGGGTGATCCGGTGGCGAAACCAGGCACGGGCTTCTCCGCGCCTTCGTCCTGCACGCCCGCCGATCCGACCGATCCCCAGCAAAGGGCCGCCGTGCATGAAAACCCTGGCAAAACTCCCCGTCACCATAGTCACCGGCTTCCTCGGTGCCGGTAAGACCACCCTGCTCCGCCACATGCTGGACTCGGCCTCCGGCCGCCGCATCGCGGTGATCGTCAACGAGTTCGGCGAGCTGGGCATCGACGGCGAGATCCTCAAGCAATGCTCCATCGGCTGCAGCGAGGAAGAGGCCGTGGGCCGCGTCTTCGAGCTGGCCAATGGCTGCCTCTGCTGCACGGTGCAGGAGGAGTTCTTCCCGGTAATGCGCGAGCTGGTGGCGCGCCGCGACGACCTCGACCAGATCCTCATCGAAACCTCCGGACTGGCCCTGCCCAAGCCCCTGGTGCAGGCCTTCCAGTGGCCGGAAATCCGCAACGCCTGCACGGTGGACGCGGTGATCACCGTGGTCGACAGCCCGGCCGTGGCCGCCGGCACCTTCGCCGCCCACCCCGAGCAGGTGGACGAGCAGCGCAAGCAGGACCCGAACCTCGACCACGAATCGCCGCTGCACGAGCTATTCGAGGACCAGTTGGCCAGCGCCGACCTGGTGATCCTCAACAAGGCCGACCTGCTCGACGCCGATGCCCTGGCTGCGGTGCGCGCCGAAGTCGCCGAGGAGCTGCCGCCGGCAGTGAAGATAGTCGAAGCCAGCGCCGGCAAGCTGCCGATCGAAGTGCTGCTGGGCCTGAACGCCGAGGCCGAGCTGCACATCGACAGCCGCCCCACCCACCACGACCACGAAGGCCATGAGGACCACGACCACGACGAGTTCGACTCCTTCCATGTCGACCTGCCGGAAGTGGAAGAACGCGCCCTTCTTGAAGCCTTGGCGCACCTGGTGGAGCGCCACGCCATCCTGCGCATCAAGGGCTTTGCCGCCATCCCCGGCAAGCCCATGCGCCTGCTGATCCAGGGCGTCGGCAAGCGCTTCGACAAGCACTTCGACCGCAAGTGGCTGAGCTTTGAGACCCGCAGCACCCGCCTGGTGGTGATCGGCCAGGAGCTGGACCAGGCGGCCATCGCCAATGAGCTGCGTACAGCACTGAGCTGACCCTGGCCGTAGGGTGGGTGGAGCGAAGCGATACCCACCACGCGATGCCGATGGGTATCGCAAGCTCCACCCATCCTACAAAGCGTCCGAGTAATAGCCATGCACCTGTTGCGCACCCAACCCGGCGGTTTCGTCCCCGACGACGGCATCGCCCACCTCGCCCAGACGCCCGCCGAGCTGGTGCTCCTGTGCAGCGGCGACTCCCACCTGGCGCTGCTGGCCGAGGCCGCCCGCGAGCTGCCGGCGGACTACCCGAGCCTGCGCCTGGCCAACCCCATGCAGCTGCAGAATCACGCTTCGGTGGACCTCTACGTCGACGAGGTGCTGCAGCACGCCAAGGTCATCCTCATCTCGGTACACGGTGGCGTCGGCTACTGGCGCTACGGCATCGAGCAGTTGGTGGCCCTGGCCGAGCGCGGGGCCAGGCTGATCCTGGTGCCCGGCGACGATCGCCCCGACCCCGAGCTGGCCAGCCTGTGCAACGTGCCGGCCGCGGATGCCGACCGCCTCTGGCAGTACCTGCGCCAGGGCGGCCTGGACAATGCCCGGCAACTGTTCAATTGCCTGGCCAGTCTGTGGCTTGCGCGCGACTATCCCTGGAGCGAGCCGCAGGCCCTGCCCCGCGTCGCCCTCTACCACCCAAGCCTGCGCCAGGCACGGCTGGAAGACTGGCAAGCGGACTGGCAAGCGGGACGGCCGGTGGCCGCCCTGCTCTTCTACCGCACCCACCTGCAGGCGGCGAACACCGCCTTCATCGACGCCTTCTGCGAACGCCTGGCCGGCCAGGGCCTGAATCCCCTGCCCATCGCCGTCGCCAGCCTCAAGGAAAGCGAGTGCCTGGCGGCTGTGGAAAACTGGCTGGACCAGGCCGGCGCCGGACTGATCATCAACACCACGGGTTTCGCCCAGTCCAATCCGGACGCCCCCAGCCTGCGCCCCTTCCGCCGCGATATCCCGGTGCTGCAGGCGATCTGCTCGCTGGACAACCAGCCGCTCTGGGAGCAGAACCCACAAGGCCTGGGCCCGCGCGACCTGGCCATGCACATCGCCCTGCCGGAGCTGGACGGGCGCATCATCAGCCGTGCCATCAGCTTCAAGGGCATGGCCTGGCGCAGCGAGCGCAGCCAGAGCGACGTGGTCTGCTACCTGCCGCATATCGAGCGCATGGACTTCGTCGCCGCGCTGGCGCGGCGCTGGTGCGAGCTCGCGCGCAAGGCCAACGCCGACAAGCGCGTCGCCCTGGTGCTGGCCAACTACCCCACTCGCGACGGCCGCATCGGCAACGGCGTGGGCCTGGACACCCCGGCCGCCGCGCTGAACATCCTCCGCGCCCTGGAAGCCGAGGGCTACCCGGTGGCCGGTCTGCCGGACAGCGGTACGGCACTTGTCCACAGCCTGCTGGGCGGCGTCAGCAACGACCTCGACAGCCTGGACCTGCGCCCCTGCGCCCAGAGCCTGGCGCTCTCCGACTACCTGGCCTGCTTCGCCCGCCTGCCCGAGGCCAACCAGCAGGCGGTACGCGAACGCTGGGGCGAGCCGCAGCAGGACCCGATGTTCCGCGCCGGCCGCATGATGGTCGCTGGCCTGCGCTTGGGCCTCGCCTTCGTCGGCATCCAGCCGGCGCGCGGCTACCAGCTGGACCCGGCGGCCATCTACCACGACGCCGCGCTGGTGCCGCCCCATGGCTACCTCGCCTTCTACTTCTGGCTGCGCGAGGTATTCGCCGCCGATGCGCTGATCCATGTGGGCAAGCACGGCAACCTGGAGTGGCTGCCGGGCAAGGGGGTCGGCCTGTCCGCCGAGTGCTGGCCGGACGCCGTGCTCGGCCCGCTGCCGAACATCTACCCCTTCATCGTCAACGACCCCGGCGAAGGCGCCCAGGCCAAGCGCCGCGCCCAGGCGGTGATCATCGACCACCTGATGCCGCCGCTGACCCGCGCCGAGAACTACGGCCCGCTGCGCGACCTCGAACGCCTGGCCGACGAGTACTACGACGCCTCCCTGCTGGACCCGCGCCGCGCCGTGCAGCTGCGCGGGGAGATCCTCGAGTTGGTGAAGGCCACGGCCCTGGACCGCGAGCTGAACCTCAGCCTCAGCGACGACCCGGAAAGCTGGCTGCCGCAGCTGGACGCCTACCTCTGCGACCTCAAGGAATCGCAGATCCGCGACGGCCTCCATGTGTTCGGCGAGTCCCCCACGGGACGCCTGCGCCATGACACCCTCCTGTCCCTGGTGCGCATCCCGCGCGGCGACGGCAAGGGCGCCAATGCCAGCCTGCTGCGTGCCCTGGCGTCGGATCTCGCCCTCGGCCGCGACCCGCTGGACTGCAACTGGGCCGAGGACTGGCAAGGTCCGCGCCCGGCGGTGCTGGCGGCCGTCAGCCTTGATCCCTGGCGCAGCAATGGCGATACACGCGAGCGCCTGGAACTGTTGGCCCAGGGCCTGATCGAGACCACCGACTTCGGCTCAATCGGGCCGGCCAGCGGTGCGGTTATCCACAACCTGCGCGCAGTGATCGCGCCGACTCTGGACGCCTGTGGCGCGGCCGAGATCGGCGGCGTGCTGGCTGCCCTGGAAGGGCGCTTCGTTCCCCCCGGTCCCAGCGGCGCGCCCAGCCGCGGACGCCTCGACGTGCTGCCTACCGGGCGCAACTTCTTCACCGTCGACGTGCGCAACCTGCCCACGCCCACGGCCTGGCGCCTGGGCTTCCAGTCCGCCAGCCTGCTGCTGGAGCGCCACCTGCAGGACCACGGCGACCACCTGCGCCAGCTCGGCCTCTCGGTCTGGGGCACCGCCACCATGCGCACCGGCGGCGACGATATCGCCCAGGCACTGGCGCTGATGGGCGTGCGCCCGGTCTGGCAGGCCGGCAGCCAGCGGGTGGAAGACTTCGAGATCCTGCCGCTGTCCCTGCTCGACCGCCCACGGGTGGACGTCACCCTGCGGGTCTCCGGCTTCTTCCGCGACGCCTTCGCCAACCTCATCCGCCTGTTCGACGCCGCCGTGCAGGCCGTGGCCGAACTGGACGAGCCCGAAGACATGAACCCCCTGGCCGCGCGGGTGAAACTTGAAAGCGTGCGTCTCGCCGCCGAGGGCCTGGCCGCCGAGGACGCCCGCCTGCAAGCCGGCTGGCGCGTGTTCGGCGCGCAGCCCGGCGCCTATGGAGCAGGTGTGCAGGGCGCAATCGAGGAACGCCAATGGCAGGGCCGCGCCGAACTGGCCGACGTCTACCTCAACTGGGGGGGCTACGCCTACGGCGCCGAGGATGCCGGCACCCCGGCGCGTGAGCGCTTCGCCCAGCGCCTGGAGCGCCTGCAGGCGGTGCTGCAGAACCAGGACAACCGCGAGCACGACATCCTCGACTCCAACGACTACTACCAGTTCCAGGGCGGCATGCTCGCCGCCGCCGAGACCCTGCGCGGGGCAAAGGTCGCCAGCTACCACGGCGACCACAGCCAGCCGGACCTGCCGCGCATCCGCAGCCTAAAGGAAGAACTGGGCCGGGTGGTGCGCGCCCGCGCCGCCAATCCCAAGTGGATCGCCGGCATGAAGCGCCACGGCTACAAGGGCGCCTTCGAACTGGCGGCGACGGTGGACTACCTGTTCGCCTTCGACGCCACCAGCGAACTGGTGGACGACCACCAGTACCAGCTGCTGGCGGACGCCTACCTGCTGGACGAAGACACCCGTGAATTCATCCAGCAGCACAATCCCGAAGCCCTGCGCGACATCGCCGAGCGGCTGGTGGAAGCGCAGCAGCGCGGGCTGTGGGAAAACCCCGGCGACTATCGCGAGGCCATCGAGAACCTGTTGCTGGATATCGAGGAGCAGTGAGGGTAATGGGACATCCCTGGTAGGCCGAGCTGCCTGGTATCGCCCTCACCCCAACCCTCTCCCAGAGGGAGAGGGGGCAGATCGAGCGGGTGGTTCAACCGTGGCACTCCACCTCCAGCGCGAGTCACCCCTCTCCCTCCGGGAGAGGGGCCGGGGGTGAGGGAAGCCAGGCTCCGCTAGCAGCCCGCCCACTCATCCGCGAAACCGCGCGGCCGCCTCCCGCAGAATCCGCTCGGTCCCTTCCCACCCCAGGCAACCATCGGTGATGGACACGCCATAGCGCAGGTCGCAGGACAGCGACTGGGCGCCGTCGAACAGGTGGCTCTCGATCATCACGCCGCGCAGGGCGTCCTGGCCGGCCAGGCGCTGGGCGATCACGTCTTCCAGCACGGCCGGCTGGCGCAGCGGGTCCTTGCCGCTGTTGGCATGGCTGCAATCGACCAGGATGCGCGGCGCGATACCAAGCTTCTCCAGGCCTGCCCGGGCCGCCTGTACGCTGGCCGCGTCATGGTTCGGGCCCTGGTGGCCGCCACGCAGCACCAGGTGGGTGTCCGCGTTGCCCGCGGTCTGCACCAGCGCCGGACGGCCCTGGGCGTCGATGCCGAAATGCTGGTGCCCATGGGCCGCCGAGCGCATGGCATCGGTGGCGATGCCGAGGCTGCCGTCGGTTCCGTTCTTGAAGCCCACCGGCAGGTCCAGGCCGCTGACCAGTTCGCGGTGGATCTGCGATTCGCTGGTGCGCGCGCCGATGGCGGCCCAGCTCAGCAGGTCGTCCAGGTAGCCGGCCACCAGCGGCTGCAGCAGCTCGGTGGCGACTGGCAGGCCGAGCTCGGCGATCTCCAGCATCAGCCGGCGGCTCAGCGCCAGCCCTGCGGCCATATCGCCGCTGCCATCCAGGTGCGGATCGTAGACCAGGCCTTTCCAGCCCACCGTGGTGCGCGGCTTCTCGACGTAGGCGCGCATCACCAGCAGCAGCTGGTCGCTAACCTGTGGCGCCAGGGCGGCCAGGCGGCGGGCGTAGTCGAGGGCGGAGTCGGGGTCGTGGATGGAACAGGGGCCGACCACCACCAGCAGGCGCGGATCCTCGCCGTCCAGCACCGCGCGCACGGCCTCGCGCTGGGCGCGGATCTGGCGGGCGAGCTCATGGGACAGCGGCAGGCGCTGGCGCAGTTCGGCGGGGCTGGGCAACGGCTGGGTGGTGCGGGAAGACGGGATGGCCGCGTCCAGGGCAACGGGGTGCAGGGACTGGGCAGCGGTAGGCAGAACGGAAATGGAAGAATTCATGACTGGCGTCCTCGGCCGGCGCGGCTCGATCCGCGCGCGGCGCTCTATCTGGGTGTTCGTTGCAAGGGAATCAGGGCGGTGGCAAAGCGGCTAAATCGCCAGTCGGAGTTGCGGTAATAGGTCTGGTAGGTGCGGTAGCTGATCATGGTGCGATCCTGTATGTCGGTTGTTGGCCTTGTGGGCCGCATAGCCTTCTCACAGTCTGCTGCGCGTCGGCGATACAGCGTTAAAAGCAGCCTCAGAATGCTCATTTACAACGCGTAAACTGCGCTTCTTCGGCTGCTTTTGCCTTGTCTCGCTCTAGCTCGCGAGACCGTGAAAAAGGCTCTGAAAAAACAAAAACCCCCGGTCGGGTTGCCGACCGGGGGTTTCGTGGAGCTTTGGCGGCGACCCTGCTGGAGTGGGCCGCCTGATGGGGTATCAGGCCAGCCCGTGGCTAAACCAATACCCATAGAAATAGCTGGCCGCAGCAGCCACACGCGCACGCGCCGGGCTTTGAGCCTGGCAAGCGATGAGCGAAGTGGTAGCGAGGTGCGGCATGACGATCTCCAAAGCGAATGCTGGCTAACCTACTTCATCGCAGCCGGCCGTTCAATCACTGATTTCTATCGGCGCCTTCGGGCTTTCGCTACCATGCCCGCCATGCATTTGCAGGAACCCGACATGTCCGACCTACCCCACTTTCCCCTGGCCGCCGTAGTCGGCGCCGATGAGCTGAAGCTGGCGCTCTACCTCGCCGCCATCGATCCGGCCATTGGCGGTGTGCTGATCGAAGGCCCGCGTGGCATGGCCAAGTCGACCCTGGCGCGGGGCATCGCCGAGCTACTGCCGGATGGCATCTTCGTCACCCTGCCGCTCGGCGCCAGCGAGGAACGCATAGTCGGCACCCTGGACCTGGATGCCGCGCTGGGCGAAGGCCGCGCGCAGTTCTCCCCCGGCGTGCTGGCCAAGGCCCACGGCGGTGTGCTCTATGTGGATGAAGTGAACCTGCTCCCCGACCATCTGGTGGACCTGCTGCTGGACGTGGCCGCCAGCGGCGTCAACCTGGTGGAGCGCGACGGCATCTCCCACCGCCACCCGGCGCGCTTCGTGCTGATCGGCACGATGAACCCCGAGGAAGGCGAATTGCGTCCGCAGCTGCTGGACCGCTTCGGCCTCAAGGTGCTGCAGAACGGCCAGCCGCAGCCGGCCGAGCGTGCCGAGATCGTCCGCCGCCGCCTGGCCTTCGATGCCGATCCGCAGTGCTTCGTCGCGCAATGGAGCGGCGAGCAGCAGGCCCTGGCCGAGCGCTGCCAGGCCGCCCGCAATCGCCTCGCCGGCATCCCCCTGGACGACAGTGCGCTGGATGAAATCGCCCGCCGCTGCTTCGCCGCCGGCGTCGACGGCCTGCGTGCCGACCTGGTCTGGCTGCGCGCCGCCCGAGCCCATGCCGCCTGGCGTGGGGCCGGACGGATCGAGGCTGCGGACATCGATGCCGTCGAACACTTCGCCCTGGCCCATCGCCGCCTGCACGCACCGCCGCCCGCCGCGCAACCGCCGCAAACGCCGCCCGCCGACCAACCGCAAGCCTCCGGCGGCGAAGGCCAATGGGGCGAACTGCCCGCGCAAGCCATGCCCATGGGCGAACGGCGCGAGCTGCCGCGCTGGCCAAAAAAGCCCTGAGCATCCGCCCGCGCACGGTCACAGGGGCGGGTGCCCGGCCCAGACCAGGAG
>NZ_SSOJ01000160.1:14006-89181 GCF_029871205.1 Pseudomonas sp. BN417 | reverse complement strand
GCCGATCAGCATCCAGGTGATCTGCACGCCGGTGAAGGTGAAGGCCGGGCCCCAGACCGGGTCGGCGGCCACCAGGCCGCCAAGCCAGATGGAGGCCAGCAGCAACACGACGCCCACCACCGAGATCTCGCCGATGCGGCCCGGGCGGATGTAGCGCATGTAGATGCCCATGAACATCGCGATCGGGATGGTCGCCATCACGGTGAACATGCCCCAGGGGCTTTCGGCCAGGGCTTTCACCACGATCAGCGCCAGCACCGCAAGGATGATGATCATGATCAGGAAGCAGCCGAACAGCGCGATGGTGCCCGGAATCCGGCCCATCTCTTCACGGACCATGTCACCCAGCGAGCGGCCATTGCGGCGGGTGGAGAGGAACAGGACCATGAAGTCCTGCACTGCGCCGGCCAGCACCACCCCGGCGATCAGCCAGAGGGTGCCGGGCAGGTAGCCCATCTGCGCGGCGAGCACCGGGCCCACCAGCGGGCCGGCGCCGGCGATAGCGGCGAAGTGGTGACCGAAGAGGATGTGCTTGTTGGTCGGGACGTAGTCCAGGCCATCGTTGTTGAGCACGGCAGGTGTTGCCCGGCTGGGGTCCAGCTGCATCACCTTGTTGGCGATGAACAGGCTGTAGTAACGGTAGGCAATGAGGTAAATCGCGGTTGCAGCAGTAACTATCCAGAGGGCGTTGATGGCTTCGCCACGACGCAACGCCACGGTGCCCAGCGCGAATGCGCCCAGCACGGCAACGGCGAACCAGGCAATTCGGGTAGCCAATTGGGTCATCGAAGGTCTCCTGCCGCGGGCGGTTAGCTGCGGCGCCTTTTGTTGTTGTTTATGCCCGGATAAGGGCAGCAGACACTATCGGCGCCTGGAGACCGCGAAGACATTCGCACAACTACGAGGCACGACTACGTAATACTACGTAGCCAGCATTGCCTTCCTACATGGAGGCTCGGTCATTGTGGGGGCGATTTCAATCGCGAAGCGGACCGCAGGTTCGCCCTTCGGCCTTTCCGGGGGCAGCTGCGCTGCCCATAGCCAAGCAGGCCGTAGGTCTGCCCTTCCCGCCTTGGCGCTCAGCGAGTCAGCAACAACCTGCCACCCAACCCCACCAGGAACACGCCCATCAGAGTCTCGAAAACCACCTTGAAGCGCATGAAGCCGCCGCGGACGGCGGGGCTGGAAAAGAGCACCGCCATACCGCAGTACCAGAGGCCGGACACCGCGGCGGCGATGATCACGATGGCGGCGTAGAACCAGCCCGGCGCATGGGCCGGCACCATCACGGCGAAGATGCTGCCATAGAAAGCCAGGGCCTTGGGGTTGGTCATGCTCACCAGGTAGCCCTTGCGCGCAGCGGCGAAGGCACTGGATTCGAGCATCTCGGGAGTGGCCTGCGGTGGCTTGCGGGCGCCGAGGATCATCCGCCCGCCGATCCAGATCAGATAGGCGGCGCCGACCAGCCTGATGCCGAGGTAGAGCCATTCCACCTGAGACACGATCAACCCAACCCGGCCACGGCGAGCAGGGCCCAGGTGGCGGAGGCGGCGGCCAGTCCAAGCCCGGTGGCCACGCCGGCGCCGCGCGAACGCAGGGTTGCGGTGGAGGTGACGATGGCGAAATTCGGGCCCGGGCTGACGACGCTCAGGATCAGGACGCCAGAAATGGCCAGCAACGCGCCGAGGTAGTCCACGGCAGCCTCCTGTGGTGTGGGCCGGGGGAGATGCCGGCGAGTATACCTGCGGATGGATTGGCCGGAATGGGCCCCTGGTCATGACCCTTCGATGCGGGTGGCGCAAAGGAACGAAGCCCAACCTCCGCGCGCGATGCTGGGCTTCGTTGTACTCAGCCGAAACCTACGGCATGGCCGGTGGCATATCGACCATCGGCTCTTCTGCCATTTCGTCCGGGGCGAGCCTGGCCCGTGGGATACCCGCAGCGAACCAGCTGGAGTTGGCGGCATTGCGGATCAGCAGCACGGGGCTGTCGCAGGGGGTGGGAGGCGCGGGGGCGAGCACGTCCATGATCACGAAGTCACCTTCCTCGGTCAGGGGCACGCCCACCAGATTGGAGCTGCTTTCCGTGAAGGGCGCCACAGCACCGCAGAACAGCGTGGCGAACACCGACTGGCCGGTGGCCCTGCCTATGTTGTTGCCACCGCCGAGTATCAGGCCACGCCCGTCCGCCTGGATATCACCCGCCACACTGACCGTGGCATTGAAATTGCGAATCACCCAGATCTGCCCAGCCGGCTGAACGCCGCGCACTATATTGCGGTTGACCACGGTGGCTATGGCTTCGGTGCCCTGGCCGCTGGAGACCGGCAGGACGCCTATGCCGCCCCTGAAGCGCAGCACGCCGTCTTCGGCCAGGGTGCTGGACGCGAGGGCTCCGACAAGCAGTAGTACGGGGATGGAGAGCGCCATTGTTCTTTTCATGTCTGTACCTCCTTACAGGCACCCGCAGGGTGGAGTCGGCGGGTGGCCGCTGGGCGGAAAGAGGGGGTAGTCCATGATCCCTTGTTGCAAGGGTTGGCGGGCCAGATGGCCGGGGATGGATACATCGCTGTACTGCCGCTGGCCGTGCTCAGGGGCCGGGCATACCGCCTCTCTCCTCCGGTGGTGTTCGGGCCTGGCACCGCGTCAGGAAGGTGCAAGACCCCACCGTCCGTCAGAGTTGGCACGAGCGCGAACAGCAGGATGGCGGGGGTGCTTGAACTCTGGAAGTACTGCACCGGCCATTATAGGCCCGTGAATTCACGCCTCCGTTCCGTTTGTCCCGTGGCCGCGCCCTGGCCATACCCTTCATCGGGAAAGGCGCCCTGCCCCATCCGTTCGCCGCCGGCCATCTCGGCGCCGAGCAGGGTCATCACAAACAGCCACAGGCAGGCCCCCATCAGCGGCCATCTGTGCGCCCGGCGAGCTCGCCTGCCACGGGTGGAACGGGTGCGGCTGCTCATCGGGCACTTCCCCCGGCAGGCGGCCGCCGGCCATGCAAGGTCGGCAGCCGCGACGGCATCACATGCGCCATTCCAGGCCGACATACAGGCTGCGGCCATCGCCCGGCAGGAACTGGGCGCTGTCACGGCCCTGGGCATCGGCAATCACCCCGGTGGTGGCGACATAAGTCTTATCGGAAAGGTTACGTCCCTCCACGAAGAAGCCCAGGCCTTCCATCGGCCGATAACCGCCCTTCAGCCCCCAGATGACATAGCCGTCCGCATAGAGGGTCTCCGCCTGGTCGACGTTGTAGTGGTTGGGCACCCACTCGAAGGTCGGGCCGGCGTACCAGCCTTCGCGCTGCCACAGCGCCTCGCCCTTGATGAACTGGCGCGGCAGGCCGGCCAGGCGGTTGTCACCGTAGACGTCGTCGTTGTCGAAACGGAAATCGTTGAGCAGGTACTGCCCGCGCAGCACGATCTGCCCGAGGGTCCAGGCGCCGCCCAGTTCCACGCCCTGGTGGATGGTGCGGTCGGCGTTGACCGTGCCCAGCGGCTGGCCATTGGCATCGTTCAGGGTCAGCAGTTCGTCGCGGATCTCGCTGCGGTACACGGCCAGGTCGAGGTCGACGCCATTCCGCTGCCAGCGCAGGCCGGCTTCCAGGGTATTGGCCTTTTGCGCGTCGTTGGCGGTCACCACCTGGCCGCCGGTGAGCTCGCTGAAGGTCGGCGACTCGAAGCTCTGGCTGAGGTTGGTGAACAGCTGAACCTCGTCGCTCAGGTCGTGGCGCAGGCCGATACGGGCGATGCGGCCGATATAGCGCTTGTCGAAGGATTCGTCCTGGACCAGGCAGAAGCCGGGGACGAACGCATTGCAGCGCAGGCGGTCGTCGACCTCGCGTTCCTGGTGCAGCCAGGCCAGGCCACCAATAAGCGCCCAGCGTTCGGCCAGGGGAACCTCCAGCTCACCGAAGACATTCAGGTTGCGCGCGGTCTGGTGCAGCTCGTTTACCTTGCGGCCCTTCTCCCCACCCACATTCACATAGCGCGAATCCCAGTTGCGCCCCTGGCTGGCTTCCACACCGCCGGCCCAGCGCCAGCCCTGCTCGTTCTCCCATTTGTGCGACAGGCGCAGGCCGTAGTCTTCGCTGTCGATATCCAGCACCTGGAAGATGGGATGGAACAACGACTTGGTGCTGTAGAAGCTGGCCAGCTCCAGGCTGTGGCCGCCATCCAGTTGCAGCACGCTGAGGTTGCCCAGGCGGTCGAGGTTGAAGTCACGCTGCTGGTCGCCGGTGATATTGCCCGGCGCCGCCTGTTCGGGGTTCTGGCGCATCTGTGCCTTGGTCAGGTTGCCCGGCAGGTCGGAGTCGGTTTCCACATGGGTCAGGTAGAAGCGCGTGGCGAGCCGATCATTGATGCGCCCGCCGAGGTTGGCGAAGTAGCGCTGGTTGTCCTGCCGCGAGTGGTCGCGGTAGCCGTCCTGGGAGTAATCGTTGAGGCTGACGAAGCCATCCCAGTCGCCGAAGTCCTGGGCGAAGGCGCCATACAGGCGCTGGTAGTCGAAGCTGCCGGCCTCGGCGCGCAGGGTGGCCGGCGGCGCGGTCCTGCCGGTGGGGGTGACGAAGTTGATGGCACCGCCCAGGTTGGCCGAGCCGTAGCGCCAGGCGTTGGCGCCGCGCAGCACTTCGACGTGGTCGGCGGCCAGGGGCTCGATGGCCTGGAAGTCGAAGCTGCCGTCGGCCAGGTTGACTGGCGCGCCATCCTGCATCAGCAGCAGGCCGCGACCGTGGAAGGTGCGCTGCAGGCCGGAGCCGCGGATCGACAGGCGCGCCTCCTCGGCGCCGAAGCGCGGCTGGACGAAGACACCGGTGGCCAGGCCCAGGGCATCCTGCAGGGTGCTGCTGCGGCCAGTCTTGTAGGTCTCGGCATCCACCACCCCGGCCCCGCCGGGGATGTGGGAGAAATCGGCCTTCTTCTCGGCCAGGTTCGGGGCGGTGGGGTCCTGGCGGTACTCCCCTTCCACCAGGGTCTTGTCCAGTTCCAGATGCTCGGCATGGGCAAGGTTGGCGAAGCCCGCGGCAAGGGCGAGCAGGCTCAGCATGGAGGCGTTGTGCATGGTGCACTCCCAAAGATCAGTGTTCGGCGTTGTTCTTCTGGTCGGCCTGGCGGACGGCCAGGCACGGGCAGGCGCCGCGCCATTGGGCACGGTGGCCGGGAACAACACTGCTAGGGAGCGCGGGGGTTGGCCGGTGGCCAGGCGTGTCGCGGGGGCGCCTTGCAACGCCGCTCGCGCGGAAGGAGACGGGCCCTGCCCGGGCGGAACAGCCAGGCAAGTCCGAAGAGGATAGCGACGCTGAGGGTGACGCCGGCGCAGAAGGGGCAGCTGAAAAGGTTGGACCAGAGGCTGGCGGAGGCGCCGCCGAGACCGCCATCGAGAGCGGGACCGCCGTCGCTGCCGACGGAGCAGAACTGCCCGCCGATACCGCTCAGCTGCAGCCCCATCGCCTGCCCATGGTGCAAACCGCAGGCGAACAGATTGAGCAGGACGCAGGCATAGAGCATCCAGGCAATCAGCGAGCGGTCTTGGCGGGCCAGATTCATGGGCGGCGACTCTAGCATCGGGCTTTCGGGGCTGGAAGCAGGAAGGCTGTGTGGTGGATTGCCGCAGTCATAAGCCCACCTACAGAGGTTCCGGCCGTTTTGCGGCCCTCAAAGGGCATCCAGCGGAATCTTCAGGTAATGGATGCCATTGTCCTCGGCCGGTGGCAGGTGCCCAGCGCGCATGTTCACCTGCACCGCCGGCAGGATGAGCGCGGGCATGGCCAGGGTGGCGTCACGGGCGATGCGCATGGCGACGAAAGCCTCTTCATCGACGCCCTCGTGGGCATGCACGTTGCGCGTGCGCTGATCGGCCACCGTGGTTTCGCAGCGATAATCGTCGCGGCCCGGCGCCTTGTAGTCATGGCAGAGGAACAGCCGGGTCGCGTCCGGCAGCGCGAACAGCCTCCGGATGGAACGGTACAGGGAGCGCGCGTCGCCACCGGGAAAGTCGCAGCGGGCGGTGCCGTAGTCAGGCATGAACAGGGTGTCGCCGATGAAGGCGGCGTCGCCTATCAGGTAGGTCATGCACGCTGGGGTATGCCCCGGTGTATGGAGGGCCCGGAGTTCGAGGTTGCCGATGGCCAGGCGGTCGCCGTCCTGGAGCAGGCGGTCGAACTGGCGGCCATCGGTGGCGAAATCCTGGCCGGCATTGAAGAGATCGCCGAAACGCTGCTGTACCTGGGTAATCAACCCGCCGATGGCCAGTTGGCCGCCCAGCGCGCGCTTGAGCCAGGCGGCGGCGGACAGGTGGTCGGCGTGGACATGGGTTTCCAGCAGCCAGTCGACGGCCAGCCCCTGCTCGCGGATATAGCCGACGATGCGCTCGGCCCCGGCATGGGAGGTGCGGCCACTGGCGGCACAGTAGTCCAGCACCGGGTCGATGATGGCGCAGCGATGGCTGATGGGGTCGCTGACGACGTAGCTGTAGGAACAGGTGGCCGGATCGAAGAAGGCTTCCACTTGCGGGTTCATGGGGCGGACTCCTCTCCTGGATTCTTCAAGCTTAGTTCCCGGGATCTTCGCTTGTGCCGGCCTTCCAGGGCCGAAAAAAGGAACATCCCCACTACCATGGCCGGGACGAACAGCCAGATTTGCCAGTGGCCGGTCAGCGCAAGCGCCAGAGCTGGCCCCGGGCAGATGCCGGCCACTCCCCATCCAACGCCGAACAGCAGGCTGCCAGCTACCAGGCGGCGGTCCGGCTCGCGCTTGGCCGGCAGTTGCATGGGCAGGCCAAGCCAGGAGCGCGGCAAACGTCTTGCCAGGGCGAAGGCAGGCAACGCGACGGAGATGGCGCCAGCCATCACCAACGCCAAGGACGGATCCCAGGCGCCCGCGAAGTCGAGGAAGGCAAGTACTTTCGCCGGGTCAGCCATCCCGGCGAGCCACAGCCCCAGCCCGAAGACCAGGCCTGCGACAAAGGCGCTGAACTGCTTCACAGTCCACCCCCGAGCACGTGACGCAGCACATAGACGGTGAAGAACCCCGCCGCCATGAAGGCCAGGGTCGCCACCAGCGAGCGCGGTGACAGGCGCGCCAGCCCGCATACGCCATGGCCACTGGTGCAACCGGCGCCATAGCGCGTGCCCGCCCCCACCAGCAGGCCGGCAATGACCAGCTCGGGCCAGCCGGCGTCTATCCGCACCTGCGGTACGTCGGCCACGGCCATCCAGAGCAGTGGCGACAACGACAGGCCCAGCAGAAACAACGCTTTCTCGCCATGGCCGCCGCCCTCACGCTGCAGCAGGCTGCCGAGCAGGCCGCTGATACCGGCGATACGACCGTTGGCGAGGATGAATAGACCGGCGGCAAGGCCGATCAGCGCGCCACCTGTCAGGGCGCTCCAGGGTGTGAAAGCGGACCAGTCGATACTCATGGTGACTCCTGGGGACCAAAGCGGGAATACATGCGTCCCAGTGGGACCCGCTGGCGCCGATCATATACTCCATGGGGTATACGATCCAGACACGAAGATAGCCTGCACGATGGGCGATGCCGCGCAGCGCTCCGCTTCTTCAGGTGTACTTGGTAAAGATGGCGCGCACGCGATCCAGGGTTTCGCTAGTGTCCTGCGCCGGGTCGAGCATGGCCTCCTCCAGCAGGCACACCAGCATCTGCTGGTAGGCGCGGTCGAGGGCCTTGCGCGAGGCACTGAACTGCTGGGCGATGGCCTCGCACTCCGTGCCCCGGCGGATCATCGCCTGCAGGCCGCGAATCTGCCCTTCGATACGGGCCAGGCGCTTGAGCATCGCGTCCTGGTGCGCGGCCACCACTTGGTTGGTCATCTGCTGCCTCGTCCATCGATTACCCCGGGGGGTATGACTCTATCTCAGCCGCCCTCCCCGCGCACCTGGACGCTCGTCCCTAAGGCCAGGGGACAGCTTCGCCGCCCTTGGCGAATGAATCCGCCCCTACAAGGATTCACCCCCATCCAGCAACCTCGGCCCTGCTCCCTCCCCGGCCAGCTCGTCACAGGGGTTGCGTAGTGGGCAGGCCTCCAGGGACAGGCAACCGCAGCCGATGCATCCGGCCAGCTGGTCGCGCAGCTGGGTCAGGCGGCTGATGCGTTCGTCCAGCTCGGCACGCCATTGCCCGGAAAGCCGGGCCCAGTCGGCCGCCGTGGGGGTGCGGCCTTCCAACAGGGTCTGCAGCGCGGCATGAATCGAGGCCAGGGGAATGCCCAGGCGCTGGGCCACCTTGATCACCGAAACGCGGCGCAGCATTTCCCGGGGGTAGCGGCGCTGGTTGCCGGGGTTGCGCTGGCTGCGGATCAGCCCCTTGGCTTCGTAGAAATGCAGGGTGGAGACGGCCACGCCGCAGCGCGCGGCAAGCTGGCCGACACTGAGGAAACGTTCGGGTTTGCTTGCCATGGATCCCATCCCTTGACCTCAAGTTTGGTTGAGGTTTTACCCTGCCGGCCTGCATCGCACAACCAGGCCGAAACAGGGGGAAACCACATGAAACGGCATGCACAAGGCGTCATTCTGGAAATCGAATACCGCCTCGACCCGGCGCGGGAGGACTACAGCGAACGGCTTGAACGCCGCTTGCGCGCCCAGCCCGGCCTGATCTCCAGTCACTGCGAGCGGAGCGACGACGGCAGCCGGGTCCTGTACCGGGCCCAGTGGGAGCCCATGGAAGCGGGCCAGGCCGGCCTGCAGGTCCTGGACGAGCCACTCTGCAGCAGTGCCATCAAGGCGCTGCGCTTCTTCGCCTGAGGTCAGCCCTGCGGTGGCTCCAGCCCGCGCAGGGGGATGGGCGCCGACATGACGATGGAGGTTCGAGTTTCGCCGAAGTGATTGATGCTGCCGACGAAGCGCTCCAGGTGGCGAATGTCTCGGGTAACCACCCTCAGGATGAAGGAATCCTGCCCGGTGACGTGGAGGCATTCGAGCACCTCCGACATCTGCTGCAACTGGGCGATCAGCCGCGCCTTCTCCGGCTGCGGGGTGGTCATGCCGATCAGCGCCATCACCTGGTAGCCGGCCTCCTCCGCCGACACCTGGGCGTGGTAGCCCTCGATCACCCCGGCCTCCTCCAGGCGCTTCAAACGCTCGGACGTGGCAGGCAGGGAGAGGGCGACGCGGGCGGCCAGGTCGGTCAGGGAAATCCGCCCTTCGTTCTGCACCACCTGCAGGATTTTCCAGGACTTGCTATCCAGCTCCATTTTTTTCAGGCCTCCCCGGCTTATTTCGTTAATTGTTCAGGTAGCTTGCGCGAACAACCGTAATCCCTGCCTTCAAGCCAATTGCAGTGCAGCGCAGAATATCGGCCATGTCCACAACGCCTGGAGCCCAATCCGTGGAAGGCCTGCTATTTCTCAAATCCGTCCTGATCGGTCTGTCCATCGCCGCGCCGGTTGGGCCCATCGGCCTGCTGTGCATCCAGCGCACCCTGGGCCATGGCGCGCGCATCGGTTTCATCAGCGGCCTGGGCGCGGCGGCGGCGGATGCCTGTTATGGGGCCGTGGGCGCCTTCGGCATTGGCGCCATCACCCAGGCGTTCGTCGCCCTGGCTACGCCCCTGGCCCTGGCCGGCGCCCTCTTCCTCGCCTGGATGGGCCTGCGCATGCTGCGCGCCACGCCGCCCGAGCGGGCCGCCAGGGCCGGCGACCCGGTGCGGGCGCTGCCGGCCTTCGCCTCGGTATTCCTGCTGACCCTGAGCAACCCGCTGACCATCCTCTCCTTCATCGCCATCTTCGCCACCCTGGCCGGCGGCGAGGCCCTGTCCGGCCCGGCGGGCCTGCTGATGGTCATCGGCGTGTTCTGCGGCTCGGCCCTCTGGTGGCTGGCCCTGTGCCTGGGCGTGGCCAGCGTCCGCCACCGTCTGGACCGACGCTCCATCCGCTGGATCGACCGCACGGCCGGCGCCTTCCTGCTGGGCTTCGCCGCCTGGCAACTGGCGCGGGTGGTCGCCAGCTGAATCTGGCAATGGCCCCGATAGACTCTCTTGGCTCACCGCTGGCCCATGCGCCGCCTATCATGCACGGCATGTTTTCCAGCCGAACCAGGGAGCCGACATGACGGAACAGAAGCAGCAACTGGATGATGAAACCCTCGCCTTCGCCCAGCAGGTCCTCGACCTCGCCCGCGCCGGCGACAGCGGCCGCCTCGGCGAACTGCTCGCCCAGGGCCTGCCGGCCAATATCCGCTCGCACAAGGGCGACAGCCTGGTGATGCTGGCCAGCTACAATGGCCACCTCGACACCGCGCGCCTGCTGCTGGAACGCGGCGGCGACCCCAACCTGCGCAACAGCGCCGGCCAGAGCCCGATTGCCGGCGCCGCCTTCAAGGGCGACGTGGCCATGGTCGAACTGCTGCTGGAATTCGGCGCGGACGTGGAAGGCGCCACCCCAGATGGCAAGACGGCGCTGATGATGGCGGCCATGTTCAACCGGGTGGAGGTGATCCGCCTGCTGATCGAGCGCGGCGCCAACCCCCAGGCCAGTGACGCGGACGGAGTGACGCCGCTGCTGCTGGCACAACGGATGGGGGCGAAGGATGCGGTGGAGGCCCTGACAGCGACCCCTGGCTAGCTGGCGAACCAACCCCCACAAGAAGCAGCGCCATCCTATTAAATCCGGGGAATGCCTGAACCATGATTCCCGGATTGCGTCCGGGCTATGGGCTTGCCCCTGGGTAGGGTGCGCCATGCGCACCGCTTCCGGGACCGGATCCGGTACCACGTCTAACCGCTGGTGCGCACGGCGCACCCTACCTCTCTAGCCCGAAGCCCGGATGAGATCCGGGACATGCCACACCGCAGCCCCCGGGTCACGTCCGGGGCATCACCATCCCCAGCGCGCGCCATTGGGCGTGACGCAAGACCGTCCCTGCCAGGGCTATGCTTTTTGGCGAGCATTCCCATGGGCGTTGGCAGCCAGCCACAACAAGTGGCACAGGCACACAAGGGGTTGGCACGGACAACAAGCTCCCCTCCACCGGCCGGAGGCAGACTAGGACTGCAGATTTCTGCCCTGCACCCGCGACCCGCATACCAATAATTCAGGGAGCCGCCCTTATGCGAATAACCAGGATCCTCGCCCAATCAACGCTGGCCCTGGGCGTCTCGCTCATCGGCCTCGGCCACGCCAGTGCCGAGTTGCCGGCCGATCCAGGCATCGGCCAGACCACCTTGCCCTTCCCGCCGGAACCGCACCGTGCCTACATCGTCGACGTGGAGTTCGAGAACTTCGTCGCCGGCCGTGTGACCGTGGTCGATCCGATCAAGAAGAAGATGCTCGGCATGGTCAGCACCGGCTTTGCCGCGCCCTCGACGCTCAGCCGCGACGGCAAGCTGCTGTACACCGCTGACCTGTTCTACTCACGTGGCACCCGTGGCACCCGCACCGATGTGCTGACCGCCTGGGACACCAGCACCCTCTCGCCCTCCTGGGAAGTTCTGATCCCCACCAAGCGCGCCGAGACCCTGACCCAGCGCTATGCCCTGGGCGCCAGCGCCGATGACCGCTTCGTCTACGTCTACAACTTCACCCCGTCCACCTCGGTGACCGTGGTCGACACCAAGGCCAAGGCCGTCGCCAGCGAGATTTCCATCCCCGGCTGCGTGCTGAACTACCCGGTGGGCAAGCGCTCCTTCGCCTCCCTGTGCGGCGACGGCAACCTGCAGCTGGTGAAGCTGAACGACGAGGGCAAGGAAATCGCCCGCACCCACACCGCCTTCTTCGACCCCAACGCCGAGAAGCTGGTGGAGCGCGCCTACGCCGTGGGCGACACCTACTACTTCGTCACCACCACCGGCACCGTGCGCGGCGTGGACTTCTCCGGCAAGGAGCCGAAGATCCTCGAAGCCTGGGAGCTGGTCGAGGACACCGAGAAGAAGGCCGGCTGGGCCCCGGGCGGCTGGCAACTGATCACCGTGGCGCCGAAGCTGAACCGCCTCTACGTGCTGATGCATGACGCCCACGAGCCGATGAAGTGGGAAGACCCGAGCCCCATCGTCTGGGTCTACGACCTCAAGACCCACAAGCGCATCGCCACCCTGGAAGCGCCGAACCCGATCTGGAGCCTGCACGCCACCAGCGATGACAAGCCCCTGCTGCTGGGCACCAACATCAGCGGCGGCCTGGAAGTCTTCGACCTGACCAGCGGCAAGCACACCGGCACCATGGAACGCATCGCCAAGACGCCGATCCAGGTCCTCAGCCACTGACGAGGTGCAGCCATGCAACCTGATCCCATCTTCGTCATCGCCGCCGCCCTCGCGGTCGCGGTGATCCTGGCCAGCGCGGCAACCCACAAGCTGCGCGCGCCGGCCCGCTTCGCCAACCAGGTGGAGGATTACCAGTTGCTGCCCCGTGGCCTGGTACGCCCAGTGGCGCGACTGCTGCCTTTCGTTGAAGTGGCCGTGGCCTTCGCCCTGCTGGTCCCCGCCAGCCGCGGCACTGCCGCACTGGCCGCCGCCGCGCTGCTGGCCGGCTACGCCGGAGCCATTTCGATCAACCTGTGGCGCGGCCGCCGCGACATCGACTGCGGTTGCGCCGGGCCCGAACAGGCCCAGCCGATCCGCCCAGTGCTGTTGGCCCGTAACGCCGTACTGGTGGGTCTGGCGCTGGTCGCCAGCCTCGCCCCCCACAGCCGCGACCTGGGCGTGTTCGACAGTTTCGTCGTGATCGCCTCCGCCGCCGTGGCCCTGCTTGTCTATGCCGCCGCTGATGGCCTGATGGCCAACAGCCCCCGTCTGCTCAAACTTATTGGAAGGTGAATTATGGAAGCCCTTATCGTTTCCAACGTCCTGCTCTGGTGCCTCTTGATCGCCCTGGCCTTCGCCGTAATGGGCCTGGTTCGCCAGATCGGCGTACTCCACGGCCGCCTGGCCCCTGCCGGCGCGCTGATGGTCGACAAAGGCGTGGCCGTGAACGAACCCGCCCCGAAAGTCACCGCCGCCGACCGTAATGGCCGCCCGGTGAACTTCGGCTATGCCGGCGAGAAAGCCCAGCTGCTGTTCTTCCTCTCGCCCACCTGCCCCATCTGCAAATCCCTGCTGCCGGCCATCAAGTCCATCGCCAAGGACCAGGCCGACCGCCTCGAAGTGGTCTACGTCAGCGATGGCGACATGGACGCGCAACAGGCGCTGATCCGCGAGCACAAGCTGGAAGACGCGACCTATGTGGTTGGCCCGGAAGTGGGCATGACCTACCAGATCGGCAAGCTCCCCTACGCCGCACTGGTGGACAAGGCCGGCGTGCTGCGCTCCAAGGGCCTGGTGAACTCCCGCGAGCACCTGGACAGCCTGTTCGAGGCCGAACACCTGGGCAGCGCCACCCTGCAGCAGTACCTGCACAACCACACGCATTCCCACGGCGCACATAACCACTAAGAAGGAAGGGAGCCCTCCATGAAACTGCTAGACCGCTTGTTCGAACGCTCCTCGCGCCACGTCGCCGACACCACGTCGCGGCGCAAACTCCTGGCCCGCCTCGGCTCGCTGATGGTCGCCGGTGCCGCCCTGCCGGTGCTGCTGCCCATCGACCGCACCAGCAAGGCCCTGGCCGCCGAAGCCCCCAAGGCCGGCGATCCGGGTGACCCCAATAGCTGCGACTACTGGCGCTACTGCTCCATCGACGGCTTCCTCTGCAGCTGCTGCGGTGGCTCGGTCACCTCCTGCCCGCCGGGCACCGAGGCGTCCCAGGTGACCTGGATCGGCACCTGCCGCAACCCGGCCGACGGCAAGGATTACATCATTTCCTACAACGACTGCTGCGGTAAGCACAGCTGCGCCCAGTGCGCCTGCACCCGCAACGACAGCGAGGAGCCGATGTACCGTCCGTTCAACAACAACGACGTGAACTGGTGCCTGGCGGCCAAGTCGCACATCTACCACTGCACCGTCTCGATCATCCGCGGCGTCGCGATCTGACCTGCCGGAGGGCTGCCATGCGTTACCTGTTGATCGCCGGACTGATGTGCGCCATGGCCGCCCCCCTGGCCCTGGCCCGCGCCATCCCGGACCCTGGCCAGAAGCATGCACCGGGCAATGAGGAGCTGCAGAAGCCCATCGCCCGGGCCGGCTACAGCACCCCAGTGAACTACCAGCTGCAATGCGCCGGCTGCCACCTGGGCGACGGCAGCGGCTCAAAGGCCAACGACACTCCGAAGATGAAGGACTTCGTCGGCAACTTCCTCAAGGTAGAAGGCGGCCGCGAGTTCCTCGTTCGGGTGCCGGGCATGTCCCAGTCGGCGCTGAACAACGCCCAACTGGCCGACCTGCTCAACTGGCTGATGCGCAAGGACGGCATGGCCGGCAAGAGCATGCCGGACGACTACAAGCCCTATACCGAGGCTGAAGTGGCTGCGGTCCGCAAGGTCTCCCTGCTCAACCTGCCGGACACCCGCGCGGGCCTGATCAAGCAGATGCGCGAACAAGGCATCGAGATCGACGACGGCATCGGCGACCACTACTGAGTTTTATGCTGGACGGCTTGTGGCCCGCCTTTATGGCGGGCCTTTTTTTGTCTGGGCGAAATGCCCGTGCAGTCTGCGTAGGTTGGGCAGAGCGAAGCGAAGCCCAACGATTGGCCGTGCAACCCAAGAGCATGCCGGACGACTACAAGCCCTATACCGAGGCTGAAGTGGCTGCGGTCCGCAAGGTCTTCCTGCTCATCGTCGCGCTCATCCCTGAACCTACAAGTCGCCGCGGATTACGCAGGCCGCTTGCCCTCGCGGACCTCCGCGCACAGGGAAATGATGAAAGCCCGTAGTTCATCCCGCTCCACGATTCCCAGCTCACCTCGCTGGTAGGCGGCGTCAATCAGGCCAATGCAATAGCCGTCATACTCTTCGCACTGATCAGAAGCCGAGAAGGCAAGATTGGCCACGGCGGCGTAGAAGGGTTTGACCGCGCCGGTATCCAGGCCATCGATCATTTCCCGCAGCTCGACCGGGATCAAGGCGGCCCCGGCGGCGGCCCGGTCTTCTGCGATCTCACGGGTCCAGGAGTAACGATCAGTCATGCGCGAGGCCTCCAAGAGTTTCGGTGAGATTGGGGTCTGGATAGGAGATGGTAGACCAGCTCCCGCCTTTGCCCCCGTCTCGGCCGCGTGAATGGCTGCTTTGGCCGAGAGTAGCCGGTGGCAATCGGCAGCTGCTGGCCTTAGCAGCCAATCAAGTAGTGGTCTGATTTTCAAGCCTGCAGTGAGTGGGAGCCCTGTAGCACCCACCACTCAATCCTGAACCCTCTTCATGCGCCCCAGCCGTTCTCGCATGCCGTGACTGGCGCCTGGCCCATGCACCAGTTCGCACTCATCCCACGGCACCACTCGGCCCTCGACGACATCGACCATCATGGGCTGTAGCGTCCGACCGGTCGCCCTGTCCACAACCTGGACACTCACTTCGTCCTGGACGAAATGCCTGTTACCCCACGCGATCAGCGCGAAGAGAACCCCCTTGAGTTCACGACCTCGCTCTGTCGGAACGTACTCGTGTCGCAACGGTTTGATGCTGTAAGCGCGCCGCTCTAGCAACCCCGCTTCCACCAGCGCGTTGAGCCTGCGAGTGAGCATGTTCGGCGAAATTTCCAGGCTCCTGGAAAAGTCGTCGAACCGACTCAATCCCTGCAGGGCATCCCGCATGATCAGCAGGCTCCACCACTCGCCAACGCGCTCCAAGCTGAGCGCGATCGGGCATTCGGAATCCAGAAGAGTCTTGCGCTGCATCGAGATTGCTCACCGCTCGTATAGGAAGAAATTTTAGGTTGTATGTTACTATCATAATGATAGTGACGTCTTTCATCCAGATACTACCAAACAGCGAAAGGAGCGAAACTTTCATGCGAAAGCGTATCGTCGTTACCGGAATGGGGGCGGTCACACCGCTTGGCTGTGGCGTCGAGCTCGTCTGGCAACGCTTGTTGGCAGGAAGATCGGGTATTCGTCAGCTCCCGGAGACACTGATAGGCGACTTGGCAGTGCGAATCGGCGGCCAAGTTCCTGGCGTCGAGGAGGACACTGCCGGCGGGTTCGATCCCGACCTTGTGCTTCCCCAGAAAGAACAACGCAAGGTTGATCGTTTCATTCTCTTCGCGCTGGCGGCTGCGGAAGAAGCACTGGCACAAGCGAAGTGGGCGCCAGAATCGATGCAGGAACAAGAGCGCACTGCCACCATCATCGCATCCGGAATCGGCGGCTTCCCAGCAATCGCTGACGCCGTGCGTACCACAGACAGCAAGGGCCCCCGCCGTCTCTCGCCGTTCACGATCCCTTCGTTCCTGTGCAATCTAGCTGCCGGTCAGGTCTCCATTCGCCATCGCTTGAAAGGGCCGCTTGGAACACCGGTGACGGCTTGCGCTGCAGGAGTACAGGCGATTGGCGATGCAGCTCGCATGATCAGGGCCGGTGAAGTGGACGTGGCGCTATGCGGCGGCGCCGAGGCCGCTATCCACCGGGTCAGCTTGGCCGGATTCACTGCCGCTCGCGCCTTGTCCAGCACATTCAACGACAGACCGGAATGCGCATCCCGTCCGTTCGACGAAGCACGGGACGGCTTCGTAATGAGCGAAGGCGCCGGCCTGCTGGTAATCGAGGAGCTCGAACATGCGCTGGCACGCGGAGCCAAGCCAATAGCCGAACTCGTAGGTTACGGCACCAGTGCTGACGCCTACCACATCACCTCGGGGCCAGAAGATGGCGACGGCGCACAAAGGTCAATGCGGCAAGCATTGCAACAAGGAGGCGTCGCGCCAGGACAGGTCGGCCACCTGAATGCCCACGCCACATCGACCCCCGTGGGAGACAAGGGCGAGCTAGCAGCCATCAAAGCCGTCTTCGAAGGCGGGCCATCGCCGGCGATCAGTGCGACCAAGTCTTCAACGGGACACCTGCTGGGCGCAGCAGGTGGAATCGAGGCGATCTTCACCGTGCTCGCCCTGCGAGATCAGGTCGCTCCGGCGACGCTCAACCTGCTCAGTGCCGACCCCGCTGCAGACTGGCTGAACATCGTGAAGAACGGCCCCCTTTCGCTTGAAACCGACTATGCGCTCTCCAATGGTTTTGGCTTCGGGGGTGTAAATGCCAGCATCCTGTTCCGCAAGTGGGCCGATCAATGAACGATCGCAATCCTGCATTTCACTACCCGACACTGGGCCACAACGGAGCCATTGCGCGACAAGCGACGTTCGAACATTTCCTTGATCGCTTCCGCGAAGCCATGCAGGCCCCGTGAAGCTCCTACACAACCGCGCAAACGGGTTGTAACAGCGCTGGCTGAATGACCGTGAAGGGCACGATTTCTGCCAGTTACGACCGGCAGAAATCGGCCGATTCTGTTGAAAAACTCGACTTCGAGTAGCTCTGCGCAAAAAAGCATCAATGCTGGCCTCAGCCCCTGATGCTGAATCGCACTGCCAGCGAGCATGGGGGCGAGCAGCATGATGTGTCAGTTACCGGGTGGGCAGGCACGCCTGTTCTACTCATTCAATTTGGAAGGCCACGCCCCTCCCCTTGCCCTACCGCGCCCCCATCCCTATCCTGCCCCGGTCACGGTCAATCCCGTGGCCGGGTTTGACAGCCTGAAACTAACGGGCGCGATTGCGCCTCAGGGTGCATGCGAAAAACGGCGGACGTTTTTTGCAGGCATCGGCACGCATGCAGTTTTTACTGCTTCGCTTCATGGCAGATCGCGCGGGGAGATCCTCGTGATCTGCCGGTTCCCGTTAGCCGGTCTGTCAACCCCGCGCGGTCTGCCACCCTTCGATTGACAGCGAACGGTGGCAGCTCCTGAACCCATAACGGAGAACCACCATGCAAGACGCATATACCCCCATCGTTTTCCAACGCCATTCCCTCTATCTGCGCGCGGTGATGATCGACAACCGGCCCTGGTTCGTCGGCCATGATTTCGCCGCGCCCCGTGCCCATCTGCTGGCCAGGCGCATCGCGCCGCACCAGCGGCGGGCGGTGATGCTGCAGTACGACAGCGGCTGCCGCGAGGAGGTGGAGGTGATCAGCGATCTGGGCGCCTACAACGCGCTGTTCCGCTTCGGGCATCCGGAGAATCGCAGCATCGGCCGATGGCTCAGCGAGGAGCTGATGCCGACCCTGCACGACCATCATCGTGAAGCTGACGCTTCGCCGCGCAGGGCGTTCATGAGCTGGGCGCATCAGCGCGTTGGCGTGGCGCAGTGGCAGGGCGAGCTATGGATCGCCCGACGCGACCTGCCGATCTTCATGGCGGCCCATGATGACCCGACCTTGGGTGATGAGCCGAGCTGGAAGCGGGTGCCCTTCGGGGATTGGTAGGGGCAACGATTTCAATCGCCAAGCAGGCCGCAGGGCTGCCTTGGAGCCCGAGGGGGCAACTGCGTTGCCCTTGGCGAATGAATTCGCCCCCACAGAAAAAAGCAGCGTTTGCTTGCCGAGGTCGAGAAGGCTCATCTGTGCTCGACCTCGGCTCGCGCGGTACCTGATCCCGGGCTGGACCGCTAATCCAAAGCGGCACGCCCTGGATCGCGGAGAGCGGCAAGCGAGTCATCCGCCGCGCCGACCTGCCGCTCGTTCAGCAGCGCCTTCCACAGCGACACGCACAACCCCACCATCACCGCCAGGAACGGCGCGGCGAAGATGATGGCTGCGGTCTGCAGCGCAACCAGGCCGCCCATCACCAGCAGCACCGAGGCCGCCGCACTGGTCAACGTGCCCCACAGCACCACCAGCCAGCTCGGCGGCTCCAGGCTGCCGCGGGCACACAGCATGCCCATGACGATGGAACCCGCGTCGGCCCCCGAGATGAAGAACACGCCGACCAGCACAATGGCCGCAAACGAAGTCAGCGCCGCGGCGGGATACTGAGCCAGCAGCGTGAAGAGCGCCACTGCCGGTCCCTGGTCATTCACTGCCGCGGCAATGCCGCCAGCGCCTGCCAGCTCCGAGTACAGGGCCGCGCCGCCCATGATCGCGAACCACACCATCGTCACCCCACTGGGAATGAAAATGACGCCGACGACGAACTCGCGAATGGTGCGGCCGCGCGAGATTCGCGCGATGAAGGTGCCCACGAACGGCGCCCAGGAGATCCACCAGGCCCAGTAGAAGATGGTCCAGCCAGCGAGCCACTTGCCATCGCTGAAGGCCGCGGTGCGAAACGACATCGGTACCAGCTCGCGGAGGTACTCGCCAATCGATGCGACCAGTGTGTTCATGATGAACACGCTGGGGCCTACCGCCGCCAGGAACAGCAGCAACAGCACCGCGACCACCATGTTGACGTTGCTCAGGAACTGCACCCCCTTGCCCACGCCGGACACTGCGGAGAGGATGAAGAGCACCGTCATCACCGCGATGATCGTCAGCGCGATGCTATTCGATTCGCCGGTGTGCCAGAGGTAGTTCAGGCCGCTGTTGATCTGCTGGGCGCCCAGGCCGAGCGAGGTGGCGGTGCCGAAAAGAGTGGCCAGAACCGCCAGCACGTCGATCGACTTGCCCAGCGGTCCGCGCACACCCGCCTCGCCGATCAGGGGCGTAAAGGCGCTGGATATCAGGTTCGGCAGTCCCTTGCGGAACGAGAAGTAAGCCATCACCAGACCGACGATGGCGTAAATCGCCCAGGGGTGGAACGCCCAATGGAAGTAGGCGAAGCCCATTGCCACCTTGGCTGCTTCCCTGGAGTGCGGCTGCGCCAGGTCGTTGGGCAGCGTCGAAAAGTGTGTGATCGGCTCGGCCACCCCCCAGAACATGAGCCCGATTCCCATGCCGACGCTGAACATCATCGCGATCCACGACGACGTGCTGAACTCGGGTTGTTCGTCGTCCTGGCCCAGCCTGATTCGGCCGAAGCGGCTGAAAGCCAGGAACAGCGCGAAGCCCAGGAAGAACGCCGTGGAGATGACGAAGCTCCAGCCGAACCAGTCGATGATGGTGTTCAGCAGCGCCTGCGACGCCGTCGCCATGGCCGTGGGCGCGAGTGCCCCCCAAGTGACCAACGAGGCTGATATCGCAGCAGCCCCCCAGAAAACGACCTTGTCGACGGGTGATCCCGGTGTCTTATGCATAGGCCTCCTCAAGCTTTGAATGCCTTTCTTCTTGTAAGGTGTTGAACCTGCCGTGGCGGGCGATATTCATTGCCCCTCAATGGTCGCGCGACAGGTGAACTGCGACTTGCGCATGGACGATGCCCGCAGATCCAAATGCGACAGGGCTTCTGCCGCTTCGGTCTTTTTCGGCGCAGGACAGTGACAGCGAAAAAAGCCGTTTGGGGACTGGCAGGCCTTGGCGAAGCGCCGACGGTGGATCGATGAAGCGAGATCCACCCTACTGGCTGGGCCGCCTGGACTTCAGGGCCTGTACCCCTGCCCCAGCAGCCAGCCCTGTACCATTCGCCGCTGCGGCTCCGGCAAACTCGCCAGGGCCCGCCCCAGTTTGCCCAGTCGCAGGGCCTTGACGATCGGCGCCAACTCGACGCCTTGCAGGTGCCAGATGCCCAGCGGCTGGTCCGCCGTCACCACCACCTCGGCCTCCTCGATCAGGTCGCCCTGGATGACCGGCGCCCGCTCCACCCGCACCTGGCTGAAGTCCGCCGGGGCGTGCATGGGCTCGGTGTCTGGCCAAGCACATCGATCTCGCCAGAAGGGTTGCTCGGGCCAGCGCTGTTCCAGGGCATAGAAATCCCGCCCGGTGCGGGCGAAGCGCAGGAACAGGTGCTCCACCCGCCGCTGGTGGAAGCGGCGGGCCAGTTCGGCGCGCTCCGGGCGTTGCAGCATCGTGTTGATCACTGCCGGTGCCTGTAAGGCCGAGGACAGGGACTGGAAGATACCGTTGCCCGACAGCGGGTCCACGGCCATGGCCGCATCGCCGACTCGCAGCCAGTTCGGGCCGCTGGCCTCGTGGAAGAGGATGGCCGTGCTGCTGCGGGCGTGCAGGCTGGCGGGTTGCAACGCGGCTTCGCCGAAGAGTTCGCGCACCAGGGCGGATTGGCTGCGCCGGCGGGCGCAGTAGTCGGGTAGCTGGTCCCTGGGCGGCAGGTCGCGGGCATCCAGGGTGATCTGCCAGTAGCAGCGGCCATCTTCCAAGCGCGCCATCCAGGCCCAGCCGTCGGGCAGGCTTTCCACTGCCGAGCCGGGGCGGCCCGGTTCCTCCCGCCACTGATTGAGCAGGCTGAGGGTTTCCGGCCCGCGCAGGCGGCCGCCGGCCAGGGGTGCCTGTCGGCCACGGGCTTCGACGAGGAAGTCCGCACGCAGCGGCTCGCCCGATTCAATATTGATGAGATGGCCGTCATCGGCGCTTGCCACTTTCAGCACACGGGCTTCCAGCACCTCGATGCCGGCGGCATGCAGGTCTTCGCGGATGGCAGCATCGAATTGCGGGCGGTCCAGCAGGCATTCCTGGTTGATGGACTGGCCGTCGCCATTCCACTGCACCCGCCGTGGCGATGGCGCCGCGGCGCAGGCCAGTGCCCGGCTCAATCCGGCCTGGCGCAGGCCGTCGAGCACCCGCTGGGACACGCCCTCGACCGCCGCGAAGCGTCGCCATTCGCTGATGACCCGAACGGCATAACCCAAGCGGCGCAGGCCGAGGGCCACCACCGCGCCCGCGGGGCCGGCGCCGAGGATGGCGATCTCAGTCATGGCCACGGCGCTCCGGCCCGGCGAAGGCGGCGCTCTCGCGCAGCCAGAGAAGGACGTCCTCGCGGCTGGCGCCGGGATGACGTTGGAGGAAGCCCGCGATGACTCCACTCAGCGCGGCGCAGCCGACACTGGAACCGGACACGCCGTTGGCGCCGGCCACATGGGCGCCGAAGTCGGCCTGGGCGCTGTTCAACCAGGACCACTGGCCCGGTGCGCAGCGGGCGTCACCGGTGATGCGGATCACCCCTGGATAGCTGGCCGGGTACACCGGCTCGCCCTGGGCCGGGCTGGAGGCGCAGAGGAGAACACCGGAGGCCTGGGCGAGGACGCAGGCCTCGCGTAGCACCGGGCGGTCGTTGCGCAGGCCGAGGCTCATATTGACCAGGGCCACGTCCTGCTCGATCAGCCAGTGCAATGCGGCGGCTATCTGCAATGGGCTGGTCTGCCAGCGCTCGGCGAATACCTGGGCGACGCAGAGGCGCACAGGGCCTGCCTCACGGGTCAAGGTATCGAGCACCTCCCTGCCATGGCCAAGGGCGTCGGGCTGGGTATCGCCTTCCTGCAATTCGCCGGCGTCCAGCCAGAAGCGCCGGGACGCACTGACCAGGGCGGACTGCGCGGGCGAAAAACCGCTGTCGATGATGCCGATGGCGAGTTCAGTGGCCATGGTCCACCTGCTCGGATTCGAGGCTGTGCAACTGGCCATGCTCCAGGCGCAGGCCGATATCGGCCTGTGCCAGGGTGGAGGGCCGGTGGCTGATGAGGATACGGGTGCGCCCGGCGAAGAGCTGGTCGATGGCGGCGATCACCTCGCGCTCGGTGGCTTCGTCCACCGCCGAGGTGGCTTCGTCCAGCACCAGGATCAGCGGGTCCTGCAACAGTGCGCGGGCGATGGCGATGCGTTGCTTCTGGCCACCGGAAAGCTGCTGGCCGCGCTCCCCCAGCTGGCTGTCCAGGCCGTGTGGCAGGGATTCGATCAGGCCGTCCAGGCGCGCCAGGCGCGCGACCTCTTCCAGGGCCTCGCGGCTGGCTTCGGGAGCGCTGTAGGCCAGGTTGTCGGCCAGGGTACCGCGGAACAGGACGATGTCCTGGCTGACCACGGCGATGCGCCGGCGCAGGGCGAACAGGTCCAGCTCGCGCAGGTCGGCGCCGTCCAGCAGGACGCGCCCCTGGTCCGGGTCGTAGAAGCGTTGCAGCAGGTCGATCAGGGTGGACTTGCCAACGCCCGAGGCGCCGCTGATGGCGACCTTGAGGCCGGGGGGAATCACGGCATCCACGCCGCGCAACACGGCACCGGCCCGTTGTTCGTGGGCAAAGTGCACGCCTTCGAAGCGCAGCTCTCCCCTGCCCTCCGGCATCGGCCGTGGCGCCACCGGCTGGCGCACCGGTACCGGCTCCTGCTGCAGCTCCATGACCCGGCCAAGGCTGACGGTCATTCGCTGCATGGCGACATAGAGGCCCAGCAGGCTCTGCACCGGGCCCACGGCCATGCCCAGGTAGGTGGAGAAGGCGATCAGCGCGCCCAGTTGCCAGGTGCCCTGGATCACCCAGTAACCGCCGATAAGGAAGGCGCAGGCGCGGGACAAGGACGTCAGGGTGCCCGGCACCGCATGGGTGAAGAACTCGGTGACCTGCACCTTGAGCAGCTGGCTCATGTAGCCCTGCCCCAGCCCTTCCAGACGACGGGATTCGCGCTGCTGCTGGCCGGCGGCCTGGATGAATTTCATCGCCGGCAGGGTCTCCACGAGGAAGGACGACACATCGGCCGAACGCTCGCGCAGGCTGCGCACTTCGCGCTCCACTTTGCGCCGCATCCAGCGCAACCAGAGCACTTCGATGGGAATCAGCAGCGCCAGCAGCAGGGAGAGCTGCCAGGACAGCAGCAGCATGAGGGTCACCGCCCCGATCAGGCCAATGACGCTGGAGACGGCGGAGAACAGGGAATCCACGGCGAAACGCTGGATCTCCGCGACGTCGCCATCCAGCCGCGACAACAGGTCACCGATGCGCTTGCGCCCGTAGAAGGCCGGCGACAGCTGTTGGAGGTGGCGGTAGAGATCATCGCGCAGGGCAAAGAGGATGCGTCCGGACAGCCGCGTGTGCAGGTAGCGGTTGATGCCGGACAGGACGGTGCCGAGGATGCCGACGGCGATCATTGCCACCGCCACCTGCACCAGCCTGCCGAAGTCCTTGGCCAGCAGGCCGTCGTCGATCAGCGTCTTGGTCAGCCAGGGCTGGGCCAGCACCAGCAGGGAGGCGCCGAGGGACAGGCCGAGCAGTAGCAGGATGGCGCGCACGTGCGGGCGGACGAAGCCGTAGAGCCAGGCCAGGGCCCGGCGCAGGAGTTCGGGGTCGCTGGTTTCCACCAGTTTGAGGAAGAGGCGGGTCATCAGGTAATGGCCAGGGAATTCACGGTCTTTGTGGGGGCGAATTCATTCGCTATGGGCTGCAACGCAGCCCCCTTGGGCATTGCAGGGCAGACCTGCGGTCTGCTTAGCGAATGAATTCGCCCCCACAAGAAACAGCCAAGGCCGCGCTTCATCCCCGAAGTTGCTTCAGCTTGCGGTACAGGGTCGCGCGACTGATGCCGAGGGAGTCGGCGGCAGCGGAGATGTTGCCCTGGTGGCGATCCAGCGCGCCGCGGATCAGTTCCAGCTCGTTCTCGCGGATGCTGCCGGGCTGGCGGCAGCTGGCGGTCAGCTCGTCCAGAAGGCTGTCGGTGAGGTGGTCCAGCCCCAGCACCTTTTCACCCTCTTCGCGCATGGCCAGGGCCGAGCGCAGGACCATCTCCAGCTGGCGGATATTGCCCGGCCAGTCGTAGCCGGACAGCAACTCGGCAAGGTCCTTGTCGAGGCTGATGTGGCCCGCGCCGAAGCGCTCCAGCACGCTGCCGATCATGCCGGCCAGGTCTTCGCGCTCGCGCAGGGCCGGCAAGCGCAGGCTGACGCCATTGACGCGGTAGTAGAGGTCTTCGCGGAACAGCTTGTCCTGCACCAGGCGCTTCAAGTCGCGGTGGGTGGCGCAGATCACCGCCACGTTGATTTCCTGTTCTTCGCCTGCGCCCAGGGGCGCCACCTTGCGCTCCTGCAACACGCGCAGCAGGCGCGCCTGGAGGCTCAGGGGCATGTCGCCGATCTCGTCGAGGAACAGGGTGCCGCCATGGGCCTGCATCAGCCGGCCGACCATGCCGCCCCGACGGGAACCAGTGAAGGCGCCTTCGCGGTAGCCGAAGAGTTCCGATTCGATCAACCCTTCCGGGATGGCGGCGCAGTTCACCGCCACGAAAGGCTTGTCGGCGCGCGGACTGGACTGGTGCAAGGCGCGGGCCACCACTTCCTTGCCGGTGCCGGTCTCGCCCAGGAGCAGCACCGGCAGGTCGTTGGCCAGGCCCTGACGGGCCATGCGCAGGGCGCGGGCGAAGCGGCTGTCGCGGCCGGCCAGCTCTTCCAGCAACTCGGGCTTGGCGGCGCCGGGAGCCTTGGCGGCAGGCGCTGTGCCACCGAGACTGGTGTGACGCGGCACCTGCAAGGCGCGGAAATAGAACTCGCCCTTGGCGGTCTGCACGCTGCTCACCCCGCCCTGCAGCAGGCGGGCGATGAACTGCGGCGAGCGCTCACCGAGAAGATCGCTGCTGCGCCGCCCCACCAGGGTCTCGCGGCGCAATTGCAGCAAGCCGCAGGCCTGTTCGTTGGCGGCCAGCACCTCGCCGTCCAGGCTCAGGGCCAGGAGGCCGTGCCAGGCACTGCCGAGGTATTGCGGCCGGCTGTGGAAGGCCAGCACCAGGTGTTCCGGGTAGCAGAGGCCGAACATGCGGCTTTCGATATTGCCGGCGGCCAGCATCAGCGTGGCGAGGTTGTCCTGGGGCTGCGCCATGACGCCTTCGCGGGTCAGGTCGATCACGCCGATCACCCGGCCCTGGGGGTCGCGCAGGGGTACCGAGGTGCAGGAGAAGGGGCTCAGGCGGTCCAGGTAGTGCTCGCCGCAGTTGATCAGGGTCGGGCGCCCTTCCACCACCGCGGTGCCGATGGCGTTGGTGCCGCGCAGGGATTCGCTCCAGCAGCTGCCGGGCTTGAGGTCGCGCAGGCCGAAGCTCTTGAGGAATTCGGTCTGGCCTTCGATGGCCAGCACGTTGGCCTGGGCGTCGCCGAGGATGATCAGCCCGCCCTTGCCTTGCTGGCTGACCAGGTATTCCAGTTCGGGGGTGGCGGCGTCGATCAGCAGGCGGTTGCTGGCCAGCAGCAATTGCAGGTCGAGGTCCTGCTGCAGGCCGACCTGCTCGCCTTCCAGGCAGTTGAGGCCGTGACCCAGGCTGCGCCGCCAGGAGGCATCGATCTCTTCGCGCAGCACGCCCTGGGGCAGCTCGCCATCGCTGACCAGCTTCAGGCGCGCCTGCCGCGATTCGTGCAAGGGATCGGTAGCGTTTTTTATTCGAATGTCTTGCGCCATCTCTCGCTCCAGCGTGCGCCCCGGCAGCGGCCGGCGGTGAAGTCGCACGCCTTGAATGTCTACACCCCCGGCCCGCGTCCGTAAAGAGCGGGCAGTCAGTCGAGATCCCGGGTGTCGCGTAGTTGACAGTCAGGTTGGCACAGGTTTACGTTAACGTAAAGGTAAACATAGCCACGAGCCCCGACCATGCCCACCACCTACAGCATTTCCGACCTGGCCCGCGAACTGGACGTCACCACCCGCGCCATCCGCTTCTATGAGGAGCAAGGCATGCTCAGCCCCGAGCGCCGTGGCCAGGAACGCATCTACAGCCCAAAGGACCTGGTGGCGCTGAAGCTGATCCTGCGCGGCAAGCGCATCGGCTTCTCCCTGGCCGAGTGCAAGGAGCTGATCGACCTCTACGACCCCAGCAGCGGCAACCGCAAGCAGCTGCAGACCTTCATGGACAAGATCGCCGCGCGCCGCGCGCAGCTGGAACAGCAGCTGCTGGACATCCAGCAGATGCAACTGGAACTGGATACGGCCGAAGAACGCTGCCTGGCGGCGATGGCCGAAACCGAACGCAAACAGGGCGTCAACGCCTGACTCCCCCTACTCCCCGACAATGACAAGCACAGGTGGAACCATGACTTACTCGAGCCTGAACTTCGCCCTCGGCGAAACCATCGACATGCTGCGCGAGCAGGTACAAGCCTTCGTCGCCGCCGAGCTGGCGCCGCGCGCCGCCGAAATCGACCAGGAAAACGCCTTCCCCATGGACATGTGGAAGAAGTTCGGTGACATGGGCCTGCTCGGCGTGACTGTCAGCGAGGAGTACGGCGGCGCCGGCCTGGGCTATCTCGCCCACGTCGTCGCGATGGAAGAGATCAGCCGTGGCTCCGCCTCGGTCGCCCTCTCCTACGGCGCCCACTCCAACCTCTGCGTCAACCAGATCAATCGCAACGGCACCCACGAGCAGAAGCTGAAGTACCTGCCCAAGCTGATCAGCGGCGAGCACGTCGGCGCCCTGGCCATGAGCGAGCCGAACGCCGGCTCCGACGTGGTCTCCATGAAGCTGCGCGCCGAGCGCAAGGGCGACCACTTCGTCCTCAACGGCAGCAAGACCTGGATCACCAACGGCCCGGACGCCAACACCTACGTGATCTACGCCAAGACCGACCTGGACAAGGGCCCCCACGGCATCACCGCCTTCATCGTCGAGCGCGACTGGAAAGGCTTCAGCCGCAGCAACAAGTTCGACAAGCTGGGCATGCGCGGCTCCAACACCTGCGAGCTGTTCTTCGATGACGTGGAAGTGCCTGAAGAGAACGTCCTGGGCGTGGTCAACGGCGGCGTCAAGGTACTGATGAGCGGCCTGGACTACGAGCGTGTGGTGCTGTCCGGCGGCCCGGTGGGCATCATGCAGGCCTGCATGGACGTGGTGGTTCCCTACATCCACGACCGCAAGCAGTTCGGCCAGAGCATCGGCGAGTTCCAGTTCATCCAGGGCAAGGTCGCCGACATGTACAGCCAGCTCGCCGCCAGCCGCGCCTACCTCTACGCCGTGGCCCAGGCCTGCGACCGTGGCGAGACCACCCGCAAGGACGCCGCGGGGGTGATCCTCTACACCGCCGAGCGCGCCACCCAGATGGCCCTGGAAGCCATCCAGGTTCTGGGCGGCAATGGCTACATCAACGAGTTCCCCACCGGCCGCCTGCTGCGCGACGCCAAGCTCTACGAGATCGGCGCCGGCACCAGCGAGATCCGCCGCATGCTGATCGGCCGCGAGCTGTTTAACGAGACCCGCTGACCGCCAACACCTCCCCTGTAGGAGCCAGCTTGCTGGCGAAGCGCCTTTCGCGAGCAAGCTCGCTCCTACAAGAGGTAGTGCCAACACTCGACGGAGCGCGCCAGATGGCCATCCTGCACACCCAGATCAACCCCCGTTCCCCCGAGTTCGCCCGCAACAGCGCGGCCATGCTCGAACAGGTCGGCGCCCTGCACACGCTGCTCGGCCGCATCCATGAAGGCGGCGGCGCCAAGGCCCAGGAGCGCCATACCTCGCGCGGCAAGCTGCTGCCCCGCGAGCGCATCAACCGCCTGCTGGACCCGGGCTCGGCCTTCCTCGAAGTCGGCCAGTTGGCCGCCCATGAGGTCTATGGCGAGGACGTGCCCGCCGCCGGCGTGGTAGCCGGCATCGGCCGCGTAGAGGGCGTGGAATGCATGATCGTGGCCAACGACGCCACGGTGAAAGGCGGCTCCTACTACCCGCTGACGGTGAAGAAGCACCTGCGCGCCCAGGCCATCGCCCGCGAGAACCGCCTGCCCTGCATCTACCTGGTGGACTCCGGCGGCGCCAACCTGCCGCGCCAGGACGAGGTATTCCCGGACCGCGAGCACTTCGGGCGGATCTTCTTCAACCAGGCCAACATGAGCGCCATGGGCATCCCGCAGATCGCCGTGGTGATGGGTTCCTGCACCGCCGGCGGCGCCTATGTGCCGGCCATGTCCGACGAGACCATCATGGTGCGCAACCAGGCCACCATCTTCCTCGCCGGCCCGCCGCTGGTGAAGGCCGCCACCGGTGAAGTGGTGAGCGCCGAGGACCTGGGTGGTGCCGATGTGCACTGCAAGACCTCGGGCGTGGCCGACCATTACGCCGAGAACGACGAACACGCGCTGGCCCTGGCCCGCCGCTGCATCGCCAACCTCAACTGGCGCAAGCAGGGCGAGCTGAACCGCCGCGAACCGCTGCTGCCGCGCCATCCGGCCGAGGAGCTGTACGGGGTGATCCCGGCCGACGCCAAGCAGCCGTTCGACGTGCGTGAAGTCATCGGCCGCCTGGTGGACGACTCCGAGTTCGATGAATTCAAGGCCCTGTTCGGCACCACCCTGGTCTGCGGCTTCGCCCACCTCCACGGCTACCCCATCGCCATCCTGGCCAACAACGGCATTCTCTTCGCCGAAGCCGCGCAGAAAGGCGCGCACTTCATCGAACTGGCCTGCCAGCGCGGCATTCCGCTGTTGTTCCTGCAGAACATCACCGGCTTCATGGTCGGCCAGAAGTACGAGGCCGGCGGCATCGCCAAGCACGGCGCCAAGCTGGTGACGGCGGTGGCCTGCGCCAAGGTGCCGAAGTTCACCGTGATCATCGGCGGCAGCTTCGGCGCCGGTAACTACGGCATGTGCGGCCGCGCCTACGACCCGCGCTTCCTGTGGATGTGGCCCAACGCGCGGATCGGCGTGATGGGCGCCGAGCAGGCCGCCGGCGTGCTGGCCCAGGTCAAGCGCGAGCAGAGCGAACGCGCCGGCCACCACCTGAGCGCGGAAGACGAAGCACGGATCAAGCAGCCGATCCTCGAGCAGTACGAGCGCCAGGGGCACCCCTATTACTCCAGCGCGCGGCTCTGGGACGACGGCGTGATCGATCCGGCGCAGACCCGCGACGTGCTGGGCCTGGCCCTGTCCGCCAGCCTGAATGCCCCGATCGAGCGGACCACTTTTGGTGTGTTCCGGATGTAATAAACAGCTCCCCTCTCCCTTCGGACAAATCGGCAGGACAGCCGATTTGGGCAGCTCGAAGAGCTGGCCGAAGGCCGAGCCACATGGATGTGGCGAGTCCAGAGGGGCCGGGGGAGAGGGTAGCCAGCCCTCTCCGCTACCCAGGCATCCCGGTGCGCACGGCGCACCCTACAGGATCGACCATGACCGACTTCAACACCCTGCAACTGGACATCGCCGCCAACGGTGTCGCCACCCTCTGGCTCAACCGTCCGGAGAAGAACAACGCCTTCAACGCCGGGATGATCCGCGAGCTGATCCTCGCCCTGGACGCGGTCAAGGCCGCCGCCAATGTGCGCTTCCTGGTCCTGCGCGGCCGTGGCCGGCACTTCTCCGCCGGCGCGGACCTGGCCTGGATGCAGGAATCCGCCCAGCTCGACTACGCCGCCAACCTGGATGACGCCCGCGAGCTGGCCGAGGTGATGTACAACCTCTACCACCTCAAGGTGCCCACCCTGGCCGTGGTGCAAGGCGCGGCCTTCGGTGGCGCCCTGGGCCTGATCAGTTGCTGCGACATGGCTATCGGCGCTGTCGACGCGCAGTTCTCCCTCTCCGAGGTGCGCATCGGCCTGGCCCCGGCGGTGATCAGCCCCTTCGTGGTCCAGGCCATCGGCGAGCGCGCCGCGCGCCGCTATGCCCTGACCGCCGAACGCTTCAGCGGCGAACGCGCCCGCGAACTGGGCCTGCTCGCCGAGTGCTACCCGGCAGAGGAACTGGACGAAGCCGTCAGCGGCTGGACCGCCAACCTGCTGCAAAACAGCCCGCAAGCCATGAGCGCCACCAAGGACCTGCTGCGCGAAGTGGCCAGCGGCGCCCTCTCCCCCTCGCTGCGCCGCTACACCGAAAGCGCCATCGCCCGCATCCGTGTAAGCCCCGAAGGCCAGGAGGGCCTGCGCGCCTTCCTGGAAAAACGCAAACCGTCCTGGCAGGAGCAATAACAATGATCACCACCCTGCTGATCGCCAACCGCGGCGAAATCGCCTGCCGCGTCATGCGCACCGCCAAGGCCCTCGGCATTCGTACCGTGGCCGTGCACAGCGCCATCGACCGCAACGCCCGCCATGTGCGCGAGGCCGACATGGCCGTGGACCTGGGCGGCGCCAAACCGGCGGAGAGCTACCTGCTGGTGGACAAGCTGATCGCCGCCGCCAAGGCCAGCGGCGCCCAGGCCATCCACCCCGGCTACGGCTTCCTTTCGGAGAACGCCGGATTCGCCCGCGCCATCGCCGATGCCGGGCTGATCTTCCTCGGCCCGCCGGCCAGCGCCATCGACGCCATGGGTAGCAAGTCCGCCGCCAAGGCGCTGATGGAGGCCGCCGGCGTGCCCCTGGTGCCCGGCTACCACGGCGAGGCCCAGGACCTGGAAACCTTCCGCGACGCCGCCGAGCGCATCGGCTACCCGGTGCTGCTCAAGGCCGCCGCCGGCGGTGGCGGCAAGGGCATGAAGGTAGTCGAACAGGAAAGCGAACTGGCCGAAGCCCTGGCTTCCGCCCAGCGGGAAGCCCAGTCGGCCTTCGGCGACTCGCGCATGCTGGTGGAGAAATACGTCCTCAAGCCGCGCCACGTGGAAATCCAGGTGTTCGCCGACAGCCACGGCAACTGCCTCTACCTCAACGAACGCGACTGCTCCATCCAGCGCCGCCACCAGAAGGTGGTGGAAGAAGCGCCGGCCCCCGGACTCTCCCCCGAAATCCGCAGGGCCATGGGCGAATCCGCCGTGCGTGCCGCCCAGGCCATTGGTTATGTGGGCGCCGGCACCGTGGAATTCCTGCTGGACGAGCGCGGCGACTTCTTCTTCATGGAGATGAACACCCGCCTGCAGGTGGAACACCCGGTTACCGAAGCCATCACCGGCCTCGACCTGGTGGCCTGGCAGATCCGCGTCGCCCGTGGCGAGGCCCTGCCCATCACCCAGGAGCAGGTGCCGCTGATCGGCCACGCCATCGAAGTGCGCCTCTACGCCGAAGACCCGGACCAGGACTTCCTGCCCGCCAGCGGCCGCCTCGCGCTCTACCGCGAAGCCACCGCCGGCCCGGGCCGCCGGGTGGACAGCGGCGTGGCCGAGGGTGATGAGGTATCGCCCTTCTACGACCCCATGCTGGCCAAACTGATCGCCTGGGGCGAGACCCGCGAGGAAGCCCGCCAGCGCCTGCTGGCCATGGTGGACGAAACCGCCGTGGGGGGCTTCCGGACCAACCTGGCCTTCCTCCGTCGCGTGCTGGCCCACCCGGCCTTCGCCGCCGCCGAGCTGGACACCGGCTTTATCGCCCGCCACCAGGAGCAGCTGCTGCCCGCCACGGCCGCCCTGCCCCAGGCGTTCTGGCAGATGGCGGGCGAAGCCTTCCGCCAGAGCGAGGCCGAACGCGTGCGCGGCGACGACCCGCACTCGCCCTGGAACCGCAATAGCGGCTGGCGCGCCGGCCTGCCCAGCGAGACCGACCTGCACCTGACCTGCGGCGGCGAGCGCCATGTGATCCGTCTGCGCGGCACGGCCGCCAGCCCGATCCTGCTCAAGGGCGAGCGCATCACCCTGGAACAGGACGGCCTGCGCCGCCAGCACCTGGCGATCCGCCGTGGCGAAACCCTGTATCTCGAATGGGATGGCGAGCTGCGCAACGTCGAGCGCGTCGACCCGATCGAGGAAGTGGAAGCCAGCCACGCCCATCACGGCGGGCTGACGGCGCCCATGAACGGCAGTATCGTGCGCGTGCTGGTGGAAGCCGGGCAGCAGGTGGAAGCCGGCACCGCCCTGGTGGTGCTCGAAGCCATGAAGATGGAACACAGCATCCGCGCGCCCCACGCAGGCGTGGTCAAGGCGCTGTATTGCGGCGAAGGCGAGCTGGTCAACGAAGGCACCGCCCTCGTCGAGCTGGAAGAGGCCTGAAGTGCTGGCACCATCGTAGGATGGGTGGAGCGGAGCGATACCCATCAACCCCGCGATGGGTATCGCGGGGATCACGGAACGCCGCCCGCCCCATCCTACGGTCTGAACGGCCACGGTCCCGTAGGGTGGACATCGCCTTTCATGTCCACCATCGGTGTTCAGATCGAGCACCATGGTGGATGTAAAAAGCGACATCCACCCTACCCATTGCCCAACGCCCCGAATCGAGAGATGACGCAATGACTATTCCCAGCAAGGTCCGCCTTGTCGAAGTCGGCCCCCGCGATGGCCTGCAGAACGAGAAACAGCCCATCAGCATCGCCGACAAGGTACGCCTGGTGGACGACCTGACCGCCGCCGGCCTCGGCTATATCGAGGTGGGCAGCTTCGTCTCGCCCAAGTGGGTGCCGCAGATGGCCGGCTCCGCCGAGGTCTTCGCGCAGATCCAGCGCAAGGCCGGCGTCACCTACGCCGCCCTGGCGCCGAACCTGAAAGGCTTCGAGGCCGCCCTGGAAGCCGGGGTGAAGGAAGTGGCGGTATTCGCCGCCGCCTCCGAATCCTTCTCGCAGAAGAACATCAACTGCTCCATCGCCGAGAGCCTGGCGCGCTTCGTTCCGGTGATGGACGCGGCCAAGGCCGCTGGCATCAGCGTGCGCGGCTATGTGTCCTGCGTACTGGGCTGCCCCTACGAGGGCGATGTTCCCGCCGAGCAAGTCGCCGCCGTCGCCGCCGAACTCTACGCCATGGGCTGCTACGAAGTGTCCCTGGGCGACACCATCGGCACCGGCACCGCCGGCGCCACCCGCCACCTGATCAACGTGGTCGGCACCCGCGTCCCGCGCGACCGCCTTGCCGGCCACTTCCACGACACCTTCGGCCAGGCGGTGGCGAACATCCACGCCAGCCTGCTGGAGGGTATCGCCGTGTTCGACAGCTCGGTCGCCGGCCTCGGCGGCTGCCCCTACGCCAAGGGCGCCACTGGCAACGTGGCCACCGAAGACGTGCTCTACCTGCTCAACGGCTTGGGCATCGAAACCGGGATCGACATGGGCAGGTTGGTGGACGCCGGCCAGCGCATCTGCGCAGTGCTGGGTAAGGAGAATGGCTCAAGGGTGGCGCGGGCGATATTGGCGAAGCAAGGTTGATTCGGCCAAGCGTTTCTCCTATGGCAGCGCTCCCATGGAGCGCGGCCTTTTTGTAGGTTGGGCCAAGCGCAGCGCGGCCCAACGGCGGTGTTCCAGTCGAGGTCGATGCGTTGGGCTTCGCGGAGCTCAGCCCAACCTACGATCGCTTACCAGGCCCGCCCTACCCTCAAGGCATGACCGGCGGACCACGCCGTCAGAATACCTCCCTCCGATACTCTGAAGACATGAAGTCTTCACCCTGACCGATCCGAAACAACGGACACCCCCTTCAAATCGACCCAGCCCTCCCAGACACTCTCCCGGCTCTGCCCCCCCTCGCAGATTGCCGGCGATTCTTGAAACTCGGCCGACGATGCCTGTTTTCATCCTTTGGACCCGGGACGGTGAATCAGATGAAGACGTTGTTCGAGGATTTTGCGGTCCCCTATGCCAAGGCACTGAAAATCATAGGATCGGAGTACCTCAGCTTCCCAAGGGACTTCTTCCTGGTTTTCATCTCCACGCTGCTGCTTTCCCTCTTCAGTGCATTGGTTCCACTCTTCCTACGTGAAGCCGCCGACCTCCTCAGCAGCTCCGATGCAGAAGCTGCCACGGTATTCACCTTCGTGGCCGCCTATGCATGTTCCTGGACTTTCTGTAACGCGATGCAGTGGATCAAGCACATCGCTACATCCCGTGTGATGGTGCGATGCGACACAGCCTTTTACAGATCCCTGTTCGACTGCCTGCTCAGCATCCCGCTGCACAGGCAACAAAGCCTTTCGAAAGGCGAAGTCCTATCTGACTTCGACAGATCGATGAGCAGCTTCGGCCAGATCAACGACACGCTGTTCTGGACGCTTACGCCGATGCTGTTCGAGTTTGCCTTCGTGTTCCTGGTCCTCTGGAAAGCGACCAGCATCGTTTTCTCGACGCTGTTTCTTATCGCCATGATGGCCTTGTTCTGTGTCGCGCTCTGGGTATCTCAGCAAACACGGGACGTCTACCGGAAAACTTTTGAAGCCACGAACCAGCTTTCCGCTTTTCTGGTAGAGAAGCTGGACGCCAACCACGAAATCAGCATCAACCTGTCGAAAGCGAAGGAATCGCGGAAGCTCGAGCCCATCATCAACCAGCATGCCACCGCCGTTTTCAAGGCAAACGCCAGGACGGCGATCCTGCTGGGCACCTAGGTCATCGCGATCGGCCTTGTCCTGCTTTGTTTCACCCTGGCCTCGTCGTATATGGCGATCTATGGGAGTTTCGGGGTTGGTGACTTTGTCATGGTGGCCTCCTATATCGTCCAGCTGACAACGCCGTTCGCGATTGTCGCCAGTTCCCTGGTTGGCCTGAAACGCGAATACCTGGCCCTCGAGGCAGGCTTGAAGTACTTCGACCTCGCGGAGACGGATGCCGACAAGGACGAAGTTCGAGATGGAAGCGTCTTGTTCGAAGTCCGTTCGTACAGAACGAACAAAGGAGAACCGCTGAGCTTCAGGATCGAAAATGGCAAGACCTATGCCGTCCGAGGCCCTACCGGCAGCGGCAAGACGACGCTGGTCAACGTCCTGCTCGGCTTGAATCGCGAATATGAAGGGACGATCAGGTTCATGGGGACGGACGTTTCCAGGCTCTCGCCGAAAACCATCATGGATCGGGTCAGCGTCGTCTCGCAGAACCCGTTCATCTTTTCAGGAACCGTTCGCGAGAACCTGCTCTATGGCACCGAAGATCAGTTGGGCGATGACGAATTGACGCTTGCTCTTGATGCCTTGGGACTCGATTTCGGCTGCGAGGATGATTACAGCCGCCTGGAGCTGATCGCGGGTGGCGAGAATCGCTCTCTGTCGGGGGGAGAGCGTCAGCGAATCGCCATTGCAAGGGCCGCGCTGCGCAAGAAAGACGTGATGATCCTGGACGAGCCTACCTCTGCACTGGATGGCGAAACGGAAGCAAGGGTTCTTGGGTTCCTGAAGTCCAGGATCAACACCTTGATCCTGATTACTCATCGAGACGCGTCCAGGGCCATGGCGGACGAGGTGATTGATCTTGGTTCGCAAGCCATAGCCCTGACTTGAACGGCCGATTGCTGAGCCCTGCCTCGAAGCCCCTCTCCCCCTGCCCCTCTCCCTGAAGGGAGAGGGGTGACGCGCGCCTGACAGTCCTCGCAAGTCTGGCAGGCGGCACGGATAAACTCCCCTCTCCCGCTTGCGGGAGAGGGGCCGGGGGGAGAGGGAAGCCCGCCCTACCCTCAAGGCATGACCGGCGGAACATACGCCAGCGTCGTGCCCAACGCCCACAGCAGCACCATTACCAGCGGTATGTGCACCAGCAGCTGGACGAAGGAGAAGCCGATCAGGTCGCGCGCCTTCAGGCCCAGCACGCCCAGCAGCGGCAGCATGTAGAAGGGGTTGATCAGGTTCGGCAGCGCCTCGGCGGCGTTGTAGATCTGTACCGACCAGCCCAGGTGGTAGTTCAGCTCGTTGGCCACCTGCATCACGTAGGGCGCCTCGATGATCCACTTGCCACCGCCGGACGGGATGAAGAAGCCCAGCACGGCCGAATACACGCCCATCAGCAGCGCATAGGTGTCGTGGTTGGCGATCTGCACGAAGAAGGTGGAGATGTGGTGCGCCAGGGTCGAGCCGTCCACGCCTTTCACCGTGGTCATGATGGCGGCGATGGAGCCGTAGAGCGGAAACTGGATCAGCACCCCGGTGGTGGTCGGCACCGCACGGGCCACGGCGTCGAGGAAGCTGCGCGGACGCCAGTGCAGCAGCGCACCGGCCATGATGAACAGCAGGTTGTAGGTATTCAGCCCGGAAATGGCGGTGATCGCCGGCTTGCTGGCGAACTCCTGGGCCAGCCAGCCACCGGCCAGCACCACCAGCAGGATGATCAGCAGCGGGCTGTGCTCCAGCCACTCGCCCGGACGGGTCGGCTTGACCTGCGGCGGCGCGGTGAAGCTCGGGTCCACGCCGCACGACTTGGCGTCACGCGCGCTGGCTGCGCTGGGGGCGGTCATGTAGGCGATCACCAGGGACACCACCATCAGCGCCAGCAACATCACACCCGACTGCCAGAGGAAGATGGTCTCGGTGAAGGGGATCACGCCGGTGATGGCGAGGATCGACGGCGGCAGGCTGGCCGGGTTGGCCTGCAGTTGCGCCGCCGAGGACGACAGGCCCAGGGCCCAGACGGCGCCCAGGCCCAGGTAGGCGGCGGCACCGGCGGCGCGGTAGTCCATCTTCAGCTCTTCACGGCGAGCCAGGGCGCGCACCAGCAGGCCGCCGAACACCAGGCTGAGGCCCCAGTTCAGCAGCGAGGCCACCATGGAGATCAGCGCCACCCAGCACACCGCCGAGCGGCCATTCTTCGGTACGCGGGCCAGCAGGTCGATCAGCCGCGAGGCCGGGCCGGAGCTGGCGACCACATAGCCGCCGATGACGACGAAGGCCATCTGCATGGTGAAGGGAATCAGGCTCCAGAAACCATCGCCAAAGGCCTTGGCGGCCTGGCTGGCCGGTGCCCCCATGGCCAGGGCGGCGATCGTCACCAGCAGCACGGCGACTGCGGCGAAGACCCAGGAGTCGGGGAACCAGCGTTCCGCCCAGTTCGAGCAACGCATGGCAAAGCGTGCTGAGCGGCTTTCGTGAAGTGCCGATCGGCTTTCGAGAAGTATTGTGGTCATCGGGTTACCTCGGGAGTTTTATTCTTATCGGCAATCACCCAGCCGCAGCCGGGTACCGGGACAGTGGTCTTGAAACGAAACCGAGGGTCTTGTGCCCTCTTTCTGTCTGAAACGACGACGCCACACCCGTGACCGGGCGTGGCGAAGTCCGAGTCCCGCAGCCTTTCGGCCTTGGGCACGTGCGTGATGACCTTGCGTGGGTGGATACGTTGTCCACCCTTTTCGGTGTTCCTCGTAGGGTGAAAATCGCGAAGCGATTTCCACCAATCCGGGAACCCGGTTTTTTCGATTCAAGTCCGCGTGGTGGACAGAAAAGCGCTGTCCACCCTACAAACCAGAATGCTTAGCGCTCGACGGCCAGGGCTACGCCCATGCCACCGCCGATGCACAGGGTCGCCAGGCCCTTCTTCGCGTCGCGCTTGATCATCTCGTGCAGCAGGGTCACCAGCACGCGGCAGCCGGAGGCGCCGATGGGGTGGCCGAGGGCGATGGCGCCACCGTTGACGTTGACCTTGGCCATGTCCCAACCCAGCTCCTTGCCCACCGACAGGGACTGGGCGGCGAAGGCTTCGTTGGCTTCGATCAGGTCCAGCTCGTCCAGGCTCCAGCCGGCCTTCTCCAGGCAGCGGCGGGTGGCGGTCACCGGGCCGATGCCCATGATCGCCGGATCGACGCCGGAATTGGCGTAGCCCTTGATCCTCGCCAACACCGGCAGGCCCAGGGCCTCGGCCTTGGCGGCGCTCATCAGCACCACGGCGGCGGCGCCGTCGTTGAGGGTGGAGGCGTTGCCGGCGGTGACGCTGCCGTCCTTCTTGAACGCCGGTTTGAGCTTGGCCAGGGATTCGGCAGTGGTGCCGGCGCGCGGACCTTCGTCGGTATCGAAGGCAACGGGCTCGCCCTTGCGCTGCGGGATCAGGATCGGGGTGATCTCGTCCTGGAAGCGCCCGGCCTCGATGGCGGCGGCGGCCTTCTGCTGGGAAGCGGCGGCGAAGGCGTCCTGCTGCTCGCGGGTGAGACCGTACTTCTCCACCAGGTTCTCGGCAGTCACGCCCATGTGGTAATCGTTGAAGGCATCGGTCAGGCCGTCGTGGATCATGGTGTCCAGCGCCTTGGCGTGGCCCATTCGCATGCCGGTACGGGCAGCTGGCAGGATGTAAGGGGCCAGGCTCATGCTCTCCTGGCCGCCAGCGATGATTACCTCGGCGTCGCCGCAGCGGATGGCCTGGATGCCCAGGTGCAGGGCCTTGAGGCCGGAGCCGCAGAGCTTGTTCAGGGTCATGGCCGGCACCGCATGGGGCAGGCCGGCGAGGACGGCGGCCTGGCGCGCCGGGTTCTGGCCGCTGCCGGCGGTGAGCACCTGGCCGAGGATGACCTCATCGACCTGCTCGCCCTTCAGGCCGGTTTGCGCCAGCAACTGGCGGATCACCGCAGCGCCCAGCTCGTGGGCGGGAATGTTGGCCAGGGCGCCCTGGAAGCTGCCGATGGCGGTGCGGGTGGCGGCGACGATAACGACGTCTTGCATCTCTGGAACTCCTGAAAACGGCACGGCCCCGTAGGTTGGTGCGGGCGGCGTTCCGCTTGAGCGAAGCGAAACCCAACAAACCAGGGCCAAAGGACGAATGATGGGTATCGCTCCGCTCCACCCATCCTACAAAACCAAAAAACCGCGCCGGAGGAGCGCCATGCGTGGTGGCCTCCTCCAGAGCGGCAGAGCAATCAGAAGGTCATTTCGACCACGTCGTCGGGGACGATCAGGCGGCCGGCGGTCTTCTCGGCGATCTCGGCAATGCTCACCCCCGGCGCGGTTTCGCGCAGGATGAAGGCGCCATTCTCGATCTCCAGGTAGGCCAGGTCGGTGAGCACCTTGCGGATGCAGCCGGCGCCGGTCAGCGGCAGTTCACAGCGATCCAGCAGCTTGGACTCGCCGTCCTTGGAGGCGTGGGTCATGGTGACGATGATGTTGTCCGCGCCGGCCACCAGGTCCATGGCGCCGCCCATGCCCTTGACCAGCTTGCCGGGGATCATCCAGGAGGCGATGTTGCCCTGGACGTCCACCTCGAAGGCACCGAGCACGGTCAGGTCGACGTGGCCGCCACGGATCATGGCGAAGGACTCGGCGGAGGAGAAGATCGAAGCGCCCTTGACCGCGGTGACGGTCTGCTTGCCGGCGTTGATCATATCGGCGTCAACCTCGTCTTCCGTGGGGAAGGCGCCCATGCCGAGCAGGCCGTTTTCGGACTGCAGCATCACCTGCATGCCTTCGGGTACGTAGTTGGCCACCAGGGTCGGGATGCCGATGCCCAGGTTCACGTAGTAGCCGTCCTTCAGTTCGCGGGCCACGCGCTGGGCCATTTGTTCGCGGGTCAGTGCCATGTCGATTTCCTCGAATTCTTCTTGTCGTGGTCAGGAGCGGACGGTCCGCTTCTCGATACGTTTCTCGAAGGTGCCGCAGATGACGCGGTCCACGTAGATGCCGGGGGTGTGGATCTGGGCCGGGTCCAGTTCACCTGGCTCGACGATCTCCTCCACCTCGACCACGGTGATACGGCCGGCGGTGGCCGCCAGCGGGTTGAAGTTCTGCGCGGTGTGGCGGTAGATCACGTTGCCGAAATGGTCGGCCTTCCAGCCCTTGACGATGGCGAAGTCACCGGTGATGGACGGCTCGAGGATGTAATGGCGACCGTTGAACTCGCGTACTTCCTTGCCGTCGGCGATCGGGGTGCCATAGCCGGTGGCGGTGAAGAAAGCCGGGATGCCGGCGCCGCCAGCGCGGAGTTTCTCGGCCAGGGTGCCCTGGGGAGTCAGTTCGACCTCCAGCTCACCGCTGAGCAGCTGTTTCTCGAACAAGGCGTTTTCGCCGACGTAGGAGGCGACCATCTTGCGGATCTGGCGGTCTTCCAGCAGTACGCCGAGGCCAAAGCCATCGATGCCGCAGTTGTTGGAGACCACGGTGAGCCCCTTGACGCCACGGCGGCGGATTTCGGCGATGAGGTTCTCGGGGATGCCGCAGATGCCGAAGCCGCCAGCCAGGACGGTCATGTTGTCGGTCAGCCCGGCCAGGGCTTCCTCGTAGCTGCCTACTCGCTTGTCGAGTCCACTCATGCTGTTGCGCCTCTTGTAGTTTTCGCGTTGGCGGGGTTGCCGCCTTGAGTGGTCCAGAGCTTCTCCCCTCCCGACTGATTTGTTAAGTTTGTTTTTCCTAACAATTAATAAGAAAGGCAAATAAATGACCGTCAAACAGCTGCGCGCCTTCCTTGCCGTGGCCCAGAGCCTGAGCTTCGCCCAGGCCTGCGAGCGGCTGCACCTCTCCCAACCAGCGCTGAGCCTGGCAATCAAGAACCTGGAGGAATCCCTCGGCGGCCAGCTGCTGGTGCGCACCACCCGTAGCGTCGCCCTGACGCCCGAAGGCGAGACCCTGCTGCCCATCGCCCGGCGCCTCCTGGCCGACTGGGACAATGCCGAGGAGCTACTGCGCCAGCACTTCACGCTGCAGCTCGGCAAGGTTTCCATCGCCGCCATGCCCTCCTTCGCCGGCAACCTGCTGCCGGTGGTGCTCAAGGCCTTCCGCGACCGCCATCCCAAGGTCAACGTAGCGGTGCACGACGTGATCAACGAGCAGGTGCTGGAGATGGTGCGCAACCGCCGGGTGGAAATCGGCATCGCCCTGGAGCCGGATTCCCTTGATGGTCTGGACTTCACGCCCTTCTACACCGACCGCTTCGTCGCCGTGGTGCCGGCCGATTGCGAGCTGGCCCAGCGCACCGAGGTGAGCTGGGCGGAGCTGCTGCAAGGCAACTTCATCACCCTGCAGCGGCCGTCGGCGGTGCGCCTGCTGCTGGAGGAAAGCATCGCTGCGCAGCACGGCCGACTCCCGGTGGCCTTCGAGAGCCACCAGTTGGTGACCGTGGGCCGGATGGTCGCCCAGGGGCTGGGCGTCAGCGCTGTGCCCAGCCTGTGCATCCAGCAGATGGAGGAGCTCGGGGCCCGCTGCATCGCCCTCCACGGACCCCAGGTGGAGCGCCGGGTAGGGCTGCTGCGGCTGGCCGAGCACAAGCTCTCCGCCGCCGCCCAGGCGCTCGCCGACGTGCTGCTGCACGTGCGCGACTGGAACCGGCTCGACCTGCCCGCGGCCTGAGGCAGGGCCTATGCTGAAAAGCAGCCGGTCGAACCAAGACACGCAGAATGAGGATGCGCAGATGGACAAGCCACTGTGGACCCCCAGCCCGGTGCGGATCGCCGCCACCCGCATGGATGCCTTCCGCCGCCAGGTCAGCCAGCAACAGGGCCTGGACCTACCCGACTACCCTGCCCTGCATGCCTGGAGCCTGGACCGCCGCGAGGCCTTCTGGCAGGCCGTGGTCGAATTCTTCGACATCCGTTTGAGCAGCCCGCCCAGCGCGCTGCTGGAAGAGGGCGCGGCCATGCCCAGCGCCCGCTGGTTTCCCGGTGCCACGCTGAACTTCGCTGAACACCTGCTGCGCCGCCGCGACGACCGCCCGGCCCTGGTGGCCATAGGCGAAGACGGCAGCCGCGAGCAGCTCACCTATGCGGAGCTGGCCGCCCATGTCGCCGGCCTGCAGCAGAACCTGCAGGCCTGCGGCGTCGGGGTCGGCGACCGGGTCGCGGCCTTCATGCCCAACACCTGGCAGACCGTGGTCGGTATGCTCGCCGCCACCAGCCTGGGAGCCACCTGGTCGTCCTGTTCGCCGGACTTCGGCACCCAGGGGGTGATCGACCGCTTCGGCCAGATCGAACCCAAGGTGCTGATCGCCGCCGCCGGCTACCGCTATGCCGGCAAGGACGTGGACCTGAGCGCCAAGCTCAATGAAATCCTCGCGCGCATGCCGTCACTGCAGCAGTTGGTGGTGGTGCCCTACTCCCATCCCGAGGCCAAGGCCACGGACTTCACCACCGACGCCCGAATCGCGCTGTGGGACGACTGCTACCGCCCAGGAGGCGAGCCCGCCTTCACCCCGGTACCCTTCGACCAACCGCTGTACATCCTCTACTCCAGCGGCACCACGGGCGTGCCCAAATGCATCGTCCATGGGGTCGGCGGCACCCTGCTGCAGCACGTCAAGGAACACGGCCTGCATTGCGACCTGTCAGCCTCGGACACCCTGTTCTACTTCACCACCTGCGGCTGGATGATGTGGAACTGGCTGGTGTCCGGCCTGACCCAGGGCTCCACGCTGGTGCTCTACGACGGCTCGCCCTTCCATCCCGGCCCGGAACGCCTGCTGGACCTGATCGACGCCGAGGGCATCAGCCTCTTCGGCACCAGCGCCAAATACCTGGCCGCGCTGGAAAAGGCCGGTGTCAAACCACGCCAGAGCCACCGCCTGGAACGCCTGAAGGGCCTGCTCTCCACCGGCTCGCCGCTGTCCCACGAGAGCTTCGAGTACGTCTACCGCGACATCAAGACCGAGCTCTGCCTGTCGTCCATTTCCGGCGGCACCGACATAGTCTCCTGCTTCGCCCTGGGCAACCCGGTGCTGCCGGTATGGCGCGGCGAGCTGCAGTGCAAGGGTCTGGGCATGGACGTGCAGGTATGGAACGAGGACGGCAAGCGGGTGTTCGGCGAAAAGGGCGAGCTGGTTTGCGCGCGGCATTTCCCGTCGATGCCGGTAGGCTTCTGGAACGACCCGGACGGCGAGAAGTTCAGGGCCGCCTACTTCGAGACCTTCCCCGGCGTCTGGGCCCACGGCGACTACGCCGAGGAAACCGCCCACGGCGGCCTGGTGATCCACGGCCGATCCGACGCAGTGCTCAATCCCGGCGGCGTGCGCATCGGCACCGCGGAGATCTACCGCCAGGTGGAAAAGGTCGAGGAAGTGTTGGAATCCATCGCCATAGGCCAGGACTGGGAAGGCGATGTGCGCGTGGTGCTCTTCGTCCGCCTGCGCGAGGGCGTGACGCTGGACGAAACCCTGCGCGATCACATCCGCCAGGTTATCCGCGCCAACACCAGCCCGCGCCATGTGCCGACGAAGATCATCGCCGTCGCCGATATCCCCCGGACCTTGAGCGGCAAGATCGTCGAACTGGCGGTGCGCAATGTGGTGCACGGCAAGCCGGTGAAGAACACCGACGCCCTGGCCAACCCGCAGGCGCTGGAGTTGTACAGGGATCTGCCGGAATTACGAGATTGATGCGACTCCCTTGTGGGGCACTGCCCTGTGGGGGCGAATTCATTCGCTAACCGGACCGAAGGTTCGGCCTTGGGCCTTCCTGGGGGCAGCTTCGCTGCCCTTAGCGATTGAAATCGCCCCCACAAGGAAAGCGGTCTCTGCCTAGAGATACGGCCGCACCACGCCCAATGCGTGCTCCATGTACGCCTCCTTCTCCCCCACCGGCGCCACGTAGTGCAGCGCCGTGGCGCAGGCATCCTCACCGGCCAACTTGGCGATCACCCAGGCCGCGAGATAGGGCGCGGACAGGCAGCCGCCAGCGGTGGCCAGGTTGCCCGAAGCGTAGAACGGCTGGTCCAGCACCTGCACGCCGGCCTCGATCACCCAGGGCTTGGTGGTCAGGTCGGTACAGGCCGGCAGGCTGCCGAGCAGGCCGAGCTTGGCCATCAGCAAGGCGCCGGAGCACTGGGAGCCGATCAGCTGGCGCGAGGGGTCCAGGCGCAGGCGATCGAGGATGCCGCGGTCCTGGGCGATGTCGCGGGTCAGGATGCCGCTGCCGAACAGCACCACGTCGGCGGCATTGGCGAACTCCAGCGGCTGTTGGGCCTGGACCCGTACACCATTCATCGAGGTGACCCATTCGCTGGGCGCGGTGATCTCCGCCTGCCAGCCCTGTCCGCGCATGCGGTTGAGCAGCCCGGCGGCAACAAATGAATCCAGCTCGTTGAAGCCTTCGAACGTCAGAACAGCGATACGCATCACGACCTCCCGGATCGGTTTGGTGCATGGAGCGAATCTATGCGCAGCGGGACACAGGGGCCATGTACAGCGGGAATTAAATTTGGCCATACAGGCTATTCAATGCGCATGTCCCGGCTTTACCTGTGGGGGCGAATTCATTCGCGATGGGCGGCGAAGCTGCCCCCCAGGGACCAGCAGGCCGAACCTTCGGTCCGGTTAGCGAATGAATTCACCCCCACAAAGCAGGCAGTGCCCCCCGGAACGGCCTAGCGCAGCCCCGGTTCCTCCGGCTCATCCTCCTCCAGCTCCTCCAGCTTAAGCTCCGTACCCCAGCCAGCATCCTGGGTGCGAGCCGGTGCTGCGGCCGGCGCAGCGGCGGCCGCCGCTGGCTGGGCTGCGGGGTCTTCCCGGTACAGCTTGAGCTTCAGGCGCAGGTTGTTCGCCGAATCGGCGTTCTTGATCGCCTCCTCTTCGGGAATGGCGCCCTCCACCACCAGGTCGAACAGCGCCTGGTCGAAGGTCTGCATCCCCAGGCCGCGGGACTTTTCCATGATTTCCTTGATGGAGTGGAATTCACCGCGTTTGATCAGGTCGCTGATGGTGGAGGTGCCCAGCAGCACTTCCACCGCGGCGCGGCGCTTGCCGTCCTGGGTGCGCACCAGGCGCTGGGAAACGAAGGCCTTGAGGTTGTTGCCCAGGTCGTTGAGCAGCTGCGGGCGGCGCTCCTCGGGGAAGAAGTTGATGATGCGGTCCAGCGCCTGGTTGGCGTTGTTGGCGTGCAGGGTGGAGATGGCCAGGTGGCCGGTGTCGGCGAACGCCAGGGCGTGCTCCATCGTCTCGCGGTCGCGGATCTCACCGATCAGGATCACGTCCGGCGCCTGGCGCAGGGTGTTCTTCAGCGCGGCGTGGAAACTGCGGGTGTCCACCCCCACCTCGCGCTGGTTGATGATGGATTTCTTGTGCCGGTGCACGTACTCCACCGGGTCCTCGATGGTGATGATATGGCCGCCGCTGTTGCGATTGCGGTAGTCGATCAGCGCCGCCAGGGAGGTGGACTTGCCGGAGCCGGTACCACCGACGAAGAGCACCAGGCCGCGCTTCTCCATCACCATTTTGAGCAGCACCTCGGGCAGCTTGAGGTCCTCGAAGCGCGGGATATCCAGCTTGATGTTCCGCGCGACGATGGAAACCTCGTTGCGCTGGCGGAAGATGTTGATGCGGAAACGACCGATGTTCGGCAGCGAGATCGCCAGGTTCATTTCCAGCTCTTTGTCGAACTCGGCGCGCTGCTCGGCATCCATGACGGACTCGGCGATCCGGGCCACGTCGCCGGCCCGCATCGGCTCGTTGCTGAGAGGCTTGAGCACGCCATTAAACTTGGCGCAAGGCGGCGCACCGGTGGACAGGTAGAGGTCGGAACCATCCTGGGTGGCCAGGATTTTCAGCATCGAGGAAAGGTCCATGGGGCATCCGCATCCAATGTGGGGTCGTTGCATCCGCGCAGCGGATTATAGGCCGGCAACTGTATGGCGGCTGGCCATGCTGGCACAATGAACCGTTCCACAGTCCAAGAGGAAATCCCATGGCCAAGGCACTTGCCCGCCACATCCTGGTCAAGACCGAGGCGGAAGCCGAACAACTGAAGAAGCGCCTGGCCAATGGCGAGGACTTCGCCGTCCTGGCAAAGAAGCATTCCATCTGCCCTTCCGCCAAGCGCGGCGGCGATCTGGGCGAAGTCCGCCCCGGCCAGATGGTGCGGGTGATCGATCAGGTGATCTTCAAGAAGCCCGTACGGGTCGTCCATGGCCCGGTGAAGAGCCAGTTCGGCTATCACCTGGTGCAGGTATTCTTCCGGGAATGAGTCATCTGCAGGGAGATGGGCACCGTCCGTGGCGCAGTGCCCATTCTAGAGCGGATATGTGACGCTTCTATTGCCGTTTCACTGCAGCGTTTCCCGTGCGCAGGAACGCGAGATATCGGTCAGGACCGTCAGTTCGTCCGCGGTCGGCTTCCGACCTTCGGTGACCCCCACCAGCTGCTGGGAGGTGAACGCCTCCTGCATCATGCCGTTGGAGCACGTGCAGTAGGCGACCGCCTTGTCCTGCGGGACCTGCCGCGCGGCGCTGGTCACGCACTCCTGGGTGAATTTCTCGCCGCCCCCGGGCGGCCACTCCCCCGCCAGCGCTGCGAAGGCGCAGGCCTGCAAGGCCAATGCAGCGAAAATCCGAGTCTTCTTCACATGCCGTCTCCTGCTGGTCCCGAAGGCACATTCTTGCCGCAGTGGCCCCCTCGCAGGCAATAGCCGAAAACGACAAGGCGCGGGCACCTCAGTCTTCCGTGCACTTCTGCTGCTCCAGGCCCGGCAACCAATGGGGCGCCTCGACCCGCTCCTGCAGCCTGACGGCGAACGCCAGGGCCGAGGCCCTGTCCCTGAAGGGCACCTTCATGCCGAGGACCTCCACCTGCCATTCTTCCCTGCCGCCGCGGCTAACCTGGTGGATCGCGATGTCCATGGAGTACTCCGGCTGAATTCACCCGGACACCCTCCAAGCCTGCGACGCCAAGAAAAAAGACCAACTGATCAGGTTGGCCTGCACCGCGAAGGTATGGGCAATGCGACGTGCATTGAGAGTGCCGTGGAAGCCAGCCCAGGCTAGCGCTGCAAGTTGACGGTTTTGCGACGCTCTCGCGACTGCGCCGAACAAGGCCCCGGTCCGACAACCGATCCCCCCGAAGCCCATCGAAAAGGCTACAATCTCGCCCTTTTTGCGCGCGAGCGCCTAGCCAGCCCAGGATTCAACTGTGATCTCCACCGCCAATATCACCATGCAGTTCGGCCCCAAGCCGCTGTTCGAGAACGTTTCCGTCAAATTCGGCAACGGCAACCGCTACGGCCTGATCGGCGCCAATGGCTGCGGCAAGTCGACTTTCATGAAGATCCTCGGCAGTGATCTGGAGCCGTCCGGTGGCCAGGTGATGCTGGAGCCCAACGTGCGCCTCGGCAAGCTGCGCCAGGACCAGTTCGCCTACGAAGACTTCAGTGTGATCGACACCGTGATCATGGGGCACGAGGCGCTGTGGCGGGTCAAGGCCGAGCGCGATCGTATCTACTCGCTGCTGGAAATGAGCGAGGAAGACGGCATGGCCGTGGCCGAGCTGGAGACCGAGTTCGCGGAGATGGACGGCTACACCGCCGAATCCCGCGCCGGTGAGCTGCTGCTTGGCCTGGGCATCCCGCTGAGCCAGCATTTCGGCCCGATGAGCGAAGTCGCCCCCGGCTGGAAGCTGCGCGTGCTGCTGGCCCAGGCGCTGTTCTCGGACCCGGACGTGCTGCTGCTGGACGAGCCGACCAACCACCTGGATATCAACACCATCCGCTGGCTGGAAAACATCCTCACGGCGCGTAACAGCACCATGATCATCATTTCCCACGACCGCCACTTCCTGAACAGCGTGTGCACCCATATGGCGGACCTGGACTACGGCGAGCTGCGCCTGTTCCCGGGCAACTACGACGAATACATGACCGCGGCGACCCAGTCGCGCGAGCAACTGCTGGCCGACAACGCGAAGAAGAAGGCGCAGATCGCCGAGCTGCAGACCTTCGTCAGTCGCTTCTCCGCCAACGCCTCGAAGGCCAAGCAGGCCACTTCCCGCGCCAAGCAGATCGACAAGATCCAGCTGGCCGAGGTCAAGCCGTCCAGCCGCGTCAGCCCCTTCATCCGCTTCGAGCAGCACAAGAAGCTGCACCGCCAGGCGGTGACCGTGGAGAAGCTGGCGAAGGGCTTCGAGGACAAGCAACTGTTCAAGGGCCTGGACCTGCAGATCGAAGCCGGCGAGCGCGTGGCCATCATCGGCCCCAACGGCATCGGCAAGACCACCCTGCTGCGCACCCTGGTCGGCGAGATGACGCCGGACGCCGGCAACGTGAAGTGGACCGAAAGCGCGGAGCTGGGCTACTACGCCCAGGACCACGCCCATGATTTCGAAGACGACGTCACCCTGTTCGACTGGATGGCCCAGTGGACCCAGGGCGGCGAGCAGCTGGTGCGCGGCACCCTCGGCCGCATGCTGTTCTCCAACGACGAGATCCTCAAGTCGGTGAAGGTGATCTCCGGCGGCGAGCAGGGTCGCATGCTGTTCGGCAAGCTGATCCTGAAGAAACCCAACGTGCTGGTGATGGACGAACCCACCAACCACCTGGACATGGAGTCCATCGAGGCGCTCAACCTGGCGCTGGAGAACTACCCGGGCACCCTGGTCTTCGTCAGCCACGACCGCGAGTTCGTCGGCTCCCTGGCCACCCGGATCATCGAGCTGTCGGAAAACGGCGTGACCGACTTCAGCGGCACCTATGACGACTACCTGCGTAGCCAGGGTGTGATTGTCTGATCGCACTGGCTTGGCTCTTTGTGGGGGCGAATTCATTCGCCAACCGGACCGAAGGTTCGGCCTTCGACACCTCAAGGGGGCCGCTTCGCGCCCCTTAGCGAATGAATTCGCCCCCACAGGTAAAGCCGGCAGTTGCCCTGCCCGACCGAAACGACAAAGCCCCGCAATTGCGGGGCTTTGTCGTTACAGGCAGCCGGATCAGACGGTGGCGAACAGCCCGCCGATCTGCGCCTGGGCGCCACTGATGGCGTTGGCGCGCGGCTCTTCACCGTAGGCCAGGCCTTCGGCGCGGACGATCTCGATGTCGGTCACGCCGAGGAAGTTCAGCACAAGCTTCAGGTAGTCCTCGTGGGCCTGGCCGGTGACCTGGCCGGAATGGATACCACCGGCGGTGGAAACGATCACTACCTTCTTGCCAACGGCCAGGCCTTCGGGACCGTTCTCGGTGTAGCGGAAGGTCTTGCCGGCAATGGCGATGCGGTCGATCCAGGCTTTCAGCTGGGTCGGCACGGTGAAGTTGTACATCGGCGCGCCGATGACGATGGCGTCGGCGGCGAGGAATTCGTTCAGGGTGGTTTCGCCCAGCTCGGCTTCATGCTTCTGCGCGGCGTCACGCAGTTCGGACGGGGTACCACCGGCGACCAGGCTCAGCGCCGACAGGTGGCTCAGGGCATCGCCGGCCAGGTCGCGGTAGGTGACCTTGGCGGCCGGCTCGGCGGCTTGCCAGGCTTCGACCACGGCGCGGCTGAGCTGACGGGAGGCGGAGGCGTCGCCGAGGATGCTGGAATCGAGGTGCAGGAGTTTCATGGAAGGTTCCCTCAGTTGGGCGATCGGCGACGGCCGACCGGAATGGGGGTAATCCTATCCATGTCGATAAAAGCTGATTAGCCAGCAATTTTGTGATTCAGCGTCCCACTGGCAGAACAAACTCAGGTTGTAGGTTGGGCAGAGCTCCGCGAAGCCCAACAGCCCAATGCACGGAACCGTTGGGCTTCGCTGCGCTCAGCGCCAACCTACCAGAGCGTCAGACCCCGCCCAGGTAATCCATCTTGCCCACATCCACGCCGTTGTGGCGCAGGATCGCGTAGGCGGCGGTGATGTGGAAATAGAAGTTCGGCAAGGCAAAGTTGAGCAGGTAGTCCTGGCCGCTGAAGCTGATATCGCCACTGCGCATCTTCAACACCACGGTGCGGCTTTCGCTGCCTTCCAGTTGAGTGGCGTCGATGCCCTTGATGAAGTCCCGGGTCTTGGCGATGCGCCCCTGCAGTTCCTCGAAGCTGGTTTCGGTGTCGGCCCAGCTCGGGACCTCGACGCCAGCCAGGCGGGCCGCACAGCCCTTGGCCATATCGCTGGCGATCTGCACCTGGCGCGCCAGCGGATACATGTCCGGCGCCAGGCGCGATTCGATGAACACCTTGGGCTCGATGCCGCGGGCCTGGGCATTGGCTTCGGCCTTCTTGAGGATGTTGGACAGATTGTTGAGCATGCGCGCCAGTACCGGGATGGACGCCTCGTACATGGACAAGGACATGGTGATCGCTCCGTTATCGGGTGGTTGGAAGAGGATCAGGTATAGACCCTGGCAGGCCCGTCGGCAATCGGCGGCCGAGTCCCGCCAAACAAAGCAATAGCGCAGGAAACCCGCCCGGTGCGATAGTTCGTCCCACCCGCAGGACGAAGCCATGCAAGACCTCAACGATCTCTTCTATTTCGCCAAAGTCGTCGAGCACGGCGGCTTCTCCTCCGCCGGCCGCCTGCTGGGGGTGCCCAAGTCGCGCCTCTCGCGGCGCATCGCCGAGCTGGAGACGCGCCTGGGCGTGCGCCTGCTGCAGCGCACCACCCGCAAGCTGGCGCTGACCGATGTCGGCGAGCGCTACCTGCGCCACTGCCAGGCCATGCTCGCCGAAGCCGAACAGGCCGACGAGGCGGTGGCCAGCCTGACCGCCGAGCCCCGCGGCCGCCTGCGAGTGTCCTGCCCCACCGAGATGGCACACTCGCTGCTGAAGACCGTCATCGCAGAATTCCTCCAGCGCCACCCGCTGGTTCAACTGGACCTGATCCTCACCAACCGCCGCGTGGACCTTCGTGAGGAAGGCGTGGACGTGGCCCTGCGGGTGCGCGAGGAAGGTGACGAAGACCCGTCGCTGATCGCCCGACCACTGAGCCCGGCCAAGGCATTCCTGGTGGCAGCGCCCAGCCTGCTGGAAGGCATTCGAATAGAAACCCCGGACGATCTGCAGAAACTGCCGGCCCTCGGCGCTCTGGAGGCGGACCGGCGCATCCACCACCCGCTGCGCGACAGCGACGGCAACCGTCGCGAGGTGGTGCTGGAAGCCCGCCTCGGCATCGAGGACTTCGACGTGCGCAAGCACGCCGTGCTGGCCGGCCTGGGCTTCAGCATGCTGCCGGAGATGAACTGCGACGCCGAACTGCGCGATGGCAGCCTGGTACGCCTGCTGCCGGACTGGGACCTGCCGAGTGGTTACCTGCGGGCCGTCTACACCCATAGGCGCGGCATGCTGCCGGCGGTACGCGCCTGGATCGAGCATCTGGCCGTAAGCTTCCCCCACGAGCGCTACCCCACCGTCTGAGTCATCCGGCAGCAAGACAACCATTAGCTAGCTTTCTTTGTCGGCCCGAGTCAGGGATCATGGGCGGCGCCCTCTTCCCCCTTTCCAGGTTCTGCCATGAGCACGCCACGGCCGTCCGCGTCCTCCACCACCCTGCAGATCATCACCGTCGTCTTCTTCACCTTCATCAGCTTCTTTTGCGTCGGCCTGCCGATCGCCGTGCTGCCCGGCTACGTGCACGACGACATGGGCTACGGCTCGGTGATGGCGGGCATCGTCATCAGTACCCAGTACCTCTCCACCCTGCTTTCCCGCCCCATGTCCGGCAGCCTGGCCGACCGTCTGGGCGCCAAGCGCGCGGTCATGTATGGCATGGCCTGCTGCGGCCTCTCCGGGGTACTGACGCTGCTCTCCACCAGCCTCGCGCAGTTCCCCCTGGCGAGCCTCGGCCTGTTGCTGGGCGGGCGGGTGCTGCTGGGCATTGGCCAGGGCCTGGTCGGCACGGGTTCCATCAGCTGGGGCGTGGGCCTGGTGGGCGCGGAGAACATGGCGCGGGTGATTTCCTGGAACGGCATCGCTTCCTACGGTGCGGTGGCCATCGGTGCGCCACTGGGCGTGGTGATGGTGGACGCCCTGGGGCTGTGGAGCATCGGCGGACTGATGGCCCTGCTCTGCGCCATCGCCCTGCTGCTGGCCTGGCCCAAGCGCCCGGCGCCCATCGTCCACGGCGAGCGACTCCCCTTCACCAACGTTTTCCTGCGCATCGCCCCCAACGGCACGGCGCTGGCCCTGGGCTCCATCGGCTTCGGCACCCTGGCCACCTTCATCACCCTGTACTACGCCAGCGTCGGCTGGGAAGGCGCCGCCTACTGCCTGACGGCCTTCGGCTGCGCCTTCATCGGCGCGCGGCTGCTGTTCGTCAACAGCATCAAGCACCTCGGCGGCTACCGCGTGGCGATCGCCTGCCTGACGGTGGAAAGCCTCGGCCTGTTCCTGCTGTGGCTGGCGCCGACACCCTGGATGGCCCTGGCCGGCGCGGCGCTGACCGGATTCGGCCTGTCCCTGGTCTATCCGGCCCTCGGCGTCGAGGCGGTCACCCGCATCCCGGCCGCAAGCCGCAGTTCGGCCCTGGGCGCCTACGCGGTATTCTTCGACCTGGCCCTGGGCATCGCCGGGCCGCTGATGGGCGCCATCGCAAGCCTCGCAGGCTTCGCCGCGATATTCCTGGTAGCTGCACTGATGGCGCTGACCGGCATGCTGCTGAGCCTGTGGCTGCTGCGCAGCGAATCGACAACCTGAAGGAACAGGAGCACCCATGACCCCCGATCAAGTCGCCGCTTTCTGCCTGCAACTGCCCGGGGCCCGGGAAGACCTCAAGTGGGGCAGCAACCGGGTGTTCTCGGTGGCCGGCAACAAGATGTTCGCCATACTCGACTTCATGGGTGACGGCCTGACCTTCAAGGTCGACAAGGAGCTGTTCCTCGGTTACGTCGACCGCCCCGGCATTCGCCCCGCCCCCTATCTGGCCCGCGCCCACTGGATTGCCATGCAGCGCCCCTACCCCATGGGCGAGCATGAACTGCGCGAGCTGATCACCCGCTCCCACCAGTTGGTGGTGGCACGCCTGCCGAAGATTCGCCAGGTGGGGCTGCGGCTGGACTGAACCCTGCCCCTTCCAGTTGCTACCCTTGTCCCAGGACCTGCGCGCACTCAAGCGCCACGAGGCTTGAACCGATGCGAACCACCGCTCTCTGGACCCACCTCTGGAACACCCGGGCGCCCACCCAGGGGCTGGAGGACTTCCGCCTGGAAGGTCGGCGGGTGGACAGCGGCATGCTGGCTTTCGACGACGACGGCAAGTGCTACCGCCTGAACTACACCCTGGAATACGAGAAAGGTTGGGAACCGCGGGCATTCAACGCCACGGTGCGCGATGCACGAGGCAGCCGGAGCCTGGTCCTGCGCCGCGACGGCTTGCACTGGTTCGACGGCGACGGCCGCAAGCTGCCGGAGCTGTCCGGCTGCCTCGACCTGGACCTCTGGCCCACCCCCTTCACCAACAGCCCGAGCATCTGGCGGTTGTTCCTCAATCCCGGCGAGCGCCGCGAGATCGAGGTGGTGTTCGTCGAGGCGCCGCAGCTGACGGTTCGGCGCATGCGCCAAGCCTACACCCGCCTGGACCATGGCCATTACCTCTACCAGAACCTCGATGGCAGTGGCTTCGAGGCGGTGCTGACCCTGGATGAGGATGGGCTGGTGCACCGCTATCCGAAATTCTTCCAGCGGTTGTGATCGGGTCGGTTGGGCGACCTTGTGGGGGCGAATTCATTCGCTAACCGGACCGAAGGTTCGGCCTGCAAGGTCAAAGGGGGCCGCTGCGCGCCCCTTAGCGATTGAAATCGCCCCCACAAGAAGCGAGCTGCCTGCAGTCGGGTAGGGCGGTTGTCACCGCGCCGCGCGATCCCCCTCGGTGGAAATCCGCCACGCGGATTTTCACCCTACTAAATCCCGCAGCTTGGCGCAGAGCGGACTGGATACCCTCACCCCCGGCCCCTCTCCCGGAGGGAGAGGGGAGATAAATCAGGCCGGCGCCGCCTCCAGCTTGTGGATTGGCCGCCAGCGGCGCAGCTGCTGGTAGAGGGTCGGCACCACGAAGAGGGTGAAGAAAGTGCCCACCAGCAGCCCGCCGACTATCACCATGCCGATCTGCTGCCGGCTTTCGCCGCCGGCGCCGCTGGCGATGGCCAGGGGCACCGAGCCCAGCACCATGGCGCCGGTGGTCATGAGGATCGGCCGCAGGCGCTTCACCGAGGCCTCCAGCACCGCCTCGTGCAGCTCCATACCCTGGCGCAGCAGCTGGTTGGCGAACTCGACGATGAGGATGCCGTGCTTGGTGATCAGGCCGATCAGCGTGACCATGCCCACCTGCGAGTAGATGTTCAGGGTGCCGCCGAAGAAGGACAGGGCCAGCAGCGCACCGGCCATGGACAGGGGCACGCTGAAGAGGATGATCAGCGGGTCGATGAAGCTCTCGAACTGCGCCGCCAGCACCAGATAGATGAACACCAGGGCCAGGGCGAAGATCAGCGCCACGCCTGTACTCGCGTCCTTGAAGTCCCTTGAGGTGCCGGTGTAGTCGAACTGGGTGTCGGGCGGGAATATGCCCCGCGCCGCTTCTTCCAGATAGTCCAGGGCCTCGCCCAGGGTGTAGCCGGAGCCGACGTTGGCGGTGACGGTCACCGCGCGCAGCTGGTTGAAGTGATTCAGCTCGCGGGGCGCCACGGTCTCGCGAATCTCGATCAGGTTGGCCAGCTGCACCATGCTGTCGTTGCGCCCGCGCACATAGACGCGGTTGAGGTCTTCCGGGTTGCTGCGGTCGACGTTGGCCAGCTGCACCAGCACGTCGTACTGCTCGCCGTTCTGCTTGAAGCGAGTCACCTGGCGGCTGCCGAACAGGCTTTCCAGGCTGCGGCCGATGGCGGCGACATCGGTGCCCACCGCCACCGCCTGCTCGCGGTTGACCGTGACCTTGAGCTGCGGCGAGTTGAGCTTGAGGTCGCTGTCCAGGCTTTCCAGCCCCGGGTAGTCGCGCACCCGCTCCATCAACTGGTCGACGTACCTCTGCAGCTCGCTGTACTCCAGGGAGGAGCGGACCACGAAGTTCACCGGCTGGTTGCGCGCGCTCTGACCCAGTGGCGGCCGGTTGATCGGGAAGGCGCGCACGCCGGGGATGTCGCGCAGCTTGGGCAGCAGCTCGTCACGGATCTCGAACTGGGTGCGGTCGCGGGAGTCCCAGTCCTCCAGCTTCATGAACGACAGGCCCTGGGCCACAGTGGGGAAGCCCACCACGACCATGTAGCGGTTGGTTTCCGGGATCGAGCGGTAGGCGTCTTCCAGCATCTTCGCGTAGCGGCTGGTGTACTCGATGGTGGCGCCGTCGGGACCGTTGATGGAACCGACTATGGTGCCGGTGTCTTCGGTGGGCGCCAGTTCGCTGCGCAGGCCGCTGAACATCACCAGGCACAGGACCAGGATGGCCACCAGCACGCCGATGATCAGCACCCAGGCATGCAGGACCCGCTCCAGCAGGTGGCGATAGCTATAGGTCAGGCCGTGGAGGAAGGACTCCACCAGGTTGTACAGCCGTCCATGCTGCTGCGGCGCATAGGGCTTGAGCAGATGCCCGCACATCATCGGCGACAGGGTCAGGGCGACGAAGCCGGACACCAGCACCGCGCCGGCCAGGGTCCAGGAAAACTCGGTGAAGAGCTTGCCCGAAGTGCCCTGCATGAAACCGATGGGGGCATAGACGGCAGCCAGGGTCAGGGTCATGGCGATCACCGCGAAGGCGATCTCGCGGCTGCCCTTGTAGGCTGCCTGCAGCGGCGACATGCCTTCCTCGATATGCCGGTGGATGTTCTCCAGCACCACGATGGCGTCGTCCACCACCAGGCCAATGGCGAGCACCATGGCCAGCAAGGTCAGGGTGTTGATGGAGAATCCCAGCAGCACCATCAGGCTGAAGGCGCCGATCAGCGACACCGGAATGGTCACCAGGGGAATCAGGGTGGCGCGCAGGGAGCGCAGGAACAGGAAGATGATCAGGATCACCAGCCCCACCGCTTCCCAGATCGTGGTGTAGACGTTGTCGATGGACTCGCGGATGAACAGCGAGTTGTCGTTGGCAATGGCCATCTTCATGCCGTCCGGCAGGAGCGCGCGGATTTCCGGCAGCGCGGCGTTCAGCCCATCGGAGATGTCCAGCGGGTTGGCCGTGGCCTGCCGCACCAGGCCGAGGGACACCGCTGAACGGCCATTGAAGCGCACGATGCTGCGCAAATCCGCCGCGCCTACCTCGGCATGGCCGACGTCGGCGAGGCGCAGCAGGTAGCCGCGCTGGTCGTTGAGGATCAGGTCGTTGAATTCCTCGGGGGTACGCAGGTCGGTTTCCGAGAGCACGCTGAACTCGCGCTGCACCGACTCGATGCGCCCGGCGGGAATCTCCACGTTCTGCCGGCGCAGGGCGTCCTCCACGTCCTGCACGGTGAGGTCATGGGCAGCGAGCTTTTCCGGGTCCAGCCAGATGCGCATGGCGAAGCGCCGCGCGCCGCGGATCTGCACTTCGGAGACGCCGGGGATGGTCTGCAGGCGGTCACGCACCACCCGCTCCAGCACATCGGTGATCTCCATGGCCGAGTGCTGCTCGCTGTAGAACGCGATCCAGATCACCGGTTGGGCGTCGGCCTCGACCTTCTGCACTATAGGTTCGTTGATCTCGTCCGGCAGCAGCCCGCGTACCCGGCCCAGGCGGTCGCGGACGTCGTTGGCCGCCTCGTCGGCATTGGTGCCGAGGCGGAACTGGGCGGTGATCTGGGTGTTTTCCGAGCGGCTGATGGAAGCGACGAAGTCCAGGCCCTCGATGCCCGAGAGCACGTCCTCGATGGGCTGGGCCACCTGGGACTCCATGATCTCGGGGCTGGCGCCGGGGTAGATGATGTTGACCGTGACGATCGGCACGTCGATGTTGGGATACTCCCGCACTGCCAGCCGCTGGTAGGCCAGCAGCCCGAGCAGGACCAGGATCAGCGACAGGACGGTGGCGAAGACCGGCCTGCGGATGCACACATCAGAGAGGGTCATACCCCACCTCGCGCTACGGTGCGGACCTCCAGCCCGGGGCTGACCTTTTGCCAGCCCGCGGTAATGACCTGCTCATTGCCCTGCAGGCCTTCACGAACCTCGGCCTTGCCGCGCAGGCGCTGGCCGATCTTGATCTGACGCCGCTCCACCTTGCCGTCCACCACCAGGTTGACGAACAACTGCTGCCCCACGGGCATCACCGCCTCCTCGGGGATCAGCAGGGCCTCTGGGCGTTCGGCGAGGATCACCGACACCTTTACGAACTGGCCGGGCTTGAGACGGTGATCCTTGTTGGCAATCTGCGCGCGGATCGCCTGGCTGCGACCGACTTCGTCCAGGCGCGGGTTGAGGGCGATGATGTCGCCACGGAAGCGTTCGCCCGGATAGGCGTCCAGGCTGATCTCCACCGGCTGGCCGAGATTCACCTGGCTGACCGCCCTCTGCGGGATTCGGAAGTCGAGCTTGAGCGGGTCCAGGACTTCCAGGTTGACCATGTCCTGGCCGGCGCTCAGGTAGTCGCCGACGCTCACCTGGCGCAGGCCGAGGGTGCCGTCGTAGGGCGCGCGGATCTGCGTCTTGTCGAGGCGCGCCTGGGCCAGGGCCAGGCTGGCGCGGGCCGCCTGCTGCTGGGATTGGGATTCATCCTGGGCCTGGGCATTGCTGGCGCCCCGGGAGAACAGCATCTTTGCGCGCTGGTAGCTTTTTTCCGCCAGGTCGAGGTTGGCCTGGGCCTGGGCCAGCTCGGCGCGAGCGATGGCATCATCCAGGCTGACCAGCAAGGCGCCACCCTTGACCTGTTGCCCCTCCTTGAAATGCAGGGCGGCTACCCGGCCCTCGATCTCCGGGCGGATCATCACCGACTCGTCGGAACGCAGCGAACCGAAGGTCACCAGCTCGTCGCGCACCAGCGCCCGCTGCGGCTCGGCCACTTCCACCAGGGGCGCCTCCTGGGCCAGGGCGGAGACAGCGGCGATCGTCCCGAGCAACAGCCAAACACTGCGACGGACCTTCATCTGGAGCCTCTGAGACTGAACGCAAGGGGGGAGGAAGTCTGCCGACTGTATCGGCAGACTTCGATCAGCGGCATCCAGAAGATAATGCCACTCTGTGTCGCTTTGTTTCGCCTTATTGACGCATGCCGCGCCCGCTCACCAGCAGGTGGATGCAGGCGACGTAGAGAACGGCCATGGTCAGCAGCATCAGGGCGATGGCGACGCCGATATTGATGTCGGAAACGCCGAGGATGCCGTAACGGAAGGCGTTGACCATGTGCAGGATCGGGTTTCCCAGCGACACCGTCTGCCAGAACGGCGGCAGCAGGTTGATCGAGTAGAACACGCCGCCCAGGTAGGTCAGCGGGGTCAGCACGAAGGTCGGGATGATCGAGATGTCGTCGAAGTTGCGCGCGTAGACGGCGTTGATGAAGCCACCCAGGGAGAAGATGGTGGCGGTCAGCAGCACCACCAGCGCCGTCACCCCGATGTGGTGCACCGAGAGCTTGGTGAAGAACAGCGACAGGAAAGTGACTATCACCCCCACTGCCAGCCCGCGCAGCACGCCGCCGATGGTGTAGCCGAGGAGGATGGTGTGCGGCGACACCGGCGACACCAGCAGCTCCTCCACCGAACGCTGGAACTTGCTGCCGAAGAAGCTCGAGACCACGTTGCTGTAGGAGTTGGTGATGACCGACATCATGATCAGCCCGGGGACTATGTAGTCCATGTAGCTGAAGCCGCCCATTTCGCCGATCTGCCGGCCGATCAGGTTGCCGAAGATGACGAAGTACAGGGCCATGGTGATGGCCGGGGGCAGCAGGGTCTGCGGCCAGATACGGGTGAAACGACGGACTTCGCGATAGACGATGGTATTCAGGGCGACCAGGTTGGCGCTCAGTTCCGAACTCATAGGGCCACCTTCGCCAGGTTTTTCTCCACCAGTGACACGAACAGCTCCTCGAGGCGATTGGACTTGTTACGCATGCTCAGCACGTCGATGTTCAGCGCCGCCAACTGGCGGAACAGCTCGGTCATGCCCTGGGTCTTCTCCACCTGCACCTCCAGGGTGTGGTGGTCCACCAGGTGCGCCGGGTAGCCATTGAGCTGCGGCACCACTTCCAGGGACTCCTTGAGGTCGAGCAGGAAGGTCTCCACATGGAGCTTCTTCAGCAGCTCTTTCATGCTGGTGTGCTCGATGATCCGCCCGTGGTCGATGATGCCGATGTGGCGGCAGAGCTGCTCGGCCTCTTCCAGGTAGTGGGTGGTGAGGATGATGGTGATGCCCTGCTGGTTGAGCTCGGTGAGGAAGCTCCACATGGAGCGGCGCAGCTCGATGTCGACGCCCGCGGTGGGTTCGTCGAGGATCAACAGGCGCGGCTGGTGGATCAGCGCACGGGCGATCATCAGCCGGCGCTTCATGCCGCCGGACAGCTCGCGGGACGCCGAGTCGCGCTTCTCCCACAGGCCGAGCTGGGTCAGGTACTGCTCGGCGCGCTCCTTGGCGATCTTCGCCGGAATACCGTAGTAGCCCGCCTGGGTCACGACTATGTCGAAGACCTTCTCGAACTGGTTGAAGTTGAACTCCTGGGGCACCACCCCAAGGCAGCGCTTGAGCGCATAGGGCGATTTGTCCAGGTCGTTGCCGAACACGTTGACCGTGCCGCTGGTCTTGTTCACCAGGGTGGACAGGATGCCGATGGTGGTGGACTTGCCCGCGCCGTTGGGCCCGAGCAAGGCGAAGAAGTCGCCTTCGGCTACTTCCAGGTCGATGCCCTTGAGGGCCTGGAAGCCATTGGCGTAGGTCTTGGTCAACTGCCGGATGGACAGGGCGGAAGTCATATCGGATTCGTCTGATTCAAGGGGAAGAGGCTAGATAAGGCTGAATGCCAGTAAATTCAACTACGGATCATTGCACATCAGCCTAGGTTCGATGGAAAGGATCGGCGAACCGGGGTCGCGACCCGCTCAGGTCAGCGCCGTCATCACCGCCTTGCGGTAGGCCGGGCGCGCCTTCAGGCGTTCGTACCAGGCTTCGAGATTCGGCAGTTCGGGACGCAGGATCGGCATCTCGAACCAGGCATAGGCGAAACAGCCCAGGGGAATGTCGCCCATGGCGAAGCTCGCGCCCGACAGGTAGGGCCGCTCGGCCAGGGCACGGTCGGGAATGGCCAGCAGCTCGCCGCAGCGGGTCAGCGCGGCGTCGATCAGCGCCTGGTTGCGTTCGGCAGGCGGTGTGCGAAGGGTGCCCCAGAACAGGTCGCGGAACGGCGTGGCCAGGCTGGAGGTGGCCCAGTCCATCCACTTGTCGCCTTCGGCGCGCGCCACCGGGGATTCGGGGTAGAGGCTGCCGGCGGCGTAGCGCGCGGCCAGGTAACGGACGATGGCGTTGGACTCCCAGAGCACCAGGCCATCGTCCTCGATCATCGGCACCAGGCCATTGGGGTTGAGCGCCCGGTAGGCGGCGTCATTGACCAGGCCGAAGGCGCCGCCGGCGTCCAGTTGCTCATGGGCGATGCCGATCTCCTCGGCGCACCAGAGCACCTTGCGCACATTGGTGGAATTCCTTCGTCCCCAGATTTTCAGCATCGCGACACACTCCTCGGCCAGATGGGCAGGGGCACCATTCTAGGGCGGCGGTCCCGGCGACGGAATGCCGAATCCTCCAGATATTCTGCGCAGGTTCGCAGGATGGCCTGCACGGAGGCACCACTCATTGTGGGGGCGATTTCAATCGCCAAGCGAACCGCAGGTTCGCCCCGCGGCCTTCCGGGGCAGCTCCGCAGCCCTTGGCGAATGAATTCGCCCCCACAGGAAAAGCCTTCCCTTCCAACGCAGCCACGTAGGGTGAAAATCCGCGTGGCGGATTTCCACCAGAGGGACGTGGGCAAACGCTCAGAAGCTCAACCACCGCCGGTGGATCGGTGAAGTGTGATCCACCCTACGTCCCTAGCTCGGCATGCAGGTCGCCGGTGAGGAAGGCGGCGCCTTCCTCGAACAGGTGCGGGTAGACGGCCGCCAGGTGCCCGAAGAACAGCTCTTCCGGCAGGTCGGCGAACTGGCCGTGGTCGGCCAGGTATTCCATATAGCGCTCACCCTGCCGGTTGAAGGGGTGGAAGACGCTGTCGTGGCGACCGTCGAACTCCAGGGGCGGAACATTGAAGAGCCGGCACAAGGCGAGATTGAAGGCCGGAGTGGCCTTGACCCAGCGGCCGTCGAGATGGAACTCGGTATAGCCGTGCATGGCGAACACCTCGCTACGCAGCAGCTCCAGCAGCCTGGGCGTGGCCAGGTGGTTGCGCACATCGGCCAGCCCGATGCGCGCGGGGATGCCGCAATGCCGCGCGCAGGCCGCCAGCAAGATCGCCTTGGGCACGCAGTAGGACTCACCTGCGGCCAGGGCGTGGCTGGCCTTCAGGGTTTCAGGATCGCGGCTGAACACGTAAGGGTTGTAGCGGACCTCGTCACGCACCGCGCGGTACAGGCTGACAGCCTGATCAGCGGAGTTGGCGCTTGCGCCACGGTGCTTTTCGGCGAACTCGACCACCAGGGGGTGGTCACTATCAACGAAGCGGCCGGCTTCCAGGTAGCACTGCATGGGGGTTCCTCCTCGGGGCATCGGCCCAGTCTATAGAGGGCATTACAAGCGGGAAAACGACGATCCGGCCAAGCTCGCCGTTCCTGTCGCCATGATTCCGGATGGCGACTAAGCTCGTGACGGCCCCGCGCCGCCATCATGGAGGATCGACCATGCTGTTTCTCTGGTTACTCGCACTGGTCCTGGGTGTTGCCTATCTCGCCCATCGCCGCACCGCTCCCCTGCCCGCCCTGACCCTGGTGGCCGGCTTCCTGCTGGCGATGGGGCTGTTCAGCCGCGCACCGGGTTGGCTGCTGCTTCTGCTCTGGCTGCCGTGGCTGGCGGTCGCCCTGCCCCTGGCGCTACCGGAACTGCGCCGCAAATGGCTCAGCGCACCGCTGTTCGCCTGGTTCCAACGGGTACTGCCGCCCATGTCCGAGACCGAGCGCGACGCCATCGAGGCCGGTACCGTCTGGTGGGATGGCGAACTGTTCAGCGGCCGTCCGGACTGGCAAAAGTTGCTGGACTCCCCACGCCCGCAGCTGACGGAAGAGGAACAGGCCTTCCTCGACGGCCCCACCGAAGAACTCTGCGCCATGGTCAGCGACTGGCAGATCGGCCAGCAGCTGGACCTGCCGGCCGAAGCCTGGGCGCACATCAAGCGGCATGGCTTCTTCGCCCTGATCATCCCCAAGGAGTACGGCGGCAAGGGTTTCTCCGCCCTGGCCCACTCCCAGGTGGCGATGAAGCTGGCCACCCGCAGCGCCGACCTGGCGTCCACCGTGATGGTGCCGAACTCCCTCGGCCCGGCAGAACTGCTGCTGCACTACGGCACCGACCAGCAACGCCAGCATTATCTGCCGCGCCTGGCCAGCGGCGAAGACATCCCCTGCTTCGCCCTGACCGGCCCCCTGGCCGGCTCCGACGCCGGCGCCATGCCGGATATCGGCATCGTCTGCCGGGGCCAATGGCAGGGCCAGGAGGTCCTGGGCCTGCGCCTGACCTGGGAGAAGCGCTACATCACCCTGGGCCCGGTGGCCACCCTCCTCGGCCTGGCCTTCAAAGCCCATGACCCGGACCACCTGCTGGGCGAGGAAGAAGACCTCGGCATCAGCCTGGCCCTGGTGCCCACCGACACCCCCGGCGTGGAGATAGGCCGGCGCCACCTGCCCCTGGGCGCGGCCTTCATGAACGGCCCGAACTCGGGCAAGGACGTGTTCGTGCCCCTGGACTTCGTCATCGGCGGCCAGGCCATGCTCGGCAAGGGCTGGATGATGCTGATGAACTGCCTCTCGGTGGGCCGCTCCATTTCCCTGCCGGCGGCGGCCACGGGCCAGGCCAAGTTCACCAGCCTGGTGAGCGGCCAGTACTGCCGCGTACGTGAGCAGTTCAATGTGCCCCTGGCTGCCTTCGAAGGCATCCAGGAAGCCCTGGCGCGCATCGCCGGCAACGCCTGGCTGATGGACAGCGCGCGCATCCTCACCGCCAGCGCCGTGGACCTCGGCGAGAAGCCCTCGGTGCTTTCGGCCATCCTCAAGTACCACCTTACCGAGCGGAGCCGCGAGTGCATCGGCCACGCCATGGATGTGCACGGCGGCAAAGGCATCATCCTCGGCCCCAACAACTACCTGGGGCGCGCCTGGCAGGGGGCGCCCATCTCGATCACGGTGGAAGGCGCCAATATCCTCTCGCGCAACCTGATGATCTTTGGCCAGGGCGCCATCCGCTGCCATCCCTTCGTGCTCGATGAAATGGCCCTGGCGGGTCGCGATGACCGTGAGCGGGCGCTGGAGGAGTTCGACCAGCTGCTGCTGCGCCATATCGGCTTCGCCGTGGGCAACGCCGCCAGCAGCCTGCTGCTCGGCCTCAGCCTCGGACGCGTCGGCGACGTCCCCGGCGACAATCTTTGCCGCCCTTACTTCCGCGCCCTCAACCGCCTCGCCGCGAGCTTTGCCCTACTGGCCGACAGCAGCATGCTGTTGCTCGGCGGCGAGCTGAAACGCCGCGAACGCCTGTCCGCGCGCCTGGGCGATGCCCTGAGCTACCTCTACCTGGCGTCGGCCGCGCTCAAGCGCTACCACGACCGCGACTACCCCGAACACCTGCAGCCACTACTGCGCTGGGCCCTGGAAGAGAGCCTGGGCAAGGCCGAGCAGGCCCTCGACGGGCTGCTGGACAACTTCCCCAACGCCATGATGAGCGGCCTGCTGCGGGTGCTGGTGTTCCCCCTCGGCCGCCGCCATCCCGGCCCCTCGGACCGGTTGGACGCCGAAGTGGCCGGGGTGATAGGCCGCGACCGCGGCGACCCGGCCCTGGAAGAACTGCTCGCCGGTTGCCATCGCCCTCAGTCCGCCAACGACCCTGTAGGCGCATTGCAGCAGGCCATCGAACTGTCGATCGCCAGCCAGGCTGCGCAGAAGAAACTGCAGCAGGCCCTCAAGTCCGGCCAGCTCAGGCCGGCGCCGGGCGAAAGCGCGATTGCCGCTGCGCTGGCGGCTGGCCTGATAGAGGACAGCGAAGCGCAGCAGCTGCAGGCGACCGAGGCAGCGCGCCGCCGGGTGATAGATGTCGACGATTTCGCCAAGGAGGACTTCGAACTCAGCCCCGGCAAGACCCGCTGAGCCCGTGGGCAGGACAGCGGGCGCCGGGGGCCTTATACTCCCGCGCCCGATCCAGCTTCAGGAAATCCGCCATGGCCAATCCCTACCTCGACCACCACCTCGCCCTGCTCGCCCATCTGCGCGGCATCCTGGTCGCCCTGGGCGAGGCCGAACAGGTGCCGGAAGAAAACCACGCCCTCTTCGTCGAACGCTTCGACGAGCTGATGAGCGAACTTCCGCGCGACCCGGAACGCAGCCTGTACCTGGGCCAGGACCTCATCAGCCAGGTCTTCCATCGCTACCCGCAGATTGCTCACCTGGTGCCGCGCGACCTGCTCTGGTTCTTCGGCGGCGACTGCCTGCACTTCATGCCGGACGAGGAAATCGACCTGTTCCAACGGCTCGACGAGCGCCGCTTCGAGGCCGAGCAGAACGACGAACCCTTTGACTGGAACCGCGAAAAACAACTGCTGGCCCTGCCGGACGACGGCAGCAAGCACTGATTTTCCCTCGGGGTGGCGCCACTGCGTCGCCCCACCCTTCCCCGCTGGCGCCCCGCTTCCGACCCCGCCGGAAAACTTTTCTCCGCAGCCCTATCACTTTTCGATTCTGCTTCGGCAACAGGGCATTGAGACTTTTTCTCACTTAGGAGATGTTTCCAAATGCGCCCTGTTTCCGCCCCTTTCCGCCATGCCTTGCTGGCGCTGGCCGTCACCCTCGGCGGCCTGTCCACCCAGGCCCTGGCGGAAAGCTACCAGCTGCCGTCGGCCCCGCTGGCCAGCACGCTGAACCGCATTGCCGCCGATGCCGGTATAGCGCTGAGCATCGATCCGGCCCTGACCGCCGGCAAGACCGCTCCCGCCGTGAAAGGCGAGCTCAGCCCGCTGCAGGCGCTGTCCCAGGCCCTGCAGGGCAGCAACCTGCGCCTGGTGCAGAATGGGGCTGACAGCTTCAGCCTGGCCCCAGTGGCTGACGAGGCCATGAGCCTGCCGGACGTGAACATCGACGGAAACCGCAGCTATGAAAGCGCATGGGGCCCGACCACTGGCATGGTCGCCACCCGCACGGCCGCCGGCACCAAGACCGACACCGCGATCATCGAGATTCCGCGTTCCATCTCGGTGATCACCCGCGAGCAGCTGGATTCGCGCCCCACCCTCAACCTCAACGACTCGCTGCGCTATACCGCGGGCGTGATGAGCAGCGGCTACGGCTCCGACTCCCGTGCCGACTGGCTCAAGGTCCGCGGCTTTGTGCCCACCCAGTTCCTCGATGGCCTGCCGTTGCCGGTGGGTTCCTTCGCCAACCCGAAGATCGAGCCCTGGAACCTCGAGCGCATCGCCGTGCTGCGCGGTCCGGCCTCCTCCGTCTATGGCCAGACCCCGCCCGGCGGCCTGCTCGACATGGTCAGCCGCCGTCCGCAGGCCGAGCAGGCCAACGAGGTGGAGCTGCAAGCCGGCAGCAATGAACACAAGCAGGTCAACTTCGACAGCACCGGCAAGATCGACGACGAGGGCCAGTTTCTCTACCGCGTCAGCGGTACCGCGCGCGACAGCAACTCGCCCATCGACCACATCCCGGACAAGCGCTACAACATCGCGCCGAGCCTGACCTGGAACATCAACGATGACACTCGCCTGACCTTCCTCTCGCAGTACACCCGTGACGACACGGGCATCACCGGCCAGTTCCTGCCGCTGCAAGGCACCAAGATCGACTCGCCCTTCGGCGATATCTCCCATCACAAGAACCTCGGCGAGCCGGACTGGGACTTCTACGACCGCACCTACTACGCCCTCGGCTACGCCTTCGAGCACCGCTTCAACGATGTCTGGCAGTTCCGCCAGAACCTGCGCTACACCAAGAGCGACCTGGAGTTCCAGGCGGTGAACGTAGCCACCTTCAATACCGTTGACGCCGACGGCAACGTCAACCGCGAGTCCGGCATCGTCGACGAGGACATCAGCCAGTTCGCCGTGGACAACAACTTCCAGGCCAACTTCAGTACCGGTGAACTGGACCACACCCTGCTGCTCGGCCTCGACCACCAGCGCGCCAACACCAACTATCGGTGGCTCTACGGCATGGGCGTGCCGCCGATCAACGTGAACAACCCGATCTACGGCGCGGATATGTCCGGGGTCAGCTATTTCACGATGCAGGACTTCAACCAGAAGACCCAGCAGACCGGCCTCTACATCCAGGACCAGATCGCCCTGGACAACTGGCGACTGACCCTCGGCGGCCGCGAGGACTGGGTGCACACCGGCACCACCTTCCACAACAAGAACGACGCCACCAACACCCAGCGCGACGTGGCCTTCAGCGGCAACGTCGGCCTGAGCTACCTGTTCGACAATGGCGTGACCCCCTATGTCTCCTACGCCGAGTCCTTCCAGCCGGCCATGGGCGCCAACGTCGACAGCACGCTGTCGTTCGAACCCACCGAAGGCAAGCAGTACGAGGTAGGGGTCAAATACCAGCCGCCCGGCACCGACGCCATGCTGACCGCCGCCGTTTATGACCTGACCCAGACCAACGTCAGCGCCACCGAGGGCAGCCTGACCCGCCAGGTCGGCGAGCTGGAAGTACGCGGCCTGGAACTGGAAGCCACCGCCGACGTCACCGAGAACCTCAAGCTGGTGGCCTCCTACAGCTACACCGACAGCGAGATCCAGAAAGGGCCGGACAAGGGCAACCGCATGGCCCAGGTCCCGCGCAACCAGGCCACCGCCTGGGTCGACTACACCTGGCACAGCGGCATGCTCGACGGCTTCGGCGTCGCCGGCGGCGTGCGCTATGTCGGTGACAGCTACGGCAACACCGCCAATACCTGGCTCGGCCACACCGGTTCCTACACTGTCTACGACGCTTCCGCGCACTTCGACCTGGGCCGCCTGGACAGCTCGCTGCAAGGCCTGTCGGTGACGGTGGACGCGAAGAACGTATTCAACAAGGAGTACCTGTCCACCTGTGACGGCTACTGGTGCTACTACGGCGACGAGCGCAGCGTCATCGGCAGCGTGAACTACAAGTTCTGATCTGCGCCCTCTTCCTGCTGCCTATTGGTCCTGGCTGCAGACATCAGCAAGTGCCAGGACGAGAACTGAAAAGGCCCGCCTGGCATTGCCGGGCGGGCCTTTTTCATGGGGTGCGCGGGGGGCGTTGAAGAAGGACGCCGGCCAACGCCTCGGGTCAGCCCTGCCGGGCTTGTTCGGCGCGCTGCTTTGCAGCCACAGCCTCTTGCTGCTTCTGCTCTTTCAGCTGGACCTGAACCAGGCGGGTCTGCCAGCGTTGCGTCGTACGATCGCCGCCGCCTGAGGCCATGGCTGAACTGGCCGAAAGGACGATGGTCAGGGCGGAAGCAAGGGCGATAACAGATTTCATATTGGAACTCCGGACAACAAAAAGGCTAAACGGAAAGGATCAGCGGGAGTCATCCTCGATCAACGGCTGGCGACTGGAGCACAAGCTGATGCCGAAAGACTGCAGACCAACGATCAATTCCGGAAAATAGGACCGGCCCAAACGAAATTAGTTCGCTTGCTAACGAATTTGGCCCCACGGCAATCTCCCGCAGCCCCGGCAAAAACCCGCTACCGCCGGGAGCCTAGAGCGGCCCGAACCACCCGTCGGGCTGCCTGCTGAAACCACCCTGCGCGAACGGCAGGATGGCATCGTCCGCCGAGGACATTCAGGCGTCGCCGTCGGCAAGCGCCGTGCCGAGCTGCGCCAGTCGCTCTCGCAGCCAGCGCAGGCCGGGCGCCAGTTCCTGCTGGCGGTGCCAGATCAGGCTCACCTGCACGGGCGGCGTCGCCACCGGCAGCGGCGCCACCTCCAGCGCATAGATGGCCGCGAAGTACTTGGCCAACCGGCGCGGCACGGTGCCCAGCAGGTCGGAGCGCGCCACGATGGGCGGGATCGTCAGGTAGTGGGGAACGTGCAGCCCCGCCTGGCGCTTGATCTTCGCCGAGCCCAGAACGATCTCCAGCGGCGAGCCACGGCCGGCGCGCGGCAGGACGAGCACATGCTGGCTGCGCTGGTAGCCCTCTCGGGTGAGCCCGCCCGCGAAGGCCGGGTGGCCGGACCGGCCGATTACCGCCAGTTCCTCTTCCATGAAAGGCTGGTAACAGAGATCGGGGTTGTCGAAGTACAGGTAGTCGATGGCCAGGTCGAGTTCTCCGGCGGCCAGCCGCGACACCAGGGTTTGCGCATCATCGTCCTGCACCTCCAGCACTACCCTGGGCGCCTCGGCCTTCAGCCGCTCCAGCAACGCCGGAAGGAGCATGGCCTGGGCGTAGTCGTTCATCGACAGGCGAAAGCAATGCTCGGCCTGCAGATCGAACACCTCCTGGGCACCGAGCCCCAGCTGCAGCAGGTTCAGCGCCTGGCGTACCGGCCCGTAGAGCACCTGGGCGTGGGCCGTGGGCGACATGCCACGGGCGGTGCGCTTGAACAGCGGCTCACCCAGTTGGCTGCGCAGCCGCGCCAGGGCGTTGCTCACCGCCGGCTGGCTCATGTGCAGGCGCGTAGCGGCCCGCGACAGGTTCTGCTCCTGCATCAGGGCGTCGAACACCAGCAGCAGGTTCAGGTCGATTCGGCGCAAATTCAGGATCATGAATAATGCTCATTTCGACTATCCATTATTGGAATAAAGCATTCATCACTAGACTCAAGGGCATGTCAACAAGACTGCCGGAGAAGCCATGAGCCACGACACCCGGGCCTTTCGCGCGCGTTACCGCGCGGGCATCCATCCGCTCTACAACGTCTGGCTGCATGGCGGCTTCGTGCTGGCCTATGGCACGGCCTGGCTCGCCTTCTACTTCGGCAGCCTGGAGAACGTGAAGCTCTGGGAATGGCTGGTGGTGCCGGCGGCGCTGGTGTTCTTCAACTGGGGCGAGTACTCGATCCACAAGAACCTCGGCCATTACAAGACCCGCCTGGGAGCCATGTTCTACAAGCGCCATACCGGCGACCACCACAGCTTCTTCGTCGCCGGGCAGATGACCTGGGAATCGGCCCGCGACTGGCGGGTGATCCTCTTCCCCGCCTGGCTGATCGTCCTCTTCAGCGTCGGCCTGTTCCCGGTCTGGTGGCTGTTGTCCTTGCTCGATGCCAATGTCGCCGCGCTGTTCTCGGCTACGCTGCTGGCGGGCTACCTGAGCTACGAGGTCTTCCACGCCTGCGAGCACCTGCCGGCCAGCCACCCGATCTCGCGCCTGCCCTGGATACGCCATATGCGCAGGCTCCACGAACTGCACCACCGCCGCGACCTGATGCAAACCCACAACTTCAACCTGGTCTTCCCGCTGATGGACTGGCTCAAGGGCAGCCTGCACTGGGAACCCCTGGAACAGGAGAGCTCCATGACCCGAATGCAGCATCACGTGGATATCGCCCGCAGCCCGGAACAGGTCCTGGCCTATGCCAGCACGGCCACTCGCTGGCCCGAATGGCACCCCTCATCCCTCAAGGTGGACGGGCCCGCCGGGCCACTGCCGGACGGCAGCCATTTCGAGGAGGACATCCATGCCGGCGGCCGCGCCGGCCACCTCAGCTGGGACGTGACCGAATACACCCTCGGCCGCCGCTGGCGCGCCTTTGCCAAGGGCACCCACGGCCTGGAACTCCTGCTGACCTACGAATGCGAGAAGACCGCCACCGGCACCCGCTTCGTCCGCACCCTGGACTACCGCTTCGCCGGCCCGCTGATGCGCCTGGCCAACCTGCTGGTGATGCGCCGCAAGATCGACCGCGAATCGGCCGAATCCATGAAGCGACTGAAGGAAGTGGTGGAAAGGGTCGTAGAGGAAGCACCGACCCGGCAGCGAGGTGGGCTCCCCGCTTAGGGTCCCGATACAGATGGACCGATGCCCCCACCCGCCAGGAAATTGCCCGGCGGACCTGAGTCCGTAGCCCATGCAGCAGGCCGACGGCCAGCTTTCGTATCGATTGCGTTGGCTTGCGTCGCATGAAGTACAAGCACCGCGGGCCTCATACCGGTAGCCCATCCGGCACATTGAAGCCGTACGATTTCTCTTCAGCTCGTTGTGCAATTCGCCACCCCTCGGGGGTTCGCACATAACGATCGACGTACCACAACCCGAGAAAGAACGTCTGCCGGGTGCCGTCGGCCAGAGCGACTTCCATTGGGTTGAAGCAGACGATGCGTCCGCTCGCTTCATCGCCATTCAGCACGACGGAGATGTTCGAGATCATGTGCTGGTAGGCCGGGAATGCGCTCAGTGCATCCTGAAGCCAGGTTTTCACGACCGGGTAGCGGCCATCGATACCGCCCATCGCGCGGTAGTCGATATACGCATCATTGGTGAACACCTGGTTCAGTGCATCGAAGTCCTTTCTGTCGATAGCCGTGGCGTAGTCCACGACCAGTTGCTGAATCTCGAGCCGATCCGAAATTTCCTGCAGAGAAAGCATGGGTCGTTCCCCCTCTCGATTCGGGCCACACGCGGCCCGTGGAGGAGGCACTATCGGAAAGGCGGCTGCGGAACTCTTCGTCTGGTGGGACTAGGGAGGATGAAGGCGCGCGATGAAGACGTCGAACGGGACTGCTGTCCCGTGCGAAATCCGCAGTCATGCAGAGCACAACTCGCTCGTTGCGCTGCCCGAGGTCGCGGGGAACAAGGCGGCAAAAGGACACTGCCTTGCGCCGCCCCCGTACAAGGGGTCATGCCGACTTCAGGTCTAGCTTTCGATCGACGATGCGCCCGTCTCGTTTGCTGCATCAGGTGCCGCTGGCGTGGCAGGCCGCGGGCGCTTGGCACGTCGTTCCTGCCCCTGCTCCCGCGAGCGGCGCGAGGCCAGCTTTCTGGCATAGAGCGCTTGCGCGGCCGTTACCTGGCCCGCGGCCTGGCCTTGCAGGTCGACCCGCTCGGCATTTTCCACCAGGCAGGCCCAGTACCGACCACCCTGGCACCAGGCGCCGATGGCCTGCTTCAACTGCTCACCCGTCACCCCCAGGGTATCGAGATGCTGTTGCGCGTCTTCGAAGATGCCTTGCTTGAGCGGAACCTTGGGCGCGGGGTTCCGCGGAAAGGCAAGGGGAAAATGCTTTTGCAGGCGCCAGATGATTTCCACTTCCGGGGATACCGGCTCGCGGCGCTGCTTCTTGGCGGCGGCACGCTTCGGCTTGGACGGTTTAGATTGTTCAGCCTGAGCGCGAAGACGCTCCCTCAGTTCAGCAAGTTGTTCAAAACCCATCGTACGCATTACCAGGTTCGGTCAATTCGGATGCGGAAGGTTACCCCAGAAGGCTGCCCGGCTGCAGCCATCAGCTGTGCCTTGATCGCCATTTGTCTCTACCCAACCCCGCCAAGCGACGGGTCGATCCGATGTCGAGTCAAACGGTACCGCACGTTAAGCAACTAGTCGCTTCGGACCATGACACCGTGCCATCGCCCGCATAGCCTCGTGAGCGGGTTCGCCATGGCCCCGTCCTCACACAGCCCACAACTCGGCCAATGCGTGGATTGGGCCAGGCGTGAATCGGCGGGTTTGATGAAGCCCACTGCCTTCGCTTCACCTTGCACACCACGGAGGAATCTGGTCATGAGCGAACACATCTGCCGAAAGGGCGCTACAGCCGTCATCACAGGCGCAGCCAGCGGCATCGGCGCCGGGCTCGCGCGCAGGGCAGCCGAACTGGGCATGCGTCTGGTGCTTGCCGATATCGATGCAGAACGACTCCAGGCGCTTGGCGCCTCCCTCGACACCGAGGTACTCGCAGTACCCACCGACGTCACCGACGAGGCAGCCGTCGACCAGTTGGCCGCTCGCGCCTGGGAGCGATTCGGCGGCGTCGACCTGCTGTTCAACAATGCGGGCGTCATGGCGACCGGCTTCACCTGGGAAATCTCGCAAAGGCGTTTCGAACACAGCTTCGCCGTGAACGTCCAGGGCGTGCTGAACGGTCTCCGCAGCTTCGTACCCCGCCTGCTTCAACAAGGCAGCCGCTCCCATATCGTGAACACGGCTTCGATAGGCGGATTCCTGCCAAGCCCGCTGATGTCCCCGTACTCGGCAACCAAGTTCGCGGTGGTGGCGCTGACCGAATCGCTGCATGGCGAGCTGCGCATGCTCGATGCGCCGATTGGCGTTTCGCTGCTGGCGCCTGGGCCGGTGCAGAGCGGCATCTTCGACGACCCCTTCGGCGATGCCCCCGAGCAACCGGCGGTCCGAGGCTTCGTGGAGCAACTGCGCGGTATGCTGCGGGAGAACGGCTTGTCTCCCGATGAGTTCGCCCAGCGAGTCTTCACCGGCATCAACGAAGGACGCTACTGGCTGCTGCCCCAGCCGGAATTGCTCGATGAAGCGCTCAAGGCACGCACGGAAGGGATCCTCATGCGCCGCGACCCGCAGCTGCCGCGTTACTGATACAGCGGTTCCCTGAGCGCAGTCGGGCTCCAATTGACAGCGCCAGGCAATTTCCCGGACGCGCCGAGGCTTCAGGTTCGGTCCTGCCTGTTGATGGAAGACAGGCAGGTCGAATTTCCTGGCGGCTATCGCCACCTGCCGTCATCAAGCCAACTGTGCGGGTCCAGCGTCGCTACTGCAGCTGGAGCGGCACCGGCGGAGCGTGGGCCTTGAAGACGGCTGCGTGCTGTTTGGCGGCTTCCAGCAGGATCGGGATTTACGGGGACACGATGCAATCGAAAGCGAGCGGCCGGCATTGCCGGCCGCTGTCCCATGTTCTTCTGCTCGTTGCGGTTTCAGCTGGCCTGAGGCGCGTCGGACGCAGCAGCGTACACCTCGGCAAGGGATGGATTGCGGCGCAGCGTCTGGCCACCACTGACGTGGATGACCTGACCAGTGACGAAGCTGGACTCATCACTCGCCAGCCAGAGCGCGGCGTCGGCGACCTCTGCCGCGATACCACTACGCCGCAGCGGAATCTCGCGGTGATAAAGGGCGGCGACGGCGGGATGCATCAGGCCGCCTCCCGACATCGGCGCGTCGGCCACTCCGCCCGGGGCAATGGAGTTGGCACGGATGCCATGTTGGCCGAACTCGTGAGCGATGCAACGGATGACATGGTCGATGCCTGCCTTGGTACCCATGTAGGCGGCATGGTCGTCAAACATGATGCTGGCGGTCACCGACGAAACCTGGATGATCGAGCCGCCCTCGGGCATATGGCGCAGCAGCGCCTGGAAGTACTGGAACGGCCCGGTGAACTGGACCGCGTTCATCCTGTCCAGGTCTTCCTGGCTGTGCTCGAGAAAGGGTTTCAAGAGGCCCCATCCGGTCGCATTGACGCCGATATCGAGCCTGCCGAGCCGTTTTTCACTCTGGGCAACGAGATCCTCAACCTCGGCCTGTGAGGTGATATCGCAAACCCGCCAGGGGACGCCAAGGGCATCTGCAACGGCCGACATCGCATCGGGGCGGCGCCCCGACACCAACACCCGGGCCCCGTGCTCGACATAGCGCCGGGCGATGGCCTCGCCGATATTGCCGGGCGCAACCCCCAGCACCAACGCCGCCTTACCTTCCAATCGCTTCGACATGCAGTTCTCTCACACAGCTGTATCAATGACATGAATCGGGTCGGAACCATCCCAGGTCCTGGCGGCCTGGATGCCCTGCTGGATCAGCTCGCGCATGCCGGTGCCCTGGATGACTTCGTAGTACACCCCCGGCTCCGCTTCGTTTTCGAGATAGGCAACGCGCGTCGCGGGGTTGCTCGCCTCGAAAACCACACGTAGTCCAGTGGCCGTCAAATGCGCTATCGCCTGGTCGATATCGGTGACGACCCAGGCGACATGGTGCATTCCATGAAGGACATGGCCCTGCTCGTCCCGATAAGGCGATTTCGCGGCATTGGTCACCTGAATCAACTCGACCTGGAGCTCTCCCTGATAGCCAAGCCCGACATCCATGGTGACCGTCACCGGTTCACCGCGATATTTCCCCTCCAGGGAGACGTTCCGAAAGACGGTCCATGGCCCGACGCCGAAATGCTGTCGCCAGCGCCCGATGCCCTGTTCCAGGTCATCAACGAGATAGCCGATCTGATCTATGGGACCGAAGAAAGCACTGCTCATGACAAATCCTTGCACGTGATGTCAGTAGGAGAAGAGCCGTCAGCGGGGTATGCCGCCAATACCTGGGCTGTGTCCGCTCTGGCACAAACATTGAGTCTTACGTCCAAGATGCCGCCCATGAGGCCAACCGCTTGCTGCCGCTGGCTGGAGGTGAAGGCGGCGGAAACGCGCTGGAAGCGACTACCCCACCTGGCGCACAGGGGCGAAGAGCGCCTCGGCCACCTCCCCGCCGACGGTAGATCGGCGACCGCCTCCCAGCTGATGGCTCGCCCCACACACAAACCCACGCGCCCGCCTGCCCCCCCGGAGCGGGCGGCAACTAGGGCAGCAACCTGGCAATGGAGGAAACGGGTATGGAGCAACTGGGGTAGCTGGCGTTGCAATAGACGTTGCTCGCCAGTGCTGTTGGCACTGGGCGTGCCAACAGGGCGAAATAGGCTGCGGAGAATGCACACAGGATTAGAGCCAGGCAGATTTTTCTTGTTGATTTCATAGCCGTTCCACCGCCCTTCCAGGAGAAGCATGGTGGATCGAGACTAAGGAAAACCCGCAAAGCCTGGCCACGTCCGAATGGACTACGGCCCCCTGTCTTCGTAATTCCCCAATCACCTCTCCCTCTACCAGTTGCTGGAGGTGGGCCGTTAGATGCGCATGTTCACCGTCCTGAACCAGTCATCGGGAGCCAAGGAAGGACGCTCTGTCTTGGCTGCCTGCGTTCCTGATTCCGGTGCTTCCGAGGATCGATACCGCGCGCAACCAGCTCGCGAGCTTCGTCGCGCCGGGTGTGGGCTTCTTTGAGGGAAGTCTCGGGATAGGTGCCGAGATAGAGGCGCTTCGGCTTGCTGTTCCAGCAACAACGGAAGTGCCAGCTTCTGCCTTCTTCGGCCGAAACCAAATAGTGCTGGCTGGTGCTGGAATCGAGTAGAACCGACCGGAATGAAAAAAGGGGCTTTCGCCCCTTCTTTCAAAAACTTACAGACGTTGGTGGATGTCTGTAGATCTTTATCTGGAGCGGGAAACGAGACTCGAACTCGCGACCCCGACCTTGGCAAGGTCGTGCTCTACCAACTGAGCTATTCCCGCATAACACTTCGAAATTGGCGTCCCCTAGGGGACTCGAACCCCTGTTACCGCCGTGAAAGGGCGGTGTCCTAGGCCACT
>NZ_SSOJ01000160.1:0-13956 GCF_029871205.1 Pseudomonas sp. BN417 | reverse complement strand
GACTCGAACTCGCGACCCCGACCTTGGCAAGGTCGTGCTCTACCAACTGAGCTATTCCCGCATGCAACTTTTACAGCCGCGCTCGTCAGAGCGCTTCCCTCACCCTTTTCAGGCTCGGGAGGCAGGACCCTGAGGCCCTACCTTTTAATCTGGAGCGGGAAACGAGACTCGAACTCGCGACCCCGACCTTGGCAAGGTCGTGCTCTACCAACTGAGCTATTCCCGCATAACACTTCGAAATTGGCGTCCCCTAGGGGACTCGAACCCCTGTTACCGCCGTGAAAGGGCGGTGTCCTAGGCCACTAGACGAAGGGGACGCGGCCCGGAACTTACAACAGCTTTGACGCTTTCTTCCGGCCTCATCGCGCTACCACTGGCATCGCGTCGAAGTGGCGCGCATTCTATGGAGGCTTTGAACACCCGTCAACCCTCTATCGAAAACTTTTTAAAATCAAAGACTTCCGATCAAAATTTGACCCGCCTCTATGAAGGCTCCGCGGCGAGCCTCTACACTCGCCCGCACCTGACATGAACATCGGAGCCCTGCAGATGTCGCCACTCGTGATCACCCTGTTGATCGTTGTCGGTATCGTCATCCTCATCGTCATTGGCTACATCAATCATGTGGTGGAGAACAGCAAACTGGAGAAGGCTCGCCTGAAGGCCGACCTCAGCGACCGCATCCGCCGTTGCGCCGACCTTTCCGAAACCCTGCCAGGACAGATGGTCTCCCCTGCCCTCAAGCTGCTGCTCACCCACCTGCAACTGCAGCTGGGCGAGCGCCTGCTGCAAGCGGACAAGCGCGACGCTGCCCTCAAGGCGCGTCTGGAGCAACTAGGCGCGCTGGCGGGCCAGGGCGAATCCATCCCGGTGGCGAATGCGCCGCAGAAGATTCAGAGCGAAGCCAAGGCCAAGGAAGTCCGCTTCCAGCTGGAAACCCTTCACGGCCAGATCAACCGCGCCGCCCAGGACGGCCTGCTGTCCGCCCCGGATGCGAAGAACTGGGTCAAGGAAATCCGCGACATGCTGGTGCAGCTGCACGTCGAGTTCTTCACCAACCTCGGCCTGCAGGCCCTGCATGAACACCAGCCGCGCCAAGCCCGCCTGGCCTTCGAACGCGGCGTCCAGTATCTGCAGAAGCAACCCGACCCGGTTCGCTATCAGAACCAGCAACAACAACTCAAGGCACAGCTCGCCCGGGCCAATGCGCTGGTGCTGGAGTCCACCCAACCCGAGGCCGACGAAACCAGCACGCTGACCGAAGGTCTGAAGTCATTGGATGATGACGACGACTGGAAGAAGAAGAACATCTACGACTGATCCGCTCAGACAAGGACCTCCCGATGAGCCCAACCCTCTACGGTGCCCCGCTGTCCCCCTTCGTGCGCAAGGTGCGCCTCTACCTGCTGGAGAAGGGCCTGGACTACCAACTCGAATTCGTCACCCCCTTTGGCCAGCCCGCCTGGTTCCGCGAGCTGAGCCCGCTGGGGCGGATTCCGGCGATGCGCGACGGCGACGTGACCCTCGCTGACTCCAGCGTCATCTGCCAGTACCTGGAGGAGAAGCATCCTCAGCTCGCCCCGCTGTACGGCCGTGATGCCGAGGAGCGCGCACGGGTGCGCTGGCTGGAGAAATATTCGGACTACGAAGTCGCGCCGCTCGCCACCTTCGGTGTGTTCCGCAACCGCGCGCTGAAACCCACCATGGGCCAACCCTGCGATGAAGCCGCGGTGCAGGCCGCCCTCACCGACAAGCTGCCGCCCCACTTCGACTACCTGGAAAAAGCCCTGGGCAGCGCCGAGTACTTCGTCGGCGAGCGACTGACCATGGCGGATCTCGCCTTTACCACGCAGTTGATCAATATGGAGCACGGCGGCGAGCGCCTGGACGCCGAACGCTGGCCACGACTGGCTGCGCACTACGAGCGCATCACCGCGCGGGACTCGGTGCAGGCCGTGGTGCCGGCGGAGCAGAAGATGCTGGCCAAGCTCAGCGGCCGGGCCTGAACGTTCCAATTATCCCGACGAAGCAGCCCGGACCAGTCCGGGCTTTTTCTTTGCAGCGCAGTCCGCAGGATGGGTCGGTGGCGTTTCGCTGAACAATGCGGCGCACATCGATTAGTTAGGACGGGCCACGGGTGCGCGGGACCTGTAGGGTGGATGTCGCTTTTTACATCCACCAACGAGGCCACTCCGAACTCCGCTGGTGGACATGGAAAGCGATGTCCACCCTACGAAATGCGCTGTCAGCAGTCGGTCAGGCGCAGGAAAATGGCCGCCAGATGTTCGATGCCGGCCTGGTCCTCTGCGGTGAAGCGCGCCACTTTCGGGCTGTCCAGGTCAAGCACGCCGATCAGGCGATCATCCTTGACCAGGGGCACCACCAGCTCGCTGTTGGACGCGCTGTCGCAGGCGATATGCCCGGGGAAGGCATGCACGTCTTCCACACGCTGGGTTTCCCGGGTACGCGCCGCGGCGCCGCAGACGCCACGGCTGAAGGGAATCCGCACGCAGGCCACCTTGCCCTGGAAGGGCCCGAGCACCAGCTCTTCGTTGCGATTGAGGTAGAAGCCGGCCCAGTTCAGGTCCGCCAGCTCGTTGAAGAGGAAGGCGGAGAACTGCGCGCTGTTGGCGATGAAATCGCGCTCGTCAGCCAGCAGGGACTCCAGTTGGGCGGCCAACAGCGCATAGCCGGAAAGGCCGGCGCCGGCCTGTTGCAGGTCGATCATTTGGAAGACTCCAGCAAAGCCAGCCCGACCCAGTGGCGGGCGAATTGATAGGCACAACGGCCGTTGCGGTTGCCGCGCCCCAGGGCCCAGCGAATCGCCAGTTTTTCCAGCTCCTCGGTCCACTCCCAGTCCAGCGCGGCGGGCTGGGCCAGTACGCCGACCCAGTGGCGCACCACGGCGAGGAAATGGTCCTGGGTGAAGGGATAGAAGGACAGCCAGAGGCCGAAGCGGTCGGACAGGGCGATCTTGTCCTCCACCGCCTCGTTGGGATGCAACTCGCCGTCGACCATCTCCCAATGCTCGTTGTCGCTCTGCTTCTCCGGTACCAGGTGACGGCGGTTGGAGGTGGCATAGAGCAGCACGTTGTCTGGCGCGCGCTCCAGGGAACCGTCCAGCACGCTCTTCAGCACACGGTAGTCGCCCTCGCCCGCTTCGAAGGACAGGTCGTCGCAGAACAGCACGAAGCGCTGCGACTGCCCGGCCAGTTGTTCCACCACGCGCGGCAGGTCGGCCAGGTGGTCGCGCTCGATCTCGATCAGGCGCAGCCCGGCGCCCGCATGCTCGGCCAGCAAGGCGCGCACCAGGGAGGATTTGCCCGTACCACGGGCACCCCAGAGCAAGGCATGGTTGGCCGGCAGGCCGTCGACGAACTGGCGGGTGTTGCGTGCCAGCTGCTCGCGCTGGGTGTCGACGCCGATCAGGTCGGCCAGGGACAGGTCCAGGCTCACCGCCAGCGGCTGCAGGTAGCCGCTGCGGCCCTCACGGTGCCAACGCGCGGCGAGGCAGTGTTGCCAGTCGATGGCCGGGCGGGTCGCCGGCAACAGGGGTTCGAGGCGAGCCAGCACGGCATCGGCACGCTCGAGAAATGCATTCAAACGGGAATCCACGGTCAACTCCTTGGCTCAGCCGCAGTCACCACGCACTGCTGGCAGACCGGATAGGCTATGCTTGGCAGGCCCTCGGAACAAGGCCAATCCCACCGCCAATGGATATTCCGCTGACTCAACGGCTGTCGTTCAAACAGGCCAGCCTGACGGTTCTGGTGGCGTTCATCCTCGGGACCGTCCTGAGCATCATCCAGGTGGCCAGCGACTACCTCAACGAAAACGCCTCGATCGACCGGGAGATCAAGGCCCTCCTCGAGATCGCCCACAGCCCCGCCGCCCGAATCGCCTACAACATCGATGCCGAACTCGCCCAGGAACTGGTGCTCGGCCTCCTGCGCTCGCCGGCGGTGATACGCGCCGAGATCATCGACAACAACGGTGCGGTGCTGGCCAGCGTCAGTCGCCCGCGCACCGAGAGCGACTTCCGCATCTTCAGCGACTACCTGTTCGACGAGCGTCGCGAGTTCGAGGACCCGCTCTACATCATCCATGCACCCAACGAGACCCTCGGCGTGCTGCGCCTGGAAGTGGACACCTTCGCCTTCGGCAGCCACTTCCTGCGCCGCGCCATGCTCACCCTCCTCAGCGGTTTCGTGCGCAGCCTGCTGCTGTCGCTGATCCTCCTGGTGCTCTTCTACAGCATGCTGACCAAGCCCCTGGTGGGGTTGATCCGCGCCCTCAGCGAGCGCGACCCGCGCGCCGCACCGGACACCAAGCTGCCCTGCCCGCCCGGCCACGAACAGGACGAGATCGGCGTGCTGGTGGAAGTGATCAACCGGCAGCTGGCCAGCCTTTCCGCCGAGATGCACCAGCGCCGGGAAGCCGACCAGCGCCTGACCCAGTACCTCGCCGAGCTGGAGAACATAGTCTCGGCACGCACCGCCGAACTGAAGGCCGCCAACAGCCGCCTCAGCCGTTACAACCAGGAGCTGGAAGCGGCTCGCAGCACGGCACTGGAGATGGCCAAGGCGCGCGCCGCCTTCCTCGCCAACATGAGCCACGAGATCCGCACGCCACTCAACGGCTTGCTGGGGATGCTCGACCTGGCCCTGGACGGCGCGCTGAGCAACGAGCAGCGCCGCCAGCTACAGATCGCCCACGACTCGGGCAGCGTGCTGGTGGAACTGCTCAACGACATCCTCGACCTGTCCAAGTTCGAGGCCGGCCAACTGGAGCTGGAGCAGATTCCCTTTGACCTGGGCACCCTGGTCGAAGACACAGCCAACCTGCTGTCGCAGAACACCTCGCCCGGCGTGGAACTGACCTGCCTGATCGACCCGCAGCTGCCGGGGCTGGTGATGGGCGATCCGACCCGGGTGCGCCAGGTGGTCAGCAACCTGCTGTCCAACGCCCTCAAATTCACCCGCATCGGCCGTGTCGACCTGCGCGTCGCCCCCAGCCCTGGCGGTGTACTGGTCACCGTCCGCGACACCGGCATCGGCATCTCCGCCGAATCCCTGCCCAAGCTGTTCCAGCCCTTCTCCCAGGCCAGCGCGGGGATCACCCGGCAATTCGGCGGCACCGGCCTCGGCCTGGCCCTGACCCGCCACCTCTGCGAAGCCATGCAGGGCCAGCTGGACGTCAAGTCCCAGGAAGGACTTGGCAGCCTGTTCAGCGCCGAGCTGCCGCTGGTGGAGCACAGCCCGCCGGAGCCGCGCCCCCCCCTGCAGGGCAAGGTGGTCGCCCTGTGCAGCGCGAAAAGCGGCCTGGCCGAGCTGCTCGGCACCTGGCTGCCGCGGTGGCATCTCGACTTCGAGCGGCGCGACAGCGATGCCAACCTGGCCGGCGTGCAGGCCGACCTGCTGATCAGTGACAATCCGGACGGCCTGGAAAGCATGCGTCGCACCGTCCAGGCACCCGTCCTGCTGGTGACCGGTTACGGCAGCTTCCTGCCGGCGCCACGCGCGGCAACCCTGACGCCCCTGCACCAGTTGGCCCGACCGCTGTCACGCGCGGCGCTTTATCAGGCCCTGCGGCAGGTACTGCTGCAACTGCCGGAAGAGGCACCCACAGCGCCTCCGCCAGCGCCCGAGCCACAGCACCGAAACGCGCGCGTGCTGCTGGTGGAGGACAACGCGGTGAACCAGCTCGTGGCCAAGGGCATGCTGGCCAAGCTGGGTTGCGAAGTGCTGCTGGCCAGCCACGGCGCCGAGGCCCTCAGCCGCCTGGAGCAGAACCCGGTCGACCTGGTGCTGATGGACTGCAACATGCCGGTAATGGATGGCTACGAAGCCACCCGGCGCATCCGCCAGAGCGGCCGCTGGCCGGACCTGCCGATCATCGCCCTGACCGCCAACGCCCTGCCGGACGAACGCGAACGCTGCCGCGCCGCCGGCATGGACGACTACCTGGCCAAGCCCTTCCGCCGGGAAGAACTGGTGGCCCTGCTCGACAGCTGGCTGCCTGCTACTCAGGCAACCCCATGAGCTGACCCAGCAGCTCGCCGAGGCGCTCGCGCAGTTCCGCCATCTCGTTGAGGTCCAGGCCGCTCGAGCAGATCAGTTCGTTGCGCAGCGGCATGACCTTGTCCCGCAGGCCCGTGCCCTCCTCCGTCAGCGCCAGGTGCACCTCGCGCTCGTCGTGGGCGGCGCGCTGACGCCGTACCAGGCCGAGCTGTTCCAAGCGCTTGAGCAGCGGCGTGAGGGTGCCGGAATCCAGCAGCAGGCGCTCGCCCAGGGCCTTGACCGTAGGCTGCTCCGGCGGCCGGACGTGCCACTCCCAGAGCACCAGCATGACCAGGTACTGCGGGTAGGTCAGGCCGAGGGGCTCCAGCAGCGGCCGATAGCCACGGATCACCGCGCGGGAGGCGGCGTACAGCTTGAAGCAGAGCTGGTTGTCCAGCAGAAGCTCGGGTTCGATGGGCAGCTTGCTCATTTCAGCAGGGCTTCGATCTCGGCAGTGATCTCTTCCGGCTTGGTGGTGGGCGCGAAACGCTTGATCCGCTGGCCGTCCTGACTGATCAGGAACTTGGTGAAGTTCCACTTGATGCCCTGGCTACCCAGCAGACCCGGGGCGCGCTTCTTCAGCTGCACGTAGAGCGGGTGGGCATCGGTGCCGTTGACGTCGATCTTCTTGAACAACGGGAAGCTGACGCCGAAGTTCAGTTCGCAGAACTCACTGATGGCGCCTTCGTCGCCCGGCTCCTGCTTGCCGAACTGGTTGCAAGGGAAGCCCAGCACTACCAGCCCCTTGTCCTTGTACTGCTGCCAGAGGCTTTCCAGCCCCTTGTACTGCGGGGTGAAGCCGCACTTGCTGGCCGTATTGACCACTAGCAAGGCCTTGCCGCCGAAGTCCGCGAGAGTCTTCTGCTCGCCTTGGATGGTGGTAACGGGGATATCGAGAAGCTTGTCGCTCATGGCCTGGACCTGTTCTGGGAAAGGATGACAGACAAAAGATAGTCATCAATTAAATTGCGTGCAATCTAAATTTCGGAGCTTCCACGCCAGGCACAGGCAGGAGCGAGCTTGCCCGCGAACAGCCTTGCGAGCCTTCGCGAGCAAGCTCGCTCCTACAGGAAAGGCATTCAGCGCGGTTCGAGCTTCAGCGACACCGAATTGATGCAATAGCGCAGGCCGGTGGGCCGCGGGCCGTCGGGGAAGACATGGCCCAGGTGCGCATCGCAGCGGGCGCAGCGCACTTCGATGCGCTGCATGCCGTGGCTGGAGTCCTCGCGTTCGGCGATGACATCCTTGCCCACCGGCTGGAAGTAACTCGGCCAGCCGCTGCCGGAATCGTACTTCGCGTCGGAATCGAACAGCGCCTCGCCGCAGCAGGCGCAGTGGTAGATGCCCGGGGTCTTGGTGGCGTAGTACTCGCCGGTGAAGGCTCGCTCGGTACCGCCCAGGCGGCAAACGTGGAACTGGGTGTCGGAAAGCTCCTCGCGCCAGGTTTCCAGGGGTTTCTCTAGCTTGTCCATGACAGTCCTCGGCAATGGTAAAAAAGCCCGGTCCCGACCTTTTCGGGCCATCGGGCCGCACGTATCATGCGCGGTTCATCAGACGCCAGTCTGGCAGCGGCGTTACAGGCTGCCAAGGCGCATCGATCCCCGTCGCCCGGCGCGACCCTTTTCATCTCGGGACAGTTACGCATCATGCAGGTCAGCAAATCGAACAAGCTCGCCAACGTCTGCTATGACATCCGCGGACCGGTGCTCAAGCACGCCAAGCGCCTGGAAGAGGAAGGCCACCGCATCCTCAAGCTGAACATCGGCAACCCGGCGCCGTTCGGTTTCGAGGCGCCTGAGGAAATTCTCCAGGACGTCATCCGCAACCTGCCCACCGCCCAGGGCTACAGCGACTCCAAGGGCCTGTTCAGCGCGCGCAAGGCCGTGATGCAGTACTACCAGCAGAAGCAGGTGGAAGGCATCGGCATCGAGGACATCTACCTCGGCAACGGCGTGTCAGAGCTGATCGTGATGTGCATGCAGGCGCTGCTCAACAACGGTGACGAGGTGCTGATCCCGGCGCCGGACTATCCGCTCTGGACCGCCTCGGTGAGCCTCGCTGGCGGCAAGCCGGTGCACTACCTGTGCGACGAGCAGGCCAACTGGTGGCCGGACCTGGAAGACATCAAGGCCAAGATCACCCCGAACACCAAGGCCATGGTGATCATCAACCCGAACAACCCCACCGGCGCCGTATATTCCAAGGAAGTGCTGGAAGGCATGGTGGAACTGGCGCGCCAGCACAACCTGGTGCTCTTCTCCGACGAGATCTACGACAAGATCCTCTACGACGGCGCCGTGCACATCTCCACCGCCTCCCTGGCGCCGGACGTGCTCTGCCTGACCTTCAACGGCCTGTCCAAGTCCTACCGCGTAGCCGGCTTCCGCTCCGGCTGGGTGGCCATCTCCGGGCCCAAGCAGAAGGCCCAGAGCTACATCGAAGGCATCGACATCCTGGCCAACATGCGCCTGTGCGCCAACGTGCCGAGCCAGCATGCGATCCAGACCGCCCTCGGCGGCTACCAGAGCATCAATGACCTGGTGCTGCCCCACGGCCGCCTGCTGGAACAGCGCAACCGCGCCTGGGAGCTGCTCAACGACATCCCCGGGGTCAGCTGCGTCAAGCCCATGGGTGCGCTCTACGCCTTCCCGAAGATCGATCCCAAGGTCTGCCCGATCCACAACGACGAGAAGTTCGTCCTCGACCTGCTGCTCTCCGAGAAGCTGCTGATCGTCCAGGGCACCGCCTTCAACTGGCCCTGGCCGGACCACTTCCGCGTGGTCACCCTGCCCCGCGTCGACGACCTCGAGCAGGCCATCGGCCGTATCGGCAACTTCCTCAAGTCGTATCGTCAGTAACGGCCAATGGATCTGCAGATCGACGACATCTACAGCTTCCACCCTGAAGCGCTGGAAGCCCCGGCCTTCAAGGGCTCCAGCCCTGCAGTTGCGTAGAATTCTTGCGTAGGGTGATGGGTAGAACTCTCTCAGGGTCTACCCATGACAACGCAGAAAGATCACCTCAGCCTTCGCGGCGACACTTGGCACGCTCGCCTCGACATTCCCGCTGACGTCCGCCCTCACTTCGGCCATCGCAGGGTGCTCAGCGAGTGCCTGAAGACTGGTAACAAGCGCCTCGCCCGAGAACGTGGAGCGCTACTGGTTGCCCAGTTGAAGTCGGATAGCATGCTCAACCGTGCCAAGGACCAGGACACCCAACGCCAACAGGCTGATGAACGTGCAGCCGTCTGTCACCCTCGCGGCGTACCACATGCCTAGGGCGTATTCTGGAAATGTCCCATAAGAGGACAACAAGCCATCGCAGCCCTTTCCCCATCGGGCATACGTAAACGCGGTGGCTTTTTATTTGGGCCGGGGAAAAGCTACGGGAGCGTCATCGCCAGATACAGGGCAAAGCAACCGGCAGTGGCAACAGTCGCAAGCACAAGGGCATTCACCCGTTTCAGGCTTCTTTCTTCGTCTGCATCGCTGGTGTAACTGACAGCAGCAATCAGGCCCATATGCATTAACCAGATGGCGGCGCTTATCCCCGCCAGAATAAATTCCCTTTCCATCCTTGCCCCTTGTAGTGCTCCATTCCTGCCAGTGTATCCGGTAGTTTGGAAACGTCCCCGCTCTGTGTAATCCCGGCTGGCGGGGGGGGCATTGGAAAGGTATTCGCGTTTGGAACTATCGTACTGAAATCCTGCTGACTGTCATCTAAACTTAACAGTTACCCCGTGTGAGTGCGGGGGTGTGCTCTTAAGGTCGTCACGGCATTCCCCGTGTGATGCTCGCAGCCGTGGCGGCCTCTTTTCCTTCCGCCGTCCGTCCCCGTCACGCTTGCCCGCGTACACGCGGCGTATGATGAAGGTGTCCCGTGAAGAGGACAGAAAGCCATCGCAGTCCTTCCCCTTGGGCATTACATATTGCGGTGGCTTTCTTATTTCCGGTGGGTAGGGGCACGGGGTACGAGGTGGGAAACGTCCTAGTAGAAACGACAAAGCCCGCGCGAAGCGGGGTCTGATGGTTACTCATAGAACGCGATGGTTCCTTTAAGCTGTTCCGCAAAGGTGTAGATGTCGTCCAGAGACGCGATGGGGTGCCGAGTCTCGTTCTTCTCGCGGTCGAAAATACAAAACCATCATTACTGTTATTACCTTCCATCACCCAACTTTCCATAGTCTAATTTTGATTTATGAAGAAATCATTCCTACTCATTACAGGAATACCAGCAGCCAGACACTTACGTTGTGATAGCCATCCCGCGTTTTGATTGGGTGCGTTGGAGTGCCGTCATCAAGAACAGATGGCCACTACACCGTGGCAGACCGGAAAGCCAATGAGCCCAGCAAGAGCACATAGATGTAGCGAAAGACACACGGCCCCTCTGCCCGCCTTCGGGTACACTCCACGCCCGAGAGTGATGGGTAGTGATTTGCGTAGAAATGCTGCGTAGTCTTCCAGCCAGCTCACGCGCTCAACATATTGATTTTTAAGGTTTTTATGACGGACCTGCAGATCGACGACTTCTACAAGGACTGCGCCGCCGGCCTGCTGCAGCTGTATCAGGCCTTCCCGCGGCGCATAGCCCTCTACGTGGAGGACCTGATCGGCCCGTCCGAGCCGGACGAGTTCGGCCTGCCCAGCAAGCGCCACGAGAGCTGCCTGGGCGCCCTGCTCTGGCTCGCCGACGAAGGCTACCTGCGCTTCGACAGCAGCATCCGTTTCGAGGCCCTGGACCAGGCGGTCCTGACCGAAAAAGGCTTTCTCCGGCTGTCCCGCTCGCTATCCGCCGCACGGGCCAATCCACCGGACCTGCCACCCAGCATCCTGCGGGTCCGCGCCAGCCTTGCGCAGCAACTGCGCGAAGCCCTGCGCAGCGCCGACAGCGAGCGCCTCGCGCGCCTGGCTCGTCTAGTCTTCGAAAGTGAATCAGACGCGACAGGCGACATAGTTTGAAATAGTCCCCGGTTGAATACGCCAGGGCCGCCCCTTATATACCCCGCATACCAAAACGCTTTCCGCCGTGAGGAGACTGTTCCAATCATGATGCGCATTCTGTTGTTCCTGGCCACGAACCTTGCAGTACTGGTGATTGCCAGCATCACCCTGAAATTACTGGGGGTGGACCGTTTCACGGGCCAGAACTACGGCAGCCTGCTGGTCTTCTGCGCCGTGTTCGGCTTCGCCGGCTCGCTGGTTTCGCTGTTCATCTCCAAGTGGATGGCGAAGATGAGCACCGGCACCGAAATCATCACCCAACCGCGTACCCGCCACGAGCAATGGCTGCTGCAGACCGTCGAGCAGCTGTCCCGCGAAGCCGGCATCAAGATGCCCGAGGTCGGTATCTTCCCCGCCTACGAGGCCAACGCCTTCGCCACCGGCTGGAACAAGAACGACGCGCTGGTGGCGGTGAGCCAGGGCCTGCTGGAGCGCTTCTCGCCCGATGAAGTGAAGGCCGTGCTGGCCCACGAGATCGGCCACGTGGCCAATGGCGACATGGTCACCCTGGCGCTGATCCAGGGCGTGGTGAACACCTTCGTGATGTTCTTTGCACGTATCTTCGGCAACTTCGTCGACAAGGTGATCCTGAAGAACGAAGAAGGCCCGGGCATCGGCTACTTCATCGCGACCATCTTCGCCGAATTGGTCCTGGGCATCCTGGCCAGCATCATCGTCATGTGGTTCTCGCGCCGCCGCGAGTTCAAGGCGGACGAAGCCGGCGCCAGCCTGGCCGGCACCAACGCCATGATCGGCGCCCTGCAACGCCTGCGCGCCGAACAGGGTGTGCCGGTGCAGATGCCTGACAGCCTGACCGCCTTCGGCATCAACGGCGGCCTGAAGCACGGCCTCGCCGGCCTGCTGATGAGCCACCCGCCGCTGGAAGACCGCATCGAGGCCCTGCGCCGCCGCGGTTGAAACGATTCACACTGACTTGGGCGGCCCATGGGCCGCCCTTTTTTTGTCTGCAGAAAGGCCCAGTGGAAGCGAATTCGTTCGCGATTGGGCCTTGCAGTCGCATTTCGGGCTCCCAGCGGAGCCCTAACAGCCCTTACCCCTGCCCCGCTCTGCGCCCCAGAGGGAGAGGGGGCTGTCCGCGCGCCGCCAGGCTTTTTGCTCTTCAACTTGTGGGGGCGAATTCATTCGCTATGCAGGCCGGAGGCCTGCCCTGACGCAATCTACCGCCGACGCAGCCTGAACACCGGCTCATGCAGGCTATCCAGCCCACGGGAGGCAAACTTCCAGTTCTTCTCCAGCACATCGCAGCGCTCGAGCATTTCCACTTCCCAGCCCGCCTCCAGATGTTTGCGCACTTCGGCTTCCGACACCGAGAACGGCGGCCCGTCCAGACGGGCCTGCTCGTAATCCAGGGTGACCAGCAGCCCATCGCAGGGCGACGGCAGGATGCGTTCCAGATGCGCCACATAGTCGTCACGCATGCCCTGCGGCAGGGCGATCAGCGCCGCCCTGTCGTAGAGCGCCCGGCAATCGGCGACATCGGCAGCGGTCACCGCGAAGAAATCCCCCTGGAGAATCTCGATGGCGCCCGCCCTGTAGCGACGCAGATTCCCGTGCTGCGACACCTCGGACTCAAGCCCCTGCTCGGCGAAGAAGTCCTCCACCGCGCGCTCCGCCAGCTCCACGCCGAGCACCCGATGGCCCTGCCCGGCCAGCCAGAGCATGTCCAGGGTCTTGCCGCACAGGGGTACCAGCACCTGGCAACCGGCAGGCAGTTGCAGCTGCGGCCAGTAACGTTCGAGGTAGGGGTTGGTCTCGCGCTGATGGAAACCGATCTGATTCTCCGCCCAGCGCGCCTGCCAGAATTGCTCGTCCATGATTCCTCCATCAATTCGATCAAATAGCTCAAATATTTATACTGGAAATCGATATATCCAGCCCGGATGATGCCCGCATCCTACCGGAGGAATTCCGAAATGCTACCCAGCCTCTTTATCTCCCACGGCTCCCCCATGCTCGCCCTGGAACCCGGGGCCAGCGGCCCGGCACTCAAGGCCCTGGCCGATGCACTGCCGCGGCCCAAGGCGATCCTGGTGGTCTCCGCCCACTGGGAAAGCGACCGCCTGCTGCTCAGCGGCGGTGCCCAGCCGGAGACCTGGCATGACTTCTACGGCTTCCCATCAGCGCTCTACGCCGTGCAGTACCCAGCCCCCGGCGCGCCGGAACTGGCCAGGGAAATCGCCAACCTCCTGACCGAAGCCGGCCTTACCGCCGGAGTCGATGCGGAGCGCCCCTTCGACCACGGCACCTGGGTCCCGCTGTCGCTGATGTACCCGGATGCCAACATCCCGGTGGTCCAGCTGTCGCTGCCCACCCGCCTCGGCCCGGCCTTCCAGACCCGCGTCGGCCGTGCCCTGGCCGGCCTGCGCCAGCGCGGCATCCTGCTGATCGGTTCCGGCAGCATCACCCACAACCTGGGCGAACTGGACTGGCGCGCCGGCCCGGACGTGATCACACCCTGGGCCAAGGAGTTCCGCGACTGGATGGCGGCGCACCTGGAGGCTGACGACGAAGCCGCCCTGCACGACTATCGCCGCCTCGCCCCTCACGCCGCCCGCAACCATCCCCGGGACGAACACCTGCTGCCGCTCTACTTCGCCCGTGGCGCCGGCGACCGTTTCGGCCTGGTGCACAGCGGCTTCACCCTGGGTGCGCTGGGGATGGATATCTACCGCTTCGACTGAAGCCGTGGGGCCTTGCTCTTCTGTGGGGGCGAATTCATTCGCTATGCAGACCGCAGGTCTGCCTTTCGGCTTCGCAGATCCTACGTAAGCGCTTCTGAGCCGCCGAACGCCCATAAAAAAGGTTGTTCACGGATTTTCGGGGAGGCATTGGATTCGCGCTGGATTGGCAAGATTGTCTGATAGCCATTGATT
>NZ_SSOJ01000159.1:5378-31237 GCF_029871205.1 Pseudomonas sp. BN417 | reverse complement strand
GGCATCCGGACTCGGTCTGCTGGTGGCCGCCGCAGGGGTGGTCTACGGCGATATCGGCACCAGCCCGCTGTACACCCTGAAGGAAGTCTTCGCCCCGCACTACGGCGTGCTACCCAATCATGACGGGGTGCTGGGCGCCCTTTCGCTGATCTTCTGGTCGCTGATCTGGGTCGTCTCGATCAAGTACGTGCTGTTCATCCTGCGTGCCGACAACGATGGCGAGGGCGGCGTGATGGCGCTGACCGCCCTGGCACAGCGTGCTTCCAGGCCGTTCCCACGGCTGCAGATGGTCCTGGTGCTGCTGGGGCTGTTCGGCGCCGCGCTGTTCTACGGCGACAGCATGATCACCCCGGCGATCTCGGTGCTCTCGGCCGTCGAGGGCCTGGGCATCGCCTTCGACGGCATTGAGCACTGGGTGGTGCCGCTGTCGCTGATCCTGCTGGTGGGGCTGTTCCTGATCCAGAAGCACGGCACCGCGCGGATCGGCATCCTCTTCGGACCCGTGATGGTGATCTGGTTCAGCGTGCTCGGTGCCCTCGGGGTCTATGGCATCCTTCAGCAGCCCGACGTGCTGAGCGCTCTCAATCCCTACTGGTGCGTCCAGTTCTTCATCGCCCACCCGGGCATTGGCGTGGCCATCCTTGGCGCGGTGGTGCTGGCGTTGACCGGCGCCGAGGCACTCTACGCGGACATGGGCCACTTCGGCCGCAAGCCCATCGCCAGGGCCTGGTTCTTCCTGGTCCTGCCGGGTCTGGTGCTGAACTACTTCGGCCAGGGCGCCACCATCCTCGGCAACCCGGAAGCGGCGCGGAACCCCTTCTACCTGCTGGCGCCGGACTGGGCCCTGCTGCCCATGGTGGCACTGGCTACCCTGGCCACGGTGATTGCCTCCCAGGCGGTGATTTCCGGCGCCTTTTCCCTGACCCACCAGGCCATGCAGCTCGGCTACATCCCGCGCATGTTCGTCCAGCACACTTCCCATGAGGAGCAAGGGCAGATCTATATCGGCACCGTGAACTGGGCGCTGATGGTGGGCGTGGTGCTGCTGGTACTGGGCTTCGAGTCCTCCGGCGCCTTGGCCGCGGCCTACGGCGTGGCGGTAACCGGCACCATGCTGATCACCACCCTGCTGGTGTCGGCGGTGATGCTGCTGCTGTGGAAGACGCCACGCTGGCTGGCCATCCCGGTGCTGCTGGGCTTCCTCTTCGTCGACAGCCTGTTCTTCGCCGCCACCGTGCCGAAGATCTTCCAGGGCGGTGCCTTCCCGGTGCTGGCGGGGATTGCCCTGTTCGTGCTGATGACCACCTGGAAGCGCGGCAAGCTGATCGTGGTCGAGCGCCTCGACGAAACGACGCTGCCGCTCCCTCTGTTCATCGGCAGCATCCGCGCGCAGCCACCGCACCGCGTGCAGGGCAGCGCGGTGTTCCTCACCGCCCGGCCGGACGCCGTGCCCCATGCGCTGCTGCACAACATGCTGCACAACCAGGTGCTGCATGAACGGGTGGTGCTGCTGACCGTGGTCAGCGAAGACACGCCGCGCGTGCCGCTGGAACGGCGTTTCGACGTGGAGGCCTACGGCGAGGGCTTCTTCCGGGTGCTGCTGCATTTCGGCTTCATGGATGAACCGGATGTCCCGGCCGCGCTCAAGCTCTGTCACCTCAGCGAGCTGGACTTCAGTCCGATGAGCACCACCTACTTCCTCAGCCGCGAGACGGTGATCCCCACCAAGCGTATCGGTATGGCGCGCTGGCGCGAGGCGCTGTTCGCCTTCCTGCTGAAGAACGCCAACAGCAACCTGAAGTTCTTCAACCTGCCACTCAACCGGGTGATCGAACTGGGGACGCAGGTGGAGATCTGAACGGGGGCGACGGCCTTTGTAGGAATCCGGGGGCACAGGTGTACGTTCAAGTGACGCAACCCTCTCCCTGAAGGGAGAGGGCTCAGTACATCAACGAGACACTCAGTTGCGCCCGGGCAACATCCTCACCAGCGTGTTGTCCCGGCTGACGAAGTGGTGGAACAGCCCTGCCACCGCGTGCAGGCCGATCAGCCAGTAGCCGGCGGTGCCCGCCAGCTCGTGCAGTTCCTTGATCTGCCCGACCAGATCCGGGTTCTTGTCGATCAGTGGCGGCAGTTCCAGGCCGAAGAAGGGAATGGGCTTGCCGGCGGCGCTGAGGATCAGCCAGCCGGCCAGGGGGGCGCCGATCATCAGCGCGTAGAGCGCCAGGTGCATCAGCTTGGCCAGGCCGTTCTGCCAGGTGGCCGGAGCCGGCGCTATCGGTGGAGTGGGGGCCAGCAGGCGGCCGATCAGGCGCAGCCAGACCAGGGCGAAGATGGCCATGCCGAGCATGAAGTGCCACTGCTTGAGCAGTTCGCGGGTATCGCTGCCCTTGGGAAAGTTGCCCTTGAGTTCGATGCAGGCATAGACGGCTGCGATCAGCACCAGCATCAGCCAGTGCAGGGCAATGGACAGGCTTCCATAGCGGGAGGGGGTACTTTTCAGACTCATTACGGTTCCTCGTTCCGCACCTTGTGGCGGATTCGCCCGGCAGGATAACCGCACTCCCTTAAGGGAATCTGAATCCGGGTCAAGACTTCGTCTGTTCGCCCTGGCGTTTCTCAACCGCTTTCAGCAATTTCTCCGCCAATGCCGGGTAGTTCTCGTCGTAATGGTGGCCGCCGGGCAGTTCCAGATGTTCGCCCACGGCGCCTTCCTGGGTGCAGCCGCTTTCCGTCGCCTCTTCCTTGCCGAACACGCAGAGCACCTTGGCCGCGGGCAGCCTGGCCAGTTCAGGACCGGTGGCGGCTTCCTGGCCGGCCTTGCCGAGCCAGCCCTGCACCTCGATCTCGAAGCTGCCGCTGCGGGCCAGGGCCAGCAGCAGGATGGCATCCACCTGCTCCTGGTCCGTCCTGGGCAGGCGGTTGTAGAAGGCCGGCAGCACGTCGGCGCCGAAGGAGTAGCCGGCCAGCACGAAGCGCTTGGCGCCCCATTTCTCGCGGTAGTCCTGCATCAGCCGGCTGAGGTCGGCAGCGCCCTGTTCAGGGCTCTTGTGCTGCCAGAAGTAGCGCAGGGCGTCGATGCCGACCACCGGGTAGTCGCGCTTGGCCATCTCGGCGGCCACAGCGCGGTCAAGGTCGCGCCAGCCGCCGTCGCCGGAATAGAACAGGGTGATGGTATCTGCCGGCTTGGCGGCGGGCACTTCCACCACCGGCAAGGGCTCGCCCTGGCCTTGCAGCAGGCCCTGCAGGCGCTGGCGCAGGAGCTGTTCCAGGCTGGTGTCGTAGTCGCCGATCAGGGTTTCGGCGTTGGCCTGGTTGCGGGCGAAGGCGGCGCTGCGGTCGTCCGGGTTGTCGTTCCACGCGGCCAGCCAGTGGCCGTGGGGCGCCTTCTGTGGCAGCGCGGCGGGGCAGTCCGGGGTGTCCAGGTTGAAGTCGACGGACAGGGCCTGGGCGTTGTCGTCGCCCTGGCCGGCCAGCCAGCGCCAGGCGAAGGCTGCGGCCGGACCTACGCCTGCCACCAGGGTGGGAGCGCCGCCCAGGGTCTCGCTGGCCTGCTGCAGGCGTTGCTGTTGGGCCGTGCAGTCCCGGGCCGGCAGCTCCAGTTGCAGGAGCCGGGCGTTGCCATTGCGGGCCAGGGCCAGCAGATCGGCGTCGCCCAGGCGCTGGTTTCCGCTGGCCATCAGCAGGACGCGGTGCTGCACCGAGCCGCCGGGGCTGGCCAGGGTCATGGGGCTACCGTCGGACAGTTTCAGGTGATCCAGCTTCGCCTGGGGCGCGGGCCGGCTCCAGAACAGCAGGACCGCACCCACCAGGATGAGGATCAGGATCAGCAGCAGGTGCCGCCATTTGCGCTTGAGCATGGACACCTCAACGTTTGACCAGGCCGGTGAAGCCGCCGGCGATCAGCGCCGCCGTATCGGCCAGGGCCACCAGCGGGTCGAGGCCGGCGGGCACCGCCATGTAGCGCGGCTCCCAGTCGGGCTGGAACTTTTCCTTGAAACGGCGCAGCCCCTGGAAGTTATAGAACTGTTCGCCACGGCGGAAAACCAGTGCGCCCAGGCGCTGGGTCAGCGGTGCCCCGCGACGCGGCTGCAGGCCCGCCAGCGGCACCATGCCCAGGCTGAAGCGCGCATGGCCACGCTCCTTGTAATGCAGCAGCAGGCTGAGCATGAGGAACTCCATGGTCAGCTTAGGCGCGTGGGGGTGGACCCGCATCAGGTCGATGCTGGACAGGGCGTTGCCGGCAGTTTCCAGCAGGTTGGCGAAGGCCACCGGCTTACCCTCGAACTGGATGGTGGCAATGCGGAAATGGCGCAGGTAGTCCGGGTCGAAACGGCCGAGTGAGAAGCCCTTCTCGCGCGCCTGCTTGCCCTGCATCCAGGCTTCGGAAATGGCCTGCAACCGCTCCAGGGGAGCGGTGCCGGCATCAAAGATCTGCAGGCTGAGGCCATCGCGCTGGCCGCGGCTGAGGGTGTAGCGCAAGTCCTTCATTGCTTTGTTCTTGCCCTCCAGGTCGAAGCGGGTGAGGTCGACCCGCGCCTCCTCGCCCAGCTTCAGGGCGGTCAGGCCGATGTCCATGTAGTAGGGCAGGTTTTCCGCGCGCACCTGGTAGAACACCGGCCGCGCCCGGTGGAAGTCGCAGAGGTCGCGAAACTGCCAGATCAGCTCGGCGCGGCGGGCGATCGGGCCTATGGGGTCGAACAGCGCCACCAGGCTGCGGCCGCGGCGTGCGTACATCAGGAAGGCGTCGCCGCGGGGATGGAAGAGCAGGGCCTTGTCGCCGGTCAGCACCAGGCCACCATCCGGCTGGTCGGAGCCGCGGATCACTTCGGCGGCGCGCTGCAGCTCCTCCTCGGTGGGTTCGTGGATGGTCGGCGGCACCGGCCGCAGCAGCCAGGCCAGGGCTATGCCGGCCAGCAGCAAACCGCTCGCCAGGGACGCGCGCAGGGCGCGCGGGGCATCGCCATCCACCTCGAACTGCCACCAGAGTTCATGGCTGTAGGGCACGTTCTGGAAGGCGAAGAACATCAGCCAGACTGCTGCCAGCAGCACGCAGGCGCTGGCCGCCAGGTTGAGCGGCGAGAAGGGCACTTCCAGCAGGCGGCTGGGGCGATAGAAGGCCCTGCGGAAAATCGCCAGCAGTACGGCGGTCAGGGTCAGCAGACTGGCTTCTTCCCAGTCGAACCCCTTGAGCAGGGACAGCCCGGCGCCCGCCAGCAGCAACACCACCGTCAGCGCCCAGGCCGCCGACAGGCGATGGCGCAGGCCATGGGCCAGCAGCAGACAGAGCACCCCTACCAGGCTGGCCGCCAGGTGCGAGGCGTCGATCAATCGGTGCGGAATCAGGAAGCTCATGTGCTCCAGGCGGGTGTCCACCGCCGGGGTGACGCCGGAAAACAGCAGCACCACGCCAGCGAGGAACACCAGCAGCGACAGCACCGGCGCTGCCAGGCCGGAGGCTGCGCGCAGGGCCTGGCGGCCGGCCGGGAACAGGCGGCGGGCCTCGTTGGCCAGCAACAGCAGGCAGGCCAGCACCAGGGGCAGGCCGATATAGATCAAGCGGTAGAGCAACAGGGCCGCGGCCAGGGGCGCGGCGCCCAGCTGGCCGGCGAAGGCGGCCAGCAGTACCGCCTCGAATACGCCGACGCCGCCGGGCACATGGCTGAGCACTCCGGCGGCCAGGGCCAGCAGGTAGACCAGCAGGAAGGCGCCCAGGGGCGGCGCTTCGGGCAGCAGCACATAGAGCACGCAGGCGGCGGCGCAGACGTCGACCAGGGTGATCAGCAGTTGCAACGCCGCCAGGTGCAGGCCAGGCAGGCGCACGCTGCGATTGCCCAGCGGGAAATCGATGCAGCCGGGCACTGGCGCTTGCGGCGCGCGCTGGCGCGAGATCCAGACGATCAGCAAGGCGCCGGCCAGCAGCACGGCTGTGGCGAGGGTGGTCACCAGGCTTTCCGGCAGGCCGAGGGCAAGGGACGCGGCGACCGGCGTGCTCAGCGCCGCCAGGGCCGCCAGCAGCGGCAGGGCCGAACCCAGGGCCAGGCTGGCGAACAGGGTGATGCGGGCGATATCGCCGGCGCCCAGCTTGTCTCGCCCGTAAAGACGGAAACGCACCGAGCCGCCGGTGAGCATGGACAGCCCCACGGCGTTGCCGATACCGGAGGCGCAGAAGCTGCCCAGGGCCATGCGCCGCAGCGGCAGGTGCACGCCGGCGAAGCGGCAGCCCGACCACTCGTAGCCCACATAGGCGATGTAGCTGAGCAGGGTTGCGCCCAGGGCGAGCAGCAGGCTGCTGCCGGGGACATTGCGGACGGCAGCGCGCAGGGCGTCGGGATCGAGCTCGCGCAGTAGGTGCCAGCAGGCGAGCAGACCGAGGACGAAAACCAGCAGGGTAAAGGCGATGACTATCCACTGGCGGTAGGCCGTGAGGCGGTCGAGCCAGCGCAGCGGGGCGGGTTCTTCGTTGAGCTGGCCGTTGGCCGGATTTTCCACTGGCGGGGTGTTGGCGCGCATTGAGCACCTCTGGGCAATGTGCGCCACTGAGTGTGGGCGCTGGCAGCAAGTTCCAAGTGCCAGGCCGATTTTTTTCTCGCGGGCGTCCCGGCCCGGGCTGGAAGGAGGCTGCCTGGCTGCTCCGGCGAGCTTAGCTGGTCCATCCGTCGCGGGTGGCGCGAAGAGGGGCTTGCCAGTTTCGCAAGCTGGGAATAGGCTGCACTGGTCTGACCGGTAATACCACAACAATTAAGCGGTCGTCCGACCCCCAGAATCGACGGAGGCGGACAGTCGCACCGACTGGAGACCCCCGCAATGCTCTGGAAACTCTGCACTCGCTCGATATTCCTGCAAGTCATGATTGGCCTCGTGCTTGGCGTGTTGTGCGGCATCGCCCTGCCCGAGCTGTCGACCCAGCTGAAACCCCTCGGCGATGGTTTCATCAAGCTGATCAAGATGCTGATCGCCCTGATCGTCTTCTGCGTGGTGGTCAATGGCATGTCCGGTGCCGGCGACCTGAAGAAGGTCGGGCGCATCGGCCTGAAGTCGGTGATCTATTTCGAGGTGCTGACCACCTTCGCCCTGGTCATCGGCCTGGTGGTCGCCTACGGCATTGGCCTGGGCGACGGCGCCAGCATCGACCTGAACGACCTCTCGGCCAGCGATGCGGCCATCTACAGCGGCGGGACCCAGGCGATGCACGGGCCGGTGGCCTTCTTCCTGGGATTGATCCCGTCCTCGGTCTTCAGCGCGTTCGCCCAGAACGACATCCTCCAGGTCCTGCTGTTTTCCGTGCTGTTCGGCAGCGCCCTGAACCTGGTGGGCGAACAGGCCAGCGGTGTCGCCCGGCTGGTCAACGAGTTCAGCCACGTGATCTTCCGCATCATGGCCATGATCGTGCGCCTCGCGCCCCTGGGCGTTTTCGGTGCGGTGGCCTTCACCACCAGCAAGTACGGCCTCGAATCCCTTAGCCACCTCGGTGCGCTGGTGGTGGTGTTCTACCTCACCTGCGCGCTCTTCGTGCTGGCGGTGCTCGGTAGCGTGCTGCGTCTGTGCGGGGTCCGCCTGCTGCCGTTCCTGCGCTATTTCCGCGAGGAGCTGCTGATCGTCGCCGGCACCGCGTCGTCCGATGCCGTGCTGCCCCAGGTCATGCGCAAGCTGGAGCACTTGGGCATCCGCAGTTCCACCGTTGGCCTGGTGATTCCCACCGGCTACTCGTTCAACCTCGACGGTTTTTCCATCTACCTGACCCTGGCGGTAGTGTTCATCGCCCATGCCACCGGCACGCCGCTGGCGATGAGCGACCTGCTCACCATCCTGCTGGTGTCCCTGGTCACCTCGAAGGGCGCCCACGGCATACCGGGCTCGGCGCTGGTGATTCTTGCGGCGACCCTCACCGCGGTGCCTGCCATCCCGGCGGCCGGCCTGGTGCTGGTGCTGTCGGTGGACTGGTTCATGGGCATCGGCCGCGCGCTGACCAACCTGATCGGCAACTGCGTCGCTACCGTGGCCATCGCCCGCTGGGAGAACGATATCGATATTGGCCGTGCACAGTCCCTGCTGGACGGCCGCAAGGCGCCCGTGGCCGCGGGCGGTGCACAGCTGCGCACGGCAGCGGAAAGCGAGGCCGGACGTTGATGACATCGCCGCTCGGCTCTGCTCTCATCGCAGGCCATGGGCGGTGCGGCCGCGCCGTGGGTGCTGCAACGGGAAATCCTCAAATAGGGAGGGATAGATGTTCTCTTCGTCCAAGCTGATCGATTCGGTGGTCAAGAAACTGCTCGAACCCATCGAACAGGGGCAGTGGGCGGCGGGCCAGATGCTGCCCGGCCAGCGCGAGCTGGCCGAGCGGCTGGAGGTCAGCCGTCCGAGCCTGCGCGAGGCGATCACCGTGCTGGAAACCCTCGGCGTGGTGCGCTCGCTTCCGGGCAAGGGGGTGATGGTGCTGGAGCGTCAGGGCAAGGCCCTGGCGGAAGTCCGCGCGCCCGGGGCGAGCCTGGAGGATGTGCTGCAGCTGCGCTACGCGCTGGAGCCCTTCACCGCCGGGCTGGTGGCTCAGACGGCGGCCAGTGCCGACCTGAGCCAGCTGCGCCTGCTGCTGCTGGACATGCGCGAGGCGGTGGAGGATCGCAATCCTTCGCTTCTCGCAGGGGCCTATACCGCCTTCCACCGGCAGCTGGTCGCGCTCAGCTCCAACCCTATCTTCCTCAGCGTTTCCCGGCAGATCGGCGATGCGCTGGAGCAGAGCGACGCGCTGATGACACGCAACGCGGAGTACGCGGAGGAGGTGCTGCAGGAACACGAAACCATCCTGCGCGCCATCCGCAACCACGACAGCGAGCAGGCCAGCCGCGCGATGCGCCAGCACATCCTCAATGAAGGCGTGCGTTTGAACATCAACTTGCGTCTGCCGCCGGATATCGGCGGCTAGTCATCCAGGCAGGTGTGACCATGATCGGAACCCATACTCAGGCGGCGACGGCGAAGTCGGCACAGTCCGCGTCCAGCCGATTCGTCTACGACAGCATTTATACGGCGATCCTCGAAAGGCGCCTGGCGCCCACCACTCGGTTGAACAAGGAAACCCTGGGGCGGATCTTCCAGGTCAGCGCCTCGACCATCCAGCGTGCGCTGAGCCGACTGGCCGAGGAGGGTGCGGTGGTCTTGGAGCCGAACCAGATCGCCAGCATCGCCCGGCCGACCGAGTGCCAGGCCAGGCAGGTACTGGAAGCACGGATCCTCATCGAGTCCGAGGTGATCCGCCTGGTGGGCCCGCGGCTCGGACGCGAGCAGTTCGCCGAATTGCGCGGGCTGGTGGCGGAGCAGCGTCGCTGCCTCGCGGCGGGGGATCGCGCCGGCCTGACGGAGGGTTCTGCGCGATTCCATCTGCGGTTGGCGGAATACGCCGGCAACCCGCTGCTGCTCAAGTTCCTCCGCGGCCTGTTGTCGCGCGCTTCGCTGACCATCGCGCTGAACAAGGAGGAAGTCCTGTCCGCTGGTGCCTGTGACGAGCAGATGAACCTGCTGGTGGCTCTCGAGGCGGGTGATACGCAGGCCGCGACCGAACGGCTGATCGGCCACCTCAACACCATGTTCGAGCGGATGCGCTTCGCGCCACCGCCCACCACCGATCTGCGCCGGGCGTTCGAAGGGCGGCTCAAGCGACCGGTCAATGCCAGGTCGAGCGGGTCTCCCAGTCGCGGAACTGCTCGGCCGGGATCGGCTGGCTGATCTTGTAGCCCTGGGCGATATCGCAGCCGTACTGGCCGAGCTGGTTGAAGGTCAGCTGGTCCTCAACGCCTTCGGCGACCACGGTCAGGTCCAGGTTGTGGGCCAGTTCGATGATGGAGCGGACTATCTGGGCCGAGCCGTCGTTGCTGGTCATGCGGGTGACGAAGGACTGGTCGATCTTCAGCGAGTCCACTGGCAGCTTCTGCAGATAGGCCAGGGACGAGTAGCCCGTGCCGAAGTCGTCGATGGTCAGGTGGGCGTCGAGCTTCTTCAGCGCGGTGAGGGTCTGCATCGAGGCCACCGGATCTTCCATGAGTGCGCTTTCGGTCAGCTCGAATTCGATCCAGTGGGGCTTGGCGCCCCAGGTGGCGAAGGAGCCCTGGATGCGCTCCAGAAGCCTCGGGTCGCGCAGGTCATGGGCCGAGAGGTTGACCGAGATGGGGCGATCATCGCCCTCTTCGTGCCAGGCGTAGCGCTGGCCCAGGGCGGTATCCAGCACCCAGAGGGTGAGCGGGGTGATCAGCCCGGTATTCTCCGCCAGCTTGACGAACTCGTCCGGTGGCAGCATGCCGTGCTGCGGATGGCGCCAGCGCACCAGGGCCTCGGTGCCGCAGACCTTGTTGCTGGCGATGTCGACCTTGGGCTGGTAATAGAGCAGCAGCTCATTGCGGTCGATGGCGCGGCGCAGGTCGCCCATCAGCGTCAGGTGCTGGGCGCATTCCTGGTCGAGGCCGCCCTGGAATACCGCGAAGCCGGCGTTGGAGCGCTTGGCCTGCTCCATGGCGCTGCCGGCGCGGCGGATCAGGGCCTCCGGCGCAGTTCCGTGCCCGGGGTAGAGGGCGATGCCGATGCTCGCCCGCGCTTCCAGGTAGAGGCCGGACAGTTCCACCGGGTCGTATAGCGCCGTGAGGATCTGCTTGGCCAGTTGCGTAGCCTGCTCGGAGCCACCGTTGGGCATGAGCACGGCGAACTCGCACTCGCCCATCCGCGCCACGGTGCGCTCGGCGCCCACCACCTGGTTCAGGCGCGCGGCGATCTCAACCTGCAGGCGGTCGCCCTCGCGGTAGCCGAGGGTTTCATTGATTTCCTGGTTGCGGGCGATTTCCAGATGCAGCAGGCCGAAGGCACGCCGATCCTGGCGGGCGGTGGAAATGGCGGTTTCCAGCAGTTCGCGCAGGCGCAATCTGTTGGGCAGCCCGGTCAGGGTATCGGTGTAGGCCATCTGGCGGATGGTCGCTTCCGCCTCGATCGCCCGGGCGCGGGTGCGCAGGGTGGAGATGCCGAAGCCCAGGTCATTGGCCATGGCCAGTAGCAGTTCCACTTCCTTCTCGTCGAAGGCGTCGGCCTTGGCGGCCATGATCACCAGCATGCCGATAGGGGCTTCCTCGACCTGTAGCGGCAGCACCAGGGCAGCGGCGAAACCCTGTTCGCGGGCCGTTTCGCGCAGGCCAGGGGCCGAGCCGTTGAGCAGGTCCCGCAGCACCAGCGGGCGGCCTTCGGTCATCGCCCGCGCCAGCTGGTCATGGAGTCCGTCGTCGGCATCCCAGCCCTTGCAGACACCATCGGCCGTGTGGCAGGCCATCACCTTGTACGCCTGCCCCGGATCATCCAGGCAATAGTCGACCCAGGCCTGGCGGTAGCCGCATTCGTCCGCCAGCACCCGACAGATTTCTGCCAGCAGCGGCGCTTCTCGCGTGGCATGGATTACCGCGTGGTTGACTGCCACTCGGGTGGAAAGGGCGCGGTTCAGGGCTTCCACCTGCTGTTCCGCCTGCCGGCGCCTGGCCTTGCCGCGCAGGGCCTGGAGGCCGAAGGCGAGATCGTCGGCGGCTTCGCTGAGCAGCTCCAGCTCGCGCTCGCCGAAGGCATCCGGCTCCTTGGCGCAGATGGCGAGCGCGCCGAACACCTGCCCCTCCACCCGCAAGGGCAGGGACAGTACCGAGGCGATACCGTGGGTGATGGCGCTTTCTCGCCATGGGCTGAGCCTGGGGTCGGTGAGGATATTGCGCGTGATGGTCGGGGTGCCGGTGCGGATGGTCGTGCCGGTGGTGCCGCGACCCCGCTCGCGGTCGGCCCAGGTTATCTTCAACGACTCCACGTAGGCCTCGTCGAGGCCGACATGGGCCACGGGCGTTACGGTCTGCTCCTCGTCCTGCTCGGCGCGGCCGACCCAGGCCATGCGATAGCCGCCTTCCTCCACCACCACGCGGCAGATTTCCTGGAACAGGAAGCCTTCGTCCTCAGCACGCAGCAGGGCGCGATTGCAGCCGCTGACTGTTCGCAAGGCGCGGTTCAGGTATTCGAGTTCCTCGCTGGAGGCACATTGCATGGGCATGGCCAACCTCCACCTGGTGGATGGGTGCGCTTCAAGTATAGAGGTCGAGGTATTTCCGAACGGGCAGCGGACGGCTAGCCCGGATGGACGGGAGGGAAACGACAGGGCGGAAACGAAAAAGGCCACTCGATCGAGTGGCCTTTTCGTGAATTGGTTGCGGGAGCTGGATTTGAACCAACGACCTTCGGGTTATGAGCCCGACGAGCTACCAGACTGCTCCATCCCGCGGCGGCAATTCTACATTTCTGCGGAGGGCTGTCAATTGGTTTCTGCTATTTAAATCAAATACTTATTTTCTGGCCAAACAAAAAAGGCCACTCCGAAGAGTGGCCTTTTCCTGATGTTGGTTGCGGGAGCTGGATTTGAACCAACGACCTTCGGGTTATGAGCCCGACGAGCTACCAGACTGCTCCATCCCGCGACGGCCATTCTACATTTCTACGGACCCCTGTCAAACGATATTTAAGAAAAAATCTTTTTCTCTCAAATATTTAGCAACCCAGGACCGCGCTGCAGCGCTATACGGCGGGGTGTTCGAGCCGAATGCGCCGGGCTGGAGGCCGCCTGCGGCTGCGGTATCATGCAATGGTCCGCGGCCTCTACGGCGCTGCACATCCTTCCTCGCCTGCCACAGCTGCCATGCCGCAACGAAAAATCATCCACATCGACTGCGATTGCTTCTATGCCGCCATCGAGATGCGCGACGACCCCAGCCTGGCGGGCAAGCCGCTGGCGGTGGGGGGCTCTCCGGACAAGCGTGGGGTGGTCGCTACCTGCAACTACGACGCGCGGGCCTATGGGGTGCACTCGGCGATGCCGATGCGCACGGCGGTCAAGCTCTGCCCGGACCTGACCATCGTCCGGCCGCGGATGGACGTCTATAAAAGCGTCTCGCGGCAGATCCACCAGATTTTCCGCGACTACACCGAGATCATCGAGCCGCTGTCCTTGGACGAGGCCTATCTGGATGTGTCCGCCAGCCCTCACTTCGATGGCAGCGCCACGCGCATCGCCCAGGACATCCGTCGGCGGGTGGCGATGGAGCTGCACATCACGGTGTCCGCCGGGGTGGCGCCGAACAAGTTCATCGCCAAGATCGCCAGCGACTGGCGCAAGCCCGACGGTCTGTTCGTGGTCACGCCCGACCAGGTGGACGAGTTCGTCGCCGCGTTGCCGGTGAGCAAGCTGCACGGGGTGGGCAAGGTGACGGCGGAGAAGCTCGCCCGCCTCGGTGTACGCAGCTGCGTCGACCTGCGGGGCTGGAACAAGCTGGCACTGGCCAGGGAGTTCGGCAGTTTCGGCGAGCGCCTCTACAACCTCGCCCGCGGCCAGGACGATCGCGTGGTGCAGGTGGATAGCCGGCGCCAGTCCATCAGTGTCGAGAACACCTACGACCACGACCTGCCCAATCTCGATGCCTGCCTGGCGCAACTGCCGGCCCTGCTGGACGAGCTGCGCGGGCGCATGGCACGGCTGGACAGCAGCTATCGGCCGGACAAACCCTTTGTGAAGCTGAAGTTCCACGACTTCACCCAGACCACCCTGGAACAGGCGGGCGCCCGCCGTGACGTGGACAGTTATCGGCAACTGCTCAGCGCAGCATTCGCCCGTGGCGACAAGCCGGTGCGCCTTATCGGGGTAGGGGTGAGGCTGCAGGACCTGCGTGGCGCGCACGAGCAACTGACGCTCTTCTAGGTACGGGATGGCTTTTCTGTGGGGGCGAATTCATTCGCTGAGGGCTGCGAAGCAGCCCCTTGGGAGCGGGGAAGGGCAGGCCTGCGGCCTGCTTAGCGAATGAATTCGCCCCCACAAGAGCGGGGAGGCGGCTTCAGCCTTCCACCGGCCACAGCCGGATCGGCTTGCCTTCGGCCGGCCACAGGCGCAGCTGGTCGATGGGGGAGATGTCCCAGCGCTGCACCTTGCCCAGCGCGTCGAGGAAGCGTTGTTCCTGCTCCATCAGCGCGGGCGCGCACATCTTGCGGGTGCTGCCGGCGGCGTCGAAGCTGAGCGTGTCGCCTTCCAGGCTGTAAGACGCGAACCAGTGGTTGCAGCCAGCGTTGCCATAGGCGCGGTTGTCGTCGCCCAGGGTGATGGTCAGGTGGCTGCGGTCGATCAGCGGACGCTCGCCGATCCATTCCACCTGGTAGGTCCTGCCGGTCTCCAGCTGAGGGCGATCGGTCGCGCAGCCAGCGAGGGTGGCGGCCAGTGCGGCCAGCAGCAGGGCGTTCCTGGTCATTTGGCGTCCTCCTGACGACAGTTCGGGCAGTAGTGCTTGCCGGCGCGGCTGCGCCAGCCCAACTCGGCGATGCGTGCTTCAGCCGCAGGTGCCTGGGCCTGTTTGCCGAGGCCGCCGTCGACGGCGAACTCGAAGTCCAGGTGGGCGCCGCAAGCATCGCAATCGACCTTCCAGTTGTGAATGGAAAGCTCTTTGAACACCGGGCCCTTGGCCACCGCCAGCCATTGGCCGGGCGGGTTGATCAGGTGGCGAACCTTGTCCACGGTGAGACGCATGCTGAGGTCGCGGCTGCCCTTTAGGGTGACCAGCAGGGTGTCGCCGGCCTGGATCGAGCCACCGCTGCCGGTCACCTGGTAGAGGCCCGGGGAGAGGGCGCGGCATTCGTTCAGGGTGTGAGCGGGGTTGAGCAGGTTGTAGCGGAAATCGTGTTCGGCCATGGGTCCTCCGGAAATGGTGCGAATGCTACCACGGCCTATGCGTCTACCTGATTGCACGGCCGCCCGGCGGCCCAGGCGGCGATATTGTCCAGAGTGGTGCGGGCGATGGCGGCCAGTGCTTCGCGGGTGAGGAAGGCCTGGTGGGCGGTGACTATCACGTTGGGAAAGGTCAGCAGGCGCGCCAGCACATCGTCCTGCAGGGGCAGGTCGGAGCGGTCCTCGAAGAACAGGTTGGCTTCCTCTTCATAGACGTCCAGGCCCAGGTAGCCGAGCTGGCCGGACTTGAGCGCGTCGATCAGGGCCGGGGTATCCACCAGGGCGCCGCGACCGGTGTTGATCAGCATGGCTCCGGGTTTCATTCGCTCCAGGCTCTGGGCGTTGATCATGTGCCGGGTGCTGTCGGTCAGCGGGCAGTGCAGGCTGACGATGTCGCTGTCGGCAAGCAATTCCGCCAGGTCGACATAGGCTGCCCCCAGCGCTTCCACGCTGGGATTGCGCTGCGGGTCGAAGGCCAGCAGGCCGCAGCCGAAGCCCGCCATGATGCGGGCGAAGGTGGCACCGATCTGGCCGGTGCCGACCACGCCCACTGTCTTCCCCACCAGATCGAAGCCGGTCAATCCGTGGAGCGTGAAGTCGCCTTCGCGGGTACGGTTGTAGGCGCGGTGCAGGCGGCGGTTGAGGGCGAGGATCAGCGCCACCGCGTGTTCGGCCACGGCGTGGGGCGAGTAGGCCGGAACCCGCGCCACGGTCAGGCCCAGGCGCTTGGCGGCGGCCAGGTCGACATGGTTGTAGCCGGCCGAACGCAGGGCGATCATCCGGGTGCCGCCGCTGGCCAGGCGTTCCAGTACGGCGGCGGAAAGGTCGTCATTGATGAAGGCGCAGACCACGTCGAAGCCATTGGCCAGGGCTGTGGTGTCGAGGGTCAGCCGCGTTTGCTGGAAGTGCAGCTCGAAGGTCGGGCTGGCACCGAGGAAGCTTTCACGGTCATAGGCCTGGCTGCTGAACAGAATGGCGCGCATGGGGACTCCTTTGTTGGCCAGCAGCATAGCTGGCATACGGCCACTGCGAGTTGCCCTGGATCAGGCCTCTATCCTGGCCGCCTCGGCCAGGCGGGTGATCGCGGCATCCAGTTCTTCCAGGGCCCGCTCGGCGGCCGGGTCGTTCTGCTTGAGCAGGGTTTCGCTGCGCTGGCATGCCGCGCGCAGCTGGGGCACGCCGCAGTAGCGGGTGGCGCCGTGGAGACGGTGGACCCGTTCCAGCAAGGTGTTGCGGTCCCCGCTCTGCACGGCCTGCTGGATGGCTTCGCGGTCGGCGTCGAGGGAGGCCAGCAGCATGGACAGCATGTCGGCGGCCAGGTCGGCCTTGCCGGCGGCCAGGCGCAGGCCTTCCTCCGGGTCCAGCACGTCCAGGCCGTTGTCCTCGCGGTCCTCGCGGCCTTGACCCTGGCGTTGGGCGGGCTGGCCGCCGAGGCTGAGACCGCTCCACTTCAGTACCACCTGGGTCAGTTGGCGCTCGCCAATGGGTTTGGTCAGGTAGTCGTCCATGCCGCCCTGGAGCAACGCGCGTTTCTCGTTGGCAAGGGCATGGGCGGTGAGGGCGACTATGGGCACCGGGTCGATGCGCTGTTCGCTTTCCCAGCGGCGGATCGCCTCGGTGGCCTGGGTGCCGTCCATGCCGGGCATCTGCACATCCATCAGCACCAGGTCGAAACGTTCGCGTTGCACCGCTTCAACGGCGGCAAAGCCACTGTCGACGGAGCGCACCTCGGCGCCCATGTCGCTCAACAGGGTCTGCACCAGCAATAGGTTGGCCGGATTGTCGTCAACGCAGAGCAGCTTAGGTGCGCGGCTGTTGTTCTGCGGCGGTGTTTCCACGCGCGGCTGGCGTGGACTGAGCAGGCCGGCGAGGGCTTGCTGCAGCTTGCGCGTGCACGCCGGCTTGGCCTGCAGCTGGCTATGACTCTCCGGCAGGGCGCGGTGGTAGAGCGCCTGCTCGGTGGTGGGGCAGAGCACCAGGCTCTTGCAGCCAAGTTGCTCCAGGTCCCAGACGCGCTGGCTGAGCTGTTCCGGCGAAAGCGCCTGGACGTCGGCGCCTATCACTGCCAGGCCGATAGGTCGGTGGCTGAGACGGCGGGCGGCCACTTCGTCCACCAGCTTGCCGATGCTGGGAAACTCCAGCACTTCCAGGCCGCAATCCTCCAATTGGTGGTTGAGCGCCTGGCGAGTCAGCTCCTGGGGTTCGAGCACCGCTACTCGGCGCCCGCCGAGGCTTGGCAGCACGGCGTCCTCGATTTCGTCCAGGACCTTGGGCAGGCTGAGGCTGATCCAGAATTCCGAACCCACTCCCGGCGTGCTGCTGACGCCGATATCGCCGCCCATCTGCTCGATCAGGCGCTTGGAAATCACCAGTCCTAGGCCCGTGCCGCCGGCCTGGCGCGAGAGCGAGTTGTCGGCCTGGGTGAAGGCCTGGAACAGGGCGCGCAGGTCGGCGTCGGACAGGCCGATGCCGGTGTCCTGCACGCTGATGCGCAGTTGCACCAGTTCGTCGTCGCTGTCGTCTTCGAGCATCGCGCGCACGGCGATGGTGCCTTCGCGGGTGAACTTGATGGCGTTGCTCACCAGGTTGGTCAGCACCTGCTTCAGCCGCAGCGGGTCGCCAAGCAGCTGCAGCGGGGTGTCGCGGTAGACCAGGCTGACCAGCTCCAGGCGCTTCTCGTGGGCTGCCGGGGCGAGGATGGTGAGGGTGTCCTGGATCAGGTCGCGGAGGTTGAAAGGGATGCTTTCCAGCACCAGTTTTCCGGCTTCGATCTTCGAGAAATCGAGCACCTCGTTGATGATGCCGAGCAGGCTGTCGGCGGATTTCTCGATGGTGGCCAGGTAATCCTGCTGGCGCGAGGTGAGGTCGCTTTTCTTCAACAGGTTGGTGAAGCCGAGGATGCCATTGAGCGGGGTGCGGATCTCGTGGCTCATGTTGGCGAGGAATTCGGACTTGATGCGGCTCGCCTCCAGGGCCTCCTTGCGCGCCAGGTCCAGCTCGATGTTCTGGATCTCGATGGTCTCGAGGTTCTGGCGCACGTCTTCGGTGGCCTGGTCGATGTTGTGCTGCAGCTCTTCCTGGGCGGTCTGCAGGGCTTCGGCCATGCGGTTGATGCCCGAGGCCAGCTCGTCCAGCTCATGGCTGCCCAGGGGCGGCAGGCGGGTTTCCAGGCGGCCTTCCTTGAGCAGCGCCACGCCCTGCTTGATGCGTCGCAGCGGCTCGTTGATGGCGCGGCTCATGCGCAGGGCGAGCAGGGCGGTGACGCCAAGGCCCGTGGCGATCAGCAACAGGCTGGCGAGCAGGCTGCGATAGCCACGCAACAGGGTGCCCTGGTGGGACATCTCCAGTTCCACCCAGCCCAGCAGGTTGTCGTTGGGCAGCGGGGTGGCGTCCCCGGAGAGCACCCGGTGACGTTCGAACACCGGCTGCAGGAAGCGGGTGGCCTCGGTATTGCTCTTCAGGGCGAGGATATCGCCATCGCCGTCCGGGGTTTCGTTGAGCATGCGCGGGCCAGCGTGGGCGAGGCGCTTGTGGTCGGCGCCGATGAAGCTCACCGCGCGCACATCCGCCTGATCGAGGGCATGGTCGGCGATGCGCTCCAGCAGTACGGCATCACCGCGGATCAGGGCCGGAGCGGCGAGGGGGGCAAGGTGCTCGGCGATCATCTGGCCGCGTTGCAGCAGCTGCGTCTGCATGTCGGCCTGTTGCACCCAGGTGAAATAGCCGCCCAGAACCAACGCCAGCAGGCTGGTGGGCAGCAGCGTCAGCATGAGCACGCGGCCCTTGATACCCAGATCCTTGTACACGCCCATCCTCCCCATGTGCTTTGTGCGCAGTTTAGCGACTCATTTGATGGGAATCTTCTGACAAACCTGAAGACTTGCATCGAATGACGAAAATCGTTCCTATCCGCAGGTGCGTCCCATACAAGGCCTGCCTGCACCCTGGACATCGAGGCCGACCCGCTGCTGGCCCGCGAGGTTGGTCCAGGTCTGATCCTGGTGAGCCCTTTCGACCGCGCCTGGCTGTCTGGCTGGCGGGTGCTGGCTGCCCAGTCTTGGCAGGCCTTCAATTGCTGCCTATCTGACCTGCGGGCATATGCGGCAATCTATACGCGATATGGCGCCGCCCGGTTTGCCGCTATCATAGGCACCCCCTGCGTCTGGATTGCGAAGCCCGCCATGACTCTGCAGTACCCCACTATCGCCGACTGCGTCGGCCACACCCCGCTGGTCCGTTTGCAGCGCCTGGCCGGCGAAACCAGCAACACGCTCCTGGTCAAACTCGAAGGCAACAACCCGGCTGGTTCGGTCAAGGATCGCCCGGCCCTGTCGATGATCACCCGCGCCGAGCTGCGCGGCGACATCAAGCCCGGCGACACCCTGATCGAGGCCACCTCCGGGAACACCGGCATCGCCCTGGCCATGGCCGCCGCCATCAAGGGCTACAAGATGATGCTGATCATGCCCGACAATATGAGCGCCGAACGCAAGGCCGCCATGACCGCCTACGGCGCCGAGCTGATCCTGGTGAGCCGTGAAGAGGGCATGGAAGGGGCCCGCGACCTGGCCGAAAGCCTGCAGCGCGGCGGTCGTGGCAAGGTGCTGGACCAGTTCGCCAATGGCGACAACCCGGAAGCCCACTACGTCGGCACCGGTCCGGAAATCTGGCAGCAGACCCAGGGCACCATCACCCATTTCATCAGCTCCATGGGTACCACCGGCACCATCATGGGCGTGTCGCGCTACCTCAAGGAGCAGAACGAGAAGATCCAGATCGTCGGCCTGCAACCCCAGGAAGGCTCAGCGATTCCCGGCATCCGCCGCTGGCCCCAGGAATACCTGCCGAAGATCTACCAGGCCGACCGCGTCGACCGGGTGATCGACATGGCCCAGGGCGAGGCCGAGGACACCATGCGACGCCTGGCCCGTGAAGAGGGCATCTTCTGCGGCGTGTCGTCCGGCGGTGCCGTGGCGGCCATGCTGCGCCTGTCTCGCGAAGTGGAGAACGCCACCCTGGTGGCGATCATCTGCGATCGCGGTGATCGATACCTCTCTACCGGTATTTACGAAGACCCCAATGTCCCGGCGTAACACTGGCTTGCGCTTCCAGCCCAGCGGCGGAGCAAAGACCGCCCAGGTCCCGGTGGGCAAGAAGCAGCGGCTCACCATCGAGCGGCTGGCCCATGACGGCCGCGGCATCGCCTTCGTGGAAGGGCGTACCTGGTTCGTCGCCGGCGCCCTGCCGGAGGAGCAGGTGGAAGCGCGCGTGCTCGCTGCGCGCAGCCAGGTGGTGGAAGCCCGCACCGAACGGGTGCTGGTGCCCAGCCCGCTGCGCCTGGTGCCGCCCTGCGCCCATGCCGGCCACTGCGGCGGCTGCACCCTGCAGCACCTGCCCCATGCCGAGCAGCTCGCCCTGAAACAGCGCACCCTGGCCGAACAGCTGGCGCGTTTCGCCGACCTCGAGCCACAGGCCTGGGCAGCCCCACTTGTGGGGGCCGAATTCGGTTACCGGCGCCGTGCGCGTATCGCCGTGCGTTGGGACTTCAAGGCGCGGCAGCTGGAAGTGGGATTCCGCGCGGCCTCCAGCCAGGCGATAGTCGGCATCAAGGATTGCCAGGTGCTGGTACAGCCCTTGCAGCCAGTGCTTCGCGCCTTGCCCGAGCTGCTGCGTGGCCTGGAAAAGCCGCAGGCGATCGGGCACGTCGAGTTGTTCCATGGCACCGCTTCGGCGTTGCTGTTGCGTCATACCCAGCCGCTGGGCGAAGCCGATCTGGCGCGCCTGCGCGAATTCTGCGCGGCGCACCAGGCGCAGCTCTGGCTGCATGGCGAGGGCGAGCCCCGTCCGGACTCGCCCGGTGCACGCCTGGGCTATCGCCTGGAACACTGGAACCTCGAGCTGGAATACCGTCCCGGTGACTTCGTGCAAGTCAATGCGGCGGTCAATGAGGCAATGGTGGCGCAGGCGCTAGACTGGATGAACCCGCAGCCGGATGAGCGGGTGCTGGACCTGTTCTGCGGGCTCGGCAACTTCGCCCTGCCGCTGGCGCGCCAGGTGCGCGAGGTGGTGGCGGTGGAAGGCGTGGAGGCCATGGTGGAACGGGCGCGCGGCAATGCCGCCGCCAACGGCCTGGAGAATGTGCACTTCTTCCAGGCCGACCTGTCGAGCCCTCTGGCCGGCGCGGTCTGGGTCGGGCAGGGCTTCGATGCGGTGCTCCTCGATCCGCCACGCGATGGCGCGTTCGAAGCCGTTCGGCAGATCGCTGCAACCGGTGCGCAACGAGTGGTCTATGTATCCTGCAACCCAGCGACCCTGGCGCGTGACAGCGCCGAACTGGTCAAGCAGGGATACCAGCTGAAGAAGGCCGGGATTCTCGACATGTTTCCTCAGACGGCCCATGTCGAGGCCATGGCGTTATTCGAGGCGGGCTAGGAAGCCCGCGTAATCCGACCGGCACGACAGAGGCTGGCGACAGTTCGACGTGAGGGGTTTACGTCGTAGGGAAGGTAGGCAAGATGGTACAGGTGAGAGCGCAACAGCCGGTCAACACGGACGGCAGCATCAACCTCGAGGCGTGGCTGGACCATGTCATCAGCCTCGACCCGGTGCTCGACCGCGCGGTACTCAAGGAGGCGTGCGAGTTCGCCCGCGACGCCGAACAGCAGGCCATAGCGACACAGAATCGCTGGTCCGAGGGCTCCTCGAGCTTCCAGACGGGTCTGGAAATCGCCGAGATCCTCGCTGACCTGAAGCTGGACCAGGAGTCCCTGGTGGCCGCGGTGATCTACCGCGGCGTGCGCGAAGGCAAGATCCAGCTGCAGGACGTACAGCAGCGCTTCGGCCCGGTCGTGGCCAAGCTGATCGAAGGCGTGCTGCGCATGGCCGCCATCAGCGCCAGCCTCAACCCCCGGCAATCCATGGTGCTCGGCACCCAGGCGCAGGTGGAGAACCTGCGCAAGATGCTGGTGGCCATGGTCGACGACGTGCGCGTGGCCCTGATCAAGCTGGCCGAGCGCACCTGCGCCATCCGTGAAGTGAAGAACGCCGACGAGGAGAAGCGCCACCGCGTCGCCCGCGAAGTCTTCGACATCTATGCGCCGCTGGCCCACCGCCTCGGCATCGGCCATATCAAGTGGGAGCTGGAGGACCTGTCCTTCCGCTACCTGGAACCCGACCAGTACAAGCAGATCGCCAAGCTGCTCCACGAGCGCCGCCTGGACCGCGAGCAGTACATCGCCGACGTGATGAAGCAGCTGCGCGAGGAACTGGCCGCCACCGGCATCAAGGCGGACATCAGCGGCCGTGCCAAGCACATCTACTCGATCTGGCGGAAGATGCAGCGCAAGGGCCTGCAGTTCAGCCAGATCTACGACGTGCGCGCCGTACGCGTGCTGGTGCCGGAGGTGCGCGATTGCTACACCGCACTTGGCATCGTGCACACCCTCTGGCGGCACATCCCCAAGGAATTCGACGACTACGTCGCCAACCCCAAGGAGAACGGCTACCGCTCGCTGCACACTGCCGTGATCGGCCCGGACGGCAAGGTGCTGGAGGTGCAGATCCGCACCCACGCCATGCACGAGGAGGCCGAGCTGGGGGTCTGCGCCCACTGGCGCTACAAGGGCACCGACGTCAAGTCGCGCTCCGACCACTACGAAGAAAAGATCGCCTGGCTGCGCCAGGTGCTCGAATGGCACGAGGAACTGGGCGACATCGGCGGCCTGGCCGAACAGCTGCGGGTGGATATCGAGCCGGACCGGGTCTACGTCTTCACGCCCGACGGCCATGCCATCGACCTGCCCAAGGGGGCCACGCCGCTCGACTTCGCCTACCGGGTGCATACCGAGATCGGCCACAACTGCCGCGGCGCCAAGATCAACGGCCGCATCGTGCCGCTGAACTACAGCCTGCAGACCGGCGAGCAGGTGGAAATCATCACCGGCAAGCAGGGCTCGCCCAGCCGCGACTGGCTCAACCCCAACCTGGGCTACATCACCACCTCGCGGGCGCGGGCGAAGATCGTCCACTGGTTCAAGCTGCAGGCCCGCGACCAGAACGTCGCTGCCGGCAAGGCCATGCTCGAGCGCGAACTGTCTCGCCTGGCGCTGCCGCCGGTGGACTTCGAGAAGTTGGCCGAGAAGTGCAACCTGCGTTCGGCCGAGGACATGCACGCGGCGCTGGGCGCTGGCGACCTGCGCCTGGCCCATGTGGTCAACTGTGCCCAGGCCCTGGTCGAACCGGAGCGGGGTGCCAGCGAGCAGCTGGAGCTGATTCCGCGGCGGATCTCGCACCACAAACCGGGCAAGCGCGGCGACGTGCAGATCCAGGGCGTGGGCAACCTGCTGACGCAGATGGCCGGCTGCTGCCAGCCGCTGCCGGGCGACCCGATCGTCGGTTACATCACCCTCGGCCGTGGCGTCAGCATCCACCGCCAGGACTGCCCGTCGGCCCTGCAACTGGCCGGTCGCGAGCCTGAGCGGATGATCCAGGTGAGCTGGGGGCCGGTGCCGGTGCAGACCTACCCGGTGGATATCATCATCCGCGCCTACGACCGCTCCGGTCTGCTGCGTGACGTCTCCCAGGTGCTGCTCAACGAGCGCATCAACGTGCTGGCGGTGAACACTCGCTCCAACAAGGAAGACAACACCGCCGCGATGCTGCTGACCATCGAGATTCCCGGCCTGGACGCCCTGGGGCGGTTGCTCGCACGGATCGCGCAGTTGCCGAATATAATCGAGGCTCGCCGCAACCGGGCCGCCTGAGCGACTGCGCTCGTGACGCTCAGGACGCGTAGGGTGGGCTTCAGCCCACCAGCCGGCTTCAGGAAATGACCACGGACCTGCCATGTACCAATTGAACGACCTGCTGCATCTCATGGCCCGGCTGCGCGACCCGCAGTACGGCTGCCCCTGGGACCTCAAGCAGGACTACGCGAGCATAGTCCCGCACACCATCGAGGAAGCCTACGAAGTGGCCGACGCCATCGAGCGCGGCGACTTCGACCACTTGCCGGGCGAGCTCGGCGACCTGCTGTTCCAGGTGGTCTATTACGCCCAGTTGGCCCAGGAGGAGGGGCGCTTCGATTTCGCCGGAGTGGTGGATGCCATCACCCGCAAGCTGGTCCGCCGCCATCCCCATGTGTTTCCCGATGGCGACCTCCATGGCGCGCCGGATATGGCGCGGCTGGAGGAAGCGGCGATCAAGCAGCGCTGGGAAGAGATCAAGGCCGAGGAACGAGCGGAGAAGGCCGCGGCTCCCGAGCAGCTGTCGTTGCTGGACGATGTGCCCACCGCGCTGCCGGCCCTGAGCCGCGCGGCCAAGCTGCAGAAACGTGCCGCCCAGGTGGGCTTCGACTGGCCCGAGGCGCTGCCGGTGATCGACAAGCTGCGCGAGGAGCTGGACGAGGTGCTGGAGGCCATGTCCGAGAATGATCCGCAGGCCATTGCCGACGAGGTGGGCGACCTGCTGTTCGTGGTGGTCAACCTGGCGCGGCACTTGAAGCTCGACCCGGAAACCGCGCTGCGCAGCGCCAATGGAAAGTTCGAGCGACGCTTCCGTTTCATCGAGCAGGCATTGCGCGAGGCGGGGCGTCCCATTGAAGATTGCACCCTGGAAGAACTGGATGCCCTGTGGGGCGAAGCCAAGAAACAGGAAAAACTCAGCCTTGGCTGTTAACTCGAGAGACTGAATCCCGACATGAGCCTTTCCCTCCGCGACCAGCTGCTGAAAGCCGGGCTGGTGAACGAAAAGCAGGCCAAGCAGGCCGGCAAGCAACAGCAGAAGCAACAACGCCTGGAGAAGAAGAACCAGGTCGAGAAGGATGACTCCCTGCGCCAGGCCGCCCTCCAGGCCCAGGCCGAGAAGGCTGCGCGCGACCAGGAGTTGAACCGCCAGCAGCAGGAAAAGGCCGAGCAGAAGGCCAAGGCGGCGCAGGTCAAGCAGCTGATCGAAAGCTCCCGCCTGCCCAAACTGACCACCGATGACTATTACAACTTCGTCGACGAGAAGAAGGTCAAGCGCATCGCCGTCAACGCCATGCTGCGTGAAAAGCTGAGTCGCGGCTCGCTGGCCATCGTCCGTCACGGCGGCGGTTACGAAATGATCCCGCGTGATGCCGCCCTGCGTATCCAGGAGCGCGATCCGCGCCGAGTGGTGCTGCTCAATACCCAGACCGAGGAGCCTGAAGCCGACGATCCGTACGCGGCGTACAAGGTGCCGGATGATCTGATGTGGTGATGTGAAGAAACCGGGCGAAAGCCCGGTTTTTTTATGGCGGATTCGCGGGGGAGGGCCGCATGTCGGGCCCGGAAGGGCGGGCCGCAGCCCGCTCTGGCGAATGAATTCGCCCCTAAAGGCGTCGGGGAGATGGCGGGTAGGGCTGGTAGCCCGGATGCAATCCGGGGAATGGGCGGCGCAGGGATTCCCGGATTCCATCTGGGCGACGACCTGCGACCGGCAGGGCGCGATACCGACAGCCCTCGCTCAGCAGATCTGATTCCCCAGCAACACCCGCCCGAAACTCGCCCCTTCGGTCAGCGGCGTGATGGCGGTGATCTGGTCCAGGCGCAGGCGTTCCTGGCCGCCCTCGTTCTGCACGATAAGGAACTCTTCCTTGTCCGCGGTCGTCAGGGTGGTCATGGCGCGAGCGTCCAGGCGGCCGCCGCCGGCCAGCTCGATATGCAACTGGTAGCGGTGCAGGCAGGCGATCTCGATGTAGTCGTAGAGGTCGCAGGATAGCGGCAGGTATTCCTCGGTCATGGCGGTTTCCTCTGCGGCACGGGCGCAGGCACTGACTGGACAGCATAGGCCCGACGTCGCGACTTGCGTTTCTTTCAAGTATCGACCTGTTTCTGACGGCCGGAGCCCGGCCAAGGTTCGGCCCGGTATCGCGCAGGTAAAAAAAAGGTTCTTCGCGGATTCGGGGGAGATGAAAGACACGTCAGATTGGCAATCTGGTGTGAGGGGCTTGAGGTTCTGGTGTTCAGCTCATTGCCGAGCGGGCTTCAGGTCTCTGTTTCGCCCTCCCGGGCGAGTCCCTTTTCCAATCGTTGAAAAGGAACCAAAAAACTTGCCCCAACATCCGGCCCCGGCT
>NZ_SSOJ01000159.1:0-5328 GCF_029871205.1 Pseudomonas sp. BN417 | reverse complement strand
CCGGTGCCGATGAGCGCCTGAGCGCGAAGCGATCAGGCCGGGGCGCAGGGCGGGGGCCGGGGGGAGAGGGCAGCATCCGCCTGCACGGCGCCAATCCATGGCTATCAGACAATCTTGCCAATCCAGCGCGAATCCAATGCCTCCCCGAAAATCCGCGAAGAACCACAAAAAAGCCCGAACTCGTCGGGCTTCTCGCATCAGGTCAGGGCTTCGTCGGCCAGGGCATGATCGGGATGGCAGTCACCGCATTCTGCGGACTCCCCTCGATCACTCTGTCGCTGTAGACCAGATAGACCAGGCTATTGCGCTTGCGGTCGAAGAAACGCACCACCTGCATGGTCTTGAACACCAGCGAGGTGCGCTCCTTGAACACCTCCTCGCCATCCTTGAGCTCGCCCTTGAAGCGAATGGGCCCCACCTGGCGACAGGCGATCGAGGCCTCGGCACGGTCTTCGGCCAGCCCGAGACCACCCTTCACCCCACCCGTCTTGGCCCGCGACAGGTAGCAGGTCACGCCCTCGACCCCAGGGTCATCGAACGCTTCGACCACTATCTTGTCGTTCGGCCCCACCCACTTGAACACGGTGGATACCGAACCGATCTCTTCGGCCGCCGCCAGCAGCGGCATAGCCGCCAGGGCCGCCACCAATCCCTTGAAAAGGCGCATCTATCCCTCCACCCACTCAGACCAGAATCAGGTTGTCCCGGTGCACCAGCTCCGGCTCGTCGACATAGCCGAGCAGCTTCTCGATGAGATCCGACGGCTGACCGATGATCTTCTGCGCCTCCAGCGCACTGTAGTTGGCGAGGCCACGGGCGATTTCGGCGCCATCCAGCCCCACGCAGACCACCATCTCGCCACGACGGAAACTGCCCTGGACAGCCTTCACGCCCACCGGCAGCAGGCTCTTGCGATCTTCGCGCAGCGCCTTGACCGCCCCCGCATCCAGCACCAGGGTGCCGCGAGTCTGCAGATGGCCAGCCAGCCACTGCTTGCGCGCCGCCAGCAGCCCACGCTCGGGAGCCAGCAGGGTCCCCAGGCGCTCGCCCGCCTTGAGGCGGTCCAGCACGCGCTCGATTCGTCCACCCACGATCACAGTGTAGGCTCCGGAGCGAGCCGCAAGGCGCGCCGCGCGCAGCTTGGTCTGCATGCCGCCACGCCCCAGGGCGCCGCCGGTGCCGCCGGCCACGGCATCCAGCGCCGGATCATCGGCACGGGCTTCGAAGATCAGCTGGGCATCGGGATTGTGGCGCGGATCGGCATCGAACATGCCATCGCGGTCAGTGAGGATCACCAGCAGGTCGGCCTCCACCAGGTTCGCCACCAGGGCGGCCAGGGTGTCGTTGTCGCCGAAGCGGATTTCATCGGTGACCACGGTGTCGTTCTCGTTGATCACCGGGATGGCGCCCAGCTCCACCAGGGTGCGCAGGGTACTGCGGGCGTTCAGGTAGCGCTTGCGGTCGGAGAGGTCGTCGTGGGTCAGCAGGATCTGCGCAGTGTGCCGGCCATGCTCGGCGAAACTGGACTCCCAGGCCTGGACCAGGCCCATCTGCCCCACCGCCGCCGCCGCCTGCAGCTCGTGCACGGCACTCGGACGGTTATTCCAGCCCAGGCGGCTCATCCCGGCGGCAACGGCACCGGAAGACACCAGCACCAGTTCCACGCCCGCATTGCGCAGGGCCACCATCTGCTCGACCCAGACCGCCATGGCTGAACGATCCAGCCCGCGGCCATCAGCCGTCAGCAATGCACTTCCGATCTTCACCACCCAGCGCTGCGCGCCAGTCACCTTGTCCCGCATATCGTCCAACCTTAGCTAGAAGGCCGCGCGGCAAGGCGCGCGGCCATGCGAACATCCCACAGCGCCGGGCGGCGCCGGAGTCAGGGTACGTAGAAGATTTCCGGCCCGTCGCCGTCATCCTCGTCGTCATCGAAATCGTCGTCGTCCTCGGCACCGGCGCTCTTCAGGCCGGCGCGACGCAGGGCGCGCTGATCGTCCATGGCCTGCAGGCGGGCACGGGCCTCGTCCTCGATACGCTGATCCAGCTCGGCGAGCTCCTCGGCGTATTGCGGCTCCTCGCCCATGCGCAGGGTGCGCTCGTCAAGGTAGCGCATGATTTCCTGCGAAATGGCCTCGGTCCCCTCGCGCTCCAGGGCGGAGATCACGAACACCGGACCATCCCAGTCCAGACGCTCGATAACCGCCTTCAACCGCGCCTCACGGTCTTCATCCAGCAACTGGTCGGCCTTGTTCAGCACCAGCCAGCGATCGCGCTCGGTCAGCGCCGGACTGAAGCGGCCCAGCTCTTCGATGATGGTCGCGGCAGCTTCAGCCGGATCGCTTTCGTCCAGCGGCGCCATGTCGACAATGTGCAGCAGCAGGCGGGTACGCGCCAGGTGCTTGAGGAAGCGGATGCCGAGGCCGGCACCTTCGGCGGCACCCTCGATCAGGCCAGGGATGTCGGCCACCACGAAGGACTTGAAGCGACCGACGCTGACCACACCCAGGTTCGGCACCAGGGTGGTGAAGGGGTAATCGGCCACCTTCGGCTTGGCGGCGGAGACCGCACGAATGAAGGTGCTCTTGCCGGCATTCGGCAGGCCCAGCAGGCCAACGTCGGCCAGTACCTTCAGCTCCAGCTTGAGATCGCGGGAATCGCCCGGCTTGCCCTTGGTGGTCTGACGCGGAGCGCGGTTGGTACTGGACTTGAAACGGGTGTTCCCCAGGCCGTGCCAGCCGCCCTGGGCCACCAGCAGGCGTTGGCCGGCCCTGGTCAGGTCGCCAATGATTTCCTGGGTCGCGGCATCGATCACGGTGGTGCCCACCGGTACCGGCAGGATCAGGTCCTCGCCCTTGCGCCCGGTGCAGTCCTTGCTGCCGCCGTTCTCGCCACGCTGGGCGTCGAAGCGACGGGTGTAGCGGTAGTCCACCAGGGTATTGAGATTGGGATCGGCCTCCATGAACACGGAGCCGCCATCGCCCCCGTCACCACCGTTGGGGCCGCCCTTCTCAATGAATTTTTCGCGACGGAAGCTCATCAGGCCATTGCCGCCGTCGCCCGCTTTTACAAAGATCGATACTTCATCGACGAATTTCATCAGGACGCCTCCCGCCACGGGGACGGGTTGAAGAAAACAAAGAACATAGGATACAGGGAAGCTCGAGCAATTCAGAGTTTCCGCACATCAGAAACAAAAAAGCCCCGTCGCAAGACGGGGCTTTTCCAGCGAGGTCGCGATCAGGCCGCGACGATGCTTACGTACTTGCGACCGAAAGCACCTTTGACCTCGAACTTGATCACGCCGTCCACTTTCGCGAACAGGGTGTGATCCTTGCCCAGGCCAACGCCGACGCCGGCGTGGAACTTGGTGCCGCGCTGACGCACGATGATGTTGCCAGCTTTGACAACCTGGCCGCCGAACAGCTTCACGCCAAGGCGTTTACTTTCTGAGTCGCGGCCGTTGCGGGTAGAACCGCCAGCTTTTTTGTGTGCCATGAGTCAAATCCTCCAAAAAGGAAATTAGGCCTGGATGCCGGTGATCTTGATTTCAGTGAACCACTGGCGGTGGCCCTGGCGCTTCATGTGGTGCTTACGACGGCGGAACTTGATGATGCGCACTTTGTCGTGACGGCCTTGAGAGACCACTTCAGCGACTACTTTGGCGCCATCGACGACCGGAGCACCGATTTTCACGTCTTCGCCATTGCCGATCAGCAGGACGCGATCGAAAGTCACGGATTCGCCGGTGGCGACTTCGAGCTTCTCGATCTTCAGGAATTCACCTTCAGCGACTTTGTATTGCTTGCCGCCGGTAACGATAACTGCGTACATGGATTTTCTCCGTTAAACCTGCTCACCCGACGCTTTATAGAAAGAGGTATGGGTCGGCATGGCTGCATGGGGCCGGAACTGACGCCCGTGCAATTGCGTAAGGCAGGAAAATGCCCAAGGAAGTTCAGGGGCCGCGATTGTACGCAAGCCGCGATTGCCGCGCAAGCACCGCCGGGGCTCGCCTTGACAGCCTCCGGCCCGGTCCCTAGCATGCCGCGCAACCTAACAGGAGCACCTCTGGCTGATGCAACCCCAGGCTTTCTACCGCGTGGTGGCGGACGATTTTACCGCAGTCGACGAGATCATCCGTCGGCAACTGACCTCCCGCGTCCCCCTGGTGGAGAAGATCGGCGACTACATCGTCTCCGCCGGCGGCAAGCGCCTGCGCCCGCTGCTGGTACTGCTCAGCGGCAACGCTCTGGGTTTTGGCGGTGACCAGCTGCGCCTGCTGGCCGCCACCATCGAGTTCCTGCACACCTCCACCCTGCTGCATGACGACGTGGTCGACGCCTCCGGCCTGCGCCGTGGCCGCTCCACCGCCAATGCGCTGTGGGGCAACGCGCCGAGCGTGCTGGTAGGCGACTTCCTCTACGCTCGCTCCTTCGAAATGATGGTGGAACTCGGCTCCATGCCGGTGATGCGCATCATTTCCCAGGCCACCCGAGTGATCGCCGAGGGCGAAGTGCTGCAGCTGTCGAAGATCCGCGACGCCAGCACCACCGAAGAAACCTATATGGAAGTCATCCGCGGCAAGACCGCGATGCTCTTCGAGGCCTCCACCCACAGCGCTGCCATGCTGGCCGGCGCCTCCGCCGAGCAGGCCGAGGCGCTGCGTACCTTCGGTGACTACCTGGGCATCGCCTTCCAGCTGGTGGACGACCTGCTCGACTACCGCGGCGACGCCGCCAGCCTCGGCAAGAACGTCGGCGACGACCTGGCAGAAGGCAAGCCTACCCTGCCGCTGATCGCCACCATGCGCGACGGCACCCCGGAACAGGCCAGCCTCGTACGCAAGGCCATCCAGCAAGGCGGCAGCCAGGACCTTGAAGGCATCCGCGCCGCCGTGGAAGCCGCCGGCGCCCTGGACTACACCGCGCACCTGGCGCGCGACTACGTCGCCCGCGCCATCGCCTGCCTGGACCTGCTGCCGTCCAACGTCTATCGCGATGCCTTGATCGAACTCAGCGAGTTCGCCGTGGCCCGGACCCACTGAGGCCGGAGCCGTCAGAAAAGCCCGTCCTGCGACGGGCTTTTTTCTGGTTCTTCACGGATTACCGGGGAATGGGGCTTACGCCGGATTGGTAATCCGGTGTGAGGGGGCTTGGAGTCTTTTCGTTCGGCTCATTGCCGAGTGAGCTTCGAGTCTCTGTTTCGCCCTCCCGGGCGAGTCCCTTTTCCAATCGTTGAAAAGGAACCAAAAAACTTGCCCCAACATCCGGCCCCGGCTTCGCCGGGGTTCCCTCCCTCCAGCGTCGCTCCGGGGGCACGGCGCGA
>NZ_SSOJ01000158.1:3482-17817 GCF_029871205.1 Pseudomonas sp. BN417 | reverse complement strand
TCCCATCCTGAGAGCTCGACTCTGTTTCGTAGATTGTGCTCCCGGCCCTCTTCTCCAACTCCTGAATGGTATCCAAGCCCCTCCACCGGAGTGAGGCTGCATGAACAAGGCAAGGATCGAGAGATGGCGGTTATTGGAATCGATGTCAGCAAGCAAAAGCTCGACTGTCTGTGGTTACGCGACCCGGACAGTCTGAAGGTCAAGACCAAGGTATTTACCAATCAAGTAGACGGCTTTGCCGCCTTGATCGAGTGGTGCTGCACCCACAGTGGCGTTGCCGCCGGGGAACTGAAGGTGTTCCTTGAGGCCACCGGGGTCTACCACGAATCCTTGGCGTATTACCTGCACGACCGTGGCGTTCAGGTCTTCGTCCTGAACCCGGCGCAAGTCCGCGAATATGCGCGCAGCCTGGGTATTCGCGGTAAGACGGACAAGCAGGACAGCCTGGTGCTCGCCCGTTTTGGCGCGACCCAAAAGGCCCGACGCTGGTTGCCGGAGGCGCGGGAGATCCGCGAGCTGAAAGCGATGATCGTGCGGTATGAGGCGTTGCAGGAGGACCTCCAGCGCGAACTGAACCGGCGGGAAAAAGCCGAGGTCAGTCAGGCCAGCCTCAGCGTAGTGGCCTCCATCGATACGATGCTCAGTGCCCTGCGTCAGGAGGCCGAACGCCTGAAGCAGGAGATCGACGACCACATCGACCGGCACGACCAGCTCAAACGCAACCGGGAGCTGCTGCGGAGCATCCAGGGCATCGGGGATGTCCTTTCCCGCCACCTGCTGGCGTTTCTGCACAGCCGCGACTTTGGCTGTGCCCGACAATGCGCGGCCTATGCGGGCCTGGTTCCACGCCCCTGGGACTCGGGGACGTCGGTAAAAGGCAAACCACGCTTGACCAAAGCGGGGCAGCCTCGGCTGCGGGCCAAGCTCTACATGGGGGCCATTGTGGCCAAACAGCACAATCCCACGGTCAAAGCGCTTTACCAGCGTCTGCTGGCACGCGGGAAAGCCAAGATGAGCGCCCTGGGCGCGGCCATGCGCAAGCTGCTGCAGATTGCCTATGGTGTGCTCAAGACGCAGACACCCTATCAGCCGCAACCGACCTGAAAGGGTCGGTTGCATCTGATCGGAGAGATGGTATCTACGAACTGGTGCGCCTTTGTGGGAATTTTGCCGGTTGGCTGAAGGGATTTTCCGAACCCGAGCTCAGCCCTGTCCTAGAGCGCTTTCACGGGTTGACCGCCCCAGGTCGACGACCTATAAAACGCCAGCCCGCGAAAGCGGGCCTTTTTTCTCCCTACGACGAGAACCATGGACAGCACGCCCAGTAGTCGTTGGCCAGCCTCAAAACCGATGGCTGGCTCGATTGCACCACCAGACGAACGACGGAGCCCGCAACGGGCCGGTCGGTTGAGCAGCGCCCGGGGCTGATCCCGTGCTTCTCACCTGTGACCGGCACGCCGGGTACAGGTGATTCATGAGCTTCAAGAATCCGATTTCTCCAGGTGTATCTGCCTTCGTGGCGAAGATGCGCGTCCGCGCCGCCCAGCCACATGGCGTCATTTTTACCGCCCAGCCCCCACCTGTGCCGCTGGCCTGGCGCGTCAGCCCGGTCAGCGGTCGCCTGGAAAGCCGCGAACTGATCGAGGCGCAAATCGAGGAAGGCCTGTTGCGCAGCCGTGGAAGCCGGCGCGGCTGAAGCCGCTGCCTTCCATCCGAACCATCCGCACAAGGAGTCAGCCATGGACGAGCCGTTTAGTCGGCCCACTGCGCGTCGCCGCCCCGGCCGCGCGCAGTGGGCCTCCTTCCGCAACCCCGACATTCCTTCTGACCGATCGCGAGCATCGCGACCCGGCACGCTGCTGCCCGTCACCTGACCGGCCGCTGACTCGTGTCGCCGTCGCGCAGCTCGCGACAAGGGACCCGAGTCATGAGCGTAGCGACCCAAGAGAACACCCGGCTCGACACCGAGCGCCGCAATGACAGGCTATCGATGCGCGCCGCCCGCGAAGCGCAGAACAGCCTGGAAACCACCCTCTCCAACGTCCGCAGCCGCCAGGACGGCCTCGACCAGGCCGAAGCGCTGGCGCGCCTGCATCAGGACGGCCCCAACGAGGTGGCCCACGACCGGCCGCCGCATGCCTTCGTGCAGCTGCTGCAGGCCTTCAACAACCCTTTCATCTATGTGCTGATGACGTTGACTGCGATCAGCTTCTTCACCGACTTCTGGCTGCCTTTGCAGGAGGGCGAGGAAACCGACCTCACCGGGGTGATCATCGTCCTGTCCATGGTGCTGGCCAGCGGCTTGATGCGTTTCTGGCAGGAACACCGTTCGGCCAAGGCCGCCGAAGCGCTCAAGGCCATGGTGCGCACCACCGCCAGCGTGCTGCGCCGTGACGAGCGCGGCATGCGCGCCGAGCTGCGCGAGATCCCCATGGGCGATCTGGTGGTCGGCGACATAGTGCGGCTTGCCGCCGGCGACATGATTCCCGCCGATATCCGCCTGATCGAATCCCGTGACCTGTTCATCAGCCAGGCGGTGCTCACCGGCGAAGCCCTGCCGGTGGAGAAGTACGACACCCTCGGCGCCGTGCAGGAGAAGTCCGCCAGCCGCCTGGCCGCCGACCAGCATGACCTGCTGGAACTGCCGAATATCTGCTTCATGGGCACCAACGTGGTCAGCGGCACCGCCACCGCGGTGGTGGTGGCCACTGGCGCGCGGACCTACTTCGGCTCGCTCGCACGCTCCATCGTCGGCTCCCGTGCGCAGACCGCCTTCGACCGCGGGGTGAACAGCGTCAGCTGGCTGCTGATCCGCTTCATGCTGGTCATGGTGCCGGTGGTGCTGCTGATCAACGGCTTCACCAAGGGCGACTGGACCGAGGCCTTCATGTTCGCCCTGGCGGTGGCGGTCGGGCTGACCCCGGAAATGCTGCCGATGATCGTCAGCGCCAACCTGGCCAAGGGCGCGGTGGCCATGTCGCGGCGCAAGGTGGTGGTCAAGCGCCTCAACGCCATCCAGAACTTCGGCGCCATGGATGTGCTCTGCACCGACAAGACCGGCACCCTGACCCAGGACCGGATCATCCTCGAACAGCATCTCGATATCGCCGGCAAGTCCTGCGCGCAGGTGCTGCAGCTGGCCTGGCTGAACAGCTTCCACCAGAGCGGCATGAAGAACCTGATGGATCGCGCGGTGGTGCGCTTCGCCGAGGAGGACCCGCGCTTCATCGCCCCCGGGGCCTGGCGCAAGGTCGATGAGCTGCCATTTGATTTCGTCCGCCGACGCCTGTCGGTGATCCTCGAGGGCGAGTCCGGCCAGCACCTGTTGGTGTGCAAGGGTGCGGTCGAGGAGATGCTGGCCACCGCCGACCGGGTGCGTGAAGCGGGCGTGGCCGTACCACTCGATGAGCTTCGCCGCGAACAGCTGCTGGAACAGGCCGGGTGCTATAACCGCGATGGCTTCCGCGTGCTCCTGGTCGGTACTCGCGAGCTGCCGCCCGGCGAGGTGCGCCCGCAATACAGCGCCAGCGACGAGCGCGAGCTGGTCATCGAAGGCTTCCTCACCTTCCTCGACCCGCCGAAGGAAACCGCCGGCCCGGCCATCGCCGCGCTGCGCGCGAACGGCGTGGCGGTGAAGGTGCTGACCGGCGACAACGCCGTGGTCACCGCGAAGATCTGCCGTGAAGTCGGCCTGGAGGTGGGCGAACCGCTGCTTGGCCGCGACATCGACCAACTGGGTGACGTCACGCTGCGCCGCCTGGTTGAGGAGCGCACGGTATTCGCCAAGCTCACCCCGCTGCAGAAGTCGCGCGTGCTCAAGGCGCTGCAGGCCAACGGCCACACCGTCGGCTTCCTCGGCGACGGCATCAACGACGCCCCGGCACTGCGCGATGCCGACGTCGGCATCTCGGTGGACAGCGGCACCGACATCGCCAAGGAATCGGCCGACATCATCCTCCTGGAGAAGAGCCTGATGGTGCTGGAGGAGGGCGTCATCAAGGGCCGCGAGACCTTCGGCAACATCATGAAGTACCTGAACATGACCGCCAGCTCCAACTTCGGCAACGTGTTCTCGGTGCTAGTGGCCAGCGCCTTCATCCCCTTCCTGCCGATGCTGGCGATCCACCTGCTGCTGCAGAACCTGATGTACGACATCTCCCAGCTGTCGCTGCCGTGGGACAAGATGGACAAGGAATTCCTCGCCAAGCCGCGCAAGTGGGACGCGAAGAACATCGGCCGCTTCATGCTCTGGATCGGCCCGACCTCGTCCATCTTCGACATCACCACCTACGCGCTGATGTGGTTCGTGTTCGCCGCCAACAGCCCGGAAATGCAGGCGCTGTTCCAGTCCGGCTGGTTCATCGAGGGCCTGCTCTCGCAGACCCTGGTGGTGCACATGCTGCGCACCCAGAAGATCCCGTTCATCCAGAGCACCGCGGCCCTGCCGGTGATGCTGATGACCGGGCTGGTGATGGCGCTGGGCATCTACGTGCCGTTCTCGCCCCTGGGCGCGATGGTCGGCCTGGTGCCGCTGCCCTGGGAGTACTTCCCCTGGCTGGTGGGCACACTGCTCTGCTACTGCATCACCGCGCAGACCATGAAAACCCTCTACATCCGCCGCTTCGGCCAGTGGTACTGAGCCCGGCCGTCCCACGGGCGTGGCCAGGCCGCGCCCTTACCATCCATGAGGAGTTCCGTCATGCAGGGAACCACGCTACTGATCAATCTGGCCGGCGCCGTGGCCCTGCTGCTGTGGGGTACCCATATGATTTCCAGCGGCGTGCTGCGTGGCTTCGGCACCGCCCTGCGCAACTGGCTCGGTCGCCATCTGGGCAACCGCTGGCTGGCTCTGCTGGCCGGGCTCGGCATCACCGGTCTGCTGCAGAGCAGCACCGCCGCCAGCATGATGGCCGCCTCTTTTACCGCCAACGGCACCCTCGGCCTGGCGCCGGCGCTGGCGGTCATGCTCGGCGCCAACGTCGGCACCACCCTGGTGGTGCAACTACTGAGCTTCGATACCTCGTTGCTGGCGCCGCTTTGCCTGCTGGCGGGCCTGGTGCTGTTCCGCCTGCGCGATGACCAGCGCCTGGAAAGCGTCGGCCAGTGCCTGATCGGCCTCGGCCTGATGCTCCTGGCTCTGATGCTGCTCGGCCAGTCGCTGGAAAGCATCGAGGGCTCGGACGTATTCATCGCCGCGGTCGCCGGCCTGCAAGGCGATCCGCTGATCACTCTGTTGCTGGCGGCGCTGCTCACCTGGGCCTGCCACTCCAGCGTCGCCGTGGTGCTGCTGGTGGCCTCCCTGGCAGCGACCGGGCTGGCCTCGTTGCCGACTGCCCTGGCCCTGGTGCTCGGCGCCAACCTCGGCGGCGCTTTGCCGGCGCTCGGCGTGGCGCGTACCCGCGTGGCCCGGCGCTTGCCCCTGGGCAACCTGCTGGTGCGCCTGTTCGGTTGCCTGCTGGCGTTGCCCTGGCTGCCGCTGCTGGCGACGCTGGCTGCGCCATTCGGCGCGGCCTCCGTGGTCTATTTCCACACGGCGTTCAACCTAGTGCTGGCCGTGCTGGTGATCGGCCTCACCGGGCCGCTCGCCGCCCTGCTGGTGCGCCTGCTGCCGGACGAGCCGGAACCGGACGATCCGGGAATGCCGCAGTACCTGGACGAGGCCGGTCTTGAGGTGGCCAACATCGGCCTGGCCAATGCCACCCGCGAAGCCCTGCGCCTGGCTGACATGGCCATCCTGATGCTGCGTCGTACCACCGGCCTGATTGAGAAACCCGACAGCGCCGCCGTCAGCGAGATCCGCAGCCAGGACCGGTCGCTCGACCAGCTGAGTGCGGCCATTCGTGCCTACCTCGCCGATATCGGCCACGACGGCATGAGCGACGGCGATGCCGACCGTGCCCAGGAAATCCTCCTGTTCACCATCAACATCGAACACGTCGGCGACCTGGTGGCCAACAGCCTGCTGCAGCAGGTGATGCGCAAGGCCGGGCGCGGACGGGCCTTCTCCGCGTTCGAACTGGAACAGGTGCTACCGCTGCAGGCGGCCATCGACGAAAGCCTGCACCTGGCGATCAGCGTGTTCATGCGCGGCGACCTGGCGGCAGCGCAGCGCCTGCTGGCGCGCAAGGCGCTGCTGCGGCGGCTCGAGGCCAGCGCCAGCCGCGAGCACTTCCGCCGGCTGCGCGAGGACCGCACGACCTGGGTCGAGTCCGGCGACCTGTTCCAGCGCATGCTGCGCGACTACCGGCGCATCCACTACCACGTCACCGCGCTGGCCTACCCGATGCTCGAACGCAGTGGCGTTGCCGACGGCCAGCGCCGGCCGTCGGCCCAGGACAGGGCGGAGGAGGCGCGGCAGTCGTCGGACGGCCACTGAGCCGGCGGCGGGCAGTGTCGCCGGTGGCTCTCGTCAGCCCTCCGGCCCTCGTCTATATTCTGCGCCAGCCTATTCCCCCTCAGAGTGCCCCCCATGCCGAAGAAAGGATTGCTTCTGGCACTGGTGCTGAGTCTGCTCGGCGCCTGTGATTCCTCCACCCCCGAGCAGGCGGCGACCAAATCGCCACCCGCCGCGACCCCGCAGGCGCCACGGCCGGCCGCCGACACCGGCGCGCTGGCCAAGCGCTACGCCGGTCGCGAGCTCAGGGTCATAGACGTTTCCGAAGTGCAGCTCGACGGCGCCAGCGCATTGTCGGTGACCTTCTCGGTGCCGCTGGACCCGGAGCAGAAGTTCGCCGAGCGCCTGCACCTGGTGGACACTACGAGCGGCAAGGTGGACGGCGCCTGGGAGCTCTCCGACAACCTGATGGAGCTGCGCCTGCGCCACCTGGAGCCCAAGCGCAAGCTGGTGCTGACCATCGACCCCGGCCTGCATGCGGTGAATGACGCCCGACTCGCCGAGGAACACGTCACCCGCCTGGAAACCCGCGACCTGCAGGCCACGGTCGGCTTCGCCAGCCGCGGCTCGCTGCTGCCCACCCGGCTGGCCGAGGGCCTGCCGGTGATCGCGCTGAACGTCGACAGGGTCAATGTCGACTTCTTCCGGGTCAAGGCCGAGGCGCTGCCCGGCTTCCTCGCTCGCTGGGGCAAGCGCGGCACCCTGGATATCTGGGAGTCCCGCGAGCTGCTGAAGATGGCTGAGCTGGTCTACACCGGCCGCTTCGACCTCAATCCCGCGCGCAACACCCGTGAAACTCTGCTGCTGCCCATCGCCGGCCTCGAACCCATGAAGCAGCCCGGCGTCTACCTGGCAGTGATGAAGCAGGCCGGCAGCTACGACTATTCGAACCCGGCGACCCTGTTCACCCTGAGTGACATCGGCCTGTCCGCCCACCGTTACCGCGACCGCCTGGACGTCTTCACCCAGGCCCTGGAAGGCGGCGCCGCCCAGGGCGATATCGAACTGGAACTGCTGGACGGCGAAGGCCGCGTGCTGGCCCAGGGCAAGACCGATGGCAAAGGCCACGCCGAACTGGCCCTGGCGCCCAAGGCCGAAGTGCTGATCGCCCGCCAGGGCGAGCAGACCAGCCTGTTGCGTCTGGCCGCGCCGGCCCTGGACCTGGCCGAGTTCGACATCGCCGGCCCGGCCAGCCATGCCTTGCAGTTCTTCGTCTTCGGCCCGCGCGACCTCTACCGCCCGGGTGAGACCGTGCTGCTCAACGCCTTGCTGCGTGACGTCGATGGCCGCGCGGTGGCGGGCCAGCCGGTGACCGTGGAAGTGCGTCGTCCGGACGAGCAGGTCAGCCGGCGCTTCGTCTGGGAAGCCGGGGAGGGCGGGCTCTACCAGTACCAGCTGCAGCTGGCCGCAGAAGCCCCGACCGGGCGCTGGCAACTGCTCTTCGACCTGGGCGACGGCAAGCCGCAGCTCTATGAGTTCCTGGTGGAGGACTTCCTCCCCGAACGCCTGGCCCTGGAGCTCAAGGGCAGTGACCATCCCTTCGCCCCCGGCGAGAATGCCCGCTTCGACGTCCAGGGGCGCTACCTGTACGGCGCGCCGGCATCCGGCAACCGCCTGAGCGGCCAGCTCTACGTGCGCCCGCTGCGTGAGGCGGTGAAGGCGCTGCCCGGCTACCAGTTCGGTTCGGTGACCGAAGAGGAGCTGAAGCAGGACATCGAACTGGAGGAGACCCAGCTCGACGCCGATGGCAAGACCCGGTTGGACATAGAGACCCGCTGGCGCGATGCCAAGTCGCCGTTGCAACTGATTCTCCAGGCCAGCCTGCAGGAGTCCGGCGGCCGTCCCATCACCCGCCGCCTGGTGCAGCCGGTCTGGCCGGCCGAACGCCTGCCGGGCCTGCGTGCCTTGTTCGACGGCGAGGAAACCGACGCCGACAGCCTGGCCGAGTTCGAACTGCTGGTGGCCGACCCCGCGGGCAACAAGCTGGCCGCCGACAACCTCAAGGTGCGCCTGGTGCGCGAGCGCCGCGATTACTACTGGAACTTCTCCGAGAGCGATGGCTGGACCTACCACTTCAACGAGAAGTACCTGAACCTCGCCGAGGAGCAGGTGCAGGTGGCTGCCGGCGGCACCGCCAAGGTCAGCTTCCCGGTGGAGTGGGGCCCCTATCGGGTGGAAGTGGAAGACTCGCAGACCGGCATCACCAGCAGCCTGCGCTTCTGGGCCGGCTACCGCTGGCAGGACAATGCCGGCGGCGGCGCCGTACGTCCGGACCAGGTCAAGCTGGCGCTGGACAAGCCGGCCTACGCCGAAGGCGACACCGCCAGGGTCACCATCACCCCGCCCAGCGCCGGCAGCGGCTACCTGCTGGTGGAGTCCGCCGAAGGTCCGCTCTGGTGGCAACCCATCGAAGTCCCGGCAGGCGGCAAGGCCTTCGACATCCCGGTGGCCAAGGACTGGGCCCGCCATGATCTCTACGTCAGCGCCCTGGTGATCCGCCCCGGCGAACGCAAGGCCAGCGTCACGCCCAAGCGTGCCGTGGGCCTGTTGCACCTGCCTCTGGAGCGCGCCCCGCGCAAGCTGGCGCTGACCCTCACCGCACCGGAAAAGATGCGCCCCCGGCAACCGCTCAAGGTCCAGGTGCAGGCGAAGAACGCCGACGGCAGCATGCCCAAGCAGGTACGCGTGTTGGTGGCAGCGGTGGATGTGGGCATCCTCAATATCACCCGCTACGCCACCCCCGACCCCTTTGCCGCACTCTTCGGTCGCAAGGCCTATGGAGCCGACCAGCTCGACGTCTACGGTCAGCTGATCGAAGCCGGCCAGGGCCGCCTCGCTTCCCTGGCCTTCGGCGGCGACGCAGCCCTGGCCGGCGGCGGCAAGCGCCCGCAGACCAGCGTCACCATAGTCGCCCTGCAGAGCACGCCGGTAACCCTGGACGACCAGGGCCAGGGCGAAGTCAGCCTGGACATTCCAGACTTCAACGGCGAACTGCGCCTGATGGCCCAGGCCTGGACCGACGAGCGCTACGGCATGGCCGAGGCGAAGACGGTGGTGGCCGCGCCCCTGGTGGCGGAGCTGGCGGCGCCGCGCTTCCTCGCCGGGGGCGACCAGAGCACCCTGGCGCTGGACCTGACCAACCTGTCCGGCAAGCCCCAGCGCCTGGACGTGGAACTGCTGAGCGGCGGTCAGCTCGACCTGGCCCAGAGCGGTGGTGCCCAGACGGCGCCCATCCAGCTCGCCGACGGCCAGCGCACCACCTTGCGCATCCCGGTGCGGGCGCTGGGCGGTTACGGCCAGGGCGTGTTCAAGGTACGGGTCAACGGCCTGGAGCTGCCGGGGGAGAACCTGCCGCCCTTCAGCCGCGAATGGACCCTCGGCATACGCCCGGCCTATCCCGCGCAGCTCCGGCAGTTCCGCGCAGTACTCAAGGGCGAGCCCTGGAACCTGCCGGCCGGCATCCTGGATGACTTCGAGCCGGACGGCCGCGAAGCCCTGCTGCAGCTCTCCAGCCGCCCGCCGCTGAACCTCGGCGAGCAGATCCGGGCCCTCAAGGCCTACCCCTACGGCTGCGCCGAACAGACCACCAGCGGCCTCTACCCTTCTCTCTACGCCGACGCCGCGTCGCTCAAGCGCCTGGGGCTGGAAGGCGAGCCTGACGACAAGCGGCGCAAGGCCATCGAACTGGGCATCGAGCGCCTCCTGGGCATGCAGCGCCACAACGGCAGCTTCGGCTTGTGGAGTGCCGACAGCGAAGAGGAGTACTGGCTGACCGCCTACGTCACCGACTTCCTCCTGCGCGCCCGCGATCAGGGCTTCGCCGTACCGCCGGAAGCCCTGAAGAAAGCCAGCGAACGCCTGCTGCGCTACCTGCAGGAGCGCAGCCTGATCGAGATCAGCTACAGCGAGAACGCCGACCACACCCGCTTCGCCGTGCAGGCCTACGCCGGCTATGTCCTGGCGCGCAGCCAGCAGGCGCCGCTGGGTGCGTTGCGCAGCCTCTGGGAGCGCCGCGCCGACGCCCGTTCCGGCCTGCCGTTGGTGCAACTGGCAGTGGCCTTCAAGCTGATGGGCGATGCCCCGCGCGCAGACCAGGCCCTGGAGCTGGGGCTGCGAGCACAGCGGGAAAGCCATGACTGGCTGGCCGACTACGGCAGCCCGCTGCGCGACCAGGCGCTGATCCTCGCCCTGCTGGAGGAGCACGACCTGGCCGCCGGCGCCCGCGAGCAGCGTCTGTTCGACCTGGCCGACCTGGTGGCCGGCGCTCAGTGGCTCTCCACCCAGGAACGCAACGCCCTCTACCTGGCCGGTCGTGGCCTGCTGGCCAAGCCTGAGCCGAACTGGAGCGCGCAACTGACGGCGGGCGACCAGCAGCGCGAGCTGAGCAACCAGCAACCGGGCCTCAAGCTGGACGGCGCTCTACTCGCCGAGCCGCTAAGCATCGCCCCCAGCGGCAGCGAACCGCTCTACCAGCAGCTGACCCTCTCCGGCTATCCCCTGGCGGCGCCGCCCCCCGGTGGCGAGAACCTGACCATCCGCCGCGAATTCCTGGGCGCCGATGGCGAACGCCTGGACCTCAGCGCCCTGGACAGCGGTGAACTGGTGCTGGTGCACCTGGCCATCGAAGCCAAGGAGCGAGTGCCCGACGCCCTGGTGGTGGACCTGCTGCCGGCGGGCCTGGAACTGGAGAACCAGAACCTCGCCCAGAGCGCCGCCAGCCTGGAAGACGCCAGCAGTGCGGTGAAAGAATGGCAGAAGTCCATGCAGAACGCCGCCATCAAGCACCAGGAGTTCCGCGACGACCGCTACGTGGCCGCCCTGAATGTGAACGAATACGACACCACGCACCTGCTCTACCTGGCTCGCGCCGTCACCCCCGGTACTTACCGCGTGCCGCCGCCCACGGTGGAATCCATGTACCGGCCGAACTGGCAGGCGCTGGGGGAGGCGCCGGAGCAGTTGGTGGTGAGGGGAAAATAGGAACAGGAAGTCTCCGGATCTCATCCGGGCTACGTGGGTGGGCAAGGTTGTAGCCCGGATGAAATCCGGGGAAGCGATCGACCGCAGCCCCGTCGCCCGGATGAACTCCGCGGAGCTATACGACAAGGAGGTCGCAAGATGGTCAGTTACCGCAGGTCTCGGGTGCCCGGCGCCTGCTATTTCCTGACGCTGGCGTTGCAGGACAGGCGCCGAGATCTTCTGGTCAGATACTGCGGTGACCTTCGCCAGTCCATTAGAACGGCCATGATCCGAAAGCCCTTCAGGCTTCCTGCCATCGTGGTCCTACCAGATCACCTTCATTTGCTGATTGAGTTACCGCCGGGAGATGCGGACTTCTCTTCTCGTGTGCGTATGTTGAAGTCGGGATTCGTATCCCTGCTGCGCAAGCAGTCCGACGTGGACCTCAGGTTCAGCGCGAAAGGGGAGGCCAATATCTGGCAGCGGCGTTTCTGGGAACACCTGATTCGCGACGAGCGAGACTATGCCGCCCATGTGGACTACATCCATTTCAATCCGGTGAAGCATGGTCTTGTTGGCGCCGTGCGCGACTGGCCGCTTTCCAGCTTCCATCGGTTCGTTCGTCAGGGCCTGCTTCCTGCCGATTGGGTAGGGGGAGCGGAACCGGAAGTGGCCAGTGCCGGAGAGTGAGTCCGCTCCCCGGATTTCATCCGGGCTACGTGGGTCGGCAAGATCGTAGCCCGGATGAAATCCGGGGAAGCGGTCGATCCTGCCGCCCTGTCTCCCGGGTTAGTCCGGTAGCCCCATCAGCCCGGAATGATCTGTTCGCCACCCCAGAACAAGGCTCGCAGCGGGTTGCTCCCGGTGACTTCAACGTTGGCCAGGGTCGCCACCTCGACGAAGCCCGCCGCACTACCCGCACCGTCGACATCCACCAGTACATTGGCGTCAGCGCCGTTCTGCACAACGTCGACGTAGTTGGACACGAGCGCGCCGACTGGAGCGCTGTTGCCGAGCAACGCCGAGAAGTCCAGCTTGTCCCCGGCCGCGAAGCTGTAGTCGAGGATGCTGTCGACGCCCTCGCTGAGGTTGGCGTACCTGAAGGTGTCGGCACCAAGGCCGCCGGTCAGCTGGTCTGCGCCCACGCCTCCGATCAGGACGTCGTTGCCGCCGCTGCCAGTCAGGGTGTCGCTGAAGACCGAGCCGATCACGCCTTCCATGTTCTTGTAGGAGTCGTCACCGACACCAGGCAGTCCTCCGGTTTTCCAGAAACCATTGCTGCCCGCAGCCGGGTTAGAGTCTTGGTTAAGGGTGAAAATGAGCGGGCCTGTGGCGTCGGACAGGTCGAGCAGGTCGCTGCCCGCGCCGCCATCCAGGGTGTCATCGCCGGCTCCGCCGCGCAGAATGTCGTTGCCTACGCTGCCGGTCAGGGTGTCGCCGAAGGCGGAGCCGATCACGCCTTCCATGTTCCGGTAGTTGTCGTTGCCCAGTCCCGGGGCGGACGGAGCGACTGGGTTGTTGCTACTGCTCTGGACTAGGGTGACGTTGAGCGCTCCGGTCGCATCGGACAGGTCGAGCATGTCGAGCCCATCTCCACCGTCCAGCGTATCGTTGCCAGCACCGCCACGAAGACTGTCGTTGCCACTTCCACCCATCAGGGTGTCATTGCCAATGCCTCCAATGAAGCGGTCGATCGCGCTCCCCGCACCGGTAATGCCATCGTTGCCAGCTCTCCCATCTATGAACGACGCCTGGTAGGTATTGCCGGTGAGGTTGACCGTGTCATTTTCGTTGCCCGTGTCGGTGCTCTGGCGGAGGTCCTTTCCGATCAAGTTTACGGTCCCCGTCGACTGGCCACCGTTATTGTCGGACAGCGTGTAGGTAAAGCTACCGAAGTTCGTCTGGTCAGTGGCCGTATCGAACTCGATCAGGCTGTTGTTGCTGCCTGTTACGAAGCGCAGGTTGGTCACATTGGTCAGCCCGGCACCGTTGAGGTTCGTGATGCTCAGGTAGGCGCCGTCGACATCGAAATCGTTGTCAAGCAGGGTGGCGACAGACATGACCACGTGGGTGGCGTCGGACACGATCAGTGTGTCGGTCGTCGCCACCGGCGGATTGTTTGCCAGCGTGACCGTGATGCCCAGGCTGTCGACATCGCTGTTGGTGCCGTCGTTGGTGGTCATGGTCAGGGTGTCGTTGCCGCTGAAATTGAGCGCGGACACATAGCTGACGTTGGCTGCCAGTGTCGCGTTGATCTGGGCGAGCGTGCCGGTGAGGGTGAGTGTCGAGGTGTTGAGCCCGCCAATGGAGGCCCCGCCCACGATGGACTGCGCGGAGAGCGTGCCGTGGGCGACCTGCAGTGTCACTGTCAGGTTGCTTGAGGCGGCGTCCACATCGGCGACGCTCAGGCCGCTGATGGTCTTGGCTGTTCCGCTCGGGGTGGTCTGGGGGCCGGGCAGGGTATTGACCGGGGCGTCGTTCACCGGCGTGATGTCGAGGGATGCACTACCGGCAGTGCTGAGCGAGCCGTCGCTGACGGTGTAGGTGAAGCTGACGGACGTGTCGTCATTGGATGTCGGCGTGTAGCTCCAGGTGCCATCGTCGTTGTTGATCAGGCTGCCGCCACCCGATGCGATCTGCAGGTTGCTGGCGGTAAGGAGGGCACTGTCCACATCCCCCGCGCCGATCAGCAACTGAGCCTGGGTGATCAGGCGGGGGCCACTGTCTTCGGCGATGGCGGCGAGGGTCACCGGGCCGATGGTGGGCGCATCGTTGGTGCCCTTGATGGTCACCTTGACGCTGGTGGCGGTGCCGTCGGCGCTGAGCACCTGGAAGGTGTCGACGAGGCTGTCGTTGACGTTCAGTTCGTTGAACGCCGAGTCGGCGAGGTAGCTCCAGACGCCGCCCGTGGTGATGCTCAAGTGGCCGTAGCTGCCGGCGACGTTGCTCTGGGCCTGGAAGGTTTCCGAGCTGTCCACGTCG
>NZ_SSOJ01000158.1:0-3432 GCF_029871205.1 Pseudomonas sp. BN417 | reverse complement strand
CGGCGCTGAGCACCTGGAAGGTGTCGACGAGGCTGTCATTGACGTTCAGTTCGTTGAACGCCGCGTCGGCGGTGAAGGTCCAGACGCCGCCCGTGGTGATGCTGAAGTGGCCGTAGCTGCCGGCGACGTTGCTCTGGGCCTGGAAGGTTTCCGAGCTGTCCACGTCGCTGATGGTCAGGGTGCCGCCGGTGCTCAGCGGCGCATTGGTCTCGTTCAGCTCGACGGTGGCTGCACTCAGTACGGCGGCGTCGTTCACCGAATTGATGGTCAAGTTGTAGGTGTACTCACTGATCCCTCCCTGACCGTCCTTGACCACGAAGGAGAAGCTATCGGTGCCGTAGTAGTTGGCGGCCGGGGCAAAGTCGAAGGTGCCGTCGGCGTGCACGGTGACCGTGCCATGCTCGGCAGCGGTCGAGCCCAGGGCATAGGTGACGCTGTCGCCATCGATGTCAGTGGCGCCGGGCAGGGCGGCGCCGACTATGGGTGTGTCCTCATCGGTGGTGCCGTAGCCATTGGAAGACTCCGGCGCATCATTGACCCCATAGAGCTTCACCGTCGCAGTGGCCCAGCTGAGCGTGCCGTTACCCAGGCGGATGGCGTAGGTGAAGCTGTCCGTCAACAGCTCTCCGGCCGACAGGCTCCGGTAGGCCTCGCTGGCGAAGAGGTTGGCGGCGTCATAGACGACCTTGGTTTTCCCATCCGCCGGGTCCTGGGCGATCGAGATGCTCGCGCCATAGGCACTTGAACATGAAGTTTGATGGGCCAGCAGGTCCGTCTGGATCTGCGTGCGGGTCGATGCGCTGCCGTCGGCATTGAGGCCGTCGTCGAGCGAGTACAGCGTCTTGGCCTTTCCGCCCAGGTCATTGGCCATCACATCCAGGTAAACGCAATCGTTGCTGTTGGGCGCCAGGCTGTCATAGACAAAGGTGTCGCCGTTGGCCTGGGGGGTGTTGCCGAAGGAGATGGGGGAGATGGCCATGCTGAATTCCTATTGTTGAACTTGTTGGTTGTGATGGCGTTACCAGGGCCGCGCGGCGATGCCTGGCGGAGGCTGGGCCGCCCGGAAGCGCGGGGCGTACCGCTGTTTCGGGCGTGCGCGTAGCCGGAAGGCAGCGCGCAGGAAGCTGCGAGCACCCATGGAGGGACTCCTGATCTGAGCAAGGGACCGTGAAAGCGACGAGCACCGACCACAGCGACGGCCAGAGCACTGTGGTGTCAGTTTGATAGTCGTTTAGGAGCGGCCCGGTACTCTGTAAAGGCAGGGATACAAACGGCCCGAATTGGCGGTCAAAATCTCGACGAACGGCAGGGGATGGCCAAAATTATGGCGTTCTTTTTTTGAATGTTGCGACTTCGAAGGCTCGATGCCTTGCCGCGAAATGCAGTTGGGGAGACCATCTGCGCCTTGAATCGGCCCTGCCCTGGAGATGTCATGGCCCGCCAACTCCACGTCGACCCAGCGCCCGCCAGGATGGCGTGGTTGAGGTCAGGTCACCGCTGGCGCGTACTGCGCCGACCCTTGGTTCTGATACCGCTGCTGTTGCTGGCGCTGCTCTGGTCGGCCGACCGGCTGTTCCCGCTGCCGTTGCCCGGCGATGATCTGGCACGGGTGGTGCTGGCGGAGGACGGCACGCCGCTCTGGCGTTTCGCCGATGCCGAAGGGGTCTGGCGCTACCCGGTGAGCCAGGACCAGGTCTCGCCCTACTACCTGCAAGCCCTGCTCACCTACGAGGACCGCTGGTTCTACCGGCACCCGGGGGTCAACCCCCTGGCTCTGGCCCGCGCGGCCTGGCTCAACCTTAAGGGCGGGCGCGTCCTTTCCGGCGGCAGCACCCTGTCCATGCAAGTGGCGCGGCTGCTCGACCCGCACCCTCGTACCCTCGGCGGCAAGCTGCGCCAGTTCTGGCGCACTGCGCAGCTGGAATGGCATCTGTCGAAGGACGAAATCCTCGGTCTCTACCTCAATCGTGCGCCCTTCGGCGGCACCCTGCAGGGTGTGGCGGCGGCCAGCTGGGCTTACCTGGGCAAGCCACCGTCCCAGCTGACCCGTGCCGAGGCGGCGCTGCTCGCGGTGCTGCCCCAGGCGCCCAGCCGGCTGCGCCCTGACCGCCACCCGGAGCAGGCCCAGGCGGCCCGCGACAAGGTGCTGCGGCGCCTGGCGCAGTTCCAGGTCTGGTCCGAGGGGGCGGTGAGCGAAGCCCTGGAGGAGCCCGTGCTCCTCGCTCCGCGCCAGGAGCCCAGCCTGGCGCCATTGCTGGCACGGCGACTGAACCGCGCCGACAGCCCGCCGCTGATCCGCACCACCCTCGACGCTGCTCTCCAGCGCCGCCTGGAAGACCTGCTGCTGGGCTGGCGCGCGCGCCTCCCGGAGCGCACCTCGGCGGCTATCCTGGTGGTCGAGCACCAGAGCATGGCGGTGCGCGCCTACCTCGGCTCCATCGACATCGCCGACGAGCGCCGCTTCGGCCATGTCGACATGATCGAATCGCTGCGTTCCCCCGGCTCGACCCTCAAGCCCTTCCTCTACGGCATGGCCCTGGACGCCGGGCTGATCCACTCCGAATCGCTGTTGCAGGACGTGCCCCGGCGCTACGGCGACTATCGCCCCGGCAACTTCGCCGCCGGCTTCATCGGCCCGGTCTCGGCCAGCGAGGCCTTGGGCATGTCCCTCAACCTGCCGGCGGTACAGCTGCTGGAGGCCTATGGGCCCAAGCGCTTTGCCGGCGAGCTGCGCAATGTCGGCGTGCCTCTGGCGCTGCCTCCGGCCAGCGAGCCGAACCTGGCGCTGATCCTCGGCGGTGCCGGCAGCAAGTTGGAGGAGCTGGTCAGCGGCTACAGCGCCTTCGCCCGCCAGGGCCGGGTCGCCCGGCTGCGCTTGCAGCCCCAGGACGCCCTGCAGGAGCGTCGCCTGCTCTCGCCCGGGGCGGCCTGGATCATCCGCCGTATCCTCGCCGGCCAGGCGCGCCCGGACCGCGACCCGCGCGCGCGGCTGACCCAGCGCCCGGTACTGGCCTGGAAGACCGGCACCAGCTATGGCTTCCGCGACGCCTGGGCGATAGGCGTGGGGCCGCGCCACCTGATCGGCATCTGGATCGGCCGCCCGGACGGCACCCCGGTGCCCGGCCAGTTCGGCCTGGCCTCGGCGGCGCCGCTGCTGCTGCAGGTGCACGACCTGTTGGTGAACCGCGATGCCCAACGCGGCATCGCCCAGCCGCAGGACCCGCAGCCGCCGGAGGTTGATGTCGCGGCCATCTGCTGGCCCCTGGGACAACCCATGGCCAAGGGCGACCCCAACTGCCGCCGGCTGCGCTACGCCTGGACCCTGGACGGCACCACGCCGCCCACCCTGTTGGCCGCCGACCAGCCCCTCGGCCTCGGCCTGCGCCAGTCACTCTGGATCGACGCCGAAGGTCGCCAGGTGGCGCCCGGCTG
>NZ_SSOJ01000157.1:23522-61254 GCF_029871205.1 Pseudomonas sp. BN417 | reverse complement strand
CGGCCCCACCCTCGCTGCTCGGTTTCAGACCTGTATGAGCTTCAGGTTTGCTCCGGACTCGCCAGCTAAGTTACCCCTCGCCCGCCTGCGGGGCGAAGAGGTACGCGTTCGGAAGCACCGCTTCCGGTGCCGATGAGCGACTGAGCGCGAAGCGATCAGGCTGGGGCGCAGGGCGGGGGCCGGGGGAGAGGGATGTGTCAGGCCGGTGCCCAGGTCTGAAAGAGCCGTACTAACCGCCTCTATTCGGTGCTGCAACAGCTAACGCAGACATAGCCAAAAAAAAGCCCCGCCGAAGCGGGGCTGAGAGCACTAAACACTTACATGGCCAGAGGCATCAGGGAATGCACACCCCGTGCTGGCCGCTCTGGGCCAGGTCCATCAGCTCGCGGTTGGCCACCGCGTACATGGCGTAGTCGGTAGCGGTGGCGGCGCGCAGTTCGACCAGCATGGCCTTCCAGCGCTCCACCAGCGCACGGTGCTGGTCGAGCCAATAGGCCACGCGCTCATCGATTTCCACCGGACCGTCGTTCGATTGCAGGACGGATATGGTGATCGCCCGCTGCTGCCAGTCCAGATCGTCGCGGAAGGCTTCTCGCGCCAGGGCTTGCCAGTTGCTTTCCACCGGCAGGCTGGTGATCTGCTGCAAGTACCAGGACAGATCCAGCGCCCCGCCGACCGCGAAGTAGGCGGCGGCGACTTCGGTGGTGTCCTTGCCGGTGACGTCCGAGGCTTCGATGATCGGCAGCAGGGTGTAGAGGTGGCTGGTGCCAGCCACTACCCGGGCCAGGTCTTCCGGCGCGCCGGCTTCGACATAGGCCTGGAAGCGTGCCAGCCACTGCTCGCGGGACGGGCCTTCGAGCAGCTCGTCCAGGCGGCCGGCCAGGGCCTCCACGCGCGGCTGGAAGTGGGTAACGTCGCGGGCGGCGTCCTGGTCCTCGCGGCGGCTGCGCAGGAACCAGCGGGTCGCGCGGCGGCCCAGGCGCATCAGCTCATCCATCAGGGTCAGCTGCAGATCGGCGGGAACCTTGGAGTCCAGGGCCTCGATCTGCTTGAACCAGTACGGCAGGCGGAATACATCGCGCACCACCACGTAGGCGCCGGCCACGTTGGCCGCGCTCATGCCGGTGGACTCCTTCAGGCGCTGCACGAAGGTGATGCCCATGTGGTTGACCAGGTCGTTGGCGATCTGGGTGCTGATGATTTCGCGCTTCAGGCGGTGACGGCGCATGGCGTCGCCGAAGGTGTCTGCCAGGCGCGCCGGGAAGGCGGTTTCCATCTCCTGGGCCAGGTAGTCGTCATCCGGCACCAGGGATTTCAGCAGCGATTCCTTGAGGTCGATCTTGCTGTAGGAGATCAGCACCGACAGCTCCGGACGGGTCAGGCCATGGCCGCCCGCGATGCGCTCGTTGAGTTCCTCGTCCGAGGGCAGGAACTCGAGGCCGCGGTCCAGCTTGCCGGCCGCTTCCAGAGCGGCGATCAGGCGCTTGTACTCGCCGATCTTCTCCCGTGCGCGGCGTTGCGCCAGGGACAGCGCCTGGGTCTGCTTGTAGTTGTTGCCGAGCACCAGGTTGCCCACGTCATCGGTCATCTCGGCCAGCAGCTTGTTGCGCTGTTTGCCGGTCATGTCGCCGTTGGCGACGATTTCGTTGAGCAGGATCTTGATGTTGACCTCATGGTCCGAGCAGTCCACACCGCCGGCGTTGTCGATGAAGTCGGTGTTGCTGGCGCCGCCATTGAGGCCGTACTCGACGCGACCCAGCTGGGTCATGCCGAGGTTGCCGCCCTCTCCCACCACCCTGGCGCGCAGATCGCGACCGTCCACGCGCAGGGCGTCGTTGGCCTTGTCGCCGACATCGGCATGGCTTTCGCTGCTGGCCTTGACGTAGGTGCCGATGCCGCCATTCCAGAGCAGGTCGACCGGCGCCTTCAACAGGGCATTGAGCAGCTCGGTGGGGGTCAGCTTGTCGGCCTCGATCTCGAAGCGTTGCTGCATCTGCGGGCTGATGGCGATGCTCTTGGCTGCGCGCAGGAAGATACCGCCACCCTCGGAGATCAGCTTGGCGTCGTAGTCGGCCCAGGACGAGCGCGGCAGTTCGAACAGGCGCTTGCGCTCGGCGAAGCTGGATGTCGATTCCGGATTCGGGTCGATGAAGATGTGCATGTGGTTGAACGCGGCCACCACCTGCAGCTTGTCCGACAGCAGCATGCCGTTGCCGAATACGTCACCGGCCATGTCGCCGATGCCGATCACAGTGACATGGTCTTTCTGCACGTCGATGCCGCGCTCGCGGAAGTGACGCTGCACCGAGACCCAGCCACCCTTGGCGGTGATGCCCATGCCCTTGTGGTCGTAGCCGGCGGAGCCGCCCGAGGCGAAGGCGTCGCCCAGCCAGAAGCCGTATTCCAGGGCGATGCCGTTGGCGATGTCGGAGAAGGTCGCGGTGCCCTTGTCGGCGGCCACTACCAGGTAGGGGTCGTCGGCGTCGTGGCGCACCACGTTGGCCGGCGGCACCACCTTGCCTTCCTTGAGGTTGTCGGTGACGTCCAGCAGGCCCGAGATGAAGATGCGGTAGCAGGCGATGGCCTCGTTCTGGATATCGTCACGGGAACCACCCACCGGCAAGCGGCGCGGGATGAAGCCGCCCTTGGCGCCCATGGGCACGATGACGGCGTTCTTCACCTGCTGCGCCTTCACCAGGCCCAGCACTTCGGTGCGGAAGTCTTCCTCGCGGTCGGACCAGCGCAGGCCGCCCCGGGCCACGTCGCCGAAGCGCAGGTGCACGCCCTCGACGCGCGGCGAATAGACGAAGATCTCGAACTTGGGCACCGGGCGCGGGATATCGGGAATCAGGCGCGGGCTCAGCTTGAAGCTGAAGTAGGACTTGTTCTGGCCAGCCGCGTCGGGCTGGTAGAAGTTGGTGCGCAGGGTCGCCTTGATCAGGTCCAGGTAGCGACGCAGGATGCGGTCTTCGTTGAGCACGGCGACGTTGTCCAGCTCACCGAGGATGGCGTGTTCCAGCTTCTGCTGCTTGTCTTCCAGGTCGTCCGCCGCCAGCTTGCGCGCCAGGTAGAAGCGGGTCTTGAACAGACGTACCAGCTCCTTGGCGATGTTGGCGTGGTTCAGCAGGGTGCTGGCGATGTAGGACAGGTCGAAGCCCAGGCGGATCTGCTTCAGGTAACGGGCATAGGCGCGCAGCAGGGCAACGTCGCGCCAGGGCATGGCGGCGGTCAGCACCAGGCGGTTGAAGGCGTCGTTCTCGGCATGGCCACCGACGATGTGGACGAAAGCGTCCTGCAGGGTGTCGTTGAGCTGCTGCAGGTCGACTTCGTCGCCCAGGGCGCTGGTGAAGGCGAAGTCGTGGATCCAGTACTGGCGACCGTCCTGGCGCGCCAGGCGGTAGGGGAATTCGCCCAGCACGCGCAGGCCGAGGTTCTCCAGGATCGGCAGGACGTCGGACAGGGCCAACGGGGTGTCGGCGTGGTACAGCTTGCAGTGCAGCTGCTGCTCGCCCTGGGTCAGCGGCTGGTAGAAGCTCATCACCAGCGGGCGCTCGTCGGACAAGCTGTGCAGGTGCTGCATGTCCACCACCGCCGAGTGCGGGGCGAAACGCTCGCGGTAGCCGGCCGGGAAGCCTTTCGGGAAGTCGGCCAGCACGCGGGTGCCCTGCCCTTCGCCGAAGCTCTCGTTGACCAGGCTGGCGTAGTCGTCCTTCCAGGAGCGGCAGGCCTGGATGACTTCCTTCTCCAGCAGCGCGGTATCCACCGTCAGCTTGTTCTTCGGGTCCAGGCGCAGGATGAACTGCACACGGGCCAGCACCGATTCGGAGAAGAAGGTCCAGAATTCGCAGTCGCTGGCCTGCAGGCGATCCATCAGGATCTGCTGGATCTTCAGGCGGGTCTCGGTGGAGTACACGTCACGCGGCACATAGGCCAGGGCATAGGCGAAGCGGCCGTACGGGTCGCGACGCAGGAACAGGCGGATCTTGTTGCGTTCCTGCATCTGCACGATGGACATCGCCGTGGAGAAGAGATCGTCCACCGGGGTCTGGAACAGGTCGTCGCGCGGCAGCACTTCCAGCACCTGGGTCAGTTCCTTGCCGAGGTGCGCCTTGGCGTCGAAACCGGAACGACGCTGGATCTCCGCCACCTTGCGGCGGATGTAAGGAATCCGCTCGACGCTTTCGGCGTACACGGCCGAGGTGTAGAGGCCCATGAAGCGGCACTCCCTGACCACGTTGCCCTTGGCGTCCAGCTCACGGATCGAGACGAAGTCCGGGTAGGCCGGACGGTGCACGCGGCTCGGCTCGGCAGCCTTGGCGAAGGACAGCAGCATCGGCCCGCGCAGGTAGGCCAGGGCCTCCGACTCGATATGCAGGTCTGTCTTCTTCAGCCCGGCGCGGCGCAGCCTGGAAATGCCCAGCAGGGACTTCTCGTCGTAGACCAGGTGGCCGCCGCTGTTTTCTTCGGCCACGGTGAACTCTTCATAGCCGAGGAAGGTGAAGTGGTCGTCCAGCAGCCACTCCATGAACACTTTCACTTCGGCCAACTCTTCCTTGTCGACCTTGAGCTTGGCCTTGTCCAGCCAGGTCAGGAGTTCCTGGGCCTTGGCCTTCATCGGCTTGAAGTCGGCGACCGTGACGCGGACGTCGCCCAGCACTTCCAGCAGGGCCTTTTCCAGGGTCTTCATGGCGCCATTGTTGGCGCAGCGGTCGATCTCCAGGAACATCAGCGATTCCTGGCGCACATCCTTGCCCTGGCCGCCCTTGGGCAGGACTTCCAGCAGCTCGCCCTTGGCATTGCGGCGCACGCTGAGCACGTTGTTCTGCAGAGTGTGGATGCTGTAGCCGCGGCGGTTCAGCTCCATGCGCACCGAATCCACCAGGAAGGGGATGTCCGGGTGCAGCACTTCAACGGCCGTGTGGGTGGATTGCCAACCGTGCTTCTCATAGTCGGGGTTGAATACCCGCACTTCCGGGCTGGCGGGGTCGAAGCGCTCCACAAGGCGCCAGGACGACAGGGTGCAGCCGACCAGGTCGGACAGGCGACGCTGGGTCAGTTCGTCGAGCGCGATGATGCCGAAGAATTGCTCGGCGAACAGGGTTACTTGTGGCAACGCCTTTTCGCTGACGTGCTGCGCCAGGGCCGCTTGCAGTTGATGCTGGAAGTCGGCTTTGCTGGCTGCCGTGAAGGACGTCATGGTTTTGCTCCGCTAGGCTCGTTTTGTTGGGGTTAAGCGTAGAACGCTTAATAAGCGGAGAGAGGGCCACAGGTCGATCCGGGCAGTGTGGCCCCGCTCCGGGTGAATGCCGGGGGACAACTGCGACCCGGCGGTCACCATTGCCGCGAAAGCTTAACGAGGGAGCGATGCAGCGCGCTTACGGCGCTGCGACATATTCGTTCATGGAGCGGGCCCTGCCAGGCGGAGGAGCATGATGTCTGCGCCTGGCTCATCGCCAGCCTACGGAAATCCGCGTCCGCCCGGCACCCTGTGTAAGGCCCATGTAAACCTCTCCGCCATCACGGAACCAACGCCCGAATTCAGGCTCTTCTAGGCCGCCCACCCTGGTCTGGATTAAAGTTATGCCCCACCACCGGAGCCTTAGACGGTCTCCCTTCTCCACCTCAACGAGCCCATCGATGGAACACCGTGAAGCGCTAGTCGCTCTTCGAAACTTCCTTTCCACCCAGATCCTCGGCCAGGAAAAACTCATCGACCGCCTGCTGATCGCCCTGCTCGCAGACGGTCACTTGCTGGTGGAAGGCGCGCCCGGCCTGGCGAAGACCAAGGCGATCAAGGACCTGGCGGACGGTGTGGAGGCGGAATTTCATCGCATCCAGTTCACCCCGGACCTGCTTCCGGCCGACATCACCGGCACCGAGATCTACCGTCCGGAGAACGGCAGCTTCGTGTTCCAGCAGGGACCGATCTTCCACAACCTGGTGCTGGCGGACGAGATCAACCGGGCGCCGGCCAAGGTGCAGTCCGCGCTGCTGGAGGCCATGGCCGAGCGCCAGGTGTCCATCGGCCGCTGCACCTACTCCCTGCCGCCACTGTTCCTGGTGATGGCTACCCAGAACCCCATCGAGCAGGAAGGGACCTACCCGCTGCCCGAAGCCCAGCTCGACCGTTTCCTGATGCACGTGCGCATCGGCTACCCGGACGCCTCGGTGGAACGCAAGATCCTCCAGCAGGCCCGCGGCGAGGCCCTGCACGGCGAAACCCGCGCCGAGCACCAGGTCAGCCAGCAGGCGATCTTCGCCGCGCGCAAGGAAATCCTCGGCCTTTACATGGCCGACGCGGTGGAGGAGTACCTGGTGCACCTGGTCATGGCCACCCGTACCCCCGCCAAGTTCGACAGCGAGCTGGCCGAGTGGCTGGCCTGGGGCGCCAGCCCGCGCGGCTCCATCGGCCTGGACCGCTGCGCCCGCGCCCATGCCTGGATGGCTGGCCGCGAATTCGTCAGCCCCGAGGACATCCAGGCGGTACTCTTCGACGTGCTGCGCCACCGCCTGATCCTTTCCTTCGAGGCAGAAGCCGCCGGCATCGACCAGGACCGTGTGATCCAGCGCATCCTGGATGTGGTGGCGGTAGCCTGATGCGCCTGCGAGCGGAGGCCTGGAAGTTCCGGGTCAGGAAGCGCCGTCCGGCGACCCCGGGCGCCGCTCCGCCCGCGCCCAGCGCGGCGGGCGTGCACGTCGACCTGGCCGAGCTGATCGACATGCGCCACCGGGTGCGGGAGGTGCAACTGTTCTCCAGCCCGGCGCGGCGCAGTCCGCTGATCGGCCTGCACCACTCCAAGCTGCGCGGACGCGGTGTGGATTTCGACCAGGTGCGGATCTACCAACCCGGCGACGACGTGCGCACCATCGACTGGCGCGTCACGGCGCGCACCCAGGAGCCCCATACCAAGCTGTTCCACGAGGAGCGCGAGCGGCCGGTATTCATCATGGTCGAACAGAGCCACCGCCTGTTCTTCGGCACCGGCCTGGTGTTCAAGTCGGTGCTCGCGGCCCAGGCCGCCAGCCTTATGGGCTGGGCCGCCCTGGGGCACAACGACCGCGTCGGCGGCCTGGTGTTCAGCGACCAGGAACACCATGAAATCAAGCCACGGCGCAGCAAGCAGAGCCTGCTGCAGCTGCTCAGCCGGCTGGCCCGCGCCAACCAGGCCCTCGGCAGCCCGACGGCGGTCCAGCGCGAAGGCTTCAGCCTGGCCCTGCGCCGTGCCCGCGAGGTGCTGCGCCCGGGCAGCCTGGTGGTGATCCTCTGCGACGAACGCACCCTGTCCGACACCGCCGAGCAGCAGATCGCCCTGCTCGCCCGGCATACCGACCTGATCCTGATGCCCGTCTCCGACCCTCTGGACCACGCCCTGCCCGCCGCCGGCCTGTTGCGCTTCGCCGAACAGGGCGCGCAACTGGAGCTGGACACCCACGCCAGCGACCTGCGCCAGGCCTACCGAGAAATGGGCGAAGCCCGCACCGCGCGCTGGGAGCGCCTGGCGCAGAAGCTCGGCGTACTGCTGCTGCCGCTCTCCACCCAGGAAGGCATGATCGAGCAACTGCGCGACTACCTGCAGCACAAGGGCGGCGCGCGATGACCCCGCTGGATGGGCTGGAGCCGCTGATCGCTCCGGCGGCGATACCCTGGTGGCCGCCCGCCCCCGGCTGGTGGTGCCTGCCGCCCCTGCTCGCGCTGCTGGCCTGGGCCCTGTGGCGTTGGTGGCGGCAAGCCGGGCGCAAGGCCGCCGCCGAACCCGAGCAGCCCCTGGACCCACTGCGCCAGTCGGCCCTGGAAGAGCTGGCACGCCTGCCCAAGCCCTATGACGGCGCACCGGCCGGCCCCTGGCTGCAGGAGCTCAACGGCCTGCTCAAGCGCCTCTGCCGCATGCACTATCCAGGCGATCACAGCCATACCCTCAGCGGCCGCGCCTGGCTGGCCTACCTGGACAACCGCTGTCCGGCCGCCGGCCTGACGCGCTGGATGATCCTCGTCGAAGGCGCCTACCGTCCGCTGTGCAAGCTGGACGACAAGGCGATCAACGGCCTCTACCAGTCCGTCGATACCTGGATCCGCAAACATGTTTGAGTTCGCCTGGCCCTGGGTTTTTCTGCTCGCCCCGCTGCCCTGGGTGCTGCGCCTGCTGCTGCCACCGGCCGATAGCGGCGAAGCGGCGCTGCAGGTCAGTTTCCTCGCCGACCTCGAAAGCCTGGTGGGCCGCCGCGCCCGCGCCAACCTGCCGGCCTGGCGCCAGCAGGCGCCCTTCGCCCTGCTCTGGCTGCTGCTGCTCACGGCTGGCGCGCGCCCGGAATGGGTGGGCGAGCCGCAGCCGCTACCCACCAGCGGACGCGACCTGCTGCTGGCGGTGGATGTGTCCGGCTCCATGGACTACGCCGACATGCAATGGGAGGACGAGGACGTCAGCCGCCTGACCCTGGTGAAACACCTGATGGGCGAGTTCATCGATGGCCGTCGCGGCGACCGCATCGGCCTTATCCTGTTCGGCAGCCAGGCCTACGTGCAGGCACCGCTGACGTTCGACCGGCAGACCGTGCGCACCTGGCTGGACGAAGCGCTGATCGGCATCGCCGGCAAGAACACCGCCATTGGCGATGCCATCGGCCTGGCGGTTAAGCGCCTGCGCCAACGCCCGGCCAACAGCCGGGTGCTGGTACTTGTCACCGACGGCGCCAACACCGGCGGCGAGATCGAACCCCTGACCGCCGCCCGCCTGGCTGCCGAGGAGCAGGTGAAGATCTATACCATCGGCATCGGCGCCGATCCGGAGCAGAGCGACGTGCTCGGCATCCTCGGCCTCAACCCGAGCATGGACCTGGACGAACCCACCCTCACCGCCATCGCCGAGCAGACCGGCGGCCGCTACTTCCGTGCCCGCAACAGCAAGGAGCTGGCGGCAATCGAAGAGGTCCTCGACCGCCTGGAGCCAGTGACCCAGCGCGCCAGCCAGGCGCGCCCGGCCTATTCCCTTTACAGCTGGCCCCTGGGCGGCGCCCTGCTGCTGAGCCTCTTCCTGGTCTGCCGCGTACTCTGGCCCGACGCCTTGCAACAACGCCCGCAATGGCTGCGGAGGCGCACATGATCGAGCTCTGGCCCCACTGGCTGCGCCCGGCCTGGCTGCTCCTGCTGCCCCTGCTGGGCTGGCTGCTCTGGCAACTCTGGCACCGCGAGCGTCGCAGCGGCCGCTGGGAGCAACTGCTGCCCCGCGCCTTCCAGCCCTGGTTGCTGAATGGCGGCAGCCGTCGCGGCGGCCGCCTGCCCTGGCTGGCCCTGGGCCTGGCCTGGCTGCTGTGCCTGCTGGCGCTGCTCGGGCCCAGCTGGCAATTGATGGAACAGAGCACCCAGAAACGCGCCGACCCGCTGGTGGTGCTGCTGGAACTGACGCCGTCCATGCTCGCCACCGACATCGCACCGACCCGCCTGGAGCAGGCCAAGCGCAAGCTCCGCGACCTGCTCGAGGCGCGCCGCGACGCGCAAACCGCCATCGTGGTCTACGCCGGCAGTGCCCACAGCGTGGTGCCGCTGTCCGACGACCTGATGACCAGCCTCAACCTGATCGACGCCCTCAAGCCTTCGATCATGCCGCAGCATGGCCAGCGCGCCGACCTGGCGGTGAGCAAGGCCCTCGCGCTGCTGGAACAGGGCGCCCAGGGCCAGGGACGCCTGCTGCTGATCGCCAGCAGCCTGGACGAGCAGGAACAGGCCGGCATCCGCAAGGCCCTGGGCTCCCGGGGCGAGCGCCTGGCCATCCTCGGCATCGGCACCGCAGCCGGAGCGCCCGTCGCCGAAGAGGATGGCGGCTTCCTCACGGACGACCAGGGCGCCATCCTCCTGCCGAAACTCGACAGCGCCCAACTGCGGCGCTTCGCGTCCAACCTGGGCGGGCGCTATGCCAGCGCCCGGCTGGACGACGGCGACCTGCGCAGCCTGCGCCTGCTGGACGGTCCCAGCAGCCTGCGGGCCAGCGGCGAGGTCGCCCGCTTGGCCGCCTGGGCCGACCAGGGACACTGGCTGCTCCTGCCCCTGCTGCTGATCGCTGCCTGCGCCGGCCGTCGCGGTTGGCTGTTCTGCCTACCCCTGCTTCTGGTGCTGCCGCGCCCCAGCCTGGCCCTGGAACTCGACGACCTCTGGCTGCGCCCCGACCAGCAAGGCCAGCGCCTGCTGGAGGCCCAGCGCCCGGCAGAAGCCGCGCGGCGCTTCATCGACCCGCGCTGGCAAGGCATGGCGCTCTACCAGGCCGGCGACTATGCGGAGGCTGCCGCCCGCTTCGCCCAGGGCGACAGCGCGGCGGACCACTACAATCGCGGCAACGCCCTGGCCCATGCCGGCGAACTGGAGGCGGCGATCGACGCCTACGACTCGGCCCTGGAGCGTCAGCCGGACCTGGCCGCAGCACAGAAGAACAAGGCGCTGGTGGAGGAGCTGCTGCGCCGGCGCGAAACCCAGGCCCAGCATACCGACCGCCAGCAGCAGGCTGGCCAGAGCGGCGAACAGGACGCCGCCCGGCAACAGGGAGGCGAACAGAGCGCCAGCGAATCCACCATGCAGCAGGGCAATGGCGAGGCCAAGCACTCGACGCCCACGCAGCAGGGAGCCGGCGGAACTGCCGAAGACGCCCTGGACACGGATGTTACCCAGCCCCGGACAGCCAGCGCCGAACCCCTGGGCGACGAACGCCGCCAGGCCCTGGAACAATGGCTGCGGCAGATCCCGGATGACCCGGCCGAACTGCTGCGCCGCAAGTTCTGGTACGAACAGCAACAGCGCCAGGAAGAACAATGATGACGCGCCTGCTCTGCACCCTCCTCCTCAGCCTGCTGGCGCTCTGCGCGCAGGCTGCCGGATTCACCGCCAACGTCGACCGAACCCGCCTGAGCGAAGGCGAGACCGTCGAGCTGACCCTGGAGTCCTCGGACCCGACCCTGTTCGGCAAACCCGACCTGACCCCGCTCGAAGCCCAGTTCGAAGTGCTCGGTACGCGCCAGATCAACCAGCTGGGCACGCTGAACGGCCACAATGACCGCGCCACCCGCTGGATCATCACCCTGCGACCACGCCAGAATGGCTTCGTCACCATCCCGGCACTGAAGCTGGGCGAGGTCCACAGCGCGCCCATCACACTGCATGTCCAGAAATCCGAGAACGCCGGCAGCGGCAACCTGGCGCCGGTGTTCATCGATGCCAGCCTCGACCAGGACAGCGTCTATGTGCAGGCCCAGGCCATCCTCACCCTGCGCATCTACCACTCGGTCTCGCTCTACGACGACAGCAGCCTCAGCCCGCTGCAGATGGATGACGCCCGCGTCGAGCAGCTGGGCGACCCGCGCACCTACGAGAAGGAGATCAATGGCGTTCGGCACGGTGTGATCGAAGTGCGCTACGCGCTCTTCCCGCAGAAGAGCGGCCTACTGGACATTCCTCCGCAAGTGTTCAGCGCCACCCTGGTCGACCCCGGTAGCCAGGAAGGTTACCAGCCCTTCGGGCCCAGGCCGGGCAAGCTCACGAGGGTGAACTCGCCGCGAATACCCCTGACCGTCAAGCCCAAGCCCGCCGAGTACCCGGCCGACGCGCCCTGGCTGCCGGCGCGCAACCTGATCCTCACCGAGTCCTGGAGCCCCGACCCCAAGGGCGCGCAGACCGGCGACTCGCTGACCCGCAGCCTGTTGCTGCAGGTGGAGGGGCTCTCCAGCGCCCAGATCCCGCCCCTGCCCGCGACCCAGGCCAAAGGCCTGCGCCGCTACCCCGACCAGCCGCAGGTGGCCAACAAGATCGACGAGCGCGGGCTGATCGGCAGCCGCGAAGATCGCGAGGCTCTCGTGCCCATCAACAACGGCCGCCTCGAACTGCCGACGGTGGAAGTGACCTGGTGGAACACCCGGGACGATCGCCTGGAGCGCAGCGAACTGCCAGCCCGCACCCTGGAAGTGGCCAGCAACCCCGAACTGGAGTCCGGCGCAGCGCCCGCCGATGCAGCAATGGCCGGCAATGCCGGCGCCCAGGCCCGGCTCTGGCCCTGGCAACTGGCCTGCGCCCTGCTCGCCTGCACCACGGCACTGGGCTTCGGCCTCTGGTGGCGCGCCCGCCGCCAGCCGGCCATCCTGCCCCCCGTCCAGGCCGGCCCGAGCCCGCGCACCCTGCTGGACGACCTGCGCCGCGCCTGCCAGTCCAACGATTCCCACGCCACCCGCCAGGCCCTCGACGCCTGGGCTCGCCAGCAGCCGGAAACCCTGGCCGACATGGCCGCCCGCTTCGTGCCCCTGTCCGATGCCATGGACGGCCTGAACGGCGCGCTCTACAGCGAGGCCGGCCAGCACTGGCAAGGCGAGGACCTGTGGAAAGCCATCCGCGCCCTCCCCGCCCCGCAGGCGCGGGAGCAGGTGGCCAGCGAGCCCAGCCAGTTGCCGCCGCTCTATCCGCGGTAGACCCGCCCCCCCCCTGTAGGGGCGACTTCAGTCGCCAAGCAGGCCGCAGATCTGCCCCTCGTACTCCCAGTCGGACTCGGCTTCCCTCACCCCCGCCCTCTCCCAGAGGGAGAGGGAGCAGCTCGTGCAGAATCCGAGCTGCGGCGCCTTTCCTGTGGGGGCGAATTCATTCGCGAAAGCAGGCCGCAGATCTGCCCCTCGTACTCCCAGTCGGACTCGGCTTCCCTCACCCCCGCCCTCTCCCAGAGGGAGAGGGAGCAGCTCGTGCAGAATCCGAGCTGCAGCGCCTTTCCTGTGGGGGCGAATTCATTCGCGAAAGCAGGCCGCAGGCCTGCCTCTCGTATTCGCAGTCGGACTCGGTCTCCACCCCAGCCCTCTTCCAGAGGGAGAGGGGCTGCTCGCGCAGAAGCCCAGCTGCGGCGCTCTTCCTGTGGGGGCGAATTCATTCGCGAAAGCAGGCCGCAGGCCTGCCCTTTGCCCTTCCTACAAGCCCCGCCCATAAAAAAACCGCGGCCTGGGCCGCGGTTTTTCATCCAGCTGAGAAGGCTCAGTGCGCCAGCAGCGAACCGCCGACCTTGCCCGCCAGTTTCTCGGGCTTGATCAGGAAGCGCGCCAGGGCCGGCAACAGCCACAGGGCACCGAACATGTTCCAGAGGAGCATGAAGGTCAGCATCAGGCCCATGTCGGCCTGGAACTTGATGGCCGAGAAGATCCAGGTCGCCACGCCGATGGCCAGGCAGAGGCCGGTGAAGAGCACGGCCTTGCCGGTGGACTTCAGGGTCTCGTAGTAGGCCTCCTGCAGCGGCAGGCCGGCACGCAGGAAGCTTTCCAGGCGGCTGTAGATGTAGATGCCGTAGTCGACACCGATACCCACGCCCAGGGCGATCACCGGCAGCGTTGCCACTTTCACGCCGATGCCCAGCCAGGCCATCAGCGCGTTGCCCAGCACCGAAGTGAGGATCAGCGGCAGCACGATGCACAGCGTCGCGGCGATGGAGCGGAAGGTGATCAGGCACATCGCGGCAACGCAGATGTACACCAGGATCAGGATGGTCAGCTCGGCCTGGGCGATCACCTCGTTGGTGGCCGCTTCGATGCCGGCGTTGCCTGCCGCCAGGAGGAACTGCAGGCCTTCCTTCTCGTGCTCCTTGGCGAACGCCTCGACGGTGGCCACGGCACGGGACAGGGTCTCGGCCTTGTGGTCGTTGAGGAACACCAGCACAGGTGCCAGGGAGCAATCGGAGTTGTACAGGCCTTCGGCACGGCTGATCGAGTTGTTCAGCACATCCTGGTTGCGGGACAGGGTCTCCCACTTCAGGTTGCCTTCGTTCATCCCTTTGATCACCTGCTTGGAGACGGTGACCATGGAGATGGCCGATTGCACGCCCGGAGTGTTCTCCATCTTCCACATCAGCTCGTCCACCGGCGCCAGGGCCTCATGAGTGGAGCAGCCTTCGGGGCCGGTCTTGACCATGACCACCAGTACGTCGGAGCTGGTGGAGTAGTTGTTGATGATGAAGTTGTTGTCCTGGTTGTAGCGCGAGTCCGGACGCAGCTCCGGGGCGCCCTGGTCGAGGTCGCCGATCTTCAGGTTCTGGCTGTACCAGAGGCCGCCGCCGAAGGCGATCAGGGCGATGACCACGGAGATGGGCGCTACCACCGGATGGGCGAAGTTGGACAGCAGGCGCCAGAACGGATGCTCGCGATTAGCGTCCTTCTTGCTGCGCTCGACGGCCTTCTTGCTGATGCCCACATAGGAGATGGCCACCGGCAGCAGGATCAGGTTGGTGAAGACGATCACCGCCACGCCGATGGACGCACCGATGGCCAGCTCGCGGATCACGCCGATGTCGATGATCAGCAGGGTGATGAAGCCCACGGCGTCGGCGAGGATGGCGATCATGCCCGGCAGGAACAGCTGGCGGAAAGTGCGCCGCGCCGCGGTCAGGGCATTGTCGGCACCGCTGGATTGCAGGGCGATACCGTTGATCTTCTGCACGCCATGGGAGATGCCGATGGCGAAGATCAGGAAGGGCACCAGCATCGAGTAGGGATCGAGACCGAAGCCCACGCTGTGCATCAGGCCCAGCTGCCAGATCACCGCCACCAGGGTGGTGGAGAGCACGGCAATGGTGCTTCGGATGCACCAGGTGAACCAGTAGAGCAGCACCAGGGTGATGAGGAAGGCGATACCGAAGAACAGCACCACCATGATCAGGCCGTCGATCAGGTCACCCACCTTCTTCGCGAAGCCCACCACATGGACCTTCACGTTGGGGTTCTGGGCCTGGTACTTGTCGCGGATCTTCTCTTCCAGCTCATGGGAGAACTGGCGGTAGTCGAGCTTCAGCAGCTTGCCCTGGTCTTTCGGGTCCGGATAGGACTCCAGCAGCGGCACGTCGATGATGCTGGACTTGAAGTTGTTCGCCACCAGGCGGCCGATCTGGCCGGACTTGAGCACGTTGTTGCGCAGCTCTTCCAGGCTGGCCGGGGAGCCATCGTAGGTCTGCGGGATGACCTCGCCGCCGGCAAAGCCTTCTTCGGTCACTTCGGTCCAGCGAACGCTCGGGCTCCACAGGGACTTCAGGCCGGAACGGTCGACGCCGGAGATGTAGAAGACCTCGTCATGGATCTGCCGCAGGGTCTCCATGTACTCCTTGGTGAAGATGTCGCCGTCGACCGCTTCCACCGAGATACGCACGGTGTTGCCCAGGTTGGCCAGGTCGTTGCGATGCTCGAGCATCTTCTGGATATAGGGATGATGCAGCGGGATCATCTTCTCGAAGCTGGTGGAGGGCCGCACTTGCAGGGCCTGCCAGAAGAGGAAGATGCTGACCAGCAGGCAGATGACGATCACCGCCGGCCGGTTGTTGAAGATCAGGCGTTCGAGGAACGTCGCCTTGTCCTGGTGATGGGTAGTCATCGAAACTCTCCGCCTTTCTTATAGTTGGCCCAGCTCGGCGCCGGTCGGCGACGCTACGCGTACACCGCCCTGTCCCACCAGGATCAGGTTGCCTTTTTCATCGGCGATGACGCTGGCCAGCGACATACGGTCGCTGCGGTTCACCACCTTGAAGGTGCGGCCGCTGTCGGTGCTCTTCAGCACGCTGCCGCCATGGCCGACCACCACCAGGCTGCCGTCGGGCAGCAGGGCGCCACCGGACAGGCCGAATTCCAGGTCGCCATTGCTGGTCTTCAGCGGCACGGTTTCCCAGGTGCTGCCGAAATCGGCGGAGCGGAACAGGTGGCCGCGCAGGCCATAGGCGATCACGACGCCCGGCTCGGCAGTGCCGAGGACGCCGAACAGCGAGCCCTCATAGGGGCCCTCGACGCGTTCCCAGGTCTCGCCCCAGTCGGCGGAGCGGAACATGCTGCCCGCCTCCCCCACCACGAACAGACCGGAATCCTTCACCGCGCCGATGGCGTTGAGGTGGTACTGGTCTTCGTTGTCCAGGCGGTCGCTGACGTCTTCCCAGTTCTTGCCGCCGTCGCGGGTGCTGAGCAGGGCACCGTAGGCGCCCACGGCGAAACCGGTGTTGGCGTCCTTGAACCAGATGTCCAGCAGCGGTGCTTCGCGCTGCAGGTCTTCGAATTGCTGGGTCCAGGTGACGCCACCGTCCTCGCTGGCGAGGATCTGCGCGTCATGGCCGACGGCCCAGCCCTTCTTGTCGTCGAGGAAATAGACAGAGGTGAGCATCTGGCGGGTCGGCACCTTGGCCTGGGTCCAGGACTTGCCGTTGTCGTCGGAGTAAAGGATGTGGCCACGGTCGCCGACGGCTACCAGGCGCTTGCCGGCATGGGCGACATCGAGCAACAGGCTGCTCACGGCCTTGGGCGACTGAATGGAGAGTACCGGCGCGTCGGCGGCCAGTGCGGATGCGGTCAAGGGCGCAGCGGCTATTGCAAGGACGGAGAGCACACTGAACAGCGAGAGCGCTTTGGCCAGCGGCGATTGGAAGCGGAACGTCGGCTTGTGGAGGCTTTCCACGGTGAGGCCGGACGGGGTGCGCCGCATGACGGGCTCACTCATACACCTTTCCCCTTTTTGTTATAGGTGGGAGCTGCCCAGGGAGGCAGCGACCTAATCCTAGCCAGCTTTGGAAAGTGCGCACAATCAGCAGGACGTTATGTTTTGTTAAGCGCAGGTGGCGCTGTGTAACAGCGGGCGGGGTGCTCTGGCACTGCCCTCGCCCGCCGGTCATCGAGTTAGCACTGGATTGGGAAGATTGTCCGATTGCGTTGGTTGGCCCCGCGCAGCCGGATATTTCCCTCATCCGAACGCGGCCCGCCCCGGCCCCCGCCCTGCGCCCCGGCCTGATCGCTTCGCGCTCAGTCGCTCATCGGCACCGGAAGCGGTGCTTCCGAAAGCGTGCCTCTTCGCCCCAGAGGTAGAGGGGTGACTCGCGCCCGATGCAATGGGTCAATCCTGATGCCAACTCATGGTTTCCAGGTCTGCAAAAAAGGTGGGGCAGCGACTCCGCCCCTTCAGGAGGCCGAGCGGAATCGTTGCGCAGGGGGACGAGCGGCATGGATGCCGCGAGAGGCGTGCGGGGCCATGGATGGCCCCTCACGCCGGGCCCCCGGAGCAATGATGGAGCGAGGGAAGTCCGGCGCAGCCGGACCCGGATGCAGGGGCAAGCGTTTTGCTTCCTTTTGGGCGACTGCAAAAGGGAGTTGCCCGGGAGGGCGAAACAAAAACCCAAAGCTCACTCGGCAATGGGCTGGACCACCAGACAACAAGCCCACACCAGAAAGCCCCACATTGGATTACCAACCTAGTTTCAGCCAAACGAAAAAGGCCGCTACAAGTAGCGGCCTTCTTCATGGAGCTCTACGAAATCAGCGAGTACCGCGACGACGCAGGGCGGACGGCTTGAAGTAGCCATCGTCCGGAATCGCCTGGGTGAAGTCGATGGTGGTCGGTTCTTCGTTGTCCAGGTTCTGCACGTGGTAGCGACGGGCCTGCAGGTCGTGGAACACGTCCAGCGCGGACCAGGTGGTCGGCAGGTCGTAGTAGTTCTTCAGGTAGGCCATCGATACGCGCCACAGCTCGCCACGACCGTCGTACTGGTCGACCACTGCGGCTTGCCAGCTGTCCTCGTCGAGGTACAGGGTGCGCTTGGAGTAGATGTGGCGGGCGCCCTCCTTCAGGGTGCCTTCCACGACCCACACGCGGTGCAGTTCGTTACGGGTGAAGGCCGGGTTCAGGTGGCCCGGCTGCAGCAGGTCCTTGTACTTAACCTCGGGGCTGGACACCTTGTAGTTGTTATACGGGATGTAGAGCTCCTTCTTGCCTACCAGCTTCCAGTCGTAGCGGTCCGGGGCACCGTTGAACATGTCCGTGTCGTCGGCGGTACGCAGGCCGTCGGCGGCGGCGATCGGGGTGTCGTAGGCGAGGTTCGGGGCGCGGCGCACACGGCGCTGGCCGGCGTTGTAACCCCAGGCCTGGCGCGGTTCCTGGACCTGGTCCAGGGTCTCGTGGACCAGGGTCGCACCGCCAGCCAGGCGGGCCGGGCTCTTGGTGAAGGACAGGTAATAGAACAGGACGTTGTTCAGGTCGGCGTAGGAGCCCTTCGGGTTGTAGTACTTGAACAGCGCCTCCTGCTGCGAAGTTACCAGCGAGTAGTCGCCGTTGCGCTGTACGGCCACTTCCGAGGCACGCCGTACGATATAGCTGCCGCGGTAACGGACGATGTGGTTCCACAGGGCCTCGACGCCGCTCTGCGGAATCGGGAACGGGATACCGCCATAGGCGTCCGCGTAGCCATTGCCGCCGTCCAGCAGCTTGGCGGAGCTGGCGTTCTTGACGGTGTTGTCATACACCCACTGCGGCGCGGAGCCGGTGCGGCGGGTCTGGTAGACCGGCATCTGGAAGCTGTTCGGGTAGGCATTGAACAGGGCAATCTGACCCGGGGTCAGGTTGGCCTTGTACTGGTCCAGGTTGGCCTTGGTGATGGTGAACAGCGGCTTGTCTTCCGGAAACGGGTCCAGATGGTGCTGGCCGGGCTTGTAGCCGGCCGGCGCCTGGGTGATGCCACCGGTCCAGGCCGGGATGGTGCCGGCGGCGTTGCCGCCCTTCTCGGCGCCGAAGGGGGTCAGGCTGGTGCCGAGCTTGGCGACGTCCTGGGGTGCAACCGACGCCAGGGCACTGCTGGCGGACAGCGCCAGGGCGACTGCGGCGCTAATCAGCGGAAGCTTTTTCAGCATGTGGGTTCTCCGTGATGAGTCTGTAGCGGGCGCCGGGGCGCCCGTCTTGTTCTTGTTGGCTTAGAAGGAGTACTTGACGTTGACGCCGACGTTGTCGCGGTCGCGTACCGAGTTGTTCTGGCCACCGCCGTAGAACTCGGTGTACTGCAGTTCGGCTTCCAGGCTGTTCAGGTAGCTGGCCTTGAGGCCCAGGGTGTATGCCTTGCGACCTTCGATGAAGTTGCCTGTCTGGTAGGAGTTGCCCTCGAAATCGTCCTTGTAGACGACGTAGGGGGAAACGTTCACGCCGGCGTAGACGTCGTTCCAGGTGCCGGACAGCAGCAGGGTGTAGCCGTAGGCGTTCTTGTTGACCTGGTCGTCGCGATCGCCGCCGGAGACGTAGGAGCTGTTGCCACGGCCGGAGTAGTAGCGGTTCTGGCCGTTGAACGCGGTGTACTGCAGGTCGCTGCCGCGCAGGTGCTCGGAGGCCAGCTCGGCCACGCCGATCAGGGAGTCGAAGGACAGCGACGGGCCGAAGTTGTAGATGGTGCCCAGGGACGCGTTGTAGGCCTCGACACGCTCGGAGTTGTGGATCTCGTTGCCCAGGCGGACGTTCTGGCCACCGATATTGACGGTGCGGCCGGATGCCAGTTGCGGGGCCTGGAGCAGCAGGTCACCCAGCAGGTCGTTGGTGGTGGCAATGCCGATCGGCAGGTTCGGACGGTAAGCGAATTCACCGAATACCGAGGCTTCGCCCAGGGTGGTGTTGAAGCTCAGGCCATACATGCGGATGTCTTCGGCGTACTCGCGACGGGAGTCGACCTGGTTGGCCACGTCGATGGTCGCGATGCCGCCGACCGCCTGGGACAGCTGGGAAGTGGGGTCGGCAAGGCCGGCGCTGACCTGGTTGCGAATGTTCGCCAGCGCGCCGCCGATGATTGCGTCAGCCCGGGCGCTGCCAGTAGAGCCACCCGCCGCGACCTGGGTGATCTGCTGGGGCGTGAAGCCCCCCTGGACCAGGGCCTGGGTTGTCTGCGCGGTAACGATACCCTGGGCGACCTGCTGCAGGTTCAAGCCCCGGTAGCTGCCCAGGTCGGCCTCGATGGTCGGCTCCTTGGCGTGATAGTTGACGAAGTAGAAGCCGAATTCGGTGGAGTTCAGCTCTTCGGCGATATAGCGGAAGGCAATGCCGAACTGGCCATCGTTCTTGGCGTTGATGTCCGGCTGGATGGACGCCACCTTGATGTTGCCGTTGGCATCCACGGTACGGCCGCCCTGCAGGCCGCCGACACCCGCGCTGCTCAGGGCGCTGTAGGCCCCGGCCAGCGGAGTCAGGCGCGGCTGGGTCGAATAGGCGGTATTGCCGCCCTCAGCAAACAGGTCGGTCTCGGAGTAGTAGGTGCCCACCGGGTCGATGGCCGATTCCTTCCAGTTCCACTGGTAGAAGGTTTCCATCGACAGGTTTTCGGTCAGGCCGAGGTTGAAGCTCAGGGCTTCCACCGGAACCAGCACTTCCTTCAGTTCGGAGCCCGGCAGGCGGAACTTGGCGGCATCCACCGGGTTGGTGGTGTTGACGCCACCGCGATAGAAGATGCCCTCGCCCCAGTTGAACACCTGGCGGCCGATGCGGCCGGTGACCGGCATGTCGGCGACGTCCCAGTTGCCATAGAGGTAGGCGTCGAGGATCTGCGCATCGCGACCGGCCTTGTGGCGAGTCTCGTGGGTGAAGCTGTCATCCTTCGGGAAGTTCTGGCTCGGCTGGACGGGGTCGTTGTTGTCCAGGTAGTCGTTGCGCTTGTCCATGATCTGGGTGTCATAGAAAGCGGTGCCACGAACGAACATGCCGTAGTTCTTGTAGGTCGCTTCCAGGTCGGAAGTGATCTTGTAGACCTCGGAAACCAGGCCGGTATCGAAGTTGCGGTTACCGTCGTTGGTGTTGATGTCGTCGTTGGTCTTGTCCCGTCCTTGCACGCGCCACAGCTGGCCGTAAGAAACCGTGGTATCGAGGGAACCGGAAATTTCGTCGTTGGCGAAACTGAACTCCACCGCCTGGGCCTGGGCGGTTACCAGGAGCGGCAGGATACCGGCGAAGGCGAAACCTGCCTTGGCTGGTGCGAAACGCAACATGGGCTTATGGGACTTGAGCTCCATCGAGTCTTACTCCGTGGACTGATCACTTTGTTATTGGCGGCCCGTCAGGCAGGCCTGTTTGTCCAGCCGCTCTTGGCGACTTTTTGCTTCGGCAGGAAACCCCCAGCGCAGAGCGCACCCCGTTGCAGACGCACCGAAACGGGGCCAAATCGGCAGGCGGAGTTGCAACCATGGTGCCAAGTCGGAAATGTTCGTCAGAAAAATCCCGCGGACTGAGCGACAGAAAATTGTCAAACAAGTGACTGATCATCCACTGATCAAAATCGAAAAACCTGTCCGATCTTGTCGGACGATCTGGCTCGATTTGTCACTCAAGATCACACTTGCAGGGCATGCACACTCATACCAAAAGCTGCCTGGTCAAGCCTTTTCTGGGCTTTTAAGACAGTCAGCGCATAACAACGGAGGGAGTTATTTCCTCGAGTAACAAAAAAGTGTTACCGGCGCTAACCGGTAACACTTCATGAAGGGACTCTTTCGGAAAGATGACAGCCCGCTTTCACGGGCAGTCGGGAGGACCTCAGGCGAGGCTCTTGCTGACCACTTCGAAGACGTCGCTGGACAGTTCACCGGAGGCGAGGATGCGCTCCAGTTCGGCCTTCATCAGTTGCTGGCGGCCGGCATCGTACTTGCGCCAGCGGGTCAGGGGCGCGAGCTGGCGGGAGGCGATCTGCGGATTGAGGGCATTGAGCGTGATCACATGGTCGGCGAGGAAGCGATAACCCGCGCCATCGGCCCGGTGGAAGTTCACCAGGTTCTGGTTGGCGAAGGCACCGATCAGCGCACGCACCTTGTTCGGGTTCTTCAGGGTGAAGGCCGGGTGCTGCATCAGCGCCTGCACCCGCTCCAGCCCGCCCGGCAGGCCGCAGCCGGCCTGCACGCTGAACCACTGGTCCATCACCAGCGGGTCATCCTTGAAGTACTCGGCGAAGCGCTCCAGGGCACCGGTCTTCTCCGCCTCGAAGCGGGAGTTGACCAGCACGGCCAGCGCCGAGAGGCGTTCGGTCATGTTGTCGCATTGGTTGAACTGCTCCAGGCAAGCCTCCAGCACCTCTGCCTTGCCGCTCTGCATCAGGTAGGACAGGGCAATGTTCTGCAGGGTGCGGCGGGCGATGTGCGCGGCTTCGGCGACGTACCCGGTTTCGCGGGACAGCGCGCGGTTGGCCTGGAAGCGTGCCAGCAGCGGCTCGAACAGGGCCTGGCCAATGGATTGGCGGGCGAACTCGCGGGCAGCATGGATGGCGTCCACATCCGCTACTTCGCTGATCTCGGTGAGATAGGCCTCGCTCGGCAGGGAGAGCATCTCGGCGACCATGGCCTGGTCCAGCGACTCATCGCCCAACAGGGTACGGAAGGCCTCGATCAGGCGCGGGTCCAGCACCAGCTTCTCGCCGCGCTGGTGCTGGCCGATCAGCTCGAAGAGCACCTGGACCGACAGCTGCTGGCCGGCTTCCCAGCGGTTGAAGCCGTCTGAATCGTGCTGCATGAGGAACATCAGCTGGTCGCGGCTGTAGGGGAAGCTCAGCTTCACCGGCGCCGAGAAGCCGCGCAGCAGCGACGGTAGCGGGCGTTCGGGGATGTCGACGAAGGTGAAGTGCTGTTCCGCCTCGTTCAGGGCCAGCACACGGCTGCCGCCCTGGGGCGCGGCCTCGCCCGAGAGGCGCAGCGGCAGTTCGCCGCCCTGGCAGTCGAGCAGGCCCAGTTCCACGGGAATGACGAAGGGTTGCTTGTCCTTCTGGCCGGGGGTCGCCGGGCAGCTCTGGCGGAAGGTCAGGCTGTAGGTGCGGGCCTCGGCGTCGTAGCTGTCCTCGACCTGCAGGCGCGGGGTGCCGGACTGGCTGTACCAGCGCTTGAACTGGGTCAGGTCGACGCCATTGGCGTTTTCCATGGCCTTGACGAAGTCGTCGCAGGTCACGGCCTGGCCGTCATGGCGTTCGAAATACAGGTCGGTGCCCTTGCGGAAGCCCTCGGCGCCCAGCAGGGTGTGGAGCATGCGCACCACTTCCGAACCCTTCTCGTAGACGGTCAGGGTGTAGAAGTTGGAGATCTCCATGAAGGAGTCCGGGCGCACCGGATGGGCCATGGGGCCGGCATCCTCGGCGAACTGGTTGGTGCGCAGGAAGGCCACGTCCTCGATGCGCTTGACGGTGCGCGAGTTCATGTCGGCGGAGAACTCGGCGTCGCGGAACACGGTGAAGCCTTCCTTGAGCGACAGCTGGAACCAGTCGCGGCAGGTCACGCGGTTGCCCGACCAGTTGTGGAAGTACTCGTGGGCCACCACCGCCTCGACCCGCTGGTGGGCGGCGTCAGTGGCAGTCTCGGCCTTGGCCAGCACGCAGCTGGAGTTGAAGATGTTGAGCCCCTTGTTCTCCATGGCGCCCATGTTGAAGTCGTTCACCGCGACGATCATGAAGATGTCCAGGTCGTACTCGCGGCCATAGACCTCCTCGTCCCAGCGCATGGACTTCTTCAGGCTGTCCATGGCGTGCTGGACCTTGTCGATGTTTTCCGGCTCGACATAGATGCGCAGCGCCACGTCACGCTGGGTCATGGTGGTGAAGCTGTCTTCCACGCACCAGAGGTCGCCTGCCACCAGGGCGAACAGGTAGGCGGGTTTCTTGAAGGGGTCCTGCCAGGTGGCCCAGTGCCGGCCGCCCTCCTCCGCCCCGCTGGCCACCGGGTTGCCGTTGGACAGCAGCACCGGATAGCGATGCTGTTCGGCAGTGATGGTGGTGGTGAACTTGCTCATCACGTCCGGGCGATCGAGGTAGTAGGTGATCTTGCGGAACCCCTCGGCCTCGCACTGGGTGCAGAACATCTTGCCGGACTTGTACAGCCCCTCCAGCGCGGTGTTGCTTTCCGGATGGATGCGTACGGTGCTGTCGAGGGTGAAGCTTTTCGCCACCGGCTGCAGGGTCAGGTGGCTGTCGTCCAGCTGGTAGTCGGAGGCCGCCAGTTCGCGGTCATCCATGGACAGCGACAGCAACTCCAGCTGTTGGCCGTCCAGCACCAGCGGCGGCAGGCCGTCGCCCAGCTCCGGGTTGCGGCGGATGACCAGCTGGGCATGGACCAGGCTGTGGTCCTCGTACAGCTCGAAGGTCAGGTTGGTCTCTTCGATCAGGTAGTCGGGGGCCTGATAGTCCTTGAGGTAGATGACTTTCGGTTGCTCGGTGCGCATGGTCGTCTCTTCGATTGCAAGGCGGCCCCGTAGCCCTGGGCCGCTCGTGATGAATGGGTCAAGGTCGGAGTATGGACTATTCCCCCACCGACCTGATCACTTGAACTAGGCGGCGCTGATGGCCAACTGGTAAGCGGTGTACTTGCGCAGGTTGATCACGCCGGTATCGAGAATCAGGTACTGGCCCTTGATGCCCCGCAGCGTACCCTCCACCACCGGCGTCTTATCCAGATCGAAGCTGACGACCTTGGTCGGATAGGCGTCCACCGGATAGTTGATCTCGATGGGCAGGACGTCGCTGACCGGCTGGATCGCCTGCAGGCCGAAGCGGTCCTGGAGGGCGCGCAGGCCTTCGGCGCAGCTGTCGAACAACTGGTCGCGGATGGCCGCAAGGTCCAGCGCCGGCGCTTCGCCCTTCAGCATGGCGCGCCAGTTGGTGCGGTCGGCCACCTGGCTGCGCAGCAGGTCTTCGACGAAGCCGGATTGCTGGCGAGTGGCGACGCGCACGATCGGCAGCGCCTGGGTGGCGCCCTGGTCGATCCAGCGGGTCGGCACCTGGCTGGCGCGAGTGATGCCCACCTTGATGCCCGAGGAATTGGCCAGGTAGACCACGTGGTCGGTCATGCAGAAACGCTCGCCCCACTCCGGTTCGCGGCAGGTGCCCTGCTCGTAGTGGCACTTTTCCGGGCTGACGATGCAGCTGTCACACTGCGCCAGCTTGGTGAAGCAGGGATAGCAGTAGCCCTGGCTGAAGCTCTTCTTCGTCTTGCGCCCGCAGTGGATGCAGTGGATGGCGCCGAGGAACTCGAGGCGCAGCTGCTTGCCGATCAGGGGATTCGCCGCGATTTCCGCCTCGCCCAGGCGAAAGCCGTACTGCACGGGGGCTTCAAGGCGCACCGACATCTTCGAGAGTGCGCCGCGTCCTAGTTCCAGCATCAGTGGACCGAATTCGACTTGAACAGCAGGTTGGGGATCGGCTCGGACTTGGAGCTGCACTCCTGCGGGCCCATGTAGCCGGTGCGCTCTTCCTCGGGCAGGTGCTTGAGCTCCCAGGCGATCACCGCCTGCAGCGACAGCTCCTTCTGTTCCTGGGTCAGCTTGCGGCCGTCCGGCCACTTGCCGATCTCCACGGCCAGCTTGAGGCTTTCGTAGACATCCTGGGTGATGTTGCTGATCAGATGGGCAAAAGACGACATGGGCCACTCACCGGAAAATGAGACAAGCTGCGCATTCTAACGGCGCAGGCGCGCCAGGGCACCCCCCAGCAGCCCGGTGGCGCAACCGGCGACCAGGCCGCCGACGTGGGCGCCGTTGGCAATGGCGCCGAATCCCAGGGCGGTGATAAGCCCGGACAGGCACACCAGCAGCCAGACCAGCATCATCGCCATCACCCCCGGCGGAAGCCGGTAGGCCGGGCACGGCGCCAGGCGCTGGAATACCCAGCAGTGGCCGAGCAGGCCGTAGAGCACGCCGGAAAGCCCGCCGAACAGCGAGGGGCCGCTGCTGAGGTACTGGGCATAGTCCGATACCAGGCTGAAGCCCAGGGTCAGCACCAGCAGTACGGGGCCGCCCTGGCGGGCCTCGATGCGGCGCCCCAGCTCCCAGAACCACATGGCGTTCATCGCCAGGTGGAGGATGCCGAAGTGGATCAGCATGGGCGTCACCAGCCGCCACCACTGCCCCGCCGCCAGCCCCTCGTCCAGGGTCGAGAAATAGATGTAGTCGCCCTGGATCTGGAAATCCTGGAAGCTCAGCCAGCGGATGACGGAAAAGTTGTCGCCCAGGTTGGTCAGCCCGGCCACCACCAGGGTCAGCAGCAGCACCAGGCTGGTGACGCGGCTGGCCATGAGCTGGGCGAGGATGCCGGCGCGCGGCGCTGCCTGCGCTGCCTGCGGTGCCTCCTGCTGCAACTGGAAATGCGGGTCGCCATCGGGGAAGCGCTGGTAGAGCCCGCGCACCTGTTCGGCCAGCTGTGCCCCAGGCACCCAGAGCACCTGCTCGCCGGACTCCTCGCTGACCCGGTAGGGCACTTCCAGGCGCTGCAACAGGGCGATGAAACCGGAGAGGTCCACCGTCAGGGGCAGGCGCAATACTTCAACGGCACTCATCAAGGCTCCTCGGGGCGTTCCACTTCGACCCAGACGAACTTGTCCGGGTCCAGCCGGCTTTCCTGGTCGAGCCGGTAGGCCACCAGCTTGCCGTACATCACCGCGCTGTAGTCCAGGCAGGCCAGGTTGCCGCGGATCGGCGCCGGGCGGCCGCGCCGCCAGTAGTGGCCGACGAACAGGATGGGCTCCTGCGGGCCGTAGCTGAGCAGGCGCGACTTGTGCGCCTTGGACAGGGGCGCGCTGGCCACCTGCTCGGGCAGGGCATCCGGCTGGAACACCACATCGCCGTAGGTCTGCGGGTCTTCAGCCCAGAATTTGGTGCGGAACACCGAACGGGTGAAGCCGTCGCTGCCGGTCAGGGTCATGCCACCTGGTAGCGGCAGGTCGGTACCGCGCAGCAGGCGGTCGAACACCCTTGTTGCGAAGCTGGCGGGATCGGCCGCGGCCTTGAGAAAGGACTCGTTGATCCGGCCGTCGGGGTGCATGTCGCGCAGTGCGGCGATCATCTCGCCGTCCCAGCAGGCATGGACCATGCGGAAATGGCCGCCGTCGAGGAACAGCGGTAGCTCGTAGAACCAGCCAAGGAAGTCACGCCAGTCGGCCGGGTGGTTCTCGAACTGCTCCAGGGTTTCCTTGATCAGCCGGGCATGGCGCGGCGTGTGTTCACGGACGAAGTGGCGGCCGCTGCCCGGTGGCGCCGGGGTGCTCCAGCCGAGGGCGTTGAACTCGTGGTTGCCCATGATGCAGCGGGCCTGCCCGGCCTCGACCATGGCGTGCACCAGATGCAGCGCCTCGCGGATGCGCGGGCCGCGGTCGATGATGTCGCCGAGGAACAGCGCCATGCGCTGCGGGTGCTGCCAGACGTCGCCTCGCTTGCGGTATCCCAGGCGGTCGAGCAGGCGCTCGAGGGTATGCGCACAGCCGTGGACATCGCCGATCAGGTCGTAGCCGCGGGCCGGATCGAGGCTCATCAGTCGCCTCCACCGAGTCGGCTGCCCCAGCCCAGCTTGGTCCGGCAGACCTCGTAGTAGTTATGGTCGAGCGGGTGGATCAGGCGCAGCTTCTGTGGTTTCTTGCGCACCGTGATCGCATCGCCGGGGGCGCAGGTGAAATGGTTCTGGCCGTCGCAGGACACCAGTGGGTAGATCTGCAGGTTGGGCGACACCACAATCTTCAGCTCGCTGTTGCTGTCCACCACAATCGGCCGGCTGGACAGGGTGTGCGGGTACATGGGCACCACCACTATCGCGTCCAGCTTGGGATGCATGATCGGCCCGCCGGCGGACAGCGCGTAGGCGGTGGAGCCGGTGGGGGTGGCGATGATCAGGCCGTCGGCCTTCTGGCTGCAGACGAACTGGCCGTCGATATGCAGCTCGAATTCGATCATCCGTGTCGACTTGCCGGGGTGCAGCACCACATCGTTCAGCGCGTCGCCCTGGCCGATCGCCTCGCCATGGCGGCGGACCTCAGCCTCGAGCAGGAAGCGGCTCTCGACGCTGTACTGGCCATCCAGCACCTCGGCCACCTTCACTTCCAGCTCGTCGGGACGGATATCGGTGAGGAAGCCCAGGCTGCCGCGGTTGATCCCCAGCACCGGGATATTGTGCCGCGCCAGCGCGCGCGCGGCGCCGAGCATGCTGCCGTCGCCACCGACCACTATCACCAGGTCGCAGACCTCGCCGAGGATCTTGCGCGAAGAGGTCTGCAGGCCATGGCCCGGCAACACCTCGGCGATGGTGTCTTCGAGGATCACATGGAGGTGACGGTCCAGCAGGAATTTCTTCAGCCGGCGGATGGTGTCGAGCACATGGGGGCTGCCCAGGCGACCGATGATGCCGATATTGCGGAATTGCTCCATGGGGCTCCAGGGCGGCGTTGCGAGGAGAGGAATGGCGGAATTATGGAGGATAGCGGCGGACAGCGGCAAACCGCCGTCGGCTATGCTCGCAACATGCGAGCCTTCGAATCGTTGACCGACCTGCCCCGCCAGCTGCGCCACCCCGGCGTGCGCGACCTGGCTTGGGCGTTGCTGTCGCCGCCGCTGCTCAGCGAGCCGCCCTGGCGCCAGCGACACCCCCTGAGCGCCAGCGGCTGGGCCAGCCACCCCGGCCGCCTGGCCGACTGGCTGCGTCAACTGGACCAACATCCCGAAGCCCTCGACCACTGGCTGGCGCAGGCTTCCAACCGCCGCCTCGGGCTCTATTACGAGAAGCTCTGGCAATTCGCCCTGGGCCAGGCACCGGGCGTGGAGCTGCTGGCGGCCAACCTGCCGATCCGCATCGCCGGACAGACCCTGGGCGAGCTCGACCTGCTGCTGCGCGACGCCGAAGGGGTGCATCACCTGGAACTGGCGATCAAGCTCTACCTGGGCCCGCGCCATGGCGATGGCGGCAATACCTCGGAATGGATAGGTCCGGGCAGCCACGACCGCCTCGACCGCAAGCTGGAACACCTCAGCCTGCACCAGCTGCCCCTCTCGGCCAGCCCCGAAAGCCGCCAGGTCCTCGCCCAGCTGGACGCCCAGCCGGCCAGCGCCGAACTCTGGCTCGGCGGCTACCTCTTCTACCCCTGGCCGGGCAATTGCACCGCGCCACTCGGCGCCAATCCCGCCCACTTGCGCGGGCGCTGGCTACGCCACAACGAACTGGAGGACTTCCTTGGCCAGGGCGCCGAAGGTTGCTGGCAGCCGCTGCCGCGCCAGGACTGGTTGGCCCCGGCGGCCTGCGATGCCGGCGAATGCTGGGGTGAGGAAAGCTTCCGGCAGTGGTGCCAGCAGCTGCAGCCGGACAGCCCCGCACGCCTGCTGGTACGCCTGGTGCCGAACGAGGACGGGCGCTGGCAGGAGGCCGAACGGGCGTTCCTGGTCAGCGACCGCTGGCCGATGCAGCCGCTGTAGGGTTCACAGACTTCCGTAGCCCGGATGCAATCCGGGGAAAACCCCGCCGCAGCTCCCGGATTTCAGCCGGGCTACGGCCTGCCTTTCCTCGTGGGGGCGAATTCATTCGCTATGGGGCACGTAGTGCCCCCATGGGAGCTGGAAGGGCAGGCCTTCGGCCTGCTTCGCGAATGAATTCGCCCCCACAGTATCCCCACTAGCCTTGACGATCCGAGCTACGGCAAGTGCCTCAGCGGCTGCGTTCGATACGGCCGCCGGAGCGGGCCAGGTAGCCGGCGCCGGCCTCACTGATCAGCGCATCGCGCTGCAGGGCCGGCAAGGCATCCAGGCCATCGCGCAGCGCATAGGCGCGAAAACCCAGCTGGGACAGCATGAACACCGCACTGGCGCTGCGCCTGCCACTGTCGCAGTAGCACAGGTAAGTGGCGCCGCCGTCCAGCAGCCGGGCTTTCAGGCGCAGCAGGTGCAGGGGCATGTTCAGCGCCTGGGGCGCATGGGCACGCTCGTACTCTTCCTGCAGGCGCACATCCAGCCATTGGCCGCCGCTCCCCAACAGGCGCACCGCCTCGCCGAAACTGACTTCATCGACCACCGGCGCCTTGAGCAGTTCGAGAAAGTCCCCACGGTCAAGGCGTTGCAGCACACCGTCTTCCAGCAGCGTGACGCTGGCGTTGCGCGGGCAATCCCCGAGCAGGGCTTCCTCGCCAAAGCACGCGCCCACCTCCAGTTCGGCCAGCAGCTGCGCTTCGCTGCCAGCACCGCGGATCACCTCGGCACGGCCGGACTGCAGGAAATAGCAGCAGTCGCCCTCCTCCCCTTCGCTCATCACCCGACTACCCGCCGGCAGTTCCACCCGCCGCAGGCGTTCCAGCATGCTGCGCACATTGGCCGGCGGCACCTTGGCCAGCAGCGGGCTGGCCAGCAGTGACTCCAGCCATTCGCTATCGCCCGCCTGGTCAAGCTCCAGCAGCAGGTCCTGCTGGGCGGAGCGCCAGGTCAGCTGGCGTGCCAGGGTGGCGCTGTCGATGGCCAGCAAGGCGCAGTCGCGCAAGGCCATCGCCTCGTGAAGGCGCGGCAGGCTCGGGGATATGGGATGACAGCCGGACTCGCTGCCGGCCTCCACGCGCACCTCGGCGCCCAGGGCATCGCGCAGGCGCAGTTCGCCGGAGAGCAGGTAGTAGGTCAGGCGCGCCTGGTCGCCGCGACGGAACAGCAACTGGCCCGCCAACAGCGGCTGCGGCTCCAGCTGCGAACGCAACTCGCGCCACTGCTGCTCGGACAGCGCATTGAGCGGAACCAGGCTACGCAGCTGCTGGGGATTCAGGGCTTCGCTCATGGAGTCATCCTTGTTCTTCCATTGCCCGGTCAGTGTAGCCGGCCAGTTGCAACAGTTTGGCCTGCATGGCCCGGCGCCCCTGCAAGCCACCGGTATGCAGCAGCACCAGGCGACTGCCGGCGGGAATGCGTCCGGCCTCGGCGTCTTCGCGGATCGCCAGCAGCGCCTTGGCGGTATAGAGGGGCTCCAGGGCCAGGCCGCCGTCGCGCTCGCTGTCGAGGAGAAAGCGTGCAAGCTGGGCGTCCAGCCGGGCGAAACCGCCGCGACTGGCGTCGATCAGGCGGTAGCCCTGGTCGGTCCGGCCCGCGCCGACAAGGAGGGTACGCACCTGCTCGGCTACGCCGTGGTCAGGCGGCACCGCCAGGGCGCCCATCACCGGGTGCCGGCCGTCCTCGCCCAGCACCAGCCCCGCCAGGGTGGTGCCGGTACCGGCGGCGACCCAAAGGCTGTGGTAGTCGTCCCAGCCGAGGCTGTCCAGTTGTTCGCGGATCATCGCCACCAGCCCCATGCAGCCCCGGGCCCCCGGCAGGCCACCGCCGCCCTCGGGCACCGGCTGGAAGCCCCGGTAGCGTTGCAACCAGGGTTCCCAGAAGCCCGACTGGTGGCGCTCCCGGTAACCGCCGTAGCCAAGCCAGTGCAGTGCCATGCCAAACTCCTGCAGGTCCTGCACCGTTGGCGTCTGCTGGGGCTCGCCGCGCAGCAGGCCAACGGTGGCGAAACCGAAGCGCGCGCCGGCAGCTGCCAGGGCGTGGAGGTGGTTGGAATGAGCGCCGCCCAGGCTGATCACGCCCTCGGCGCCGTTGCGGGCGGCCTCGGCCAGGTAGGGCGCCAGCTTGAACCACTTGTTGCCCGACACCAGCGGGTCCAGGGCGTCCAGGCGCAGCACGGCCAGCTCCAGCCCGGCAGCGGCCAGCCAGGGCAGGCGCAAGGGCTCGAGGGAGGCGCGGGGGTTCCAGTCAGGCAGGGTCAGGGGCAAGGTCGCGTCCGTGGGCGTCCGCCAAGGGGGCGCAAGGATAATCCAGGCGCGTACTGGGCGAGCCGCTCAACCGGCGGTGCGCAGGTGCCGTCCCGCCCGGTGCCGGGGACAGCAATTGGATTCGCCGGTGACGAAGCGGCTGGGCGCCTCGACGCGGTCGATGGGCATGCTGCAACGGTCGCCATTGGGCAGGCTCGCCTCGCAGGTAGGCTGCTGGTAATGGGCCAGCCACTGGCGGTACTGGTTCTCGGAGACGAAGCATTTGGCCGCAGCGTAGGCCAGGGGATTGTCCTGGTAGCGGGCGATGTCGGAAAGCGGGATGGTCAGATGGCCGGCGCCGGGGTGGTAGACCACGAAGACCACGCCCAGCTGCGCCAGGCGCTCCAGAACCAACTGCCCGGACTGGCTTTCGAGTGCTTCGCATTCCTGGCGCAGGCGACTGAGCTCGGCCTGCAGCTGGGCGTCCAGCTGGTCCCGATAGGCAAGCTCGACATCATGAATGGCGAGCTGCTCGCGGTACTCGGCCACAGCGGCGGCGACTCTCGCCTCGAGTTCGCCCTCGAACTGAGCGCGAAGTATGTCCGCCTCGGTGCGCCCATGGCGCTCCAGGGCCCGCAACTTCTGGTTCATCTCTTCGCGGCTGGCCTGGTAGCGCTCCGACTCGCTGGCGAGCTGGGCCTGCAGGCCGGCATTGGTCTCTTCCTGCTGGCGCAGCGCGTGCTGGAGGGAACGTATCTGCTCCTGCAGCGCGGTGTTGCTCTGGTCGGCGGCCTGGCGCGCCCGCGCCAGTGCCTCTTCGTTCTGCTGGCTGAGGGAGCTGAGACGCAGGCGCTGCTGGCGGACCAGTTGGGCGGTCTTCAGGCGGTGCTCCTTTTCCATCTTTTCCGCCAACTGCTCGGCCATCTCCTTGGTGATTTCCGGCGGCGCGTACCAGCTGTCTTCCGGGGCCACCTGCAGCCGCTCGGCGTCCAGCACCTGAGGCAGCTCCTCTTCCACCAGCAAACCGAGGTTATTGCCCTTGATGGCGTCGCGCAGCAGCGCCAGGTCGTTGCTGTCGGCGTTGAGGCTCGGGTCCCAGAGGTGCATCTGCTGCCAGGACACCGGACACTGGCTGCGGCAGGCCAGGCGAATGGGGCCGGCGCCGAGGTCCGGCCCGCGCCCAGCGCGCTCGGCCAACTGCCGCAGGGGCAGGTTCCAGCCGGTGTCGGCACGGCCCTCCTCGTCGAAGTCCAGATAGAAGAAGACCACCGAGCGCACCTGCAGGCGCGGGTTGATCATGAGGTAGGCCAGGCGCATCTGGCAGTCGGCGAATTCCGGCAGGCCTACCACGCCGTCGAGAATGGCTTCGAACTCCGAGTAGAGCATCTGCTTGCAGATGCCGCGGTCGTTGTAGAACACGACGGCTTCCACCAGTTGCGGCTTCTTCAGCATGCTCATCGCTCTACCTCTGGCTCTACGCAGTGAATCACGGCGGGCGTTGATGGGGGCGGGGCGCACGCGGCATTCGACCGCACGCACCAATCCGGACTTTAGAAAAGTCTAGGGGATATTAGCCGGTGGGCAATGTGACTGGGTTGGCAGACGTCAGCCACGAACCTCGAGCAGACCGGTGGCGAGGTGAAAATGTGACATGGTTCGGCTTGGCGGGGAAGCCGCCCGGCATTGCACCGGGCGGCGGGGTGGATCAGAGCTCGGCGGCCAGGCGCGAACCCTGGTTGATGGCGCGCTTGGCATCCAGCTCGGCGGCCACGTCGGCACCGCCGATCAGGTGCACGCTCTGGCCGGCATCCACCAGGCCCTGGTGCAGCTCGCGCAGCGGGTCCTGGCCGGCGCAGACGATTACCGTGTCCACCGGCAGCACCTGGGGCTCGCCTTCAGCGATGCGGATGTGCAGGCCGGCGTCGTCCACCTTGAGGTACTCCACCGAGTTGAGCATCTGCACCTGCTTGTTCTTCAGGCCGGTGCGGTGGATCCAGCCGGTGGTCTTGCCGAGGCCGTCGCCCACCTTGCTCTTCTTGCGCTGCAGCAGGAACACCTGGCGCGCCGCCGCGTGGGGCTGGGCCTGGACACCCTTGATACCGCCGCGGGCTTCCAGGGCGCGGTCGATGCCCCATTCCTTCCAGAAGGCCTCGCGGCTCAGGCTGGTGGATTCACCCTGGTGGGTGATGAACTCGGAGACGTCGAAGCCGATGCCGCCGGCGCCGATCACCGCCACCTTCTGCCCCACCGGCTTGCGCTGGAGGATGGCGTCCAGGTAGCCGATCACCTTCGGATGGTCGACGCCGGGGATTTCCGGGGTGCGCGGGGCGATGCCGGTGGCCAGGATCACCTCGTCGAAGCCGCCCTTGGCCAGGTCGTCCGCCGAGACGCGGGTGCTCAGGCGCAGGTCGACGCCCGTGGTTTCCAGCTTGCGCTTGAAGTAGCGCAGGGTTTCGAAGAACTCCTCCTTGCCCGGAACGCGCTTGGCCACGTTGAACTGGCCGCCGATTTCGGCAGCGGCGTCGAACAGGGTCACGCTGTGGCCGCGCTCGGCGGCGACAGTGGCGGCAGCCAGGCCGGCCGGGCCGGCGCCGACCACGGCGATCCTCTTGGCCTGGGCGACCGGAATGTAGTTCAGCTCGGTTTCGTGGCAGGCACGGGGGTTGACCAGGCAACTGGTCAGCTTGCCGCCGAAGGTGTGGTCCAGGCAGGCCTGGTTGCAGCCGATGCAGGTGTTGATCTCGTCGCTGCGGCCTTCGGCGGCCTTGTTGACGAAATCCGGGTCGGCGAGGAACGGACGCGCCATGGAGACCATGTCAGCATCGCCTTCGGCCAGCACCTGCTCGGCCACCTCGGGAGTGTTGATGCGGTTGGTGGTGATCAGCGGGATCTTCACTTCGCCGCGCAGCTTGGCGGTGACCTTGGTGAAGGCAGCGCGCGGCACCTTGGTGGCGATGGTCGGGATGCGCGCCTCGTGCCAGCCGATACCGGTATTGATGAGGGTCGCGCCGGCGGCCTCGATGGCCTTGGCCAGGGTGACGATTTCTTCCCAGGTGCTGCCGCCCTCCACCAGGTCGAGCATGGACAGGCGGAAGATGATGATGAAGTTCGGGCCCACGGCTTCCCGCACGCGGCGGACGATCTCCACCGCCAGGCGCATGCGGTTCTCGTAGCTGCCGCCCCAACGGTCGGTGCGCTGGTTGGTGTGGGCGGCGAGGAACTGGTTGATGAAGTACCCCTCCGAACCCATGATCTCGACGCCGTCGTACTCGGCCTGCTGGGCCAGCTGCGAGCAGGTGACGAAGTCCTGGATCTGCTTTTCGATACCCTCTTCGTCCAGCTCGTTGGGCTTGAAGGGGTTGATCGGCGCCTGGATAGCGGAGGGCGCCACCTGCTTGGGGTTATAGGCATAGCGGCCGGCGTGGAGGATCTGCATGCAGATCTTGCCGCCGGCTTCATGCACCGCGCGGGTGACGATGCGGTGCTTCTCCGCCTCTTCCACGGTGGTCAGCTTGGCCGCTCCGGCGTAGACGCCGCCTTCGGCGTTCGGGCCGATGCCGCCGGTGACCATCAGGCCGACACCACCACGGGCACGCTCGGCGAAATAGGCGGCCATGCGCTCGAACCCGTTGGGTTTCTCTTCCAGGCCGGTGTGCATGGACCCCATCAGCGTGCGGTTCTTCAGGGTAGTGAAGCCCAGGTCGAGGGGCGCGAGCAGGTGCGGGTAACGGGCGTCGGTCATGGTGCCTCCACAACAGGTATTGCTGTTCACGAAGTGTCCCGGCATCGAAGCACCGGGATCGGTTATGGGGCAGACGATAAAGAGCCGGACATGTCGGCTCAATGATCGAAACTGACAAGTTATTGATCCAAACTGACAGCACCCCTTGGCAAGCCGCAGCACCTCCCCTACCCTGATCGGCATCTCCGTCCTACGGGAATCCCATGCGCAAACTGCTGATGCCCCTGATCGCCGCCCTCCTGGTGAGCTGCCTGACTGCCTATGGGGTATGGACCGGCGAGCGCCCCCGCGCTCACTACCTGTCCGACCTGCGCGCCAGCCTGGCCAGCGACGTCGGCACGGCCGGCAGCGCCGGCAACCTGTTGGCGATCCGCCCGGCGCTCTACCCCAGCGACTACCGCGACCCGGACCTGCTGCGCATGAAACTGGCCGCCGCCCTGGACCAGGCCCGCGCCAGGGGGCTGCTGAACGAGAAGACGGTGGTCGCCCTGCCCGACCACATCGGCACCTGGCTGCTGCTGCGCGACGAAAAGCACCATCTCTACCAGGCGCGCTCCCTCGCCGAAGCCGGCCGGTTGCTGACCCTCAGCCACCCCACCCTGCTCGGCCGCCTCTTCCTCCAGGGCCAGGACCTTGAAGAAGCCCTGCTGCGCGCCAAGGCCAGGCGCGCGGCGCGGGATTACCAGAAACTGTTCAGCGGCCTGGCCAGCCAGTACCGGGTGACAATTCTCGCCGGTTCCATCCTCCTGCCCTCGCCCTACCTCCGGGACGGCAAGCTGCGCAGCGGCCACGGCGCGCTCTACAACGTGGCGCTGGCCTTCTCCCCCGATGGGCTGCTGCTCGGCGAACCCTTCAGCCAGCCCTGGCCGCAGAGCGCCAGGGGCGAGTCCCGGCAGAGCCTGCAGACCGCCAGCGGCCTGGTGACCATCACCCGCAGCTGGAGCCAAGGCTATCCGCTGAACCGGGTAACCCTGAATGACGGCCCGGCCAGCGCCAGCCAGGCGCTATTCCTGCGCGGCCGCCTCTGGCCGCTGCATAACTCGCCAGCCGGCAGCGAGCTCACGCCGGCCGCCGCGCCGCAGGCCAGCGAGGCGCCGGGCAGCCACCTGCTGAATGCCTGGCTGAGCGCACGGTGAAGGCGCAAAGGGTCAAGCTGGGCGACCTGTCCGTGGGCTTCGTCCACGGCATGGCGGCCGCCCTGGAACAGGCCGGGCAGTCGCCCGAGGAATTGCTGCAGCGCTTCGGCCTGGACCAGGCACGACTGGCCGAGCCCCAGGCGCGTCTGTCGATCCCTCGTTTCATGCGCCTCGGCCATGCGGCCATTCAGCTCTGCGGCGACCCGGCCCTGGGCCTGGCCATGGGCCGCCTGAGCCGCCTCGGCCAACTGGGCCTGGCCGGCGTCTGCGCCGCCCAGGCGCCGAACCTGCGCGAGGCCGCCCGCGCCCTGACCCGCTTCGAGCGGCTCTACGCCAGCAACTACCGCGGCCAGTCGAGCTTCCATGAGGACAGCAAGGGCGCCTGGCTGCGCTTCTACTCCATCAGCCCTTACAACGCCTTCAACCGTTTCGTGGTGGATTCGGTACTGGCGGGCTGGCAAAGCTACCTGGGCCAACTGACCGGTAACGCGATAAGGGTGGAGAAGATCGAAATCGAGTTCGCCGCTCCCGACTACGCCGAACGCTATGCGGAGCACTTCGGCTGCCCGGTGGAGTTCGAGGCCGGCGCCAACCAGCTGCGCCTGTCCCTGGACACCCTGGCATTGCGCGGCCAGGAACATTGCCCAAGCACCTGGCGGCAGCTGCTGGATATCTGTGAAAGGGAATTGCAGCAGCTGACGCGCACCCGCAGCCTGCACGAGCGCATCATCCAATTGCTGGGGCCACTGCTGCATGGCCGCGAACCGGACCTGGACGAAGTGGCCGCACGCCTGCAAATGCCGAGCTGGACGCTGCGCCGCAAGCTGGCCGAGGAAGGCACGCAGTTCCGCACCATCCTCAACGAAACCCGCCGCGACCTGGCCATGGCCTATATCCGCGACACCGAACTGACCTTCGGTGAGATCGCCTACCTGCTCGGCTTCGCGTCCGCGGAAGCCTTCCAGCGCGCCTTCAAGCGCTGGAGCGGCAGCACGCCCGGCGAGTTCCGCCGCGCCCAGCGCCAAGTGGGCTGATCACATCTCGGTGGCGTCGTCGGCCGGCTCCACCGGGTCCTGCTCGTCGGCGTGGAAATCGAGAATCTCTTCCTGGTAGTCGTCCATTTTCCGCTCCTCCTGGTTTCGACATGGATCTGTAAACAAAGACCATGCCAATAAGGTAACGAGTGCAGGTGACCGGAAAATTACCCCAGGGAAGGAAGAAGAAGGGGGGAGTAATTCCTCGTAGGGTGCGCTGCGCGCACCGGAACTCCCGCGCGGACTGCCTGGTGCGCAGGGCGCACCCTACGATCAGCCCCGAACGTCAGACAAAGAAAAAGCCCCCAGGTATTGCTACCTGAGGGCTTCTATATGGCGCAGCGGACGGGACTCGAACCCGCGACCCCCGGCGTGACAGGCCGGTATTCTAACCGACTGAACTACCGCTGCGCGTCGGTTGGACTTGCGTCCGGTGGAACCTTTGCTTCGTCTGGCGACCCGGCCTCAAAGACCTTGCCGCCTCATGCCCGAGAGACTCGAACATGGGAAATATGGCGCAGCGGACGGGACTCGAACCCGCGACCCCCGGCGTGACAGGCCGGTATTCTAAC
>NZ_SSOJ01000157.1:0-23472 GCF_029871205.1 Pseudomonas sp. BN417 | reverse complement strand
AACCCGCGACCCCCGGCGTGACAGGCCGGTATTCTAACCGACTGAACTACCGCTGCGCGTCGGCCGGACTTTCGTCCGAAATCTCACAAGGATGGTGGGTGATGACGGGATCGAACCGCCGACCCTCTGCTTGTAAGGCAGATGCTCTCCCGGCTGAGCTAATCACCCTTCGCCTTGCGAGGCGCGCAATTTACGCAGAGGCCTCAGCTAAGTCAACACCCTGTATGGATTTTTTCTTCAGGCGGGCTTTTCGGGCAGCTCGCCGACCACACCGGGGTCCGAGTTTTCGCACCACGGAAGCACAGCCGCACCGGATCGGGGCCTGCTCAGCTGCCCACCTTCAGCGACAGGCGCGCCGCGACCCGGCCATCCTCGCTGCGGTCCAGCCCGGCTTCCTCGATGCGCACCCCCTGCCCTTCCAGCACGCCGAACCAGCGCAGCAGGCTGGGGAAGGCCGCCGGCTGCAGGTTCACCTGCACCGCGCCCGGGGCATCGCTGTCGATGCGCTCCACGGCAAGCCCCTGCTCGGCGGCGGTGGCGGTGACCAGCCCCTGCAGCCGCTCGGGCTCCACCTGGCTCTGCGGCCTGCTCTGCAGCGTTCGCGCCTGGGGCGCATGGCGCTGCAGGTAAGCGTGCAGCCCGCGCTGGGCTTCGAAATATTCGCGGGCGCTGGTCAGCCGCCGCTCGGCCGGTAGCCAGAGCAACAGATAGAGCAGCACCAGGCCCAGGAACAGCCCCAGTCCGACCAGGGCCATACGGTCCCGCGGCGGCAGAACGCGCCAGCGCACGGCCAGGGAAGAGGCCTGCCATTGCGCCTGCAGCGGTGTCTTGATCGCGTCGAGCATCTTCATCCCCCTATTACCAGTCGTGCGCTGACGCCGCTTTCATCGCGGCTGGCCGACCCCATCTGCACCGACAGCCCGCTGCCGATCAGCCGTTCGCGCAGGCGCTCCAGGGCGTCGAAGCCGGGCGCCTGGACCTGGAGGGCAAGGTCGCCACGGATTTCGCTGAAGTCCAGCTGCTGCACTCGCACTTGGGCGCCTTCGGCGATCAACGCCTGGGCGGCCTGGCCGAGCAGGGCCAATAGCCGGCCCTGGCCGGAGGTCGAGCCTTCGGCCAGGTGCTGGTCGAATTGCGCGCGCAGGTTCACCAGCTTGCTGTCCTGGGGAAACAGCTCGTGGTAGAGCGCTTCGTTGGCAGCCGCGTAGGTATCGCCCTGGCGCTGCAGTTGCCAGGCCTGGACCAGGTTGAAGCCCCACTGCAGCACCAGCCACAGGCCCACCAGGCCCAGCAGCGGCTTCCATCGCGACCAGCGCTGGCGCTCTTCCTTCAGGGTGAACTCGCCCTGCGCCAGGTCACTACCTTTTTGCGCGGCGAGCCAGCCATGGGGATCGCCTGCTTCGCGCCAATCATCCAGCCCTTCCAGCGTCTGGCGCTCAGCGGGCGCATGGCCGCTGCGTGGCGCCGGACAGGCCTCCCGCAGGTAGGACCAGTCCTGTTCCTCGAAGCCCAGGCGCGTACTGCCCTCCCCGCCCAGCAGCCAGCGCCGCTCCAGCCAGAGCAGCTGGGTGCCCTGCTCCGGCAGCAGGTCGGCATCCACCTGGATAGCGGACGGCGCCGGGCCAAGCTTGCCGGCCAGCTCCAGCCAGCCCGCCAGCCAGGTGCGGCGCACGGCGAACACCCGGTGGCGACCATCGGCCAGGGCGCCGCCCAGGCCGAGGTGGAAATGCTCCACGTCCTCGGCCAGCAACTCTTCCACCGCGAAAGGCAGCGCCTGGCGCAGCCAGCGGCCCTTCTGCGTGGGCAGGCGGACGGCGCAACAGGTGACCGCCTCCACCGGCAGTATCAGGCGCCAAGGCGCCACCACCTCTTCCAGCGCCCGGGCGAACGGCAGGCGGCGACTGCCACCCTGCCAGAGCACCACCTCCAGCTCAGCATCCACCTGATTGCAGGCGGCCACCGGGAGGAAGATGCAAGCCTGTGTCATGACTGCGGCTCCTTGACGGGCGCCGGCGGCAAGCCGCCCTGCCCGAGATCACGAGAAAGAACCCGTACCTTGCCGTCGCTTCCGCGTTGCAGGGTACTGACGAGAACCTGGCGGCGACCGGCAAGACGCACCTCGCTGATCACCTGGAAATACTGGCTGCCCACTGCCAGGCCCTGGGCCTCCAGGCCCATGCCGGCAAGGGCCGGCTGGCCGAGAAAGGCATCCAGGCTGCGAAAGCCGGTGTCACCTCGCGCCGCCATGAGCAATGCGCCACTGTCAGCGTCCAGATTGTCGGCCAGGGTGGACAGGACCAGCGCGTTGGCCGTGTTGACGTTAAGCGTGGCATCCGCCGGCAGCACGCAGACGAAGGGCAGCAACTTGCGGTAATCCACTTCGGTCATGCCTAACACTAGGCGCAACTCGGACACGTCGCTCATGGCCTGGTTCGCCGCGCGGTAAGGCGGGCGCAACAGCAGGTACTGGTTGTCCTCGGCGCCGTTGGGGCCGTAGGGCTCCTGGTCCCGGTCGAGCCAGTCCACCAGGCGCTCGGTATAAGGCGCCTCTATCCCCAGGCGCAACAGCAGGCGGCGGAACTGGCGGATGCCCTGCTCGTTCAACTGTCCGTCGCGCACCAGGCTGTTGAGGTTGAAACGGCCGCTGGGGTCCTCGATGCGTACGCTCAGGGAGCCGCCATCGTCCAGCTGGAAAGTGCTCAGCGGCCGCGCCCAGGCCTCACCCGGATGGTCCACCGGGGTGCGCGGGTCCCCCTGGCGCAGGTCGCGGACGAGCATGGCCTCGGCCAGGGCCTCGCCGCCCAGGGCGTACTGGGTCACCTGGCGCAGGTGCAGTTCGTTGCCGCTGGAGCGGATGGACAGCTGGGTGCGCGCGATCAGTCCGGCGCAGACCACGGTGACCACCGCCACCACCAGCAGCACGGTGAGCAGCGCGACGCCCTGCTGACGCCTCATGGCGCCACCTCCTGGCCATCGCCACCCTGCTGATTCTCCTGCGGGGTTTGCTGCTGGCCCTCCGGCTGCTCTTCGCCACCGACCTGGGGCTGCTGCCGTGGCGGGGTATCCACCAGGCGCAGCACTCGCCGCAGCTCGCCATAGCGACGATGCTCCAGGGTCAGCTCCAGGGCGAGCGGCAGCCGACCCAGGCGTTCATCCTCGGTCAGCCCGGCGGGCGGCCAGCTGTCCTGCCAATCGCCGTTGTCGTCCATGTAGCGCAGGGTCATGGCGGTAACCCCATCCAACGCGTTCTGAACCTGGGGCAGGCTGTCCTGGGACTGGTCCAGCACCGTCCAGTAGCGCCGCTCCCAGCGTTCGCCGGAAAGCTGCCAGCGCACCCGCTGCAGGCGCGAACGCTGGGCGCCGGTAGGATTGCGCCATCCGCTGCGGCTCAGCTCGAGGGCGTCGTTTTCGCCCTGGTGCTCGCCGAGCAGCGCCGCGCGGGGTTCGCCATAGGGATCACGGATCGGCCGCGACACCACCTGGCGGACATCTCGCTCGAAGGCCGAGACGGCGCGCACCAGTTCGCGCAGCTGCTGCTCCTGGACGCGGGTCGCCTCGTCGCTGTCGATCACCGCACCGAGCATGCGCCAGGTGCCCACGGCCAGCAGCGCGAAGATGGCGATGGCGATCAGCAGTTCCAGCAGGGTGAAGCCGGCGCAGCGCTTCATGGGGTGCTCCCGAGGAAGCCCACCAGCCGCACCGTGGCGCGCTCCTCCAGCTTGCCGCCGATGCCCCTTGTGGGTCGCGGCGCCACCCAAAGCGTGACCCGGCGGAGCGCCGGGTCGCTGGTGCCTTCCACCTCGCTCAGCCACTCCCAGCGCCGTCCGGCGTAGTCCAGCTCACCCTGGTCGCGACCGTCGCCCGGCGGCGTCTCGCGCAGTTGCAGCTCGGTCAGCCGGTTGTCGGCGATCCACATCGCCAGTGTCTTGTCCTCAAGCCGCGAGGCGATCTGCAGGCTGCGGGCACTGGCGGTGAGCACACTGGCGGCGACCACGGCGAAGATGGCCAAGGCCACCAGCACTTCGATCAGGGTGAAGCCGCGGGCTCTCATCCGGCGCGCCTCTTGCCGGTGGGCGTCTCGACCCGCGGCAGGCGAAAGCCGTCGCTGGAGAGCTGCAGGCGCAGCCCGTCCTTGCGCCGCTCACCCAGTTCCAGACGGAAGGGGCTGAGCTCGCCGCTGGAGAGGATCAGCAGCTGCGGCACCGGCCTCGCGTCCTTGGGCTGCTTTTCGTCCTTGCCGGGTGCGGGCAGCGCCAGGGCGTCTCCCTCCAGTTCGAAGCTGAGCTCGGCCCATTCGGGCAGTCGGCGGGCGCCATCGGACAGCGCCTGCCAGCGGCCGCCGGTTTCGTCGTAGAAAAGCACCTGGTAGCCGTCGCGCTCCAGACGCAGTCCGTATTCGCGGTTGTCCAGCACGGCCTCATCGGCCAGCACGCCGATCAGCCCGGCGAGGCGCTCGGCTTCGCCCTTCAGCTCACGGGAAGGGCCGGCGGTGCCGGCGCTGATCACCGCCAGGCCGGCCAGGCAGGCGATGACCACCATCACCACCAGCACTTCGATCAGGGTGAAACCCGCGGACGGCACGGCGCCGCGAGCCCGGCCACCGCCGCCCCGCCGCCAGCCCTGCTGCCCGCGTCCCATCAGTTGTCCCAGTTGGCGATGTCGGCGTCGTTGTCGCTGCCGCCTTCCTTGCCGTCAGCCCCCAGGGAGTAGAGGTCGTAGGTACCCTTGCTGCCCGGAGAGAGGTACTGGTAGGTGTTGCCCCAGGGATCGATGGGCAGCTTCTTCAGGTAGCCGTCCTTGCTCCAGTTCTTCGCCGGCGGGTTGCCGGACGGCCGGCTCACCAGGGCCTCCAGGCCCTGCTGGGTGCTCGGGTAGGCGAAGTTGTCCAGCTTGTACATGTCCAGCGCGGCGCCAATAGCCTTGATATCGCCCTTGGCCACCGTGACCTTGGCCTGGTCTGGGCGGTTCATCACCTGCGGCACCACGAGGGCCGCGAGGATTCCGAGGATGACCACCACCACCATGATTTCGATGAGCGTAAAGCCCGACTGACTACGGCGCAGATTCACGCGATTACCCCACGAGTTGGTTGAGAGAAAGGATTGGCAGCAGGATGGCCAGGACGATCATCAGCACCACCGCGCCCATGACCACCAGCATGAATGGCTCGAAAAGCCCGACCAGCAGGGCGATCTGCGCAGCCAGGTCGTTCTCCTGGTTGCGGGCGGTGCGGGCGAGCATCTGGTCCAGTTCGCCGGAACGTTCGCCGCTGGCGATCATGTGCAGCATCATCGGCGGGAACTGCCCGCTGGCCTCGATGGCCCGGGTCAGGCTGCCGCCCTCGCGGACCTTCTGCGCGGCCAGCACGACATGCCCACGGATCACCCTGTTGGAAATCACCTCGGCACCGATGCCCAGCGCCTCCACCAGCGGCACGCCGCTGCGGGTGAGGATCGCCAGGGTCGAGGCGAAGCGCGCGGTATCGGTGGCGCGCACCAGCCGACCCACCAGCGGGATGCGCAGCACCAGCCCGTGCCAGCGCTGGCGGATCTTCGGGTCGCGCAGCGCCCAGCGCGCGGCCAGGAAGGCGCCGATCACCACCAGCAGCATCAACCAGCCCCAGTGCTTGACCAGGTCGCTCAGGGCGATCAGGCCACGGGTGAGCAGCGGCAAGGTCTGCCCGGAGTCGATGAATACCTTGACCACGTCCGGCACCACGAAGCCGAGCAGGAAGGTGACGATGGCCAGGGAGGCGCACATCAGGATCACCGGATAGAGCAGCGCCAGCTGGATCTTCTGCCGCGACTGCTGGCGCTGTTCGGTGTAGTCGGCCAGTTGCTCGAGCACCGGCCCCAGGTGGCCGGCGTGTTCGCCGGCGGCCACCGTGGCCCGATAGAGTTCGGGAAAAGCCGACGGGAATTCGCGCAGGCTGCTGGCCAGGCTGTGGCCCTCCAGCACCCGCGCGCGCACCGCCAGCAGCATGGACTGGATGCGGGAATTGCTCGCTTGCGCGGCCGCCGCCCGCAGTGCTTCCTCGATGGGCAGTGCGGCTTGCACCAGGGTAGCGAGCTGGCGGGTGACCAGGGCCAGGTCGCGGGCGGAGAGACCACGGGACAGGCTGAAGCGGCCACGCTCGGCCTGCTCGCGCACGCGAGTCGGGCGCACTTCCAGCGGGGCCAGCTGGCGCTCACGCAGCAGCTGGCGCACCTGGCGGGCGCTGTCCGCCTCGAGCACGCCTTTCTGCTGGCGGCCCTTGGGGTCGAGGGCGAGGTATTCGAATGCGGCCATTTACTCTTCCTGGGTGACCCGCAGCACTTCTTCCACCGTGGTGACGCCCTGCAGCACCTTGCGCCGGCCGTCCTCGCGGATGCCCGGGCTGGACAGCCGCGCGTGACGGATCATCTCCTGCTCGGAGGCGACGCTGTGGATCAGGCTGCGCATGTGATCGTCGAACACCACCAGTTCGTAGATGCCGGTACGTCCGCGGTAGCCCTGCTGATGGCAGTCCGCGCAACCACGGGCTCGGTAGAGGGTCGGCGCGCCCTCCGCCTCCACGCCGAGCAGTGTGCATTCGGCGGCATCGGCCTGATAGGCCTCCTTGCAGTGCGGGCAGAGGACCCGAACCAGGCGCTGGGCCAGCACCCCGAGCAGGGACGAGGACAGCAGGAAGGGTTCGACGCCCATGTCCACCAGCCGGGTGATGGCGCCGATGGCGCTGTTGGTGTGCAGGGTGGACAGCACCAGGTGGCCGGTGAGGGATGCCTGCACGGCGATCTCGGCGGTTTCCTGGTCGCGGATCTCACCGACCATCACCACGTCCGGGTCCTGGCGCAGGATGGCGCGCAGGCCACGGGCGAAGGTCATGTCCACCTTGGGGTTGACCTGGGTCTGGCCGATGCCCTCGATGTGGTACTCGATCGGGTCTTCGACGGTGAGGATGTTGCGCGTGCGGTCGTTGAGGGTGACCAGGCTGGCGTAGAGGGTGGTGGTCTTGCCCGAGCCGGTGGGGCCGGTCACCAGCAGGATGCCGTGGGGCCGGCGCACGGTGCCCTCCAGCAGGTGGCGGTCGCGGTCGCTCATACCCAGGTGCTGCAGGGTCAGGCGCCCGGCCTGCTTGTCCAGCAGGCGCAGCACCACGCGTTCGCCGTTGGCCGAGGGCAGGGTCGAGACGCGGATGTCCACTTCGCGCCCGGCGACGCGCAGGGATATGCGGCCGTCCTGGGGAATGCGCTTCTCGGCGATGTCCAGCCGCGCCATGACCTTGATCCGCGACACCAGCAGCGCTGCCAGCTCGCGCTTGGGTTCCAGCACTTCGCGGAGTATCCCGTCGACGCGGAAGCGCACCACCAGGCGTTTCTCGAAGGTTTCCAGGTGGATGTCCGAGGCGTTCTCCTTGATCGCCTCGCCGAGGATGGCGTTGATCAGGCGGATGATCGGCGCATCGTCCTCCTGCTCCAGCAGGTCCTCGGTTTCCGGGATCTGCTCGGCCAGGGCGGCGAGATCCAGGCTGCCGCCCAGGTCTTCGGCCAGCTGCATGGCGGCGGAAGAGTCGTGCTGGTAGGCCTGGACCAGGGCCTGCTCGAAGGCATCGGCGCTCAGGGGCCGCAACGGCAGGCCGCGTCCGGCGAAGCGCCGTGCCTCGGCCAGCGCCACCAGCTCGACGCCGGGACGGTGGGCCAGGCAGGGCTCCAGGCCATCCAGGAGCAATACGCCATGCCGCTTGGCGAAGCCGAAGGGCAAGCGACGCAGGGGAGCTTCAGCAAGTGGAGGGTTCATCCGTGGGCGCCTGTTTCTGATGGGTCCAGAAGAAAGTATTGCAGCGCAATCTGACGATTGTGCACAGCCAGTGACGGTTTCTTATGCTGCTTGTGAACAAAACCACCTAAAGCCGTAAAAATTCAGAGATATCTTTAGCACAGTGCCTGGGTCCCAACATCATTCAGACGGTGGAGCATGGCACTCTTCGACGCTGCTATGATCAAAGCAGTTCTGCCAACACATAAGACCAAAGAACTGCACCGCATTGGGAGTTGGACTCACTTGCAAGCCTCGGATTCCATGCACTGGCTGCGACGCCACGCGCCAGCCCTCGGCGGCGCGCTGCTGGTATTGGCCATGGGCACCAGCTTCGCCTGGCAGACAGTGCAATGGCTACGCCTGGTCGACGCCCGGGCCGAAGCATCCGGGCAAGGCGGCGCCTCGCTCGCCAGCGCCCAACCCCTGCAGAATCTCGAACCGCTGTTCGGCGTGGGTCCGGTCGCCCAGCCGAGCGGTCCGCCACCCAGCACCAACCTGCGCCTGACCCTGCTCGGCAGCTTCGTCCATGCCGGGCCGGACAAGTCCATCGCCATCATCCAGTACGAAGGCGGCAAGCCGCGCCGCTTCACCGCCGGCGACGAAATCACCAGCGGCGTGAAGGTGCATGCGGTGTACCGCAACCGCGTGGAGATCGAACGCAACGGCCACCTGGAAAGCCTCAGCTTCCCGCCGCCGCGCTCCCGCTTTACCGCCGTCGGGGGCAGCTCGCAAGAGCCTGCGGCCGACGTGATCGACGAACTCAGTGGCCTGCAGGAAGACAATGCCGCGGAGTTGCGCGAGCGCATGGAGAAACTCCGCCAACAAATGGAAGATCCGGACAGCGTGCCTGTCGATCCTTCCACCGAACAGCCCCAGGAAAGCGAATGACACGATGACCCCGACCTTCTCGCGCCTCACGCTCGCCCTGCTCGCCGCCGGCATGCTGGCCACGCCGCTGCCGTCGCTCGCCGCCCAGCCGGCCAGCGCCCCCGCCGGCAACGCGCAGCAACAGCAGCAGGATGGCTGGACCATCAACCTCAAGGATGCCGACATCCGCGAGTTCATCGACCAGATCGCCGACATCACCGGCGAGACCTTCATCGTCGACCCGCGGGTCAAAGGCCAGGTCAGCGTGGTCTCCAAGGCGCCGCTCGGGATCAATGAGGTCTACCAGCTGTTCCTCTCGGTGATGGCCACTCACGGCTTCACCGTGGTCACCCAGGACGACCAGGCACGCATCATTCCCAATGCCGAAGCCAAGGCCGAGGCCGGCAGCAGCCGCGCCGGAGCCGAGCGCCTGGAAACCCGCGTGATCCAGGTGCAGCACACGCCGGTGACGGAACTCATCCCCCTGATTCGACCGCTGGTCCCCCAGTACGGCCACCTGGCCGCCGTGACCTCCGCCAACGCCCTGATCATCAGTGACCGCGCCGCCAACATCGCGCGCATCGAAGACCTGATGCGCCAGCTCGACCAGAAAGGTGACCGCGACTACACGGTACTGAACCTGCGCCACGCCTGGGTGATGGACGCGGCCGAGGTGCTCAACGCATCGCTCAACCGCGGCCAGTCCAAGGGCACCTCGGGGACCCAGGTGATAGCGGACGCCCGCACCAACCGTCTGATCATCCTCGGCCCGCCAGCGGCCCGCGCCAAGCTGGCGGCCCTGGCGCAATCCCTCGACACTCCCACTTCGCGCTCGGCCAATACCCGGGTGATCCGCCTGCGCCACAACGATGCCAAGGCGCTTGCCGAAACCCTCGGCGAGATTTCCGAAGGGCTGAAGAACGAAGAAGGCGGTGCTGGTGGCGAACAGGGCGCGCCCAGCGGCGGAAAGCCGCAGAACATCCTGATCCGCGCCGACGAGAGCCTCAACGCCCTGGTGATGCTGGCCGAGCCGGACGTGGTCACCGCCATGGAAGACATCGTCCGCCAACTCGACGTGCCCCGCGCCCAGGTGATGGTGGAAGCGGCCATCGTGGAGATTTCCGGCGACATCACCGAAGCCCTCGGCGTGCAGTGGGCCGTTGACGCCCGTGGCAACACCGGCGGCCTGGGCGGGGTGAACTTCGGCAATACCGGACTATCGGTGGGCACGGTACTCAACGCCATCCGCGACGACGAGATCCCCGATACCCTGCCGGATGGCGCCATCATCGGCATCGGCACCGACCACTTCGCCGCCCTGATCACCGCGCTCTCGGCCAACAGCAAGAGCAACCTGCTGTCGACCCCCAGCCTGCTGACCCTGGACAACCAGAAGGCGGAAATCCTGGTGGGCCAGAACGTGCCCTTCCAGACCGGCACTTTCACCACCGATGCATCGGGCGCCAACAACCCCTTCACCACCATCGAGCGGCAGGACATCGGCGTCACCCTCAAGGTGACCCCGCACATCAACGAGGGCGCCACCCTGCGCCTGGAGATCGAACAGGAAATCTCCTCCATCGCCCCTAGTGCCACCCTGACCGCCGAGGCGGTAGACCTGATCACCAACAAGCGCTCGATCAAGAGCACCATCCTGGCCGAGGACGGTCAGGTGATAGTGCTCGGCGGCCTGATCCAGGACGACATCACCCAGACCGACTCCAAGGTACCGCTGCTGGGCGACATTCCTATCCTCGGCCGGCTGTTCCGCTCCACCCGCGACACCCACGTGAAGCGCAACCTGATGGTGTTCCTGCGCCCGACCGTGGTGCGCGACCGCGCCGGCCTCGCCGCACTGTCCGGGAAGAAGTACAACGACATCCGCGTAATCGATTCGTACAGCAAGGAAGGTCGCCCGGCCATCCTGCCGCGCAAGCCGGTGGAGCTCTTCGACGGCCAGGAAGTACCGGCGATCGACGTGCGCAAGCCCTGACAACCATCCGGTGGATAAGGCGAAGCCTCATCCACCCTGCAAACTCCCTTCTAAGCAGGGTGAAAATCCGCAAGGCGGATTTCCACCGGCTTACCGGCCTTCGATGCGGCTCCGGATGAACGCCAGCGCGTTTCGGTACACCCAGTGCCAGTCCGGCGAAGGCTTCGATTCAAGCAGGTGCCAGAAGAAGCGGAAGTCCAGCCCTCCGCCATCACCCGTGTGGAAGGTCCACGAGTCCGCTGGGGGATCGGCCAGTTCACAGAGGTGGAAAGACCAGACCTGTTCGTCGAACCCCGACTCCCAGATGCCGAGCGGCTGGGTCGCGCCGATCGCTACAAGCCCGGACTCTTCCGCCAACTCGCGCAAGGCCGCGCGCTCCGGAGACTCGCCGGACTCGATGCTGCCCTTGACCAGCTGGATTCCGGCAAGAGGATGTTCGAAGACCAATATCGCCGGCTGACCCAGGTGCCTCAGGACCACAGGGCAGGCCTTGGTCGGACGCATGTTCCCCTCCCCGCTCTGCCTCGAACTAGTCGAGATAGATCATCTTGCGGGTCATGCCGCCATCGACCACGAATTCCTGGCCGGTGACGAAGCCGGCATTTTCCGAGAGCAGCCAGGCCACCTGCGCCGCCACGTCTTCCACCAGGCCGACGCGTCCAACGGGATGCTGGTCGTGGTCCGCCCGGCTGAGCGGGGCTTCTTCCCGCGCCGAGAGGTCGCGGGCGTCGATCCAGCCGGGCGTGACCGCGTTGACCCGGATCTCCGGCGCCAGGCTCATGGCCAGTGCGTGGGTCAGGGCCAGCAGGCCGCCCTTGCTGGCGGCATAGGCTTCGCTATCGGGCTCGGACTGATGGGCACGGGTGGAGGCGATGGCGACGATGGCGCCGCGGTGGGCCCGCAGGTAAGGCGCGCAGTGCTTGGCCAGGAGCATGGTGCCGGTCAGGTTGACCGCGAGGACACGGTTCCAGCGCGCCAGCTCGAGGCTTTCCAGTGGCGGGTTGTGCGGCTCGGCGATGGCGGCATTGCTGACCAGCGCATCGAGCCGGCCGAAATGCCCGAGTACCTCGGCGACGCCCACCGCGACCTGGCTTTCGTGGGTCACATCCATGCCCACGAACCAGGCGTTCTCGCCCAGCGCCTTGGCCACCTTCGAGCCACGGGCCCGGTCGATATCCGCGAGCACCACCTGCCAGCCCTCGGCAATCAGCCAGGCGGCGATGCCCAGGCCGATCCCCCGCGACGCGCCGGTGACCAGCGCGACCTTGCCATTGGTCGGGCTGCGCGCCTGCAGGGTCCAGTCGATCACAGAGCGGCGAGCCCGCGTTCCAGATCGGCCTTGAGGTCGGCAACGTCTTCCAGGCCGATGGCCAGGCGGATCAGGCTGTCACTGATGCCGGCATTGGCACGCTCCTGGGGCGACAGGCGTCCGTGGGAGGTGGTGGCCGGGTGGGCGATGGTGGTCTTGGTATCACCGAGGTTGGTGGTGATGGAGATCATCCGGGTGGCGTCGATGAAACGCCAAGCCGCTTCCTTGCCACCCTTGGCCTCGAAGCTCACCACCGCGCCGAAGCCACTCTGCTGCCGCTTGGCCAGCTCGTGCTGCGGATGGCTTTCCAGGCCGGCGTAGTAGACGCGCTCGACGCCGGGCTGCTGCTCCAGCCAGCGGGCGATTTCCAGGGCGCTGGCACAATGGGCCTGCATGCGTACACGCAAGGTTTCCAGGCCCTTGATCATCACCCAGGCATTGAACGGGCTGAGGGTCGGGCCGGCGGTACGCAGGAACCCCACCACTTCCTTCATGTGCTCGGCACGGCCGGCGACCACGCCGCCCATGGTACGGCCCTGGCCGTCGATGTACTTGGTGGCCGAATGCATGACGATGTCAGCGCCGAGCTTCAACGGCTGTTGCAGCGCCGGGGTGCAGAAGCAGTTGTCCACCACCAGCAGCGCGCCCTTGGCATGGGCAATCTCGGCCAGCGCGCGGATGTCCACCAGCTCGGCCAGGGGGTTGGACGGCGACTCGACGAACAGCAGCCTGGTGTTCGGCTTGATCGCCGCTTTCCAGCCGTCCAGGTCCGACAACGCCGGGTAGTCGACCTCGATACCGAAGCGCTTGAGGTACTTCTCGAACAGGCTGATGGTGGAGCCGAACACACTGCGCGAGACCAGTACATGGTCGCCGCTGCTGCACAGGCTCATGGCGATGGCGAGGATCGCCGACATGCCGGAAGCGGTAGCCACCGCCTGCTCGGCACCTTCAAGGGCGGCGATGCGCTCCTCGAAGGTCCGCACGGTCGGGTTGGTGTAGCGCGAATAGACGTTGCCCGGGACTTCGCCGGCGAAACGCGCGGCGGCATCGGCGGCAGTACGGAATACGTAGCTGGAGGTCAGGAACATCGCCTCGCCGTGCTCGCCTTCCGGCGTGCGGCGCTGGCCGGCACGCACAGCCAGGGTGTCGAAGGCCGCGCCTTCCAGTTCACTGTCCAGCCTTCCGGCTTCCCATTCCTGCGTCATATCCCTACCTCTTCAGAAACGAAGCCCGGATGCGATCCGGGCTCCAGACTTCAGCTTGCCGCCAGACACCCGCGACTCAGTTGTTGTACAGATCGATGATGGCGCTGACCGCGTGGGCCTTGGCCTTGGACGCATCGTTGCGCGCCTGTTCGATCTTGTTCAGGTAATGCTCGTCGACGTCGCCGGTGATGTACTTGCCGTCGAACACCGCGCAATCGAAGTGGTCGATCTTCACCTTGCCACCGCCAACGGCATCGATCAGGTCCGGCAGGTCCTGGTAGACCAGCCAGTCGGCGCCGATCAGCTCGGCCACTTCCTCGGTGGAACGGTTGTGGGCGATCAGCTCGTGGGCGCTGGGCATGTCGATGCCGTAGACGTTGGGGTAGCGCACCGCCGGGGCGGCCGAGCAGAAGTAGACGTTCTTGGCGCCCGCTTCACGAGCCATCTGGATGATCTGCTTGCAGGTGGTGCCGCGCACGATGGAGTCGTCCACCAGCATCACGTTCTTGCCGCGGAATTCCAGTTCGATGGCGTTGAGCTTCTGGCGCACGGATTTCTTGCGTGCGGCCTGGCCCGGCATGATGAAGGTACGGCCGATGTAGCGGTTCTTCACGAAGCCTTCGCGGAACTTCACGCCCAGGTGGTTGGCCAGTTCCAGGGCCGCGGTGCGGCTGGTGTCCGGGATCGGGATGACCACGTCGATGTCGTGGTCGGGACGCTCGCGCTGGATCTTCTCGGCCAGCTTCTCGCCCATGCGCAGGCGTGCCTTGTACACCGAGATGCCGTCCATGATGGAATCCGGGCGCGCCAGGTACACGTGCTCGAAGATGCAGGGGGCATATTGCGGGCTGGCAGCGCACTGGCGGGTGAACAGCTTGCCTTCTTCGGTGATGTACACCGCCTCGCCCGGGGCGAGGTCACGGATCAGGGTGAAACCGAGCACATCCAGGGCGACGCTCTCGGACGCGATCATGTACTCCACGCCTTCGTCGGTGTGACGCTGGCCGAAGACGATCGGGCGGATGGCATGGGGGTCGCGGAAACCGACGATGCCGTAACCGGTGATCATCGCCACCACGGCGTAGCCGCCCTTGCAGCGCTCATGCACACCGGAAACCGCAGCAAACACGTCTTCCTCGGTGGGCTGCAGCTTGCCGCGGTGGGCCAGTTCGTGGGCGAACACGTTGAGCAGCACTTCCGAGTCGGAGTTGGTGTTCACGTGGCGCAGGTCGGACTCGTAGATTTCCTTGGCCAGTTGTTCGACGTTGGTCAGGTTGCCGTTGTGCGCCAGTGTGATGCCGTAAGGCGAGTTGACGTAGAACGGCTGGGCCTCGGCGGAACTGGAAGAGCCGGCGGTGGGATAGCGCACGTGGCCGATGCCCATGCTGCCCACCAGGCGCTGCATGTGGCGCTGCTGGAAGACGTCCCGGACCAGGCCGTTGTCCTTGCGCAGGAATAACCGGCCGTCATGGCTGGTCACGATACCGGCAGCGTCCTGGCCGCGATGCTGAAGGACGGTAAGCGCGTCATACAGCGCCTGATTGACGTTCGACTTACCGACGATACCGACGATGCCACACATGTGACGCAACCCCTGCTAGTAGTTCAGGCTAATCGAGTACCCACCCAGGCCGTTTGGGCATGGTTGGGTACGCTTCCGGGTGCGGCGCATCAGCTGGGTGAGCTGATGCCGCTCGCGAGCCACTGACTGGTGAAGCCCAGTATGAGGTTCTTCGACCAGTCGGCGACCATGAGAAAATGCGGCACCAGCGTGGACTGCTGCCACCAAGGATCCTGTTGCACCGGCGCCAGGCTGAGCAGGCCGACCAGCAGCACCACCAGCAACGCACCACGGGCGGCGCCGAAGGCCATGCCGAGTACGCGGTCGGTGCCGTCCATGCCGGTGACCCTGACCAGCTCGCCGATCAGGAAATTGACCAGTGCCCCCACCAGCAAGGTGGCGACGAAGAGAATGGCGCAGGCCGCGATGATGCGGGCCGAGGGCATTTCGATGAATTCGGTGAGGTGCAGCGACAGCGCGCCGCCGAAGGTCCAGGCGACTATGCCTGCGACTATCCAGGTGAGCAGCGAGAGGGCTTCCTTGACGAAGCCCCGACTCAAACTGACCAGACTGGAAATGGCGATGATGGCGATGATCGTCCAATCGACCCAGGTGAATGCCACAGTGCAGCCCACAAACTGAAAAGGCGCTGCATTTTAGCAGAGCGCTTCAGCTCCGGTAACCCGCGGATCAGAAAGGTCCTGATTATCCTGCTCTATCAGCCTTTTTCCGGCTGGAAACGAACGATAAAGCCATTCAGCTTCTGCTGACGACTGAGCTGGTCACGCAGGCGGTTGGCTTCGGCGCGCTCGATCAGCGGGCCGACGAAGACCCGATTCATGCCTTCGACGCTGCGGATATAGGCGTTGTAACCCTGGGTGCGCAGGCTTTTCTGCAGGTTCTCGGCGCTGGCGCGGCTGGACAGGCTCGCCAGCTGGATCGACCAGCTCACCGGCAGGCCGTTCACGTCCAGGCGCTTCTCTTCCGTCTTCGCTTCAGCTACCGGAGCGGCCGGAGCCGGTGCGGGAGCCTTGGCCTGCACCTGGGGCTGAGGAGCCGCCGGGGCGGCTGTCGGCACAGCGGGCGCAACCGGCTGTGCGGGGGCGGCAGGCGCGGCTTCGGGAACCGGGGCGGGTTCGGGGCTGGATGCCAGGGCTTCCGGTGCGGGCTCAAGCGGCGGAACTGGCTCCTGCGGCAGGGCCTGGGGCTCGGGAACCTGCACTTGCTCCAGCTCCACGGGCGGCATGTCCGGCGCTTTCGGCATGGGCGGCGCCTCGACCACGACCCGGTGCAGTTCGTCCTCGCGACTGAACAGCATGGGCAGGAAGATCACCGCGAGCGCCACCAGCACCAGCGCGCCGACGATACGTTGCTTGAGTCCCTTGTCCAGCACTGCCATTTCCCCTACTCCCCAGAGGCGTGGCCTGCCAGCCAGCTCAGGGCCTCAGCCACGCTATAGAACGATCCGAACACCAGGATCTCGTCGTCCGGTGCGGCCTGCTCGCACTGCGCTTCAAGTGCGGCGACGATATTTTCGTGGACACTGACGCTTGCGTGAAGGTTCGTCAATGCCGCCTGCAATTCGCCGGCGGGACGACTGCGCGGCGTCGGCAGCGGCGCCACCGCCCAGCTGGCCAGCAGCCCCTGCAAAGGCTGCAGCACGCCAGGCAGATCCTTGTCGGAGAGCAGGCCGAACACGGCCAGTCGACGACCGGCGATGGGCCGAGAAGCCAGGCGCGCAGCAAGATACTCGGCGGCATGGGGGTTGTGGCCGACGTCCAGCAACAGGGAAACCGGCTTGCCGCGCCAGATGGCGCGACGGCGATCCAGGCGACCGGTGACCCGGGTGGCCAGCAGCCCGCCTTGCAGGGCTTCGGGCTGCCAGGGCAGGCCGAGCAGCGCGTAGGCCTGGAGCGCCAGCGAGGCATTTTCCATCGGCAGGTCGAGCAGCGGCAGGTCATGCAGCTCCAGCACCTGTCCGGCCTGGCCGACTCCGCGCCAGTGCCAGCCGCCCTCGCCCACCGCCAGGTCGAAGTCCCGCCCACGCAGGAACAGCGGGGAGCCCAGCTGTTTCGCCTGCTCGAGCAGGGGCCGGGGCGGATCCAGGTCGCCGCAGAGGGCTGGCATGCCGGCGCGGAAGATACCGGCCTTCTCGAAGGCCACGCTCTCCCGGGTATCGCCCAACCAGTCGGCATGGTCGAGGCCGATGCTGGTCACCAGGGCGAGATCCGCATCCACCAGATTGACGGCATCCAGGCGCCCGCCCAGGCCCACTTCCAGCACCACGGCATCCAGGCCGGCGCGCTGGAACAGCCAGAAGGCCGCCAGGGTGCCCATTTCGAAGTAGGTCAGGGAAATCTCGCCACGTGCCGCCTCGACGGCTGCGAAGGCATCGCAGAGCGCCTGGTCGCTGGCCTCACGGCCATCCAGCTGGACGCGCTCGTTGTATCGCAGCAGGTGCGGCGAACTGTAGACGCCGACCTTGAGCCCCTGGGTGCGCAGCAGCGCAGCCAGGAACGCACAGGTGGAACCCTTGCCGTTGGTGCCGGTGACCGTGATCACCCGCGGTGCCGGCCGGCCAAGGCCGAGGCGGCTGGCAACCTCGCGGCTGCGCTCCAGCCCCATGTCGATTGCCGTGGGGTGGAGCTGTTCGAGGTAAGCGAGCCAGTCGGCGAGGGTTCTCTGGGTCATGCGATAGCCGGGGACGGAAGGCGCGTCATCTGCGCCAGCAGCTTGCCAAGGCGCTCACGCAGTTCCGCGCGAGGGATGATCATGTCGATGGCGCCGTGCTCCAGCAGGAACTCGCTGCGCTGGAAACCTTCCGGCAGCTTTTCGCGCACGGTCTGCTCGATCACGCGTGGACCGGCGAAGCCGATCAGGGCGCGCGGCTCGCCGACGATCACGTCGCCAAGCATCGCCAGGCTGGCGGATACGCCACCGTAGACCGGGTCGGTCAGCACCGAGATGAAGGGAATGCCCTCCTCGCGCAGACGCGCCAGGACGGCCGAGGTCTTGGCCATCTGCATCAGGGAGATCAGGGCTTCCTGCATGCGCGCGCCACCGGAGGCGGAGAAGCAGACCAGCGGGCAGCGCTGTTCCAGGGCGACGTTGGCCGCACGGACGAAACGCTCACCGACGATGGCGCCCATGGAGCCGCCCATGAAGGAGAATTCGAAGGCGCAGGCCACGACCGGCATCTTGTGCAGGGTGCCGCGCATCGCGATCAGGGCATCCTTCTCGCCGGTGTCTTTCTGCGCGGCGGTCAGGCGGTCCTTGTACTTCTTGCTGTCGCGGAACTTCAGGCGGTCCACCGGCTCCAGGTCGGCACCGATCTCCTCGCGGCCTTCGGCGTCGAGGAAGATGTTCAGGCGGGCGCGCGCATTGATACGCATGTGGTGATTGCATTTCGGGCAGACGTCCAGCGTCTTTTCCAGCTCGGGCTTGTACAGCACCGCGTCGCAGGACGGGCACTTGTGCCAGAGGCCTTCCGGCACCGAGCTCTTCTTCACCTCGGAACGCATGATCGAAGGGATCAGCTTATCTACCAGCCAGTTGCTCATGCTTCAGTTCTCCACAGCTTTCAGGCTCGAACACGCGCTAGCGGTTCACAGCCCCGCGCATGTCCTTGAGCGAATTCATGGTTACGACCCCGGCGGTCATGGTCTGTCCGGGGATCCCCCTGGCGATGGCCGTGCCATCACCCTCTAAAAAAACAGGCCCGATCGACGCAGCCTTGCCGCGCGACCCGGCAGGCTTCGCCTGCGTAGGCAACTCGGTTATGGACGGCAGTGAAACGCCGTCCGTCACATATGCAGGAGACACGCCAGCGAGCCGCTCGGCGAAAGTTTCCACGCATTGCATGTCAGGCACGTGCCCGTTGGATGAACGCCTTGATTTTCGCCGCGTCCTTGATGCCCTTGCTGGCCTCGACGCCGCCACTCACATCCACCGCATAAGGACGCACCTGGCGTACGGCATCGCCGACATTTTCCGGCGTCAGCCCACCGGCCAGCACCACGGGCTTTGCCGCATCCCGGGGCACCAGGCTCCAGTCGAAGGCTTCGCCGGTGCCGCCCGGGGTGCCAGGAACGTAGGTATCCAGCAGGATGCCGGCGGCATCGGGGTAACGGGCGATGGCCGCGGCCACATCGTCGCCCGGCTTGACCCGCAGCGCCTTGATGAAGGGCCGGCCATGGCCGGCACAGTCTTCCGGACTCTCGTCGCCGTGGAACTGCAGCAAGTCCAGCGGCACTTCCGCCAGCAGCTGCTTAAGCTCAGCGCGGGGCATATCGACGAACAGCCCGACACTGGTCACGAAAGGCGGCAGCGCGGCGACTATCGCCTTGGCCTGGGCCGGCGTCACGGCGCGCGGGCTCTTGGCGTAGAACACCAGGCCAATGGCATCGGCCCCGGCAGCGACAGCGGCCAGGGCGTCCTCGATTCGGGTAATGCCGCAGATTTTGATGCGAACGGCTGACAAGATGCGGAAACCTGATGGGGAAAGACCAAGGATGTTAGCAAAGGCCCGGCGCAGCGTCAGCCCGCCGAATCGGCCAGTCCGGAAAGAAAGTGCGGTCCCAGGTAGCGCTGGGGAAGCTCGAACTGTTCCGGGTATTCCACCCGCACCAGATAGAGCCCGTAAGGGTGCGCGGTCACCCCGCCCTCCCGCCGGATTCGCCCCTCCAGCACCTGCCTGGCCCACTCCACCGACTGCTCGCCGGCGCCGATGGTCATCAGCACCCCGGCGATATTGCGCACCATGTGGTGGAGGAAGGCGTTGGCGCGGATATCCAGCACTATCATGCGGCCATGCTCGATCAGTTCGAGGTGATGCACCGTCTTGATCGGCGATTTCGCCTGGCACTGCCTGGCGCGGAAAGCACTGAAGTCGTGCATCCCGACCAGGCACCGGGCCGCCTCGCGCATGCGCTGGATATCCAGCGGACGATGGTTCCAGGTCACCTCTTCGGCCATGTGCGCCGGGCGGATCTCGTCGTTGTAGATCACATAGCGATAACGCCGGGCCATGGCGCTGAAGCGAGCGTCGAAGGTTTTCGGCATTTCCTTGGCCCAAGTGACGCTGATATCGCCCGGCAGGTTCATGTTCGCGCCCATGATCCAGGAATGCATGGAGCGCACCACCGGCGTATCGAAGTGCACCACCTGGCCACTGGCATGCACCATGGCATCGGTGCGGCCGGCGCAGGAAAGGGTCACGGGCGCGCCGCCCGCCACCCGGGACAGGGCTTTCTCAAGGGACTCCTGGATCGAGGGCACACCGGCGCGCTGGCGCTGGAAACCGCGGTAGCGCGAGCCTTTGTATTCGACGCCGAGGGCGATTCTGTAAATGCCAGCGGCAGCCTCAGGGGCTGCCGGAGTTTCTTTGTCTATCAACGACTTACAGCCTTTTCGTTTTCGCAACGGCGCAAATTATACCGAGCTGGAGGCCTAGTGCCACGCGGGACCCGGTTTTAATTGCGGAAACGATTTTGAGGGTATTTCTGCCATGCGCCACTGCCCTTCCTTTATAGGGGAAGGCGCCTCCAATGGACGGCCCTTCCGCCCCACCTCGACGAGTTCATTGCCGTGTCCAAGCCTGGGATACCGTAGCAAATCGCTGAAAGTCCTTTCAGATCAGAACCTTGAGCATGAAAAAAGCGCCCTCAATGGGGTCTAGAGGGGCGTCCAGGGCGCGAAACATCACGTTATCCCACTCGCGACATTCGCCCAAATCCCCTCGTTTCCCCAGTGATTGGTAGCAAAAGTGGTACGAGCCAATCGCCTTACCCCAGCCGGCCGTCGCCGGGGCTGCCTTGCCTTTACCGGCACCTCGATGCGGCCAGCGGCCAACTTCGCCAATCCAACGGTCATGCGAAGGGATGCCGGGCGACCTACCGTTGCGTATAGATCATTCCCGACAAACGATGCGAGGTGGTTATGGCGTGGCGACAATGCCCCATATGCTTTGGTCACGGCACCATTCTCCAAAATGGCTACTCGGTAGAGTGCCGCTATTGCCAAGGCCTGGGGAAAGTGTTCAAACACCCTCCGAAGCCAGACACGGTTAGGCGCTCCTAACCGACTCATAGGCCCTTTTGCACGCTTTTCCTGTTACTCGACCTCGGTCAAGTGCCGCCGCCAACTCGCCCGCTCGGCGGTCAGCGCTTTCGAACAGTTCCGCGACATCCAGCCGAGAGCCGCCTCGGAAATCGTGAGCCTGGAGGACGCTTCGACCTCCCAGGACACACCAGACAGGAGATCACCAGGCGGGCTTACCGGCGCGTCGGCAAGTTGGTGAACCCCGTGAAATTCCCACGGGGTTGCGGAAATGGCGGGAATAGTTGCGGAAACGGACGGGTTGAAAGTGGCGGAATTAACGCCTTTCTGAAACGCCAGCGGCAGCCGTATTGGCTGCCGCTGCGGGTACCGCTTGAGTCAACTATCAGCTGAGACGGGCGATCAGTTCGCGCGCTTCTTGTTGTTGGGTGTCATTCCCCTCCGCGACCACCTCGTCGAGGATGTCGCGAGCGCCTTCCGTGTCACCCATGTCGATATAGGCGCGAGCCAGGTCCAGTTTGGTCGCGGTTTCATCGGTACCGGAAAGGAAGTCGAAGTCGTCCTCCTCATCCAGGCCCGGTGCCGGCACTTCGTCCTCCAGGACAGCGACCGGCTCCGGCGCCTGTTGCAGGCTGGCGGAGAGCTGGTCCAGCTCAGCACTGACCTCGTCGAGCTGAGCCGCGAAGCTGTCGTTGTCGGCCAGCGGCTCGGCAACCGATTCATCGGGCAGGGACAGGTCGAAGTCAGCCGGCAGGTCGAGCAGGCCGGAGCTGGCCACCTCAGGCGCGGGAGCCGGTTCCCCGGACGTCGCCGGCGCGTCGAAATCGTCGTCCAGGCTGAGCAGGAAGTCATCTTCCTCGGCGGTATCCGGCTTGGCAGCGGGCTCCAGGTCGAGGCTGAAATCGGCGAGGTCATCGCTGAGTTCGAGGCTCTCGTTGCCGGCCAGCAGCTCCTCGTCGCCACCGATATCCAGGTCGAACTCCAGGTCGTCCGCAGCCTTGGCCTGATCGGCGAGCGCATCGAACTCCAGATCATCGAGGCTCAGCTCGCCCACCGGAGCAGCCGCGGGCTGGATCGCCGCCGGCTTCTCATCCGCCAGCTCGATATCGAGGTCGGATTCCAGGTCGTCCAGACTGAGATCGAACGCGTCGTCCAGATCCGCGCCCGGCGCAGCGCTGCTGGCGACGGGAGCATCGTCCAGGGTCAGGTCATCGAGGCTGAAGCTGTCGAGGTCATCAGCCGCGGCCAGACCAGCGGCAGCGGTGGCGGCAACCGCAGCCACTGCGATGGCCGGATACCGGCCCTTCAGCTGCTCGATCTCGCTGGCAGCGCCGCCGATTTCGCGGAGCTCGCTTTCCTGACGGGCGAAACCATCGCGATCGCCCAGCTCGGCATAGACCTCCAGCAATTTCAGGCGCAGGTCGCTGCGCTGCGGCTCATCGTTGATGGCGCTCTGCAGCAGCTCGCCAGCCTGGCTGAAGCGGCCGTAGGCGATATAGATGTCGGCTTCGCTGATCACATCGCCAGTCTCGGCGGTGACGCGCTCTTCAGGTTTGCCCTGCGCCGCGTCCGGAGCCGCGGCTTCCGCGGTTTCCAGCTCAGGGGCATCGAGGGCAGCAAAGCTGTCGTCCTTCAGCTCGAGGTCGCTGTCGAAGCTGTTCTCGTCATCGCGGGCGGCCAGGCTGTTCTGCAGCTCGGCTTCCTTCAGTGCATTGCGACGGGACAGCACCATCAGCAACACCAGCAGGGCCACCAGGGCACTGCCGCCGGCCAGCATGAGCAGCATCGGGTTGGCCAGCACGTCGTCGATGATGCTGGACTTCGGCGGTTCGGCAACCGGGGCAGCCGGCGCCGGTTCGGCGGGCTGGGCCGGCACCGCGGCAACGGGCGCCGCTGGGGCGGCCGCTTCAGGAGCCGGAGCAGGAGTGGCGGACTGGGCCGGAACGGCCGGTTGTGCCGGGGCAGCAGCCGGAGCGGTGGGCTGGGCAGCTGCTTCGGTAACGGACGCCGCGGCGGTGGCCGGTACGGGAGTCGGGGCGGGCTGGACCGGATCCGCTGCGGGCTCGGCCACCTCGGCGGGGGCGGCGGCCGGAGCTGCGGGGGTTTGCTTGCCCTGGGCGGCCATGTCCGCCTGGAGCTTGGCCAGCTGGTCATCCTTGAGCTGGATCAGACGCTGCAGCTTGTCCATCTGGCTCTGCAGATCGCCCATGCGCCCCTTCAGCTCTTCGTTCTCGCGACGGGTGGAGTCCAGGCTTTCCTGGGTGACGGCCAGCTTGTCGCTGAGGGCCTTGCTTTCGCCATTGGCGCCCTTGTCACTACCGCTGGAAGCCTTGCCGCTGGCAGCAGAGACCAGGCGCAGGCTGTCCTGGGTATCGACTTTCTCGGGCGCCTCACCGGCACTGGCGCGCTTGGTCGCGTCCAGCTGGCGCTTGCCCTCTCCTGCCAGGCTGCGACCTTCGCGCCAGGCGGTGTTCTGCGCCGCGACCTGGCTCAAGGCTTCCGCCTGGCTGCGGCTGGCAATCTGTTGCTCATCGGGCAGGCGCAGAACCTGGCCACTCTTCAGGCGGTTGATGTTGCCGTCGACGAAGGCGTCCGGGTTCAGGTCCTGGATGGCCAGCATGGCCTGGTGCACCGAGCCGCTGGCGCGGGTGCGTTCAGCGATCTCCCACAGGGTATCGCG
>NZ_SSOJ01000156.1 GCF_029871205.1 Pseudomonas sp. BN417 | reverse complement strand
TTTCCACCCTTGTATCTCGACTATCGCTCTGTGATGGGGCGATAGTTCCCGACTGATCATCGGGGGAGGGTCAGGAAGCCGTTTCCACCCTAAGGCCTCGAGCCAGCAACGTAGATAGTGCTCCTGCCCTCCACACTCACTCGAATAGCTCGAACGGTATCCAGAGCCCACCTCAGGTGAGAGCTCGCATTCACAAGGTCGTGCCGAGTGCAGTGATGATCCTTCTGGAGAGATTGAGGAGTTCGCATGTCCGGCATCGTTGGCATTGACATTGCCAAGCACAGTTTCGATATCGCCACCCAGCAGGCCAACGGCAAGTACCGCACCAAAGCCAAGCTGGCCAATAGCGCGGCGGGTTTTCAGGTACTGCAGGAGTGGCTGCTCAAATACAGCGAACCAGGGGCCTGGATCGTGATGGAGGCCACGGGGACCTACCACGAGGCGCTGGCCGAATACTTCCATGGCTTGGGCTACCGGGTTTGCGTGACCAATCCGGCGCAGATTGCCCTCTATGCCCGCAGCCAACTGCAACGGGTGAAGACGGACCAGGTCGATGCCAAGCTGATTGCCGACTATGGCGCCCGGCACGTGGACGAGTTGCGTGCCTGGCGGCCCGAACCGCCGGCCATCCGCCGCCTGCGGGCCCTGGTACGGCGCCTGCAGGACCTCCAGGAGATTGCCCAGATGGAGCGCAATCGCTTGGACGTCGCCGATGTCAGTGTGCAGGACTCGATTCGTTCGGTGCTGCAACACATCGAACAGCAGATCGCCGAAACCTTGAAGGCGATTCAGGCGCACATTGACGACGATCCCGATTTACGGGGTAAGCGCGACTTGCTGACCAGTATCGACGGCGTCGCGGACAAGACTGCGGCCCTGCTTCTGGCCGAGCTGGGAGACCCGCTGCAATTCAAGAATGCCCGGGCCATCACGGCGTTTGCCGGGCTGAATCCGCAGCTGCGGGAGTCCGGCACCCAAAAGGCCTACGCCTGCATTTCCCGGATGGGCTCCAGCCGACTCCGCGCGGGTCTCTACATGCCGGCCATCGTTGCGCTGACCCACAACCCGGCGATCAAAGCGCTGGGACAACGCCTGCGAAGTCGAGGCAAGGCCGGGAAGCAGATCGTCTGCGCCGCGATGCGCAAGCTGCTGCACATCGCTTATGGCGTCCTGAAATCGGGCCAGCCTTTCGATGCAAAACTGGCCCTTGCGCACTAGGTTCCAAGACGGTATCTACGACACGACCTGGCTGCTGCCGTGTTCCATCCGGGGCATGGCCTGCCCCACCCCGAGCCACACCGCCAGCGCGGGGAGGAGGAAGATCGCGCCCAGCACATTGACCAGGAACATGAAGGCCAGCAGCACGCCCATGTCGGCCTGGAACTTGAGCGCCGAGAAGGCCCAGGTGCCCACACCGATGGACATGGTCAGGGCGGTGAACACCGCCGCCGTGCCGCGCTGGCACATGGCCTGGTAGAAGGCCTCGCGCAGGTCCAGCCCCCGCGCCATCTCGTGCTGCATGCGCTCATAGAGGTAGACGCCGTAGTCCACCCCCACGCCGACCCCTAGGGCGATCACCGGCAAGGTGGCCACCTTCAGGCCGATGCCGAGCAGGGCCATGAGCGCGTTGCAGAGGATGGTCACCAGGATCAGCGGCACTATCACGCAGAGCACCCCGCGCCAGGAGCGGAAGGTCAGCCAGCACAGCAGGGTGATCGCGGCGAAGATCGAGGCGAGCATCTGCACCTCGGCCTGCTCCACCGCCTCATTGGTGGCGGCGGCGACGCCGGCGTTGCCGCCACCGAGGCGGAAGCGCACCTTGGCGCCATGGTCGCGGGCGATGAATCGCTCCACCTCACGGGTCACGTGACGCAAGGTCGAACCCTGGTGATCGTCCAGGTACACCAGCAGGTTGAGGACCCGGCAGCCCTCGGTGTTCAGGCCCAGTTCCGGGTTCGCCGCACCGCCGCCCGTGCGCAGGGCGGCCGCGCTGCGCTGCAGGGCCGCCCAGCGCGGGTTGGCCTCGTTGTTGGCCGCAACGTAGAGCTTCACCCCACCGGCCACTGTGCTGACCGACTGCACCCCGGCGACCCCGCGCATGTACAGGTCGAAGCGCTCGATGGCGTTCATCACCTCCCAGTCGAGGCAGGCCTCCTCCTGGGCGCTGGTTTCGACGAACACCGAGAGCACATCCATGCTGATCGCATAGCTGCCGACGATCGCCGCGTTGTCCTGGTTGTAGCGCGAGGCGGCATGCAGCTCCGGAGCGCCGGCCCCGACGTCGCCAGTCAGCAGGAAACGCGCCTGGTAGGTGCCCACGGCCAGCAACAGGCCCATGACGGCAACGCTGGCCAGTGCCGGGCCGGGCTCGGCGAGCACCGACAGGCGCCACCAGAGCCGATGGCGGCCGCCGGCCGGGCCAGCGGCGTCACGGCTGCCGGCCTCCAGCTGCAGGCGCGAGAGGATGATGGGCAGGAACATCTTGTTGGTGACGATCATCAGGGCGACGCCGAGGCAGGCGGTCAGCCCCAGTTCGTGCACGATTGGAATGTCGATCACCATGATCACCATGAAGCCCAGGGCATTGGCCAGCAGGGCGACCGTGCCGGGTACGGCGAGCTTGCGGAAGGCCGCCTCGGCCGCTTCCCGCGCGCCGGCGCCGGCCAGCACGTCCTGCTTCCAGGCGTTGGTCATCTGCACCGCGTGGGACACGCCGATGGAGAAGATCAGGAAGGGCACCAGCACCGACATCGGGTCGATGCCGTAACCCAGCAGCGGCAGCAGGCCGAGCAGCCAGATCACCGGCAGCAGGGCGACGCCGAGCGCCAGCAACGTCAGCTTCAGCGAGCGGCAATACAGCCACAGCAGGACCGCGGTGATGGCGAAGGCGATGGCGAAGAACAGGACCACCCCCAGCAGCCCGTCCATCACCTCGCCCATGACCTTGGCGAAGCCGACGATGCGGATGTCGATCTGATCGCTGGCGTAGGTGGCGCGAATCGACTCGAGCGTCTTCGCCACCGCCGCGTAGTCCAGCTTCCTGCCAGTTTGCGGGTCGGTCTCCAGCAGGTCCGCCTGGACCATGGCCGAGCGCAGATCGTTGGCCACCAGTTGGCCGATCTCCCCGGACTTGGCCACGTTGGAGCGGATCTGTGCCAGCCCGGCGCCATTCGCCTCGAAGCGCGACGGCACGACCACGTCGCCGGTGAAGCCCGACTCGGTCACCTCGATGTAGCGCACATTGGGGGTGAACAGGGAGCGCACGCGACTGCGGTTCACTCCGGGGGTGAAGAACACCTCGTCCGTGACCTTGCGCAGCACATCGAGGAAGTGGGCGTTGTAGAGGTCGCCCGGCCCTTTCCAGTGCACGCTGACCATGATGCGGTTGGCGCCGGAGAAGGTGGTGCCGTGGTCCTTGAAGGCCGCCATGTAAGGGTGCGAAAGCGGAATCAGCTTGTTGAAGCCGGGGTCGAGCCGGGTATCCAGGGCGGAAATGCCGAGACCTGCGGTCAGCAGCAGGAACAGGATGCCCAGGGGCAGGCGCCGGGCGATCAAGCCGCGGGCGAGGACGGCGACCAGGCGTTCGGTGCGGGTCGAAGGTGGAGACTGGGTCATCACGGGGTTCCCTGATGCGATGAGGTGATCGGCATGGTGGCGGGGGCATGGCGCTCTGTGCCGGGCCGTTCGAGCCTGCGCAGGCCGGCGTCGCTGGCCAGCAGCCAGGGCCCCGAAGGCGGTACCAGGATGTCCGTCAGGTTCTCCTGGCCGATTTCCCGCAGGACCTGGAAGGACAGGCCCCGGTCGTCGCTGGCCAGGACCACGCCGCCCTGCCCCGCGAGCAGCAGCCTGCCGTCCGGCAGCAGGGTGCCGGCATAGAGGGACGCCGTGCTGGGCAGGGCGACGGCGGACCAGCTGCGCCCGTCGTCGACGCTGCGGAACAGATGTCCGCGCATGCCGTAGGCGATCCAGGTGGCCCCGCCGAGGCTGACCGCGCCATACAGCGAGCCACTGTAGAACGGCTCCACCGGCTGCCAGTTCGCCCCACCATCCTGGGAGCGCAGCAGCGTCCCCGCCTCGCCCAGGATCAGCCAGCGCTGGCGATCCTTCGATGCGGCGATGCCGTTCAGGTGCCAGTCCGCCAGTCCCGGAATCGCCTCGCTCTGCCAGCTCCGGCCGCCATCGCGTGAGCGCAGCACACGGCCGAAGGCGCCCACGGCCAACCAGTCGCCCGATGGCAGGCGCGCCGCATCCAGCAGCGGTTCGCCGCCCTCGGCCTGGAACGCCGACTCCTTCCAGCTGCGCCCGCCATCGGCGGTACGCAGGATCCAGCCCTCATGACCCAGGGCGAGGCCGTTGGTGTCGTCGGCGAACACCAGGCGATTGATCAGCGCCTGGCGCGACGACGGCACGGCCGCGGCGGTCCAGGACCGCCCCTGGTCGCGGGAGATCAGGATATGGCCCAGTTCCCCGGCGATGACCCAGCCCATGCGGGTTACCTCTATCCCGTTGATCTGCATGCGCTCGGCGGGAATCTGCGTCGGCGGCAGCGCCGGCATCGATCTCGGGGCGAACGCCAGCACGCCGGCCAGCCCCACCAGGGCCGAAATCGCGAGCCCTACAAACACTTTCATGGTGCACTCCTTCATGGGCGATGGGCATCCGGTGCCCGGATGCCCATCGCCGTCGCGGTCAGAAGCTGTACTTGGCGCTGATCGCCAGGTAGTCGCGGTCGGCCAGCGGCCGCTTCTCCAGGTCCGGCTCACCCAGGAAGCCGTTGTAGGCCACGCCCAGCTCCAGGTTGTTGAGGTACTTGGCGTTGAGGCCGACGCTCATGCGCTTGTCCCCCTCACCCACCAGGCTGCCGAAGGCACCGGCCACGGCCGGCGCCCCACGGACCTGATGGGCAAAGGAAACCGGCATCGTCAGGTCCCAGCCGTCGACCACGTTGTTCCAGGAGGGCGTCATCATCAGCTGGTAGGCCCAGGAGTTGCGGTCCTGGGTGAGCTGGTCCGAGCGCTCGCCGGCGAACTCGAACGGATCGACATCGTTCACATGCAGGTAGCTGGCTTCACCGATGAAGGTGGTCTGGTCCGAGAGCGCCATCGGCCCCAGGAGGTAGATGGCGGACAGGTTCGCCTGGGTGGCATCGCCGCGCGTTGCCGAGGGGCCGATCAGCGAATCGACCAGGACCGGCACGCCATCCTTGTAGCTGACTTCACCGGCCACGTTGAAATCGCCCAGGCGCGTCGAGAAGCTGGCCCCGGTCAGCGCGATATCGTCGAAATACACCACGTTGTAGTCGGTCGGGAACGCGCCATCGAAGTTTGTCACCACGTTGGGGTTCTTGTCGTGGTAGCGCAGGTAGAAGAGGCTGAGCTCGGTTTCGCCGCCCAGCGAGAAGCGCGTGCTCACGCCCCATTGGCCGCTGTCGCTGGGCTGGTCGTCCGGGGATCGGGGAATGTTGAAGCCGGGCGCGGCGCGAATGAACTCCGCCCCCGGCCCGACGACGTCCGTGTAGGAGAAGTAGGTGCCGACAGGGTCCAGCTCGGTGCGCTTGTACTCGTACTGGTAGTACGCCGCCACGCCGAAATCCGGAGTCAGCTGCCACAGGCCCGAGAACTGACCGACCGGCAGCAGGATGTCCTTCACCTCGGTACCCGGCACGTTGGCCTTGGTGGCATCGGCGGGCGATTGGGCACCGGCGATGTTGGGGAAGAACAGGCTTTCCCCCCACTGCACCACCTGCCTTCCCGCACGCAGGTTGAGCATGGATTGCTCGGCGGTCTGGAAACTGCCGTAGACGTAGGCATCGAGGAAGCGGCTGCGGCTGCCCGCCAGGTTCTGCGCGTGGCTGGTGAAGTGGTCGTGGGCCCCGCTCTTGTTCACGGTGTCGGGTGAGTCGTTGTCGTTGGGGTGCTGGTAGACATCGTCGTAGAAACTGCTGGCGCGCACGAAGGCGCCATAGTTGCGGTACTTGATGTCCATCTCGCCCAGCAGGGACACGCGATTGTTGATCAGCGCACCCTGCTTGAAGTTGCGGTCGCCGTCATCGGAGTTGACCGTGGTCGGCAGACCGCTGGCCGGATCGATGGGGCCGTCCACCAGGTGGCGCGACGGATCGTTCAGCCGGTACGCGGCGCCATAGCTCAGGTTGAGCAGGTAATCCACGCCGATCTCCTCGCCGATGCTGAACTGGCCCGCCAACGCCGGCGCACCGAACGGCAGCAGCGACATCCCGACCACCAGCTTGCGCAAGGCCCCACCGCCAGCCGCCCTGTTTCCTCGTACCCGCTTGCCTGCAAAATGCTTCATCTACAGTCTCCTGTCCCGCGCGCCGGCCCTGCCTGGGCAGTGGCCGCAGGCGCGCAGCCGCACGCCATGGCGGCGGCCTTGCCGTCGCCATGGCTGTGTTCATGTGAAAGGGTTGTTGAAGAAAATCCGTGTCCGGGCGCCGCGCCCGGCACGCTTACTTGCCCGACTGGCGCAACAGGTCGGTGGTGAACATGAACGGCTTGAGCCGGTCGCCATTGACCCGCGGCGCGGGCAGTTCATTGGTCAGGCGGTCGGCCAGGTAGGCCCCGGACACCAGGTCGTGGTAGACGGTGACGCCGGCGTGGAACAGCTTCGCGCCATAGGCGTAGTAGGTGTTCATGAAATTGGTGCGCCACAGCTCGCCATGGGCGTCATAGTTGTCGGCCATGACGGCATTCCAGGTGTCCTCGTCCACGTACAGGACGCGCTTGGCGTACTGATGGCGGAAACCTGCCTTCAGGGTCGCCTCCAGCACCCAGACGCGGTGCGTCTCGTAGCGCATGTACTGCGGATCGATGCTGCCGGTCCTGAGGAGTCCGTCGTACTTGATCCCGGCAGCCTCCAGGCGATAGCCGTTGTACGGGATGAACATCTCGCGCTTGCCCACCAGCTTCCAGTCGTAGCGCTCAGGCGAGCCATTGAACAAGCGGTCGTCGTCGATGGTGCGGAACCCGCCCACCCCCAGCGGCATGTCGAAGCCGAAGCCGGGGGACTGGCGAACCCGCCGCGTGCCCGGGTTGTAGGTCCAGCTGGTCTGCGGGTTCTTCGCCTCGTTGAAGTAGGTGTAGGTCAGCATCACCTCGCCCTTCTGGCGTTCGGGCTTGAGGATGGTCACCCGCGAGTAGGCGAAGATGCCCTCGGTCGGCTTGCCGACGTTTTCGGCGTCGCTGGTCTGGTCGAGGATTTCGTAGCGCATGCGCCCCCAGGCGACATTACCGTCCGGGTAGACCACGGCCTGGTCGTACACCGCATCTTCCTGGTTGGCATAGGCCGGCAGCAGGATGTTGCGCAGCAGCTCGTCACCGCTCTTCGGAATGGGGAACGGCGTCCCGCCTTTCAGCGCACGCACGCCCATGTTGCCGTCCTCCAGTTCGGCGGTAAGGGCATTCTTGCGGCTCAGGTCGCAGCGGAAATCCTCGTAGCGGAAGTCGCGATGGCTGGGATAGACGGGGATGGACACGCTGTCCGGGTATTTCTTCAGCAGTGCCTTCTGCCCATCGGAAAGCTTGTCCGCGTACTGCGCCATGTTCTGCGCGGTGACGACGAACAGCGGCTTCTCGGCGGCATAGGGATCGGCGTGGCGCTTGCCGAGCCCGTCGAAGGCGACACCGGGCGGCGCACCCAGCCATTGCCCGCCGAACGCGGGTATGGAGCCATCGGCGTTACCCGCCTTCTCCGCGCCGACACAGGTGAGCTCGCGACCGAGCTTCTCGGCCTCGCGCTCGGTTGCCACGGCCCAGGCACCCTGGGCGACCATCAGCGTCGCCAGCAGCGGCAACGTCCTGCGCAAACTCATCTTCATCATGCTTCATGTCCTAGTGCGGAGGCCGGCCGCATCAAAGCGGGCGGCCTCGTGATCATCGACAGGCAGATGCGGCGCCCCTGGGCTCCAGGCGGCGCCGGCCGTCCTCAGGCGTAGCAATCGCGCTTGACCACCGTTTCGCTCTCGATCAGGCGACCACCGGTCTCCTTAGCGAAGGCTGCTACGTACGCCTCCGCGTCCAGGCAGACCTCGGGCGCCAGCAGCCCCTTGCCGGTGATGCCGTCAGCCAGCCAGGCCTCGATCACCAGGCGGGCGCAGGTCGGGGTCGGGTCGGCGGTGCTGTCTTCGGCCTGCTCGGTGGGCAGGTCCAGGTGGTGCTCCAGCACGCAGCGCACTTCAGCACCATTGCGCTCGCCCACCACCTCCACGCGGGAGGCGACGGCCCAGGGCTCGTCCGACAGGTCGACCGTCACGCTCTTGCGGCCGGACTCGCTGGACAGGTGATGGGTGAGGAACTTCAGCGGCGAAATGCCGAGGCCCTCGATCACCTCGGCATTGCCCAGCCCCAGGTCGATCAGGGAGCGCCAGACTTGCGAGCCGGCCTCGGGGAAGAAGGCGATGCGGTTGGTCACCTGCTCCAGCCCCTTGATGAAGTGCGGCAGGGTGACGGTTTCGCCATGGCCGATGAAGAACGACGGATAGGCCTTGAACGGCGCGGCATAGGGCACTTCGAGCCGGCCGCCCCAGCCCGGCATCTTGCGGTACTGGCCGTCGATGAACTGCACCACCTCGTCGGCGGTGATGTGCATCATGTGGTCGATGACCGCCGGCGACAGCAGGTCCGGCACGAAGGGCACGGCGGTGGCCAGGTGGATTTCGCGCACCTTGTCCAGCCGGTCGGCGAGCATCCTGGCCATCACGTTGGTCAGCCCCGGCGTCGAGCCGCAGCCGATGATCAACCGGATGCCCGCCTCCAGCGCGCGCTGGTGCCAGGTGGGGTCGAGGAACAGCGTCTCGGCCACATCGTGGTCGTCGTTGATGTCGATGTAGTCGACCCGCGCACGCAGCGCGGCCTCGATCACCGGAACGGCACTGCGGTAGAAGGGCCCGACCGCGTTGAAGACCAGGTCCACGCCGTCGAGCAGCGCGTCCAGCTTCGCCGGATCGCGGATATCGGCGCTGACGGCGCTCGCCCGCGGGCCGAGTTCGGCGGCCAGCTTCTCGGCGGCGCCGAGGTTGAGGTCGCCGATGAGGCACTCGACCTCGGGGTGACGGGGCAGCAACTCGCGCGCGACGTTCGCGCCGACATTACCGCAGCCCAGCAGCAAGACTTTCATTCTTCGTTCTCCACTTCTTGTTGTTGTGTGTTGGCGATTCATGACCGCCGGATCATGCCATCCCGGGCGGGACCTCCTTGCCCGATGGTCCCGGCCGGTGGTTCTGGCGTTACCAGCCGACGCGTCCGTCAGACGAGGTCGAGCCTGTCGGCCCACCTCGCCGCGGGAATCAGGACGCGGCGGATCTTGGTTTCGAAGAGGCCGGGAAAGCGCACGGCCTGTGGGGTTTCCAGCGGCAGCAGGAAGTCCTGGGGACGGTCGCTGGCCAGTGCCTGGGCGAGGTTGGCGCCCATCATCGGCCCCATGACATTGCCCCAGGAGCCGAAATTCATCAGCGCCAGCACCCCGTCGGCCACCCGGTACAGCTTCGGGTAGGCGGCCTCGTAGAGAGACGACGAATTGGCCGTCATGCCGGTCCAGTAGGACTCGGGCTCGATGCGGGCGTCGCGCAGCTGCGGGTAGGTGCGATGCAGGTAGCGCAGGAAGTAGGCGAAGTAATCCTCCGCGCGCTGCGCCCGGCCCGCCCCCGGAATGGTCGCGGTGATGAGCCGGTTGCGACCGTCGATGACCAGGGGATAGAGCCCGGCCGGATACTGCATAAGGGTGACGCGGCCCGGGTTGACGATGTCCAGCACCGCCTGGGGCAGCGGCCGCGTGGCCATGCCGCAGGCCACCAGCGGGAATTGGGTACGGGCCAGCTCCGGGAAGAAGCCGTTGCCGGCATGGCCGTTGGTGCAGATCACCACCTGCTGCGCACGCACGCTGCCGCCGGCCGCGCGGACGCGCCACTGCGAGCCGCTGCGTTCGCAGGCGACGACGGCGGAGTTGCCATGCACCCTGGCTCCCAGGCGGACGGCGGCGGCGATCATGCCGTTGGTGAACAGGTAGGGATTGACCCGCCCGCCTTCGCGCCAGTGGATGCCGTGGCTGTACGCGCCGGTGCCCAGCAGTTCCTTGAGCTGTTCCCGGCCGACCAGGTCCACCTCATAGCCGAAGGCCTTCCAGCGCTTCACCTTGTCCTCCAGCGCGGCATGCCGGCGGCACGCCGCATCCACCATCCCGGACTTCACCGCATCGGCCTCCAGCCCGTACTTGCGACACAGCTCGAAGACGATGTCGCGGTGCTGGATGAAGTGGTCGACAAAGCGCCGGCCCTGATCGGCATGGGCACGCAAAGGCGCGAAGGAGCCCAGGTAGGGCTGCACATGCCCGGCGTTGCGGCCGGAAGCGCCGCTCCCGGGCTGGTCCGCCTCCAGCACCACGGCACGCACTCCGCATTCGGCCAGGTGCAGGGCCAGGGAAGCCCCCACCAGCCCGGCACCGACTACGACCACATCGGCTTCGATGTCCTGGTCCAGTGCCGGGTAGGCGGGGTTTTGCCATGAAGCAGGCCAGCCGCTGAAGCGAATGGGCACCACACCCGACTCATAGGCGTCCGCAACCGGAAAGACTGGAACCTGTCCCGCCACCGCACGCCGCAATTCTCTCCAGCTCACTGCCGTCTCCTCGAATTCACTCCAGACCCACCACTTCGGACTGATCGAGGCGAACGGATTCGACCCGCCAATGCCTGCCACAGCGGGACCGATCCTATTGAGACGGCGAAGCGATGCTCCAGTACCAACTGGTACTGCTGGCGAAGATCGCCCGCTGGTTAGACTCCCGGGCCCGGCGTACCGGCCGGTCAGCATTCGAGGGGGACGATATGGCGCGTGTTCAGGATGTGGCGGTGGGGCTGGAGATCAACGCGGCGGCACCCCACAACGGTCGGCCACCAGCCGTTGCGTCCTTGCCCGACCAGCGCCAGGGCTGGCTCCTGGTCTTAGGACTGGCGGTGGTGCTGTGCATCCTCTTCGGCACCACGCTGAATACCCTGGGCCTGTTCACCCTGCCAATCACCACGGCCCTGCACTGCTCCAACGAGCAGGCCGCCCACCTCGCCACCGCGTTCATCTTCAGCATGACCCTGGCAATGCCTGTGGCGGGCTGGCTGCTCGACCGCATCGCACCACGCCCGGTGATGACCGCGGGCGCCGTAATGGCTGCCGTGGGCTACCTCCTCGCCGCCGAGAGCCCCGATATCGACCGGCTCACCCTCGCCATGGCCCTGAGCGGCGCAGGCGTCGGCGCCTCGACCTATGTCCCGGCCATCACCCTGGCCACGCGCTGGATCGCGCCCAGCCGGCAGGGCCTGGCCTTCGGCCTGCTGCTCGCCGGTGCCGCCCTCGGCGCGGTGATCTTTCCCGTACTGCTCACCCAGGGAATCGCCGCCTTCGGCTGGCGTAGCGCCATGCAGGCCATTGCCGGCCTGATCCTGCTGGCCTGCGTGCCCCTGCTTCTGTGGCTGGCGCGCATGCCAGAAGCCGGCTCGGCCGCGCATCACGCCCCGGCGGACCCGCTGCCCGGCCAGGACATCGGCCAGGCTTTGCGCACGCCCGGTTACTGGTGGTGGATCGCCATGCAGATGCTGCTCACCCTGAGCAGCCTCGGCGTGTTCATCGCGCTGGTGCCGTGCCTCGTGTCCGCCGGCTATTCCGCGCAACAGGCGGCCGCCTGCTACGCCGCCGTCGGCGCCGCGACCCTGGTGGGCAACTTCCTGTTCGGCGCCCTGAGCAACCGCTGGGGCGCAAGGAACATCCTGCTGGTCGGTACCACCCTGGGCACCGCCGGCATCCTCTGCCTGCTGGCAGCGAGCGACCCGGTGATGGGTCTGGCAGCGGTCGTGTTCTTCTGCCTGACCTGGGGCACCAGCTTCAACCTGGTCAACCAGCTCGCGCCCCTGCTCCTGGTGGAAGCGATGGGACCGCGCAGCTTCGGCAGCCTGCTCGGCATCGGCAACCTGATCGCCGGCCTCGGCTCCGCATTCAGCCCGCAAGGCGTCGGCCATCTGGTCGATACCACCCACAGCTACAGCCTCCCGCTGCTGCTGTGCGCCGCCCTGGCAGCCGCAGCCTTGTTGCCGATCGCCTTGCAACACCGGCGTTCCTGACCTGACGGCGCTGGCGAATCAACGCAGCAGGGCGGAACTCTTGCAGAGGATCCGCACCAGATCGGTCTGGCCCTTGATGCCCAGCTTGGCGTAGATGTTCTTCGAGTAATTGCGCGCGGCGCTCACCGCAATGCCCATCTGCCCGGCCGCCTCGCTGATGGTGCGGCCGGACGCCAGCAACCCGGCGAGCCTGGCTTCCTGGCGGGTCAGGTCGAGCAACTGGGCGATCAGGTCCGCCGGGGAAGCGTTCAGCACCCGTGGCGCCGCAGGACCTTCGGTGAGTTCCGCGAGGTGCAGGATGACGCTCGGCACGTAGCGGCCCTGATAGAACTCCAGCAGCGGCGCGGGCGTGACCAGCATGCCCAGGAGCATGCCGCCCAGGGCGTGCAGGCGCACCAGCTCGCCACGCCGGGGCCCGTCCTGCCGGGTCCTGGCCGCCAGGGCATGGGCGATGGCCCGGTCCAGGGCACGCTGGCCGGCGCGGTCCTGCAGCTGCAGCCGTCCATGGGCGAGTTCAAGGCCCTGATGCTTGTCGATGATGGCCCTGGCCGCCTGGTTCAGGCGCATCACCTGCCCATTGCCATCGAGTAGCAGGCAGCCCAGGACCAGGTGGTCGAGGCTGCCCTCGTAGATCGACTTTTCCGCCTCCTGGCGCTTGATCCGGGCATAGAGGCCGAGGGCACGGGTGAGGTGCGGCAGCAGCCCGCTGACCAGCTCCAGCTCTTCGGCCGAGAAAGGCTGTTCCGGCATCTTCCGGCCGCGAATCACATCGACCCAGCAACGCATCCCGCCGGGCTCGGCGAAGCAGGTCCTGAGGCAGCTGGCGACATTCAGGGAGACCATGAAGGCCGCGCATTCCGGCTCCACGTCCGCAGGGCCGAAGATGATGAGATCGCCCGGCATCACCGATTCGGGGTCGACCAGCTCGATATGGGTGAAGCGCTCGCGGTGGACCTGTTCCGCGAGCAGCCAGTCGGTTTCGTTGTTCTCTTCGACGGCCATCACCTGGACATCGGACGGCAGGTCGTCGGAATGATGCAGGGTGACCGTGACATTGCGCGCGGCCAGCACCTGGCGGAGGCGTTCGGCCAGGCCGAACCAGGGCGTTGCCTCGTTCAGGCCCTCGTAGACCAGCCCGATCAGCTCGGGCAGCGCAGAGAGGGGTTGCGCGACTTCCGCGCAACCCCGGGCGAGCCTCAGGACTGCGGCAGACTCAGCTGCCATACACCTTCTGCGCCGGCACCGCCTCGGCCAGCAGTTGCTCGACCACGCCGCCCAGTTCCGCGGGGACGAAGCGCGCGCCCTTGTCGAACTCCGGGCCACGGCGCCAGCCATCGGCAATGGAGAGCTTGCCGCCTTCCACCTCGAACATGCGCCCGGTGACGCCCTGGGAGGCTTCGGAGCCGAGCCATACCACCAGCGGTGCGACGTTTTCCGGGGCGAAATGGTCGAAGCCCTCTTCCGGCTTCTTCATCACGTCGGCGAACACCTGCTCGGTCATGCCGGTGCGTGCGGCCGGGGCCAGGGCGTTGGCGGTTATGCCGTAGCGCGCCAGCTCGGCGGCCTGCACCAGGGTCAGGGAGGCGATACCGCCTTTGGCGGCGGCGTAGTTGGACTGGCCGATGGAGCCCTGCAGGCCGGCGCCGGAGCTGGTGTTGATGATCCGCGCCTTGACTGCCACGCCGCCCTTGGCCTGTTCGCGCCAGTGCTTCACCGCATGGCTGGCCAGGCAGAAATGACCTTTGAGGTGCACGGCCATCACCGCGTCCCAGTCGGCTTCGGTAAGGCTGGCGAACATGCGGTCGCGGCAGATGCCGGCATTGTTCACCAGCACATGCAGGTCGCCGAGGGTTTCGACGGCCTGGCGCACGATCTCGCCGGCGGCGGCGTAGCTGGTGATGTCGCCATTGTTGGCAAGCGCCTCGCCGCCCTGGGCGCGGATTTCGGCCACCACGGCCTCGGCGGCAGGCAGGTTGATGTCGTTGACCAGCACTTTCGCGCCTTCGGCGGCGAAGGCCAGGGCATAGGCCCGGCCCAGCCCGCCGCCGGCGCCGGTGATGATGACTACGCGGTCTTTGCAGATTGGCATGGGGGTTCTCCAGTGAGTCTGAGAGGGGTGGCCGCCCTCTCCCCCGGCCCCTCTCCCTGAAGGGAGAGGGTTGGGGAGAGGGCAACGGAATCAAAGGCGCTCGATAATGGTCACGTTCGCCTGCCCGCCGCCTTCGCACATGGTCTGCAGGCCGTAGCGGCCGCCACTGCGTTCCAGCTCGTGCAGCAGGGTGCACATCAGTCGGGTGCCGGTGGCGCCCAGGGGGTGGCCGAGGGCGATGGCGCCGCCGTTGACGTTGGTCTTCTCGTGCGGGTAGCCGGTTTCCTTGAGCCAGGCCATGGCCACCGAGGCGAAGGCTTCGTTGATCTCCACCCGGTCGATGTCTTCCAGCTTCATGCCGGCGCGCTTGAGGGCGTATTCGGTGGCCGGGATGGGCGCGGTGAGCATCCACACGGGATCGTCGGCGCGCACGCTGATGTGCTGGATGCGCGCGCGCGGCGTCAGGTTGTAGCGCTTCAGCGCCGCCTCGGAGACCACCAGCATCGCACTGGCGCCGTCGCAGGTCTGGCTGGAGACGGCGGCGGTAACGCGGTCGCAGCCGAACAGGGTTTCCAGCTCGGCCATCTTTTCCAGGCTGGTCTGGCGCGGGGTTTCGTCGTGCTGCACACCGGCCAGCGGGACTATCTCGCGGGCGAATCGGCCCTGCTCGATGGCGTGCAGGGCGCGGCGGTGGGATTCCAGGGCATAGGCTTCCAGCGCCTCGCGGGTCAGCCCCCACTTCTCGGCGATCATCTGCGCCGAGCGGAACTGGGTCGGCGGCACCTTGCCGTAGCGTTTCACCCAGCCTTCGGAACCGGAGAAGGGATCGGTAAAGCCCAGCGGCTCGGCGGCGGTCATGGCCGAGGAGATGGGAATCTGCGTCATGGTCTGCACGCCGCCGGCGACCACCACGTCCTGGGTGCCGCTCATCACCGCCTGGGCGGCGAAGTGCACGGCCTGCTGCGACGAGCCGCACTGGCGGTCGATGGTGGTGCCGGGCACGGCCTGGTCGAGGCCGGCGGCCAGCCAGCAGGTGCGGGCGATGTCGCCGGCCAGCGGGCCGATGGTGTCGACGCAGCCGAAGATCACGTCGTCGTAGTCGGCGTCGGGAATACCATTGCGCGCCACCAATTCACGCAGCACATGGGCGCCGAGGTCGGCGGCGTGGATCTGGCTCAGGCCGCCCTTGCGCCGGCCGGTGGGGGTGCGCAGGGCGTCGACTATGTAGGCTTCGGGCATGGGGTGGTCTCGGTGTAAGGGTGAAGTCGGTAGGCCCTCTCCCCAGCCCTCTCCCTGAAGGGAGAGGGGGCGGTCCGTGCACGGAATGGCCGGCGCGAGTCACCCCTCTCCTCTTCAGGGAGAGGGGCCGGGGGAGAGGGATGTCGGATCAGAAGGTATTGCCCGCCCCCGGCTTTACGGCACCGGAGAACAGCGCCTGGGAAATGCGCGCCTTGTGCCAGCCACGATCGCCCCAGACCTTGTCCAGGGCCCAGGCGCGTTTCATGAAGAGCTGCAGGTCGACTTCCCAGGTGTAGCCCATGGCGCCGTGGGTCTGGATAGCGTTCTTCGCCGCCAGCAGTGCGGCCTCGGCGCAGGCCAGGCGGGAGTGGGAAACCTGGGCGCCCTGCTCCGGCAATCCGTGGGCGACGGCATGGGCGGCGCGGTACAGCGGGCCCTTGGCGAACTCGATCTGCACCGCGACGTTGGCCATCAGGTGCTTGACCGCCTGGAAGGAACCCACCGGCTTGCCAAACTGCTTGCGCTCGAAGCTGTAGTCCACGGCAAGGTCGACCATGCGCTTGGCCAGGCCGAGCAGTTGGGCGGCAGTGCCCAGGGCGCCCCGGTTCATGGCGGCAGCCCAGAGCGCGCGGCCCTGCTCGCCGGAAGCCACGCAGGTGGCGGCGCTGGGCGTCCAGTCGACCCGGAACAGCTGACGGCTCGGGTCCACCGATTCGTTGCGGACGACGCGCGTCTGCTCGCGCGGTACGGCATGCACTTCATCGCCATGGGGCAGCAGCACGAGGTCGGCTACATGGGCATCGGCAACCAGCGGGTTGCCGGGTTGGCCCACGGCCAGACGGGCCTTGCCCTCGGCTATGCGGGTCAGCCATTCGCCCTGCAGATCAAGTTGCTCGCTGCCCAGGGCAGTGAGCAGCGGGACACCGACCAGTACGGTGTCGACCAGGGGTTCGGTCAGCCCCGCATAGCCGCATTCCTGGGCCAGCAGGATGAAGTCGAGCTCGTTCATGTCCAGACCGCCAAAGCCTTCCGGCACGGTGATGGCGGTGAGGCCCAGTTCGGCGAGTTCGGCCCAGAGCTTGTCGCAGCGGCCGCTATCGGTTTGCCAGAGGTCACGAATGCGCTCGGGCGTCACCTCGTTGGTGAGGAAGGCCCGCACATTGTCCTGGAACAGCAGTTGGTCGTCGCTGAAGGTGAAGTCCATGGCGCCCCCGTTATGCGCGCGGCATGCCGAGCATGCGCTCGGCGATGATGTTGCGTTGGATCTCGTTGGTGCCGGCGTAGATCGGCCCGGCCTGGGCGAAGAGGAAACCGTCCAGCCAATGGCCCACCTCTCCGGCATCCGGCGCTTCCGGCAGCAGTTCGCCGCGCAGGCCGAGGATCGACAGCGCCGTCTCGTGCATGCGCTGGTCCAGCTCGGACCAGAAGATCTTGTTGGTAGAGGATTCCGGTCCGATCTTGCCGCCCTTCACCAGCCGCGAGGCGGTCATGTAGGTGTTCAGGGTGTAGGCCTCGGCGTCCAGCCAGGCGCGCATCACCGCCTCGCCTATGGCCGGATCCAGGTCGGCCTGCTCACGGTTGGCCAGATAGAGCTGCACCAGGCGCCGCGCGGTTTCCTGGAAGCGCGCCGGCGAGCGCAGCATCAGCCCGCGCTCGAAGCCGGCGGTGGACATCGCCACATGCCAGCCCATGCCCTCCCCGCCCAGCACGTTCTCCACCGGCACCTCGACGTCGTCGAAGAAGATCTCGGCGAAACCCGGCAGGCCGTTGAGCTGCGGGATCGGCCGTACGGTGACGCCCGGGCTGTTCAGCGGCAGGAGGATGAAAGTGAGGCCATGATGGCGGCTCGAATTCGGGTCGCTGCGGAACAGGCCGAACAGCCAGTCGGCCCACACGGCGCGGGTCGACCAGGTCTTCTGGCCATTGATCACGTAACGGTCGCCACGGCGCTCGGCGCGGCAGCGGATGGCCGCCATGTCCGACCCGGCGTTCGGCTCGGACCAGCCCTGGGCCCAGATCTCCTCGCCTGTGGCCATCTTCGGCAGGAAGCGCGCCTGCTGCTCGGCGGTACCGAACTCCATCAGGGTCGGGCCGAGCAGGAAGATCCCGTTCTGGTTCACCCGTGCCGGCGCACCGGCGCGGTAGTACTCCTCCTCGAAGATCAGCCACTCGATCAGGTCGCAACCGCGGCCACCGAGCGCTTTCGGCCAGGTGACCATGCCCCAGCGGCCCTCGTTGAGTTTCGTCTCCCAGGCGCGGTGCTGGGCGAAGCCTTCCTCGCAGTCGAAGGATTTCAGCGGCTCGGCCGGCACATTGGCCGTCAGCCAGGCTCGGATTTCCGCGCGGAAGGCCTGCTGTGCCGGTGTATAGGTCAGTTCCATAGGTTCTCAGCCCTTGAAGGTGGCGGCGCGCTTGTCGACGAAGGCATCGCGGGCTTCCTGGGAATCCAGCGAGCGGTATGCCTGCAGGGTGAAGCCCTGCTCCCAGCGGTATTTGTCTTCGAGGTTGCCGTCCTCGATACCGGTGAGCGCCTCCTTGGCCAGGGCGATCATGGCCGGGCTCTTGGCGGCGATGGTGCGGGCGATCGAGAGGGCCGCTTCACGCAGCTCAGCACGCGGTACCACGCGCTCCACGGCGCCCAGGCGGTGGGCTTCGAAGGCGTCGATCATCTCGCCGGTGAAATACATGTGGCGCACCTTCTGCACCGGGAACAGGCGCTGCAGGTGAGCACCTCCGCCCATGGCGCCGCGGTCCACCTCGGGCACGCCGAAGCGCGCGCAGTCGGAGGCGACCAGGATGTCCGCCGCACCGCAGAGGCCGATGCCGCCGCCGAGGACGAAGCCATGCACGGCGATGATCACCGGCTTGGGATTGCGGTGCACCGCCTTGAAGCTGTCGTAGTTGCCCTTGTTCACCGCGACTATCAGGTTGCCGTCGGCGGCCAGTTCCTTGATGTCCACCCCGGCGCAGAAGCCGCGGCCCTCGGCGCGGATGACGATGACATGCACCTCGGGCGACTCGCCCAGGCGCGTCAGTTCGGCGGCGATGGCTGCCCAACCCTTGCTGTCGAAGGCGTTGACCGGCGGATGGTCGAAGACCATCTCGGCAATGCCGTTGTCGATGCTGACTTGAAATGGATTGCTCATCCGACTTTCCCCTCGATTATTCGATGCTTAGCCCGCGCGGCGGCACAGCTCGGCGAGACGCTGCTCGGCCTGCTGCACGATGGATTCGATGAGTTCGGCGCAGCCCGGCAGGCTGTCGATGCTGGCGGCGACCTGGCCGGCGGGCAGCACGCCCTCGGCCGGGAGGCCCTCGACCATGGCCTTCTGGATCACCATGGGCGCGTTGGCGGCCATCAGCGTCTGGGCGGCGGTCAGGCCGTCGCTGCCGCCCATCTTCAGCGCGCTGCCAAGCAGCTGGGCGATGCTGGCGCCGCTGTGACGCCGGTAGGCCAGGGCGCTGCGCAGGGCCAGCAACAGACGCCTGAGGCCGCCGGAGCGCTCGAGGCTGTCCAGCAGTTCGTTGCGGATCATCCGTTGCGGCAGGCCGTCGATGGCGCGGCTGATGATGATGGCCGCCGGATCGCGCACCTTCAGATAGCGCTCCAGGGTAGCCGGCGGCACGGGGCTGTCGGCACTCATCAGAAAGCGCGTGCCCATGGCGATACCTTCGGCACCGAGGGCCAGGGCCGAGACCAGGCCACGCCCATCCTTGAAGCCACCGGCGGCGATCACCGGCACCTCCACCGCGTCCACCACCTGGCCGAGGAGGATGGCAGTGGGCACCGAACCGGTGTGGCCACCACCCTCCCCGCCCTGCACGGTGACTGCGTCGGCGCCCATCTCCACGGCTTTCACCGCGTGCTTGAGGGCGCCTACGGTGGGGATGCAGACCACGCCGGCATCCTTCAGGCGGGCGATCATCGCCTTGCCCGGCGAGCGGCTGTAGCTGACCGCACGCACCTTGTGCTTGACCACCAGCTCGACGATCTCGCCGGCATTGGCCTGGTACATGTGGAAGTTCACGCCGAAGGGCTGGTCGGTCAGCGCCTTGGTCTGGAGGATGGCCTCCTCCATGCGTTGCGGCTCGATGGTGGCGCCGGCGAGGAAGCCGAAGCCGCCGGCATTGCCGGTGGCGGCGACCAGTTTCGGATCGGCCACCCAGCCCATGGCGGTCTGGATGATCGGGTAGCGGCAGCCGAGCAGCCGGGTCAGGCGGGTTTCCAGGGACGTCGCCATCATGCCTCCGCCGGCTTGCGTTGCGATTCGGCCATGCCGCGCGCGTCGTAGCCACCCAGCTTGTCGCCGCTGACCAGTTCGTTGTGCGCATGGGCGAAGTGGTGCAGGCCGAACACCATGTCCATGGTGGCGCGCTTGCCCATCAGGTCCTCGGCGTTGTTCACCGCCTGCTTGGTCAGCTGCAGGCCCAGGCGCGGCATCTGCGCGATGCGCCGGGCCACGTCCAGGGTTACGTCCTCCAGCACGTCGCGCGGCACCACCTTGTTGACCATGCCCATCTGATAAGCGCGCTCGGCGCCCATGCGTTCGCCGAGGAAGAGGAATTCCTTGGCGATGCGCGGGTTCAGCTCATGGACATGGGCGAAGTACTCGACGCCGGGAATGCCCATGCGCACCACGGGGTCGGAGAAGAAGGCGTCGTCCGAGGCGATGATCAGGTCGCAGATCCAGGCCAGCATCAGGCCGCCGGCGATGCAGGCGCCCTGCACCATGGCGATGGTCGGCTTGGGCATGTCGCGCCAGCGCCGGCACATGCCGAGGTAGACCTCCTGCTCGCGGGCATAGAGGAATTCGCCGCCCGGCTTGTTCACGTGGTCGTACCAGAGGCTGGCGCGATCGAAGCTCTGGTTGACGTCGCGGCCCGGGGTGCCGATGTCGTGGCCGGCGGAGAAGTGCTTGCCGGCGCCGCGCAGCACGATGACCTTGACGCTGTCGTCATCGCAGGCCTGGCGGAATGCGGCGTCCAGGGCGTAGGTCATGCGCGAATTCTGCGCGTTGTGGTACTCGGGGCGATGCATGGTGACCAGGGCCAGCGGGCCCTGCACCTCGTACTGCACCACTTGCTCTTCGGCTGCTTCGTGATTCATCTGCGCGGCTCCGCCTCAGTGGGTCATGGCTCGGGCGCGCACGCCCGGCGGGTTGTCCTTGAGCTGGCTGGCACGCATGTTGTGCGGGTCCAGTTGCTGGATGAGGATCAGCTGTTCGAGGGTGGGCGCGGCGGTGGTGGGGATATCCTCCGGCACGTGCAGCGGGAAACCGGTGGCGTCCTGCACGTCGTCCAGCGTCACGCCGGGGTGCAGGGAGCGGATGCGCATCTGCCGGTCCGGGCCCTGGAAGTCGAGCACGCAGAGGTCGGTGACGATCAGGCGGATGTCGATCTCGTCCAGGGACCAGCCACGGGCCAGGCGCGCCGGGTTGTAGCCGACCGAGGCCACCACATCCACCTCGCCGTCGACGAAGACCCGCTTGTTGTGGCTGGCCACCAGGAAGGAGTTGGCATGGCTGATGGAGTTGCCGGGGAAGCCGCGTACGCCGAGCATCTGCGACTTCGGCTTGGCGTGGTCGCCGATGCAGGAGATGTTGGCCTGGCCGAAGCGGTCGATCTGTACCGGGCCCACCAGGGCGTGGCGACGGCCGCTCCAGACGTTATCGAAGATGCGCGAGAAGCCCATCCAGCTGTCGAACTTGGGCTGGTAGCCGCCGCGCGGCCCCACCGGAACCGGCTCGGCGACCATGAAGGCCTCGGAGTCGGTCATCATCAGTTCGGCATTGCTGTTGAGCATGGCCAGGGAGGCGGCCAGGCGCTGCAGTACGCCGATGCCGGTGGCGAGCACTTCGCCGTCGCCGACGAAGGCCTCAGAGGCGGCGCAGATCATCAATTCGGCGAGGCTGTAGGGTTGTTTGGTGGCAGTCATCTCAGCGTCCTCAGAAAACCGGGAGCGGCAGTTTGCGAATGGCGTCCAGGCCACCGACGCGGGCCAGGTACTCCGCCTCGCCGCAGGTCACATAGCGCTCCATGTAGGCTTGCCAGCCGTCCGGCTCGCCGGCCGAGGCGTTGTAGGCCTTGAAGTGGGCGGTATCGAAGCCGTAGAGCGGCGCGCAGGAAGAGGGGTGGGCACCGCCCGGCAGGTGCACCACCGCCGTGGTGCGGTTGCGCTCCCAGAACACCTTGCGAGCGTTCTCGGGGTCGGCATGGAAGAAATCGCTCGGCACCAGCTCGTCGCAGCTGACATAGGCCTTCTCCGCGGCGCGGACGAAAAGGTCATCCATGTAGTGGTCGGGCCCGGCGATCTGGCACACGCCACGAGCATCGGCGCGGTCGACGTGGATCAGCGCCGCGTCCAGCTTGAGGGCCGGCATGGCGACCCAGTCGCGGTTGTCGTCGTAGGGTGAGCTGATCAGTTTCAGCTCCGGGTTCAGGCGCAGCACATCGGTGCCCAGGCCGACGGCCGTGGGGATGAAAGGCACGCGCATGGCGGCAGCCCGCAGGCCGAGCAGCATCAAGCCCTCGTCGATTTCCATCACCTCCACCGCACCCTCCTGGCGGGCCTTGCGGAAGTAGGGTTCCAGCGGAATGAAATCCAGCGAGACGAAGGCGTACACCAGCTTCCTGACTTTACCGGCGGCGCAGAGCATGCCGATATCGGCGCCGCCATAGGCGACCACCGTGAGGTCCTTGAGGTCCGAGCGGAGGATCTCGCGTACCAGGGCCATGGGCTTGCGCCGCGGGCCCCAGCCGCCGATACCGATGGTCATGCCATCGCTCAGCTGGCCGACCACGTCGGTGGCGTTCATGCGTTTGTCCATGGGTTGTGCTCCTTAACGGCGACCAACACTGAAGTCATGGCCCCAGTGGCTGACCACGGTGCTCTCGAAGGGGGTATGGCGCTCCCAGTCCATCAGCTTGCCGCCACAGCCGTACTCCATGTCGAAGCCGCCGGGGGTCTGCATGTAGAAGGAGGTCATCTCGTCGTTGGTGTGGCGGCCGAGGGTGGCGGAGAGCTTCACGCCGCTGGCGTGCATGCGGTCCAGGGCACGGCCGACATCGTCGAGCTCGCGCACTTCCACCATCAGGTGCACGCAGCCGGAGGGGATCGGGCACTCGAACAGCGCCAGGGAATGGTGGCGGCCGTTGTTGCAGTGGAGGAAATGGATGCGTTTCTCCGGCTCGGCCGGATCCGGGGTGAAGCGCACCTTCATCAGGTCCGACAGGCCGAAACCCATCACCTGCTCGTAGAAGGCCAGGCAGCGATCGAAGCTGGGCGCCGGGATCACCGCGTGGCCCATGCCCAGGTCGCTGGTGACGAAGCCGGAGACGCCAGCCGGGGAAACGAAGGGGGCAAAGTCCTGCCGCGGGCCCCAGAACAGTTCGTGGCGATTGCCATCCGGGTCGGCGAAGTGCGCCAGTTCCTGCACCTTGCGCCCGGCGGCGTCGAGGGTGCTGCCGCGCTGGACCTCGACATCGGCGGCTTCAAGCTCGGCGATGGCCTGCTCGAAGGCGGCCTTGCCCGCCACTTCCCAACCGCAGGCGCCGTAGCCGTCACGGTCGGCCCGCTCCACCAGGATGCGGTAGGGGCGTTCGTCCATCTTCAGGTAGAGCCGCTCATCCGACTCGACACCCACCATCATGCCGAGCACCCCGGTGGCGTAGTCGTGCCAGCCCTTCAGGTCTGTCGCGGCTACGGTGACGTAGCCCAGGCCACGGATATCCATGCGGTTCTCCTCATTGTCGTTATCGCCGCGCATACCTGGCGCGGGCTCTATGAGGAGGGATTAAATCGACGGGCCCGGTGGCGGGCATCGTCCGTTGAGACTAACGCGAAAGTGCCTGTGGTGAGGGCTTTGACGCTGGCGGGAGGGGGAGTTCAAGGAGAAGGTCACAGCGAATTTCGCGGTGGCCTTGAATCCGCTTCAGCGAATTAATTCAAAAGCCGGACCCGATCGCATGAATATTTATTGGAGTATGTTTCCAGACTGTTTCCCTGAAACAAGACAGAAACATATCACTTACACGCACTTACAAACCACAATACAGTCCGTTACATGCTCTTTAAATGGGCATAACCATTGGAATAATGCATGCCAATCAGCCAGTTACGAACTATCAGTTCGTCTTGAAGTCAGCCATTCATCAGACACTTGAAGATAGTGCTGGAAGTGTTTTTCCACTTCCTTATTATCCGGCATCGGGGGTTATTCGGGGGGTTACGAGGAAGACACATGAAATCCGCAATTACCACCACTGCCTTGTCCAGCCTGCTGTTTTCTTTTGTCGCGCTGACTTCATTGCAGGCATCCAGTGCATCCCTTCCATCGGCAAGCCAGCAGCCGACTCTGATGCTGGCGGAAGGAGGCGGTGATCGCCTCATCCAGTATCGGGAGTGGCAAGCGCAACGCGAGCAGACAACCGATGACGAAAGCGAGCGTTTCGCCCAGTTGGTCGAGGAGAAACCGACCGCCGCCGGCGCACAGGTCGCCAGGGAAGAAAGGGAGTCCAACGCCAGGCCGGCAACCGGGTATCAATCAAGGGTCCACCACCTGAAATAGGACTTTGATCTGACCTTGTCCGTCCCTCCATACCTGGCTCACCGCCGAACTTGTAGGAGCGAGCTTGCTCGCGAACAGTCCGAGCACGACCTTTCGCGAGCAAGCTCGCTCCTACAGAAACTCCGCTGCCAATCGGAGCATTTCGATCGTCACAGGCAGAGCCCGTGACTCATGACCACGCCCCCAGGACGTGGTTTTCCGGAGTCAAATGAATTCGCTCCCCAGGAAAATTTCTCTCCATAGAAGGAAGAAGATGGCGGTACCGCGCTCCGCCCGGGCACCGAAAACGGGCAGAAAGTGCGGAAAATCCCATGCCATTCATAGGCTTGCACATGCCCGTCGGTCCTGATTCCTGCCATTTGTCAGGCTTCTCCCCAGGCTTGTAATAAAGCCCCACCATGAACGTCATCCAATTGCAGGGGGATTTAGTGGGGAACAAGAGGAAGAGACCATGAAAACGACATTCAGCACGACTGCGCTCAGCGGCCTGTTTCTGGCCCTGGTCGTGACAACGGGACCGGCGACAGTCCTTGCGGAGAATGGAAGCGATCGCCTGGACGACTACCGGATGCGTAATCAGCAACTGATCCAGATGAAGGAGGACTCCAGCCAGAGCATCGTCAGGGTGGTCGCGCAAGAGCCGACCGCCGCGGGTCCGCAGTACGAAGAGGACTATCTGCAACCCACCCCGCAGACTCCGCAATACCGGTCGCTGATCCACCAACAACGGATTGAATTCGGGCACTGACCAGGGATAGTCGCTCGTCGGGCACGCCTTGACCTCCGCCTGCCCGACGAGCCGTGGAACCACAGTTTCCGACAATCGGTCCAGACCGAAAAAGGCCCATTCCAGGGCCTTTCCTCCGCCATGCCCACCGTCCTGCGCTGCCGTGCGTCTCCTGCCGCTTGCGGGGCTACGGGCACTGCCCCTAGTGTGCTCACATCCCCGATCTGGCGGAGGGTTACCTCTATGCCGGTCATTCGCTCAACGGATTGATCCACCGCTCGAACCCGGCCCCGGCCGCTTTCCTGGAGAGTCAAACCGTTGCAGAAGCCTGCCTCCCGCCGCTTCGTCTCGTCCCTGTTCTGGCAATTGCTGGCCATCTCGGCCATCGGCGGCAGCCTGCTGCTCGGCCCCGGCGTCGCCAAGGCCGCCTGGAGCCTCGACCCTGTGCTGCGCAAGGCGGAAAAGCGCTACGGCCGCAGCAGCCCGGCCCGTGAACGCCTCCAGGTCTGGCAGGACCTCCTGCAAGACAGCCTTCAGCGGCCCGAGCAGGAACAGCTGCAGGCGGTCAACCGCGAGATCAACCGCCAGGTGCGCTTCAGCGACGACAGCGCGCTGTGGAAGCGTCGCGACTACTGGGCCACGCCCGTGGAGACCCTGGCCAAGGGCGCCGGGGACTGCGAGGACTTCGCCCTGGCCAAGTACTTCACCCTGCTGCAGCTCGGCATCCCCCAGGAGAAGCTGCGCATCACCTACGCCAAGGCCCTGGAGCTGAACCAGGCGCACATGGTGGTGACCTATTACGAAACTCCGGACGCCGAGCCCCTGGTGCTGGACAACCTGGTGGACGCCATCCTCCCCGCCTCCCGGCGCAAGGACCTGGCCCTGCGCTATGCCTTCGATGCCCGCGCGCTCTATACGATGAAGGGCGGCGCTCTCAAGCGTGTCGGCGAGGCCGGCGAGCTGCCCTCCTGGCAGGGGCTGCTGGAACGCATGCGCCGCGAGGGCTTCAGCCTGGCGCAACTGCAAGCTGCACCGGGCAGCGCCTGATCACCGCGAGCGCAGCTCGCCCTTGAGCACCTTGCCCGCGGCATTGAGGGGCAGCACCTCGACCAACTGCACGCTGCGCGGCACCTTGTAGTTGGCCATCCGCGTGCGGCTCCAGCCGATCAACTCATCGGCTGCCAGGCTGGCGCCCGGACGCAGTATCACGTAGGCCTTGCCGACTTCGCCCTGGCGCTCATCGGCAATCCCCACCACGGCCGCCTGGGCCACCGCGGGATGCTCCATGAGCAGGCGCTCGACCTCCGCCGGGTAGCAGTTGAAACCACCGACGATGAACATGTCCTTGAGCCGGTCGGTGATGCGCAGGTAACCACGCTCATCGAGCACGCCGACATCCCCGGTATGCAGCCAGCCCTGCGCATCCACCGCCTCCTGGCTGGCCTGGAGGTCATTGAAGTAGCCCTTCATCAGGTTGTAACCGCGGATCAGCACTTCCCCCGGCTCGCCGGTCGGCACCGGGTTGCCCTCGGCATCCACGCAGCGCACCTCGATACCATCGAGAGGCCGGCCACAGGTACTGGCAACGGTCAGAGCATCGTCGCCGGGTCGGCAGACGGTCGCCAGGCCACAGCTCTCGGTCAGGCCGTAAGCCGTCACCACGCTGGAAAAACCCAGCTCCTCGCTCATGCGCTGGACCAGGACCGGCGGCACCGAGGCCGCTCCGGTGACCGCCACGCGCAGCGAGGACAGGTCGAAATCAGCCCGGCGCGGGTGGTCGAGCATCGCGGAATAGAGCGCTGGCGGCCCCGGCAGGAAACTGACGCGATCCTGCTCGACCCGGCGCAGCACGGCTTCGGCGTCGAAGGTCCGCTGCGGCAGGATGGTCGCGCCGCGGATCAGCGCGGCGAGCCAACCCGCCTTGAAGCCGAAGCTGTGGAAGAACGGGTTGACGATCAGGTAGCGGTCACCTGGCTGCAGGCCGACGATTTCACCCCAGTTGTCGAACAGGCGCAGGTTCTGGCCGTGGGCACAGAGCACGCCCTTGGGGTAGCCGGTGGTGCCGGAGGTGAACATCAGGTCCGAGAGGCTGTCGCCGTCGAGACTGGCCATCCGCTGCTCCAGCATCTCGTCGGGCACTTGCTCGGCCAGGTCGAGGAAGCCCTGCCAGGTGCAATCGCCATCGCGGGCCGACTCGAGGACGATGGCCTGCTCGAGGTCATCGAGCGGTTGTCCCGCCAGCAGGTCCGGGTAGTAACTGCCGAGGAACTCGCCAACGCTGAACAGCACGCGCGCACCGCTGCGCCTGAGGATATCCGCGGCCTCGCCGCCCTTCAGGCGTGTGCTCAGCGGCACCAGCACCGCCCCGGCCATCAGGCTGCCCAGAGCGGCCACCAACCAGTGATGGCCGTTCGGCGCCCAGATGGCGACGCGCTCGCCCGGCTCGAGACCAAGGGCCAGCAACGCCCGCCCTGCATTGCGGCTGAGGCGCTCCAGTTCCGCGTAGCTGAGCTTGAGCTCGCCATCATCGATGGCGATCTGCTGTGCATGACGTCGGACAGAACGCGCCAGGGCGGCTGGAATGGTTTGCGGGTTGGCAAGGGGCAGACTCATGGACGGCGTTCCTGCGTGCGGGCAGTGTCACCCAGGGCCGGATAGTCGGTGTAACCGCGAGCACCTGGGGTGTAGAGCGTGGAACGGTCGAACCCGGCGAGCGCGCGCTGCTCGCGCAGGCGCCCCACCAGGTCCGGGTTGGCGATGAAATGACGGGCGAAGGACACCGCCTCGCCCAGGCCGGCAGCGATGGCCTGGGCGGCACCCTGGCCATCGAAGCCGTCGTTGAGGATCAGCGGCCCACTGAAGTGACGGCGCACCAGGGCGAAGGCATCGAGCTCCGGTTGCGGCGAGCGGCTGACCTGGACATAGGCCAGGCCGAGCGGGTCCACGGCATCCAGCAGGGCGCCGTAGGTGGCGGCGGGGTCGTCGTCCTGCATGTCGTTGTAGGGGTTGCCGGGGATGAGCCGCAGGCCCACCCGGCCGGCACCGATTGCCTCGCTCAATGCCTCGAGGGTTTCCACCACGAAACGGATGCGTTTGGCCAGCGAGCCGCCGTAGCCGTCCTGGCGCTGGTTGCTGCAGGCCAGGAGGAACTGCATGGGCAGGTAGCCGCTGCTGCAGTGCAACTCCACGCCGTCGAAGCCCGCCGCGCGGGCATTCAGCGCCGCCTGCCGATAGCCCTCGATGACCCCGGCGATTTCCGCGGTTTCCAGGGCGCGCGGCTCCTCCATCGGCACCATGCCGTGGCTGTCGCTGAACAGGCTGCCCCGCGCGGCGATGGCCGAAGGCGCGACGGTTTCGGCGTCGGCGGCCTGGTTGTGGCGGCTGGCGACGCGTCCCACGTGCATCAATTGCAGGACGGTGCTGGCTTTGCCCTGCTGGCGCACCTGCGCGGTCACCCGGTGCCAGGCATCGACCTGCTGTGGCGTGACGATGCCCGGGGTGCGGCAATAACCCTTGCCATCCGGGCTCGGATAGGTGCCTTCGGCGACGATCAGGCCGGCATCCGCACGCTGGCCGTAGTAGGCCGCGTGCAGATCGCTCGGCGCATCGAAGGCATCGGCACGACTGCGGGTCATCGGCGCCATGACGATACGGTTGGCCAGGCGCAATTCACCCAGTTGCACCGGTTCGAACAGCCTGTCGAGGCTGGCTGGGGCGAGGCTCGACATCAGCGGACCCTCACCCGCGGTGCGGATGAACCGCGCCGCATGCGTTCGAGGAAGGCACCCAGCGGAGCCGGTTCGGCGACTTCCGGCAGCGCATCGCCCGGTTTGTCGCTCCAGAAGGTTTTCCAGCTCGGCCAGAGTTCATGCCAGGAACCGTCGTAGGGTTCGCGGCCCGGCCAGCGCATCTTCTTCTCGCCGATCGGCGGGCGGTTCAGGTCGCTGGCATAGAGGTAGCACGGCAGGCGCCGACGGAAGTACCAGCGGCCGTCGATGCGCTGATAGTCGTCCCAGTAGAGCATCTGCATGATCACCCACTCGGGCCCGGCCTCGTGCTCGTTCTTCGAATAGACCACGCCGCAGGCGTTGTCCGGGTCCTTGAACTCGATGATATGGCCGCCGATATGGTGCGAGGTGGTGCTGAACTGCAGGCGCAGGGTGTCGTCGATCCAGGCCTTCAGATGGGCACGGCCGACCTTGTCCTGGCCCACCTTGATGTCTTCCGGGAACAGCCCGACCCAGGCGTCCAGGTCGCGCATGTCCAGGGCCAGCGCATACTTGGCCGGCAGCATGCGGATCTCTTCCAGCGACTCCAGGCGGTCCATCCGGGCCTGCAATGTCTGTTCGTTCATGGTGATAGCCCCTCTCAGCGCTGCGAGGAAATGTTGCCGCCGTCGACGACGATTTCCGCGGCGTTGATGTAGCTGGCCTCGTCGGACAGCAGGAAGCGCACCACGCGGCCGATCTCCTCGGGACGGCCGAGACGCTCCAGCAGGATGCGACGCTCGAAATGCCCTGGTCGCGCGGCCACGATCGGCTCCAGCATCGGCGTGAGGATCTGCCCCGGCGAAACCGAGTTGACGCGGATGCCGTCGGCGCCCAGGGCATCAGCCAGCGAGCGCACCATCGACAGCATCCCGCCCTTGGAGGCGCTGTAGGCTGGAATCAGCCCATTGCCCAGGGTGGCGTTGATCGAGGCGATGCCGACAACGGCCGACCCAGGGTTGGCGCGCAGGTCCGGCAGCATCGCCTGCACCAGCAGCGCCATGGCGCGCAGGTTGACGTTCAGCACCAGGTCCCAGCTGTCTGCCGAGAGACTTTCCAGGCCGCTCTGGTCGACGACGCCGGCGGCATGCACCAGGGCGCCCGGAGCGCCGAGCTCGGCGCGGGTCCGGGCCAGGGCCGGAGCAATGGCGGCCGGATCGCGCAGGTCGATGCCCAGCCCGAGGCACAGCACGCCATGCTGCTCGGCAAGTCGCGCGGCCACGGCTTGTGCCTTGTCGGCCTGCAGGTCCCAGAGGGCGACGGGGCGCTTCACCGCCGCCAGCGCCTCGGCGGTGGCCTCACCAATTCCGGAGGCGCCACCGGTCACCAGCACCGGGCTGGTGGGAGCATTCAGCTTGATATTCATTGGTTCACGCCTCGCTTGGGGTCGAACGGATTTCGGTGGAGGTCGCCGAGGTGTAGTCGCTGGCGCCGACGTTGAGTTCGCAGGTCTTGCCGCCGTCGACCACCAGGCTCTGGCCAGTGATGTAGGAGGACTCGTCCGAGGCCAGGAAGAGGATGGCGTTGGCGACTTCCTCCGGCTCGCCGATGCGCCGCAGCGGCACGGCCCGCGCCGTCCCCGCGATCATCTGTTCGCTGCGCATCGCTTCACGGGTGCCTTCGCTCCAAACGATGCCGGGAATCACCACGTTGACCCGGATATTCTCCGGCGCGCCCTCCAGGGCCGCCGCGCGGCTGAAGTTGACCACCCCCGCCTTGGCCGCACCGTAGGCGCTGAGGCCGGGGCTGCCGAGCAGTCCCGCCACCGAACCCATGTTGACGATCGAGCCGCCCTTGCCCTGCATCACCCGCATGGCTGCACGGGTGCCGAAGAAGGCCACGTCGAGGCTGCCGCGCAGGCTCTTGTGCCACTCCTCGGTGGAGAGCCCCGCCAATGGGCCCCAGGTGTAGTTAACCGCGTTGTTGACCATGATGTCGAAGCGCCCGAAGCGCTCCAGGGTCGCACTGACCGCGCGGTCCACCGCTTGCTCATCGGTGACGTCGGTCTGCACCCAGTCGGCTTCCCCGCCCTGTGCGCGAATCTCCGCCACCACCGCCTCCAACGGCGCCTGGCGGCGGCCGCAGACCATCACCCGGGCGCCCTGGGCGGCGAACAGCCTTGCCGCCGCGGCGCCGATACCCGTACCGGCGCCACTGATCAGCGCCACCTTGCCTTGCAGTCGTCCACTCATTTGAAAATCCTCTCAAAGCATCATCATGCCGCCGGCGGCAGCAAGGGTTTGTCCGGTAAAGGCACTGGCATCGTCACTGGCCAGGAACAGGCAGGTGCTGGCGATCTCTTCCGGCTCCAGCAGCCGCCCCAGGGGGATGGCGCGCTCCAGGGCCTGCTGCCACTCCCTGGAGATCGACTGCATCATCGGCGTGCGGGTCGGCCCCGGGCAGATGGTGTTGACGCGGATGCCGCGCGGGCCGAGGTCACGCGCCAGGCACTTGCCCAGGCCGATCACGGCAGCCTTTGAGGCGCAGTAGGCGAGCGGCCCTTCGCCGCTGAGCGCGGACAGGCTGGCGATATTGATGATCGAGCCGCGGCTGCCGCTGGCGATCATCAAGCGCACCGCCGCGCGGCTGCAGTAGAAGGTGCCGCCCAGGTTGATATCGACGATCCGCTGCCAGCCGGCATCGGTCAGGTCGACGATCATGTCGGTGAACACGTCGGGCTCCGCGCCCGCCGCCAGTTGCTCGTTGCGCTTGGCCAGGCGCTGCTGGTACTGGTCGAAGCCATCCCCCGGCACCTGGCCGGCTCCGGCGTTGTTGACCAGCACGTCGAGGCGGCCATACCGCCGCTCCACCTCGGCGAACAGCCGCGCCACCGACTCGCCGTCGGCGATGTCGCAAGCGCTGGCCAGGCACGTCCCGTGCGTTGCGAGCTCGGCCACGGTGCGTTGCGCCGCCGCCTCGTCGATATCCACCACCACCACGCTCGCCCCTTCGGCGGCGAACAGCGCAGCCGTGGCGCGCCCCATTCCCGATCCCGCGCCGGTAACCAGCGCGACCTTGCCTTTGAGCTTCATGTCGTTCCCCTTTTCGGTTCTTGTTCTGAAATGCCGTGCGGCTGAAGCCGGGCTCAGATCAGGTGCAGCTCGCTGCGGGCCTGTTCGGGCACCTCGTCGAGCTGTCGCCAGACGCCGCCCTTGCTCTCGAAGACCTTCCTGCTCGGCGCGGGCAGGTCAGCGACATCGGTGTAGAACTGCTCGTACCACTCGCGCAGCTGATACACCGGACCATCGCCGTCGCAGAGAATCGGCCTGTCGATGCGGGTCTTGCTGTGCCAGATCTCCACGTCCTGGAAGAAGGACTTGTGCGCCTGCTCGGCATAGGCCTCGGCAATGGCCTGGTTCTCCGCCTCGGAGAGCCCGGGCTGCTTCCTGACCTTGATGGCGTAGCGCAGCTCGAAGCTGTTGTGGTCGATGGGCACGTGGCAGTTGAGCAGCAGGGTGTCGACCGTCTGCCCACCGGTCTCGGCGGTCATCCGGGTGATGTGATAGGCCGGCCCGAAATAGGCGCTGTCGGCGCGCAAACCGTTGCCGAGCAATTCGCTGGCCTCGCCCTGGAACATCTGGTAGCCCAGGTGCCCGTCGAAGGTGTTGCAGAAGTAGCTGGCCGGCGAGCCGTGCACCGGCCCGAAGTGCGCGGCATCAGCGAGGTTGTCCACCAGCTCGCGGCAGTTGGTCTGGATCACCATCTTGCGCATCTTCCACTCGGTCCACTCCGCCGAATAACAGGCCTCGATGCGCGGGATATCGACCGCCGCATCCGGCGCGCTGCCTTCGACGTCGTGCCAGACATACAGCAGCTGGTTCCTCTCCAGGACCGGCCAGGCCTTGACCCGTGCCCGCGCGGGCACGCGCTTGCAGTAGGGAATCGACACGCACTTGCCATCGCTGCCCCACTTCCAGTGGTGGAAGGGGCAGACCACGGTATCGCCTTCCACGTGCCCTTTGGTGAGGTCCGCGCCCATGTGCGGGCAGTAGCCATCGAGGATGTGCATCGCACCGTCCTCGCCGCGGAAGGCGACGAGCCGGGTGCCGAAGATGTTCAGCGGATGGGGTTTGCCGTCGGCGTAATCGGCTACCAGGCCGAGGCAATGCCAGCCGCGAGCAAAGCGCCTTGCCGATGCCAGGCCATGATCGGGAGTCGACCGTTCCATGCTGCTCTCCTGAAAGGTGATGGATGTCGACTCGCACTATTGGCCAACGCCACATCCGGCACATCCCTGCCAGGGACTAGCCCACAGGGGTGAGGTCTCTCACGAGAGGCACGCGTCAAGACCCGGACCGTAGGGTGGATAGCGCTTTTGTATCCACCTTCCGTGGTCAGGCCTTGCTCCGCTGGTGGACCGGTGAGGCGTGGTCCACCCTACGAAAGACCTGACCCTCCCGCTCGCGGTCCCACATCGTAGGGCGGAGCACAGCGAAGCCCGACCTACGGGGCGGCGTGTGGATAACTGTCGAGGAGTCGCCTGGCAAAGCTTTCCAGCTCCTGCGCCGGCAACCGATTGATACCAGCGGCGCGCTTGCGCCCTCCCCCCGTCGCGAAGCCGCGACAGAACGCATCCGCCTCCAGGCTGGCATTGGCCGGCACGCGCAGGCTGAAAGTCCAGTCGCCATCGGCCCTGGCACTGAGCAGGCCGAGCGCGCGCTGCGGATCGCGTGCGGCCAGCTGGTTGGCCAGTACGCCGCTGACCCGCCGCGCCCAGGTCGCTTCCGGCAACTTGTAGAGCGACGCACCTTCGCCCGCACGCCAGGGCTCCAGCGCGGCCGCGACCGCCATATCGGCGGCGTAGCCTTCCCGCAGTCGAGCGAAACTCGGGCTGAGGCGGACGAAGTCGAGCGGGTCGTGGTACGGCAGCAGTTCCGTCGCCAGCGCCACCGGGTCGAAGTGCAGGTCGGCCAGGCTGTCGCCGTAGGCGTTGTAGTTCAGCAGCAGGCCCAGCTCTTCCAGCTCTCGGATTTCTTCCGCCGCAAGCCCATGACGCGCGGCCAGCGCGCGGGCCGGACCCGACATGCCATCGCCAAAGGCTGCCGCCACCGCCCAGCGGTGGAATCGCCCCGTCAGGAAGCGATCCACCAGCAGGCTGGTGCAGACGTCGGCAGCGGTATCGATGAACGACTCGAAGCCCGGGTGCTCCGGCAGTTCACCGGCGAAGTGGTGGTCGAAGTAGCGGACGCGGGCACCCGCGCCGAGCAGCCGCGCGACATCCGCGCGGTTCTGCTCATGGGCGATGTCCAGCACGGTGACCCGCTCGCCGGGGCCGGCCTGCACGCGCTGCAGCAGGCCGATGTCACGCTTCACCCCGCTGACCAGGCGCACCGCCGCGTCCAGCTCCCCCGCTAGGCGCAATTGCTGCAGGGCGCAAAGTCCGTCCGCGTCGCCATTGAAGGCGCAGTGATCAAGCATCTTCATCTCCTCGCGTTCAGCGCATCAGTTCGCCGCCGTTGGCGTCCAGTTGGGCGCCGTTGATGGCGCTGGCGTAGTCGGAGGCCAGGAACAACGCCGCACGGGCGCACTCCTCGTCGCCCGGCATACGCCCGCCGGGAATCCCCGAGCTGAATTCGGCACGCACCTGCTCCTCACTGACACCCCGCGCGGCAGCGGCTTCGCGCACATTCGCCTGCACCGGCTCGCCCCACATCCAGCCACAGGCCAGGCCGTTGACCCGCAGGCCATGCCCGGCCAGTTCTTGAGCGAGATAACGCACCGCCACAGCCAGGGTGCCCTTGGAGATTGCATAGCCGCCGCCACCCGCGTATGGCTGGTGCACGCCCAGGGTATTGATCATCACGATGGCGCCAGCACGCTGGGCCTTCATCTGCGGCAGCACGGCGCGAGTCAGGTGCAATGAGCCGAACAGATTGACGTCCAGGGCCTCCTGCAGCAGATGGTCGGGGCAACTTTCCAGCGAGTCGAAGCCGCCATGGACGTAGGCACTGTTGATCAGCGCATCGATGCGCCCGAAGCGCTCCACGGTGGCCTTGGCAAAAGCCTGGCAGGCCTTGGCATCGCTGACGTCGGTGGGCATCCAGAGCACCTGGCAGTCGGCATCGACGGCGCGGATGCGTTCTTCCGCCTCGCGCAGGCGCGCTTCGTTGCGGGCGCAGATCGCCACGGCGCGGGCGCCTTCGCGGGCCGCCTCGAGGGCGAGCTTGATGCCCATGCCGGGGCCGATACCGGAAATCATCACAACCTTGTCTTTCAGCAGCATGTTCAGTTCCTCTTGTTGTTATCGATCTGCTTTTTCGTAGGAGCCAGCTTGCTGGCGAATTCGGACTTCCCTTCGCCAGCAAGCTGGCTCCTACAGATAACCCCGACCCTGCTCAGGCCAGATGGCGAGCGCGGTATTCACCGTAGTCGCGTTGCAGGCGCGCCTCGTCGAGGCCGAAGGAGATCGGGTCGTAGTGATGCGCCGCGCGCTTGTCGCGGCCATTGCGCGCCAGCCAGTCGTTCATCGACTCACGCACGCCGGGGCTCAGCTCCAGGCCGGCGAAGCGGTAGATGCGCTCCACCACGCCGAGCGGGTCGCTGACGGTATCTTCGAAGCGCACATCGAGGAAGGCGCCTGCCGACATGCCGTCGCGCACCTTCATCGTATGGCGCAGGGCGCGGGCCATGCGCGTGTTCCATTGCTCGCCGACCTGGGCTGGGTCGGCCTGGTCGCTGTAGATCTGCCAGAGGGTGTGGATGAAGCTGGCCAGCGACGGGATGGTCTTGCCCGGATCGCGGTGAGTGAGGATCACCTGGGCGCGTGGGAAGACCTTGAACAGCAGCTCCAGGGTGTGCAGGTGCTGCGGGCTCTTCAGCAGCCAGCGGCGCCCCGGCGCGATGCCGCGGCGGGCCTGCTGCCATTGCAGGAACTGCAGCATCTTCTTCAGGTAGGCATAGACCTGGGCCTGGTCCTGGCGATCGAGCCAGGCGGTGTAGGCCGGTACATTGACGTAGGAGTCCATGGCGCAGAGGAAGCTGTGCTCCATGAGCATGAACTCTTCGTCCGGCTGCTCGGCATCCAGCGGGTGGATGGCAAGGATCTGCGGCACGAACTCGACCATTGCGGCGACCTCGGCGCGCGCCCGTCCGATGCGCTCCGTAGGCTGTTCCAGGGCTTCCCCGGGCAGCGGCGCCGGGTAGCGGGTTTCCCACCACTGCGCCTTGCTGAATTGCGGGTCCACCGCGAGCACGCGCTGCAGCAGCGTGGTGCCGGTGCGCGGCAGGCCGACGATCACCAGTGGATCATCGACGGGCTGCTGGAGAATTTCCGGGTGGCGCTTGCAGTGGTCCTCGATGACGAGGCGGTTGACCAGTTGCGCCACCAGCTTCTCGCGCAGCAGGGCCGCGCCCTGGGCAGACAGGCACGCTTCTGCGCGCAGGGAACGCTCCAGCACCTGCAGGGCTTCGCGGAAATCGCCGGGGCCGAAGTCGTCGAGGCCGCCGGCGCGGGCGCTGGCCTCGGCCAGCAGGCTGCCGGGGGCGAAGGCGTCATCCGGAGTCATGGTGTGGCTCATAGCAGCTCCTTGAGGTGGTCGAGCTTGACCACGCGGGTGGTGGGATGGACTGGATGCTCGGCGCCGACCCAGCGCAGGCAGAGGGTGCCGTCGGCATGGCCGGCGGTTTCCAGCCAGTTCGGCAGGCCGGGGTCGCGGTGGCTCAGCACCATGCGCACGCCGCCGCGCGCATCGGTCTGTGCCGAATGCTTGTTCAGGCAGATGCGGTGATGGCGGTAGTCGAGGGACTCCATCCAGTAGTTGTTGATCTGCAGGTTCCAGAAGTCGCAGGCGGGCACCTGGTCGACCTCGATCAGCAGCGCCTCGTCGTCAGCCAGCGCCCAGTAGGAGTGGTAGTAGTAGATGTTCGGGTCGCCACCCACCGCCTGGCACAGGGCCTGGTCCGCCGGCGGCAGCTGGTTGGTGTGGGCCTGGTAGCCCTGGGCCCAGTCGGCGAACAGGCGCGCCGTGTTCTCGACGAAGCTGCCAACCCGCTGCAGGCTTTCATGCAACCGCGGCGCGTCCAGCGGCACGGGGGCGTCCTCGGCGTCGAGGCGCTCGATGCGCAGCTGCGCGGGCTGCTCGCTGGAGCGGTCGAGGAAGGTCTGGCGGACGATCAGTGCATTGCTCGCCGGCTCCAGGCGCAGCCAGTTGCCCTGCGCCGGTGGCTCCTGGCTGAGGATGAGTTCGAAGCTGCCATCGGCCGCCAGCTGCAGCTGGCTGGCGTCGATGAAGCCGGTCTGGATCATCTTGCCGTCGGTTTCGTAGCCGCCCTTCTGGGTGCCGAAACTGAGGTAGGACACGCTGCCGCGACGGCCGCTGACGCGGTACTGGCGCTCGCCGTTGAGGCGCGCGTACTGGTAGAGGTTGTCCGGGTTGTCCGCACCGATCTTGGCTGTCTCATGGGACGGCGAGAAGAAGCCGGGGAAGTCCGGGTCGGCGAACTCCAGGTGCATCTCCAGGGCAATGCGCAGCAGCCGCGTCAGGTAGCGGAAGCCTTCGGCACGGGTCTGCCCATCGCTGGGCGCTTCGGCCCGCAGTATCTGCTCGCCACTGCGTTTGAGCTGGTCGCAGAACTCGCTCCACACCTGCCCGCTGCGCACTTGCTGTTCGATTCCATCTGTCGCCATCTCGGTCTCCTCTGGCCCGGCGGACGCCCCGCCGCTGCAGGCACCTTAGGGAGGCCGATGGTGTGGATTCTTCGTCTGAGCGGACTAAACAGCAGACAGCCAACTTCGCAACGAGCACGTCGTAGGATGGGTGGAGCTTGCGATACCCATCAGCAGTCGGTGATGGGTATCGCTCCGCTCCACCCATCCTACGGGTAAGCAACGCTGAGGATTTCTAGTCCACCCGGACGAGGAGCCGGGCGCGGCGCGCTGGGAGGATCGAGCGCGAACGGCGCCGCACGGTGCAGCGCCGCGCACTCCGCCAAGGAACCCCCGATGCCTGACGAAAAGAACCTGGTCCGCTCGCTGACCGTGGACATCGCCGCCCCCGCCGAGCTGGTCTGGTCGGTGCTCATCGACCTGCAAAGTTATCCACAGTGGAACCCCTTCACCGTCAAAGTGGAATCCGGCCTGCGCCTGGGCGAGCCGGTGAATCTCTTTCTGCCCGACCCTGCCCGCCCCGGCGAGCTGGTGCATGTGATCGAAGAACTGGTCGCCTTCGACCCTCCACGACTGCTCTCCTGGGAAATGTTCGCCAGCGCCAGCAACCCCGATGCTGCGCGCCGCGACCAGGTCATTGAGGCCACCGGCCCCGAGAGCTGCCGCTACTACACCACCGACCTGTTCCTCGGCCCGACTGCCAACCAGGTGATGGAAGTGCACGGCCCCTGGGTCAAACAGGGCTTCGACGCAGTGGCCCTGGCCGTCAAGACTCGCGCCGAAGCGCTCTTCGCCGCGAGTCGCTGAAACTTCGTCTGCTCGGACGAAGAACCCGAAGCAGCGCTTTCCCTACCGTGGAAAAAAGCCGGGCCGATCAGGCCCGGCCAATCCCAAGGAGACAAGCGATGCTGACACACCTGCAACGGCTGGAAGCGGAGAGCGTCCAGATCATCCGCGAAGTGGTCGCCGAGTGTGAAAACCCGGTGATGCTCTACTCCATCGGCAAGGACAGTGCGGTCATGCTGCACCTGGCGATGAAGGCCTTCGCCCCGGGCAAGCCGCCCTTCCCCCTGCTGCACGTGGACACCACCTGGAAGTTCCGCGAGATGATCGCCTTCCGCGACCAGACCGCCGAGCGCCTCGGCCTGGAGCTGCTGGTGCACGTCAACCCGGAAGGCCTGGAGCGCGGCATCAACCCCTTCACCCACGGTTCGGCGCTGCACACCGACCTGTGGAAAACCCAGGGTCTGAAGCAGGCCCTGGATCATTACGGCTTCGACGCGGCCTTCGGCGGCGCGCGCCGCGACGAGGAAAAGTCCCGTGCCAAGGAACGGGTGTTCTCGATCCGTTCCGAGCAGCACCGCTGGGACCCCAAGCAGCAACGCCCGGAACTCTGGCGCCTGTACAACACGCGCAAGCGCAAGGGCGAAAGCCTGCGGGTGTTCCCGCTGTCGAACTGGACCGAGCTGGATATCTGGCAATACATCTACCTCGAGCAGATCCCCATCGTGCCGCTCTACTTCGCCAAGGAACGCCCCGTGGTGCGCCGCGACGGCACGCTGATCATGGTCGATGACGAACGCCTGCCATTGCTGCCCGGCGAGACGCCCGAGCTGCGCAAGGTGCGCTTCCGCACCCTCGGCTGCTACCCGCTGACCGGCGCCATCGACAGCGAGGCCGACAGCCTGCCGGCGATCATCCAGGAGATGCTGGTGAGCCGCACCTCCGAACGCCAGGGGCGGCTGATCGACAGCGATTCGGCCGGTTCCATGGAGAAGAAAAAACAAGAGGGCTATTTCTGATGAACGCCATGACCGACCTGGATCACTACCTGCAGCAGCAACAGCGCAAGGACTTGCTGCGCTTCATCACCTGCGGCAGCGTCGACGACGGCAAGAGCACCCTGATCGGGCGCCTGCTCTATGAATCGAAAGTCCTCTTCGAGGACCAACTCGGCCAGCTCGAGGCCGACTCGAAGAAACTCGGCACCCAGGGCGAGGAACTCGACTTCGCCCTGCTGGTGGATGGCCTGGCCGCCGAGCGCGAACAGGGCATCACCATCGATGTCGCCTACCGCTTCTTCGCCACCGACAAGCGCAAGTTCATCGTCGCCGACACCCCCGGCCACGAGCAGTACACCCGCAACATGGTCACCGGCGCCTCGACCGCCGACCTCGCGGTGATCCTCATCGACGCGCGCCAGGGCATGCTGGTGCAGACCCGCCGGCACAGCTACCTGGTGTCGCTGCTGGGCATCCGCAAGGTAGTGCTGGCGGTGAACAAGCTCGACCTGATGGACTACTCGCAGGAAGTTTTCCAGCGCATCGAGGCCGAATACCGCGCCTTCGCCGCGCAGATCGGCCTGCACGACATCCAGTGCATTCCGCTCTCCGCGCTGCGTGGCGACAACATGCTCGAACCCAGCGCCAACACTCCCTGGTACAAGGGCCCGAGCCTGCTCCAGCACCTGGAAGAAGTGCCGCTGGAAGAAGCCCAGCAAAGCAACGCGGCATTCCGCCTGCCGGTGCAGTGGGTGAACCGGCCGAACCTGGACTTCCGTGGCTACTGCGGCAATATCGCGGCCGGCAGCATTCGCGTCGGTGAGCGCGTACGTGCCCTGCCCTCCGGCCAGCAGAGCGTGGTCAGCGGCATCTTCGGCACCGCCGGCGAGCTGCAGGAAGCCCACTGCGGCCAGGCAGTGACCCTGACCCTGGCCGACGAGATCGATATCAGCCGCGGTGACATGCTCGCCCTCGCCGACGCGCCGCCGGCGGTGGCCGACCAGTTCGAAGCGACCCTGGTGTGGATGGACGAGGAGCCGATGCTGCCGGGCCGTCCGTACCTGATGAAGATCGGCTGCCGCACCGTCGGCATGAGCTGCGCCAACCTCAAGCACCGGGTCGATGTGAACAGCCTGGAACACCTGGCGGGCAAGACCCTGGAACTGAACGGCATCGGCGTCTGCAACCTGCACCTGGACCGGCAGATCGCCTTCGATGCCTACGCCGACAACCGCGACACCGGCGGCTTCATCGTCATCGACCGGTTGAGCAACCGCACGGTCGGCGCCGGCATGCTGCACTTCGCCCTGCGCCGCGCGCAGAACGTGCACTGGCAGGCAATCGACGTCAACCGCGAGGCCCACGCCGCGCTCAAGGGGCAGACACCCCGCATCCTCTGGTTCACCGGGCTCTCCGGTGCCGGCAAGTCGACCATCGCCAACCTGGTCGAGCGCAAGCTGCACGCCCTCGGCCGGCACACCTACCTGCTCGATGGCGACAATGTGCGCCATGGCCTGAACCGCGACCTGGGTTTCACCGAGGCCGACCGGGTGGAAAACATCCGCCGGGTGGCGGAAGTCGCCAGGCTGATGCTCGACGCCGGGCTGATCACCCTGGTCTCGTTCATCTCGCCGTTCCGCGCCGAACGCGACATGGCCCGCAACCTCGCCGGCGACGGCAATTTCCTGGAGATCTACGTCGACGCGCCCCTGGCCCTGGCCGAGCAGCGCGACCCCAAAGGCCTCTACCAGAAGGCGCGGCGCGGCGAGCTGAAGAACTTCACCGGCATCGACTCGCCCTACGAGCCGCCGCAAGCGCCGGATATCCATGTCGACACCGGTAGCGAATCAGCCGAGGAGGCCGCCGAGCGCATCGTCGAGCGGTTGCTGGCGCTCTGACCCCTGTAGGGTGCGCCGCGCGCACCGGGAATCCCGCGCGGAGGTTCCGGTGCGCACGGCGCACCCTACGCGGTTTCGTCGTTCACCCGGGCTACGTGGCACACGCGAGGTAGCCCCGCCAGGAATGGCGGCCACTAGGCCAAACGGACGATTTGCCCAGGGCCCAGGCCGCCCAATACTCGCCCCATCCAGCCCCACAACCACTACAAGAGAGGCGCGGATGCACGACCTTCGACTTGCCCATGAAATCGCGGGCATCAGCGCCCCGGATCTCAGCGAGCTGCTGGCGCTGACCTACCGCGGTCCGCTGGAACCCACGCCCTGGGCCAGCCTGCTCGACGCGCTGCGCCAGCGCTTCGACGCGAGCTACCTGACCCTGGTACTGCGCAACCCGGCCCACGAGCGCCCGGGGCTGATCGTCAACGCCTCGATCCACGGCCCGCACCTGCCGGGCGAGCCCTCCTACAGCGAGCACTACTACTCCATCTGCCCCTTCCTGGACTGGCCCGTCGACCAGATCGCCAGCGCCGACCAGGTGATTGGCACCGAACACTGGCTGGCCCATGACTTCTACCAGAGCTACCTGCGCCCGCTCGACCTGCGCCATGTGCTGGTAGCCAACATGCGCACGGCGGCCGGCATGCATTGCGCACTTTTCGCCTGCCGAGGTCACGCCGGAGAGGATTTCGATGCCGCGGAAATGGCCCTGGTGCGCATCCTTCTGCCACACCTGCAGCAGGCTGTGGACCTGCATTCGACCGTCGACCAGCTGGACTCCGAGCGCCTGCTCTATGCCGCCACCATCGACCGCCTGCTGGTGGGCACGGCCATTCTCGACACGAGCGGCAAGGTGATGCGCTGCAACCAGGCGGCGCAACACCTGTTCGACGCCTGCGACGGTCTCGAATGCCGCCAGGAAAAGCTCCACGCCTTCGCTGGCCAGGACAACCGCAACCTGCAACGGGCTATTGGCGCTGTCCTGCAGCACCACCAGCACGGCAAGGAAGACTGCATCGAGGTGCTGACCCTGGCGCGGCCGACGGGGGAGGTGCCGCTCAATGTGCTGCTGCGCCCCATCGCCTTGAACTACGAGGGCCAGGGCAACGCGCGGCGGCCAGCCGTGGCGGTGTTCATCCGCGATCCCAGCGACTCGCCACAGGCCTCGCGGCGCCTGCTGCGCAGCCTGTTCCAGCTGACCCGCACGGAAACCGAGGTGGCGATGCTGATGATGGACGGCCTGACCCTCGACGAATGCGCCGAGCGCCTCGGCGTATCGCGCAATACCGTTCGTGCGCACCTGCGCGGAGTGTTTGCCAAGACCGGCGCGACCCGCCAGGCGCAGTTGGTGAAGACCTTGCTCAACAGCGTTGCATCGCTGGCTTGAACGCATCTCCGTGCGGTAATCGATACAAAATAAGCAGCTGGTCAGGCACAGGATGTATCGCCTTACGGGTGGTGATAAAACGCCTAGCCCGTCCGAATGATGAGCGGGCCGACCATCCGGGCGACGCTGTATTCCCGGACCAGCTGATTTCCGCGACTGAGCCTGACTTTCGCGGTGCCTGAAGGGTGAACAACAACTATGAATGCATCCGACTTTTCACTCGATGATCTCAGCCAGCTCATCGAACAGATCTATGAAGGGGCCGGTGAAGAACTGCCCTGGCAGCGCAGCCTCGAGCAGCTGCGAACGGCGCTAAGGGCCAATTACGCCACCCTGATCCTGCGCCCCAGCGCACCGGGGGACCCGGGCTTCATGGTCAACGCGGGTCCTGTCGAGACCTGGGCGATATCCGCCTACAGCGACACCTACTACGCCCTCGACCCCTTCGTCGGCCTGCCGCCCGGCGAAGTCCATACGGTGGCTGAACTGCTCGGCGAGGAGCGCTGGCTGCAATCGGCTTTCTACCAGCAGTTCAATGCGCCGCTGGATGTGTTCCACATCATGGGCGCCGACCTGCACACCCCGAACGGAATCGAGTGCCGCCTGCGCATCTGTCGGCCGCACGGGGACAAGGGGTTCGATGCCCAGGACAAGGCCTTCTGCGCACGCCTGCTGACGCACCTGCGGCGGGCCGTCAATCTCCAGGGCCAGCTCAAGCGCACTGAAACGGAACGCCAGCTCTACGCTTCGGCCGTCGAGCGCATGCAGATCGGTACCGTGATCCTCGACAACAATCTCCAGGTGCTGGAAACCAATCAGGCCGCCTGCGAATTGCTGGACGAGCGTGATGGCCTGAGCCTGGCCAACGAACGCCTCAGCGCGACCTACCGGCGCGACAACCAGGCCTTGCAGGGCCTGATCAAACTGGCCCTGCAAGAGCGCCTGAAGCCGGGCCCGCAGATTGCGGAGGCCATCACCCTGCAGCGTCCATCCGGACGCAACAGCCTGGGTGTGGTGGTGCAGAGCCTGCCGCGTGAGGAAAGCCTGGAAGGCAGGCACCCGGCAGTCGCGGTGTTCCTGCGTGATCCGGAACGCCGGGTGAGCGTGGAGCCACAATCACTGCGTCAGCTGTTCGGCTTCACCCCGGCCGAGGCTGCCCTGGCGATCCAGTTGGCCCATGGCGACACGCTGGACGAAGCCGGTGTCCGCCTGAATATCCGGCGCAACACCGTGAAGGCCCACCTGCGGGCGATCTTCTCCAAGGCCGGGGTCACCCGCCAAAGCGAACTGGCCTACGTCCTGCACAACAGCGTGGCGGTCCTTGGCGGCAGCGCCCTGGGCGACGAACGCGCCAGGGGCCTGTAGGCCGGAGTGGGCTTCTCCAGACTGCCACGGAGTGTCGTGGAACCCTTGTTGTGGGGGCGAATTCATTCGCTAAGGGCTGCGCAGCAGCCCCAAGCTGACTCCCAGGCCGAACCTGCGGTCCGGTTCGCGAATGAATTCGCCCCCACAGAAAAGCGGCAAGCCTTTTGACCCCACCTTGATTGGCCAACAGGCTTGCAAGCGAACATAGAATCTACCCCGCCAGGGCGCGCAGCGCGTCCTTGGTGACCTTGCCGGCGGCATTCAGCGGCATCGCGTCGAGCAGCAGCGCTCGGCGCGGCACCTTGTAGTTGGCCATCTGCTCGCGGCACCAGGCGAGGAACTCGCCGGTGTCCAGGCGCTGGCCGGCAGCGGGCAGGAGGAAGGCCATGGCCACTTCGCCCAGACGCTCGTCGGGAATACCGATCACCGCCGCCTGCGCGACGCCCGGATAACGCAGGATCACCAGCTCGATCTCCGCCGGGTACACGTTGAAGCCGCCGGTGATGAACATGTCCTTGATGCGGTCGGTGATCCGCAGGTAGCCCGCTTCGTCGAGCACACCGATATCGCCGGTGTGCAGCCAGCCCTCGGCGTCTATGGCCTCGGCCGTGGCTTCAGGGTTGTTGAAGTAGCCCTTCATCAGGTTGTAGCCGCGTACCAGCAGCTCTCCCGGTTCGCCGGGCGGCACCGGGTTACCGGCGGCGTCCACGCAGCGCACTTCCACATCCGGGAAGGCGCGACCGGAGGTGGTGGCCACCCGCTCGGCCGAATCACCGGGGCGGCAGATGGTGACGAAGCCGCACGCTTCGGTCAGGCCGTAGGCCGTGACTATGGTCTCGAAACCAAGCTCGCTGGCCATGCGCCTGACCATTTCCACCGGCACCGAGGCGGCGCCCGTCACCGCCACCCGCAGGCTGGAGAGGTCGTAGCGCTCACGGCCGGGGAAGCTGAGGATGGATTGGTACAGGGTCGGCGGGCCAGGCAGCACATTGATCCGTTCGCGGGCGATGCGCTCCAGCATCACCGGCACGTCGAACACCTGCTGCGGAAGGATGCAGCAGCCGCGCAACAGCGCCGCCAGCCAACCGGCCTTGTAGCCGAAACTGTGGAAAAAGGGATTGACGATCAGGTAGCGGTCGCCCTGACGCAGGCCGACCATGGCGCTCCAGTCGCGGACGATGCGCAGGTTCTGGCCATGGGCGGTCATCACGCCCTTCGGCTTGCCGGTGGTGCCGGAGGTGAACAGCAGGTCCGACAGGCTGTGCTCGTCGACCTCCGCCTCGCGCACCGCCAGCTCCGCCGGCGAGACTTCGGCGCCCAGGGCCATGAAAGCATCCCAGCCCAGGCAGCCCTCCGCCTCCCCACGCAGGCAGATGCGCCTGCGCAGTTCCGGCAACGCCTCACCGGACAGCAGCGCCGGGTAGTCGGTGCCGAGGAACTGCCCGACGACGAACAGGAGGCTGGCGCCGCTCTCGCGCAGGATGAAGCCGGCCTCGGCCCCCTTCATCCGCGTGTTCAACGGCACCAGCACGGCGCCCACGCTCTGCAAGGCGACAGCGGCGACTATCCACTCATGGATGTTCGGCGCCCAGATGGCCACCCGCTCGCCAACCTGTACATCCAGCGCCAGCAGGGCTTGGGCGGCCCGGCGGCGCAGCTGGTCGAGCTGGTGGTAACTGATACGGGTGCTTTCGTCCTCGATGGCCATGGACTCGCCGTAACTCGTCGCGGCGGCGGCCAGCAGTTCAGGGATGGTCAGGGCGCATTCCAGGTTGGGCATGGGCTTTTCTCGGGCGCGAGGGGACAGCGGCCGGCAGGAGCAGGCCGCGGAAATGGCTGGGGAATCAGGCTTGCGGCGGCGCGAAGCGACGGCCGGCGGAGAAGCCACCGTCCACGGCGATCATCTGGCCGCTGACGAAAGAGGCATCATCCGAAGCGAGGAAGAGCGCGACGCTGGCCACCTCGTCCGGACGCCCGGCACGGCAGAGCATGTGCTGCGAGGCGAAGAAGGCGTGGAAGGCCTCCTGCTCCTTGACCATCTGGGTCATGGGGGTGTCGATCAGGCCCGGGCAGATGCCGTTGACGCGGATATTGGCGTGGCCGAAGTCGATGGCCATGGAACGGGTGAGCTGGCTGATCCCGCCCTTGGCGGTGTTGTACGCCGCGTTGCCGTCACAACCCTGCAGGCCGAAGATCGAGCCGAAGTTGATGATCGAGCCACTCTTCTGCGCGAGCATGGGTACTAGGGCGTACTTGCTGGTGAGCATGCTGCCGGTGAGGTGGATATCCAGCACCCGGCGCCACTCCTCGGTGGTCGTCTCGGTGATGCTGCCCCGGCTGGCGATGCCGGCAGCGTTGACCAGGGCGTCGATGCGGCCAAAGCGCTGCACCACCTCCTCCATCACCGCCTGCACCCGCGCCTCGTCACGTACGTCCAGGCTCAGGAATAGCGGCGCCGGGCTCAGGCCCTCGAGACTGGCGGCAACATCCGCACGCGGTTCGCCGACATCCAGCCCGACCACTTGCGCGCCCTCGGCGGCGAAGCGCCGGACGCAGGCCAGGCCAATACCCGAAGCAGCACCAGTGATGACCGCGACCTTGCTAGACAGACGTGCCATGGGGAACCTCGTTGGTTGTTCTTGGAATGGGGTTTTCGCGGAGTCTACCCCTGGAGTGGTCAGGAGTGATCGTCCGTTGGGACTACGCCCGTATCGCAGCGTGGGAGGCTCCATGTTGTGGGAGCGATTTCAATCGCGAATGAATTCGCTCCCACAAGATCCGGTGCCCCGCCTGCAAGGAAATGACCCGGCCGAAGCTTCGTAGGATGGCGTAGAGCGAAGCGAAACCCATCAAAAAAATACCCGGCCGAAGCCGGGCATAAAGGCACAGACATACACGCTCAATACCACCCGGCAGGGCGGCAGCCCCCGGCTGTCACCCCGGGAACTTCAGTTTCAGCCGCGCGCTGCCCGGGCGGCCCTGGCACGCCAGGGTCCAGCCTTCGGCCAGTTCGGCGGGGCTGAGAATATCGTTGCGGGAGAGGATCACTTCGCCCTCTTCCACCGTGCACATGCAGGCGCCGCAGAAGCCCTCCTCGCAGGAATAGGGCACATCCAGGCCGGCCGCCCTGCAACTCTGCAGCAAGGTCTCGCCGGGTTGCGTCGGCACCTCGGCGAGCTGGCCGTCCAGTTCCACCAGCAGCTGCTCGACGTCGGTGCCGGCCGGCACGGCGACGGCCTCCTGCTGGTCCGGATCGGGCGGCGAGACAAAGCGCTCCACATGGATCCGCGCCATGTCCTCGCCGGCCGCCAGCAGGGCACGCTCCACGGTGTCCATGAACGGCCCCGGCCCGCAGATGTAGAACTCCGCACCGGCGTGGCCGCGCACCAGCTGGCGCACTTCGCCATCGGTGAGGAAGCCCTGCACCGAGTCCAGCACGTGCACCACTTCCAGCCGCTCCACATGGGCCTTGGCGATGGCCCGCAGCTCGTCGCGGAAGATCACCGAAGCCTCGTCGCGGTTGGCGTACACCAGCTTGATGCGGCGCTGGCTGGTCTTCAGCGCCGACTTGAGAATGGAGAACACCGGGGTGATCCCCGAGCCACCACCGAACAGCACCAGGTCGTGCTCGCCGGGACGCAGGTGGAAGTGCCCGGCCGGCGGCAGCACGTCCAGCACATCGCCGGCGCGCACCTCGTCGTTGAACCAGTTGGACACCCGGCCGCCGTCCACCCGTTTGATGGTGACCTTGGGCAGGCTGTCGCAATCCGGCGAGCTGGACATCGAGTAGCAGCGCGTCAGCCGCTTGCCGCCGAGCGCCACGCGGAAGCTGAGGAACTGCCCCGGCTTGTAGCGGAAGCGTTCCTCCAGCCCCGCCGGAATCCGCAGCACCAGCGAGCGGCTGTCGTGGGTTTCGGCAATCACCTCGGCCACTTCCAACTGGAAGCTGCCGGACTGCTGGGGTTCGATCACAAGTGGCTGCGCACTACCCATGGTTCTCTCCGCTTCAGGCGACGCCGCCGATCAATTGCGCGTTGTCGATGCGCAACTCGCTGCCGCTGACGAAACGCGATTCGTCCGAGGCGAGGAAGAGCACCATGTTGGCGATGTCGCGCGGCGCGCACATACGGTTCATCGGGTTCTTGTCCAGCTCTTCCTGGGGAATCGGCTGGCCGCCGGCCAGGGCCTGGGTCATGGGGGTGTTGATGCCGTCCGGGTGCACGCTGTTGCAGCGGATGCGGTAGCCCTGCTGCTTGCAGTGCATCGCTATCGAGCGGGTCAGCGCCGCTACCGCGCCCTTGGAGGCGGAGTAGGCGCAGAACAGCGGCAGGCCGCCCAGGGCCGCCACCGAGGACATATTGATGATGGAGCCGCCGCCACTGTCCTTCATCGCCGCGATGGCGTACTTGCAGCCGAGGAAGTAGCCGTCGCTGTTGATCCGCTGCACCTTCTGCCAGAGTTCCAGGCTGGTGTCCTCGATGCTGGCGAGGACCAGGATGGCGGCGTTGTTCACCAGGACGTCGAGGCGACCGAACTTTTCCAGGGTGAGCTTGATGACGTTCTGCCAATCCGCCTCGCTGGCGATGTCCTGGCGGACGAAGAGCGCGTTGTCGCCGATTTCGGCAGCCACCTGGCGGCCGGCCTCCTCGTTGAGGTCGGTGAGCACCACCTTCGCACCCTCGCTGGCCAGCAGCAGCGCGTCTTCGCGTCCCACGCCACTGGCGGCGCCGGTGACGATGCAAACCTTGCCTTCGACTCGTTTCATTGTTGTTCTCCTTGGGAAGACTTGGCGGCGCGGACCAGGCCGGCCACATGGGCGCCGACACGACGCCCGGAGTAGACACAATCGGCCAGGGACAGGCCGGACACGTAAAAGTTGGACGCAACGCCCACCGCATTGCGACCGGCGCTGTAGAGGCCCGGCACCGGCTGCCGGTCCTCACCCAGCACCTGGCCGCTACCCTCGCAGACGCGCAGGCCGCCCAGGGTGATGACCGGACAGGGGTAGAGCGCGCTGTCGAAAGACAGGTCCAGCGCATACCAGGGCCCCTGTTCCAGGGACGCGAGGAAACCGGCGGACTTGCCCCAGGCATCTTCGCGCTCGCCACGGGCCGCCGCGTTGTAGGCCACCAGCGTCTGCTCCAGCGCCGCACGCGGCAGGCCGGTGCGCTCGGCGAGCTGACTGAGGGTCTTGCCGCGGCGCGCGTTGAACAGCAGGTTGAGCAGCGCCGGCAGTCGCTGGAAGGACCAGACCTTGCCCGGCCCGATCTGCGCAAAGGCTTCCTTGTACAGGGCCCGGTTGATGATCAGGATGGCCCGGCCACCCTGTTCTTCGACCATGGCGTGGCCGAGCTTGGCGCCATAAACCTCTTCATTGCAGTAACGCTGCCCGGCGGCATTGACTATCACGCCACGGGCCCAGGCCAGCGGCGGATTGATGAAACGCCAGGCGCTGGCCCGCTCCATCCGGTCCATGGCGCCCCCGGCGCTGTTGCCCAGGCGGATGCCGGCGCCGTCGCAGCCGCTGGTGCCCAGCGGCAGGCCACCGAGATAGCGCGGCGCGTGTACGGTCAGCATCGCCTGGTTGAAGACGAATCCGCCCGCACTGAGCAGGACACCGTGATCCGCACGAATCAGGCGCCGCTCGGCATGGGTCAGCTCCAGCTCGCGCACCTTGCGGCGCAGGCGCTCGGCCAGGGGCGGCGAATAGGGATGCAGCGCATCGGTCCAGCGTGCCAGGCGCGCATGGCGCTTCGCCGCCCGGCTACCAGCCGGGAGTTCCCACGCCTCGACGCCGATTACTCGGCCGGCGGCGTCCAGCACCAGGCGGCGTACTTCGCACTGGGTACGCAGGCGCACGCCCTGCCCCAGGGCGCTGGCCTTGAGTGGCGCGTAGAAGTTGTAGCCGGACATGCCCTTGCCCAGGGCCCGGTGCCCACGGGGCGCCGGCCGCGCCTGGCGGGCGTAGCTCGGCACGGCCTCGTTGCCGGAGTAGTAGAGGAAGTACTGGTCGCTCGGGTAGGAGGTTTTCACCGGTGGCATGCTGCCCTCGAAACCGGCCCCCTGGCGCTGCAGCCAGGCCAGTTGATCCCGGCTGCGTTTGCAGAAATCCCGCAAGGTGTCAGCGGAAACGGCGTCACCGACTTCCTGGCGCAGGTAGTCGAACATGGCCTGGGGCGAATCCTCGACGCCGGCAGCGGCCTGCTGCGGCGTACCGCCGCCGGCATAGACCACGCCGCCGCTGCGCGCGGTGGCGCCTCCTCCGGCGAAGCGCTCCAGCGCCAGCACGGAGGTGCCTTGGCCACGCGCCTCCAGGGCCGCGCATACGCCCGCGCCGCCGAAGCCGACGACCAGCAGGTCGGCGCTGTCATCCCACTTCACCTGCCCGGGATCGGCCACCCGCAGAGGTGCTTCCGGATGCTGCTGCATTGCCGTCATCGCAAACCCTCAGCCGGCCACGGCCAGGGATGAGGCGGTGGTGGTATAGGTCCCGTCGAGATAGACCAGCGGGCTGATCTCCGCGCTGTTGTGAATCTCGACGATGCGGCCGATGAAGACGGTATGGGTGCCGTAGCTGAACTTGCCGTCCTGCTGGCAGAGGATGGCCGACTGGGCATCGCCCAGGTAGGGAATGCCGCCGGAACTGTTGCGCCAGTCGCCACGCTGGAAGCGCGCCTCACCCTTCACCGGGCCGCTGCACAGGTGAGACAGCTCTTCCTGTTCCAGGCCGAGGATGTTCACGCAGAAGTCCGCCCCGCCATCCAGCACGGCGTGCAGGGACGCGGTGCGATTCACGCAGATCAGCAGGGACGGCGGCTCGGTGGAGAGCGAATCCACCGCCGTGGCGGACATGGCGAAACGCTCTTCGCCGTTGCTGGTGGTGATGATGGTCACGGACTTGGCCAGACGACGCATCGCCTGGAGCATTTCGCCTTTCAGATCAGACTGGCTCATGGCACGGCCCTCTTGTTGTTCTCAAGTGCTGCCGATTCTTCGCCAGGGCAGCGGGGACAACATCGTCCGAGGGGACTAGTTTGATTGCCGTGGCAAAGGCCGCTTCTCCTGTGGGGGCGAATTCATTCGCTAATGGCAGCGCAGCTGCCACCTGGGGTCCCGCAGGGCAGGCCTGCGGCCTGCATAGCGAATGAATTCGCCCCCACAAAAATCAGGCCGTGCCGATTCCCATCTCCGCCCTCGCCATATGGTCCGTTTGGAGGATGCTCGCGTCATTGCCCGTTGTTTGAATGCCCGGCGATAGGTGGAAAAGCCTTCAACAGGAGAACAACAAGATGCTCGACCAAGACCTGATCCGCCAACGCCTGAAACAACGAGCCCGCGAGCTGGTGCCGGTGCTGCGCGAGCGCGCGCCGCTGGCCGCGAAGAACGGCCTGCTGGCCGAGGAGACCATCCGCGACTTCCAGGAGGCGGGCTTCTTCCGCATCCTCCAGCCGGCGCGCTGGGAGGGCTACGAGCTGGAGCCCAAGGACTTCTTCGAGGTGCAGATGACCCTCGCCGAAGGCTGCATGTCCTCGGCCTGGGTGCTGGGCGTGGTGGCCATCCACAACTGGCAGCTGGCGCTGTTCGACGACCGCGCCGCGCAGGATGTCTGGGGCCAGGACTCGAGCGTGCTGATCTCCTCGTCCTATATGCCGGTAGGCAAGGTGACCCGCGTCGACGGCGGCTTCCGCCTGAGTGGCCGCTGGGGCTTCTCCTCGGGCAGCAAGCACTGTCAATGGGCCTTCCTCGGCGCCATGGTGCCGCCGGAGAAGGAAGGCGACGGCCCGGACTACCGTACCTTCCTGGTACCGCGCCACGACTACAGCATCATCGACAACTGGGACGTGATGGGCCTGGAGGCCACCGGCTCCCACGACGTGCTGGTGGAGGACGTGTTCGTGCCCGAATACCGCACCCACCGCTCCATCGACGGTTTCATGCAGAACAGCCCCGGCAATGCGGTGAACACCTCACCGCTGTTCCGCCTGCCCTTCGGACAGATCTTCGTGCGGGCGGTGTCGTCCTCGACCATCGGCGCGCTGCAGGGCGCCATCGACCTGTTCGTCGAGGCCAACAAGGGCCGGGTCGGGGTCAACGATGGCCGCAAGATCATCCAGGACCCCGGCGCCCAGACCGCCCTGGCCAATGCCATGGTCACGGTGGACGAATGCCGCACTGTGCTGCTGCGCAACTTCGAGCTGATGATGCAGCGCGCCAATGCCGGTGAGGCGCTGACCATGGCCGAACGGGTGAAGATGCGCTACGACTCGGCCATAGTTCCCGACAAGTGCGCCCAGGCGGTGGAAGCCCTGATGTACAACAGCGGCGCCTCCACCATCTTCCGCAAACACGGCATCAACCGTGCCTTCCGCGATATCCACACCGGCCGCGCCCACGTGGCCAACTGTCCGGGCAAGTACGCGCTGAACCTGGGTGGCGTGAGCATGGGGTTGGATAGCACCGACTTCTTCCTCTGAAGCAGCGCCCTGTAGGATGGCGTGGAGCGGAGCGATACCCATCACCGCGGATCGATGGGTATCGCAAGCTCCACCCATCCTACGAAAAGCGAACCGCAATACCGCACGACGCCCGCCCTGCGCGGGCGTCGTGCTTTCCGGCGGATCAAGGTGACTAGTCTTTTTGGAGGATTCAGCCGCGCTGCCGATCCAACACCATGCGTCCAAGACTCGGCATTCCGGGTTGACCGAACCAAGAACAACAAGGGCCAAGCGCATGAAATTCTCCCTGATCTACGAGGCACAGACGATCGACAGCAGCCGCGAAGGCGACCGTCGCATCTTCGACGAAACCGTCGAGCAGGCCGTGCTCGCCGACAAGCTCGGCTTCGACACCTTCTGGTGCGTGGAACACACCGCACTGACCAACTACTCGCACATGTCCGCTCCGGAGACCATGCTCGCCTTCGTCGCCGGCAAGACCGAGCGCATCGGCATCGGCCACGGCGTGGTCTGCCTGCCGCCGGCGATGAACCATCCGGTGAAGGTGGCTGAGCGCATCGCCACCCTCGATCTTCTGTCCAAGGGCCGCGTGCACTTCGGCGTGGGCAAGGGCGGCACCCAGCAGGAAGCCGGCACCTTCGGCTACGACCTGGCCACCCTGCAGCCGCAGATCGACGAAGCCATGTACCTGATCCCGAAGATGTTCGTGCAGGACGAGATCGAACATAACGGCGACTTCGTGAAGATCCCCAAGCGCCCCATCCATCCCAAGCCCTACCAGGACCCGCACCCGCCGATGTACCTGGCCTGCACCAACACCGAGTCGCTGAAGAACGCCGGCGGCCGCGGCATGGGCGCCCTGGTACTGGGCTTCGGTGGTCCCGAGGAAATTGCCAAGAAGGTCGCCGTGTACCACGAGGCCTGGGACAACCGTGACGAGAAAAACCAGGTGGGCTTCCGTCCCAACCGCCATATCGCCGCCCTGTGCCCGGCCATCGTCCTCGACGACAACGAGAAGGCCCGCCATATCGGCATCCGTGGCCAGCGCTACTTCATGGAGTCCCTGGCCTACTGGTACGCCGGCGGCGAGCGCCCGGACCCGGAGAAGTGGAAGGACGACACCTTCGTCGACGGCAATGGCCAGGCGGTGATCAAGTCGCGCTTCGCCTCCGAGGAAGTCAAGGTGGACTTCTCCGACCCGACCATGGCGATGATGAACCCCAACCATGCCTACGGCACCGTGGCGGACTGCATCGGCTACGTGCAACGCCTGATCGACGCCGGCGCCGATGAGATCCTCTTCATCTGCCAGATGGGCACTGTGCCGCAGTGGGCCCAGCTGGAGACCCTGAAGAACATCGGCGAGCACGTGATTCCCTACTTCCGCAAACAGAACGGACTGACCTGAGCAGCGGAAGTGTGGAATGGAAAACGGGCCTTCAAGGCCCGTTTTTCTTTTGGATGGCACGAGGCTGGGCTGGCTTTTCCTGTGGGGGCGAATTCATTCGCTAAAGGCTGTGCAGCAGCCCCTGTCAGATCCGCAGGGCAGCCCTTCGGCCTGCTCAGCGAATGAATTCGCCCCCACAATTCGACTCCACGGCCTTACCCCGACTTCTTCACGATCGCCTCGGCAATGCTCGCCGGGGCTTCGGCGTAACGGGCGAACTCCATGGAGAAGCTGGCGCGGCCCTGGGACATGGAGCGCACGTCGGTGGCGTAGCCGAACATCTCGCCGAGGGGTACTTCGGCGCGGATGATCTTGCCCGAGAGCCCGTCTTCCATGCCGTGGATCAGGCCACGGCGGCGGTTGAGGTCGCCCATGATGTCGCCCATGTAGTCCTCGGGCGTCACCACTTCCAGTTTCATCACCGGTTCCAGCAGCACCGCGCCGCCCTTCTGCGACAGCTGCTTGGTAGCCATGGAGGCGGCGATCTTGAAGGCCATCTCGCTGGAATCCACGTCGTGGAACGAGCCGTCGAACACCGCGGCCTTCAGGCCCAGCAGCGGGTAGCCGGCGATCACACCGTTCTTCATCTGCTCCTCGACGCCCTTCTGGATGGCCGGGATGAACTCGCGGGGAATGGCGCCACCGACCACTTCATTGCTGAACGCCAGGCCCTCCTCCCCTTCGTCCGCCGGGGCGAAACGAATCCAGCAGTGACCGTACTGGCCGCGGCCACCGGACTGGCGGACGAACCTGCCTTCGATCTCGCAGGTCTTGCGGATCGCCTCGCGGTAGGCCACTTGCGGCTTGCCGGTGTTGGCCTCGACGCTGAACTCGCGCTTCATGCGGTCGACGATGATGTCCAGGTGCAACTCGCCCATGCCGGAAATGATGGTCTGCCCGGTTTCCTCGTCGGTCTTGACCCGGAACGAGGGGTCTTCCTGAGCCAGCTTGGCCAGCGCGATGCCCATTTTTTCCTGGTCGGCCTTGGTCTTGGGTTCGACGGCGATGGAGATCACCGGTTCAGGGAAGTCCATGCGCTCCAGCACTATGGGCTTGTTGAGGTCGCACAGGGTGTCGCCGGTGGTGACGTCCTTCATGCCGATCAGCGCGGCGATGTCACCGGCGCGCACTTCCTTGATCTCGGCGCGGTGGTTGGCGTGCATCTGCACCATGCGGCCGACCCGTTCCTTCTTGCCCTTCACCGAATTGAGCACGGCATCGCCGGAGTTCAGCACGCCGGAGTAGACGCGGATGAAGGTCAGGGTGCCGACGAAGGGGTCGGTGGCGATCTTGAAGGCCAGCGCGGAGAAGGGTTCGCTGTCGTCGGCGTGACGTTCGTCCTCCTTCTCCGGATGATCCGGGTGAGTGCCGCGGATGGAGGGGATCTCGGTCGGTGCCGGCAGCAGCTCGACGACCGAGTCGAGTACCAGCGGCACGCCCTTGTTCTTGAAGGAAGAACCGCATACCGCTGGCACCACTTCGCAGGACAGGGTGCGGATGCGCAGGCCGGTCTTGATCTCCTCCTCCGAGAGGTCGCCTTCGTCGAGGTATTTGGTCATCAGCTCTTCATTGGCCTCGGCCGCGACCTCCAGCATTACGTTGCGCCAGTGCCGGGCCTGGTCCAGCAGTTCGCCAGGTATCTCCTCCTCACGGGGAGTGGCGCCCTGGTCGGTATCGTTCCAGTAGATGGCCTTCATGCGGATCAGGTCGATCTGGCCGTGGAAGTTCTCCTCCTGGCCGATGGGCAGCTGGATGGGCACCGGGGTATGGCCGAGGCGCTTCTTGATCTGCTCCACCACCCGCAGGAAGTCGGCACCGGCGCGGTCCATCTTGTTCACGTAGGCGATGCGCGGCACATGGTACTTGTCGGCCTGGCGCCAGACGGTTTCGGACTGCGGCTCCACGCCGTCGGCGCCGCTGAACACCACCACTGCGCCGTCGAGCACCCGCAGGGAGCGCTCCACCTCGATGGTGAAGTCGACGTGGCCGGGGGTGTCGATGATGTTGATGCGGAATTTCTCCAGCTGCTTGCGCGAGCCGGTCCAGAAGGCGGTGGTGGCCGCCGAGGTGATGGTGATGCCGCGCTCCTGCTCCTGGACCATCCAGTCCATGGTCGCGGCGCCGTCGTGCACCTCGCCCATCTTGTGGTTGACCCCGGTGTAGTAGAGAACCCGTTCGGTGGTGGTGGTCTTGCCGGCATCCACGTGGGCCACTATGCCGATGTTGCGGTAATGGCTGATGGGGGTTGTACGGGCCATGGCAATCACCTCCGTGCGGGTTTATGGGTTGGGGCTAGGCCGCACGCCCGCCGGCGGCACCAGGCGGCACCGACTCGGAACTGGAAAGTTGTGGGCGGCGAAGGACCGGGCGGCCCTGCCGTAAGGGCATGGCGCTACCGATGGCCGGCACCTCCCCCTTCTCTAACGCTAGCACCGCCACCGCCAGGCCACCGGCCGCTCATCCGCTAGTCCGCCCGGACGATGCATGGCCGGGCGCCGCACGGCATGGTCTGCCTGCCCGGCCGAATCCTGGCCGCCGTCACTGCCTCATGAGGGACCTTGCCGTGGAAAAGATCATCTACACCCTGTGGCGCGCGCCACAGGTCAGCCTCGACGCCTTCGCCGAACGCCTGCGCGGTGAAGTCGCCGAACGTCTCTTCACCCTGGGCGCCCGTGGCCTGCAACTGAACCTGGCGGATGCCGATGTGGCCCCCGCCGCCGGCCTGCGCCAGGAGAATAACCGGCCGCTGCCGGACGCCACCCTGTCGCTCTGGGTCGACAGCGCCAACACCGAGTCCCGCCGCCCGTTCGACGATGTGCTCACCGAGATCTCGAGCCGCCAGGCGGCCTATCTGGTGAGCGAATCGGTAGCCATTCGCAATACCCGCTTCCCGGCCCAACCCGGCCAGCGTACCCACGGCTTTTCGCAGATCGCCTTCCTCAGCTGCCCGCCGCGCCTGACCCGGGAGGCCTGGCTGGATATCTGGCGCAATCACCACACCCGGGTGGCCATCGACACCCAGGACAACTTCCTCTACGTGCAGAACCTGGTGGTGCGCGCCCTGACCCACGGCGCCGCGCCGCTGGACGCCATAGTCGAGGAAGCCTTCCCGCCGGCCGCCATGACCGATCCCATGGCCTTCTTCGATGCGGTGGGCGACGAGGCGAAGTTCCAGAAGAACCTGGCGGCGATGATGGACAGCTGCAACCGCTTCATCGACTTCGACAGGATCGATGTGCTGCCCACCAGCCAGTACCTGCTGAAAGTGGCTGCGGGCTGACGGGAACAGGCCGGTGCCGGGCATCCCTTGCCTGGCACCGCCCTGGATAGCGATCTACCGCCCGTTACGACAGTTTGCCGACGATGCCCCGGAACTCCTGCTCCGAGTATCCTCGCAGCGTCTGGGTCCTGACATTGCCCAGCATGCCGACCTTCAGCAGCAGCGTGGTCGCGGCCTCGTCGGACCCTTCGACGACCAGCACTATGTCGTAGTTGCCGACCGTCCAGTAGGCCGCCTTGACCGAAACGCCGAGCTGCTCGGCCATGGCCTTGAAGGCCAGGAAGCGCTCCGGGGAATCCTTGACGGACCGAATGCCCTGGTCGGTGAAGTTGGCAAGCGTGATGTACGTAGCCATTCTCTAGCTCCTGTTCAGGTTGCTGGATGGCGGCCGCCGCTTCGGAAACCATCATCTGGAGAGTGGCCGCCCCCTCGCCAGATCTGCCTTCCGCACACTGAATCTCCCCTGTCCGATACCGGCCTTGCCTGCCGTTCAGGCAACCCAGCCGCACTCCACGCTGTCGCCCTTGTGTGCCGTGATGACGAGAGCCGGCATGGCGAAGGCGACCGAGCCATCGGCTGCGGCAAACCCGCGCAGCGCCGGCTCCGCCTCCTGCCGCAACCGCGCGAACTGCCCTTCGTCGAGCATGCCGCCAAGGGTCCACACGCAGGCTCGCTCGGTGGAGATCAAGGCGTCGATGGAGGGAAAACGCACCGTACCCTCGTGCCGCATGACCTTGGCATCGGTGATACCCGCCTCGCTGCAGAGCGCCAGCAACAATCGCTCGTCGCCGAGCACGAACGGTGCGCGGAACGCATTGGCCACCTGGTCGCCGAACAGTCGCTGCAACAGCTCGGCGAGAGCGGCGTAGCCGGGCGAGTGCTCGAGCCCATCGCACACGGCGACGGCGAGGTTTCCGCCGGGCCGCAGCACGCGGCACATTTCCCGCAGGGCGGCTGGCCGGTCGTCGAAGAACATGAAACCGAACTGACTCACGACTGCATCGAAACTCCCGTCAGGAAATGGCAGGGCTTCGGCCCGCCCTTCCAGCCACTCGATGGACGCCGATTTGCGCCGGGCCACGGCAAGCATCTCCGCATTGGCGTCGAGCCCCACCACCTCGGCCTCGGGTCCGGCACGCTCGGCCGCAGCACAGGCCAGCACCCCGGTACCACAGGCCACATCGAGCACCCGCTGGCCGGAGGTGATGCCGGCCTCGGCAGCCACCCGTGCGCCCCACTGCTGGAACAGGGCCGGAACGAAGAATGCCTCGTACACCTCTGCAGGGGAGCGGTCGGACCGCCCGTTTTCATGCTTGACCATTCGACACCTCCCGTCGCGCCCGGGCCCATGCGGCCGGTTGGCGACCCGGGCAGTCCCGGTCACGGAGACACTGCCCCGTCCGATGCCCTCTTCTGGGTAGGAATAGCAGTCCGTCAGCCCCGCCGCATGACCACTGATCCAGCGCCGTCCGGGCAGGCGCGGGAGGGAGACCTATACTGTTACCCCCGACAGGTCCGAGGCGCCCGCCCGGCCTGCTAAATCGGCTGCCGCAGCGACGGCTCTTCCCCAGCCACCAGATAGGAGGTCGAACATGGCAATACGTATTGGCGACGAGGCCCCGGACTTCACGGCCGAAACCACCGAAGGCACCCTCAATTTCCACCAGTGGATCGGCGACCAGTGGGCCATCCTGTTCTCCCACCCGAAAGACTTCACCCCGGTCTGCACCACCGAGCTGGGCTACATGGCCAAGCTCAAGCCCGAATTCGACAAGCGCAACACCAAGGTGGTGGGCCTTTCGGTCGACCCGGTCAGTGATCACCGCAAGTGGGTCGGCGATATCGAGGAAACCCAGGGCCATGCGGTGAACTACCCGATGATCGGTGACGAAAACCTCACCGTGGCCAAGCTCTACGACATGATCCACCCCAATGCCAGCGGCGGCCCGCGCACCGCCGTGGACAACGCCACAGTGCGCTCGGTGTTCATCGTCGGCCCGGACAAGAAGGTCAAGGCCATGCTGGTCTACCCCATGAGCGCCGGGCGCAACTTCGACGAGGTGCTGCGTCTGCTGGACTCGTTGCAGCTGAACGCCAAGCACACGGTGGCCACACCGGTGAACTGGCGGCCGGGCGACGACGTGATCATCCCCACCTCGGTGTCGGACGAGGACGCGCAGAAGAAATATCCGCAGGGCTACAAGACCCTCAAGCCCTACCTGCGGGTAGTCGCCCAGCCGAAATGACCGCTCGCGCGCCCTCCGTCGGGAGGGCGCGCCTGCGGGCTGCCATACTGTCCTGCATGGCCAGCGCAACCTTCCGCTTCTATGAGGAGCTCAACGACTTCCTGCCGGCTGAAAGGCGTCGGCAAGCCTTCACCTGCGCCTGTGCGCGGGCGGCCACGGTCAAGCACATGATCGAGGCCTTGGGCGTGCCCCATACGGAGGTGGAACTGGTACTGCTCAATGGCGAGTCGGTCGGCTTCGATCGGCTGATCCTCGACGGCGACCGCCTGGCTGTCTATCCCAAGTTCGAGACCCTGGACATCAGCCCGCTGCTCAAGGTGCGGGCCCAGCCGATGCGCGTGCTGCGCTTCGTCGCCGACGCCCACCTCGGGGGGCTGGCCAGCCTGCTGCGCATGAGCGGCTTCGACACCCTCTACGACAACTGTTTCGAGGATGGCGAGATCGCCGAGATCGCCGCCCATGAGGGGCGCATCGTGCTGACCCGCGACCGCGAGCTGCTCAAGCGCCGCATCATCAGCCACGGCTGCTACGTGCATGCCCTGAAACCGGCCCTGCAGCTGCGCGAACTCTTCGAGCGCCTGGACCTGGCCCGCAGCGCCCGCCCCTTCAGCCGCTGCCTGCACTGCAACCGCCCCTTGCGGGAGATCGACGCGGAACTCGCCCGCCCGCGCCTGCCGCCGCGCATCGGCGCGCTCTACTCGCGCTTCCTCAGCTGCGACGCCTGCCAGCGCCTGTACTGGGAAGGCTCCCACTGGCGCAGCATGTGCGCCCTCCTCGACCCGCTCATGACTGTGGATAAGTCCGGCGAAGGCTGACGAACGGTTACCCACAAAGGCAGTGGATGAAGCTGTGGATAAGCTGTCGGGCGATGGCCAGGGGCCAGGTGTGGCGCGGCCTTGGCGGGGGTGGATCAATTTCGAGCTATTTCAAGTGGTTAGGCCCCACATCGACAGGTCATTGCTCCGCGCAAGGTTCGTTGGGCTTCGCGGAGCTCTGCCCAACCTACGGGTGCGCGAGCCGGAGACGCTTTACCTGTGGGGGCGAGTGAATTCGCCCCCACACTCGGCCCAACCTACAAGGGCATCCGCGCCCTTCTCGACTGCTGCCCGAGCGGTGTGGCCGCCGGCTGGCGGATCAGCGCCGCGCGCCATTCGTTGGCGGTGGCCGCGTCGACTTCCTGCAACAACGCCACCTTGCCCGCCACCAGGGTCGCCGCCGGCACCCCGTCCCGATAGAGCAGGCGGTTGCCCGCCAGCGCCGGCACCTTGGCACCGCCCAGCAGGGTGCCCAGCAGGTTGAGCGGGTCGCAGGCGGAGAGACTGATCAGACTGCTGTCCAGCGGCCGCTTGCGCACCTCCCGGAGCAGGCCCACGGCTTCCGGCAGGGCGAACTGTTCACCGGAGACCCCGGCCACGAAGCGTCCGCCGCGTATCTCGCCACGCGCCTCCAGGCGGTGGTAGACCCGCAGCAGGTCGCGCCAGGGCGGCAGCCAGTTCGCCTCGCGCTCCAGCAGACGCCAGCCGACCACGCCGTATCGGCGCAGCAGGGTGCGCGCCACATGCTCCAGGGCTTCGGCCGGTACCTTGCCCTGCCCTTCCTCGGCCTTGCCGCGCAGCAGCGCCCAGCGACCGGCGTCCTGCATATTGGCCAGGGCCAGTCGCGCGCGGCGGTCGTGGCGACTGCGCCGGGCCGCCGGCAGCAGCAGGGAACGCAGGCCGGCGAAGCTGTCGGCATTGCACAGGCCCAGGGCCACCAGTTCGCCGAGGCAGTCCTCCAGCTCGCTGCGCAGCAGGTGGGCCTCGTCCATCAGTTCGTCGAAGAACAACGCTCCCTGGCTGGCCAGCACCTGGCGCACCCGTTCGGCACGGGCGGACGGCTCCGCCGCTGGCGCGTCCTGCAGGCAGGCGCGCCAGAGGCCCAGGCTCTTGCGCGGCAGCAGCAGGATGGGCGTGCCGCGCACCGGTCCCACCGCTGCCTTCCCGCGCCCACCCAGGCGGCACCAGACCAACCGGCCGGCGCGGCACAGGTCGTCCAGCCAGTTGATGCCGTAGTCGGCCACCCGGCTCGGCAGGATTTCGCTTTCCCAGCCGCCCGCTGCCGCCTCGAAGCCTTCCAGCTGCCCCAGCACCCCGGCCAGGGCCTCGGCGCCGCGTACCTGGGCGCTAGGCGCGACGCGCTGCCAGTCGAACAGAAAACGCATGAAATCGGCCCGCTCCACCGGTTCGATTTCGCGGCGCAGGCGCTTGACCGTATAGCGGTGGATGCGCGCCAGCAGATGCCGCTCGCACCATTCCTCGTCCTGCGCGCCGGGCGTGAAACGGCCACGCAATACATGGCCTTCGCGCTCCAGGCTGGCCAGGGCGAAGGCCAGGGTGGATGGTTCCTGGCGCAGGTCAGCGGCCAGCCGCGCCAGGGGCAAGGGACCGAAGCCGCTGAGTCGGGCCCGCAACACTTCCACCAAGGCCACCTCCGTTTCCCAGGGCTCGGTGAAGCCTTCGGGCGCGGCGATGGACGGTTTCAGCGCCGCCTGAGGATAGAGCGCGCGAAACAGCTCCAGGCGCTCGGCCGCCAGCCACAGGGCCGGTTTGCCCTTCAGGTGCAGGCAGCCCGCCCGCCTCGCCTTGGCCAATTGCCTGAGCCAGTCGGCCCAGCCGCTGTTGGCCTCGGCTTCGGCCTGGGTGACGCAGGCCAGGGCCAGCAGCGCTTCGTGCATCTCGTCGGCATCGCGCACCTCGGGCCAGGCTTCTTCGGCCACCGCAGCGATGGCGTCGGCATCCAGGGCGCCGAGGTCGTCGGCCGATTGCGGGTCGCTCCAGCGGCGGCTCTGCACAGCCTGGGTACGGCGCTCTTCCAGCGGCGCGTCGTCGAGGAAGGCATAGGGTCGGGCGCCGAGGATTTCCGCCGCCAGGGCCGAGGGCGCCGGCAGGTCGCGGGCCAGCAGTTCCACCTCGCCGCGCTCCATGCGCCGCAGCAGCGCCAGCCAACCCTCGGCATCCATGGCTTCGTGCAGGCAATCGTCGAGGGTCTGGGCCACCAGCGGGTGGTCGGGAATCTCGCGCTCGCCCACCAGGTTCTCCTGGCAGGCCACCTGGTCGGGGAATACGCTGGCGAGCAGGTCTTCGCTGCGCATGCGCTGGATCTGCGGTGCCACCCTGCGCCCGCCGGAGAAGCGCGGCAGGGCCAGGGCGGCGGAGGCGTTCCAGCGCCAGCGCACCCCGAACAGCGGCGCATCCAGCACGGCCTGGACCAGCACCTGCTCGGCGCTGTTGGAATGCAGGTAGCGCCAGACCTCGTCCAGCGGGAAGCTGTGGCTGGTGGAGAGGGAGAGGATGAGGGCGTCCTCGGTGGCCGCCGCCTGCAGCTCGAAGTTGAAGTTGCGGCAGAAGCGCTTGCGCAGCGCCAGGCCCCAGGCACGGTTGATCCGGCTGCCGAACGGCGAATGGATGATCAGTTGCATGCCGCCGGATTCGTCGAAGAAGCGCTCCATCACCAGCCGCTGCTGGGTCGGCAAGGCCCCCAGCGCTGCCTTTGCCCGCGCCAGGTATTCGACGATCTGCCGCGCCGCACCTTCGCTGAGGCCGATCTGTTCCATCAGCCCCCGAACCGCCCGCTCGATCTTCTCCCCCCTCCCGCCTTTCTCCCCTCTCCCGCCTGCGGGGCGAAGAGGCACGCTTTTCGGAAGCATCGCTTCCGGTGCCGATGAGCGACTGAGCGCGAAGCGGTCAGGCCGGGGCGCAGGGCGGGGGTTGGGGGAGAGGGCAATGTCATCGGGCACAGACTCTCCCAATAACCGCTCCACCTCCCCCCTCAGCCGTGCCACCGCCGCCGACAGCTCATCGCTGCGCCCCGGCGCCTCGCCCAGCCAGAAGGGAATGCTCGGCGGCTGTCCCCGGGCATCCTCCACCCGCACCCGCCCGGGCTCGACGCGGAGGATGCGGTAGGACTGGTTGCCCAGCTGGAACACATCGCCGGCCAGGCTTTCCACGGCGAAATCCTCGTGCACGCTGCCCACCGGCATGCCCTGGGGCTCCAGCAACACGGCGTAGTCGGCGGTTTCCGGGATGGCCCCGCCGGAGGTGATGGCGGTCAGCCGCGCCGCGCGCCGGCCACGCAGGCGACGGTTCACCGCGTCGCGGTGGAGGTAGGCGCCACGCACGCCCTGGCGGCCGTTGTAGCCCTCGGAAAGCATCTTCACCAAGGCGTCGAACTGGCCACGGGCAAGGTCAGCGTAGGGCATGGCGCGGGTCATCAGGCGGTAGAGCTCGTCCTCGCCCCATTCCTGGCACGCCACTTCGGCGACCATCTGCTGGGCCAGCACATCCAGCGGCGCATGGGGGATGGTCAGGGCGTCCAGCTCGTCGCGGCGCACGCAGTCCAGCAGCGCCGCGCATTCGACCAGGTCGTCCCGCGACTGCGGGAACAGCCGCCCCTTGGGCGTGCCGCCGACGCTGTGGCCGGAGCGCCCGACCCGCTGCAGGAAGGCGGCGATGCTGCGTGGCGAACCGAGCTGGCAGACCAGTTCCACGTCGCCGATATCGATGCCCAGCTCCAGCGACGCCGTGGCCACCAGCACCTTGAGTTCGCCACGCTTGAGACGCTGTTCGGCGCCCAGGCGCAGGTCCCGCGCCATGCTGCCATGGTGCGCGGCCACCGCCGCATCGCCCAGGCGCTCGGAAAGATGGCGACTGGCGCGCTCGGCCAGGCGCCGGGTGTTGACGAAGACCAGGGTGGTGCGGTGCTCGGCCACCAGTTCGGCCAGGCGGTCATAGACCTTCTCCCAGGCCTCATTGCTCAGCACCGCTTCCAGGGGGACCGGCGGCACCTCCAGTGCCAGGTCGCGTTCGCGGCTGTAGCCGACGTCCACCAGGGTGCAGCCCTCCTCGCGCTGGCCCATGAGGAACTGCGCCACCCGCTCGATGGGCTTCTGGGTGGCGGACAGGCCGATGCGCTGCAGCGGCCGCCCGCACAGGGCCTCCAGCCGTTCGGCGCTGAGCATCAGGTGGCTGCCGCGCTTGCTGCCGGCGATGGCGTGGATTTCGTCGACTATCAGGCTGCGGCAGCCCGCCAGCATGGCGCGGCCGGAGTCGGAGCCGAGGAGGATGTAGAGGGATTCGGGCGTGGTCACCAGTATGTGCGGCGGGCGCTTGCGCATGGCGTCGCGCTCGGCCTGCGGCGTATCGCCGGTGCGCACTGCGGTGCGGATGGCCACATCCGCCAGGCCCTGGTACGCCAGCTCGGCGCGGATGCCCGCCAAGGGAACCTCCAGGTTGATGCGGATGTCGTTGGACAGCGCCTTGAGCGGCGACACATAGACCACCGTGCAACGGTCCGGCAGGCCGCCCCGCTCCAGGCCCTCATGCAACAGCTCATCGATGGCGGAGAGGAAGGCGGTGAGCGTCTTGCCCGAACCGGTGGGCGCCGCCACCAGGGTGCTGCGTCCGGCGCGGATCGCCGGCCAGGCGCGACACTGGGCCGCCGTGGGCGCGGCGAAGGTGGCGCGGAACCAGGCGGCGACGGCGGGATGGAAGCCCTCCAGGGCGGTGGCATGGGTCGAGGTCATGGCTACCAATATGGGTCGGCTCCGGATTGTGCTCAAGGGCGCTGGCCGACCGGCTCTTCATCTACTTCAGGCCCCCTCGCCAACCGCAGTGAGCGGCTATTCCGGCTCCTTGCCCGGCAGCTTGCGGTTGGCTTCAGTGCGAGCGACGGTGACGATCTCGAAAACCAACTGGTCCACCACCTCATCCAGGGCGCCGGGTCCCAGCAGGGACCGCATGGTGACGCCGCTGATGCGCATCGCCTCGCGGGTCGCCGGTTCGATCAGGCTCACATCGATCACGTTGTGCGAGGAGAACTCGCACTTCACCTGATAGCCCGGTAGCACAGCCGCCACTTGCGACTGGAGCTTGGCTTGCAGCCGGTACTTCATCCTTCCTCCCGGGCGTGGGCCCCAAGCCGCGCCGTAGTTGCCATTCATCGGAAGTGCGAAATCGCATCGCCAAGTTGCAGGTATAGCCCATCGCTTTGGCTCGGCCATCAGGGCTGATGACCGGTTGCCAAGCTGCCGGACACTTGCAGCAGGACGGGCGATAGGCCACTAAACTAAAAATTGTCCCGCGATTGCAGGACACGGAAGGCGCCACTCCAGCACCGCACGACTCAGCTGCTGTGGCTCCTTCCTCATTTTTCCGTATCTCCCCACCGCGCCTGCGCACTGTCCTCCAGGAAGCCAGCATCAGCCGTTTCCACCGCGCGGCGGCGATGCCCTTCAACCTGATACTGGAGGCGCGCAAGTAGGGTAATTCACCGTATTGGCCCACACCGGATCGGCAATCCGGTGTGAGGGGGCTTCATGTTTGGAGCCTTGCTCATTGCCGAGCGAGCTTCGGGTTTCTGTTTCGCCCTCCCGGGCGAGTCACTTCTTTCAAACGCCAAAGAAGTAACCAAGAACGCTTGCCCCGACATCCGGGTTTGGCTTCGCCAAACTCCCCTCCCTCCATCGTCGCTCCGGGGGCCCGGCGTGAGGGGCCATCCATGGCCCCGCACGCCTCTCGCGGCATCCATGCCGCTCGTCCCCCTCTGCAACGATTCCGCTCGGCCTCCTGAAGGGGCGGAATCGCTGCCCCACCGCTTCTGCTCAGCTTCAGGCGCGTTTGGGCTTCAATTCTGTTTGGCCGTTGCCGGCGCAAGTCCCCCCTCTACCGCTTGCGGGAGAGGGGCCGGGGGTGAGGGAAATCCCCCGCGAAGAACCGCAAGTAAGGGTGCATTAAATCCGTTGGCTATTTTGCTGAGACTCAATCGTTCTCTCGCCGGCATCAGGCGCGATCTAGCCTCCATCAGTTGAGTGGTCAGCTCGACTGGGATGGAGGATGCGCCTGATGACTGCAAGCACGATCGAGACGGATTACCTGGTTATCGGCGCCGGGGGCTCGGCCATGGCCTTCGTCGACACCCTGCTGGACGAGTCGGATGCCCAGGTGCTGATCGTGGATCGCCACGCCCAGCCGGGCGGCCATTGGAACGACGCCTACCCCTTCGTCCGCCTGCACCAGCCCTCCGCCTTCTACGGCGTCAACTCACGGCAACTGGGCTCCGGCCACAAGGACCGGTCCGAATGGGGTGGAGGCTTGTACGAGTTGGCTTCCGGGGCGGAGATTCTCAGCTACTTCGACCAGGTCATGCAGCAGCGCTTCCTGCCATCCGGCCGCGTCCGCTACCTGCCGATGTGCAATTACGAGGGTGATCGAAAGGACCAGCACAGCGTCACTTCACAGCTCACCGGCGACTGCTGGCAGGTGAAGGTGCGCAGGAAGCTGGTGGACGGGACCTGGGCGCAGACCGCGGTGCCCTCTACCCATCCGCCGAAGTATCGGGTCGCACCCGGGTTGCGCTGCATTCCCCCGAACGACTTGCCGAAGCTGCGCGAACCCAGCGCCCGCTATGTGGTGGTGGGCGGCGGCAAGACCGGCATCGACGCCTGCCTCTGGCTGCTGCAGACGGGCGTTGTCGCCGAGCGCATCCAGTGGATAGTGCCAAACGATTTCTGGCTGCTGGACCGAGCCAACTTCCAGCCGGGCCAGGAGAACGTCGTCCGCACCATCGGCAGCCTGGCCCGGCAGTTTGGGGCCATAGGCGCTGCCGAGTCCGTCGCCGATCTCTTCCTCAGGCTGGAAAGCGCCGGCGAACTGCTGCGCATCGACTGCTCCGTCGAACCCACCGCCTTCCGCGCCGCCACCATCTCCCAGGGAGAACTGCGAGCGCTGCAAGGTATCGGCAACCTGGTGCGCCTGGGACGCGTCCAGGCCGTCGAACCCGAGCGGATCGTCCTCGACCGTGGCAGTGTCGATGCCCATCCCGACGCCCTCTACATCGATTGCAGCGCCAGCGCCATTCCGGTCATTCCCGAAGGCAGTGTCCAGGTCTTCGACGACAACCGGATCAACCTGGTGACGGTGAGCAGCTACCAGCTCCTCTTCAGTGCGGCGGTTATCGCCTATGTGGAAAGCCACTTCGACGACCTGGCGCAGATGAACGACTTCTGCCGCGTCGTCCCGCTGCCGCTGTCGCCCCTGGACTGGCTGCGGATGTGGGCCGTCTACCTCGGCAACCAGCGGCGCTGGAAACAGGACGCCGGGCTGTCCAACTGGCTGGCGCGCTGCCACCTGCACCTGCTGCCCACCGTCCTGCGCAGCCTGCAGGAAAACGACCCGGAAAAGCTGGCCGCGTTGAACGACTTCACCCAGGCCAGGCAGCAGGCGCTGGTAAACCTGCCCAGGTTGCTGCAAGCCGCAGGTTGCGCCCTGCAGGCTTGAGCGGCCGCCAGGGCGCGCACAGGAAGGAGGACATCCATGCCATCCATCGTGATTTTCGGAGCTGGGACCATCGGTTGCTACGTGGGGGGCCGACTGGCGATCGGCGGCGCCAGCGTAACCTTCATCGGGCGCGGCCATATGGCGGACACGCTGGCGCAACAGGGACTGACCCTCAGCGACCTCACGGGCTGGCAGGCCAGGCTTGAGCCGGAACTGATCCGGTTCAGCAGTGATCCGGCGGTAGTGGCCGACGCCGAAGTCGTGCTGGTCACGGTGAAATCCGGGGATACCGCCAGCGCCGCCGAGGCCATGGCTCCGCATCTCAAGGCATCAGCCCGGGTGCTGACCCTGCAGAACGGCCTGCATAATGCCGAGCTGCTCGCCAGCCGCTTGCCGGACCACGATGTGCTGGTCGGCCTGGTGCCTTTCAATGTGGCGCAGATTGCCGCCGGGCATTTCCACCAGGGCTCGGAAGGTACGTTGCAGGTCGAGCGCACACCGCGGCTGGATGGCACCCTGAAGGCCTTCGAGCGCGCCGGCCTGCCGCTGGTGCAGCACCGGGACTTCCATGCCGTGCAATGGGCCAAGCTATTGTTCAATCTCAACAACGCCGTGAATGCCCTGTCGGGGCTGCCATTGCGCGCCGAACTGTTGCAGCGCCCCTATCGCCACGTGCTGGCGGCCGCCCAGCGGGAAGGCCTCGCCCTGCTGGAACAGAAGCACCAACCCCTCGCGCGCCTGACGCCACTCCCCGCTCGGTGGATTCCGGCACTGCTGGATGCGCCGGACTCGTTCTTCCGCCTGGCCGCCAACCGGATGCTCGCCCTCGATCCCCTCGCCCGCTCCTCGATGCAGGATGATCTGCTGGCCGGACGCAAGACGGAAATCGACTACCTGCAGGGGGAAATCCTCCAACTCGCCGACAGCCTGAACCGGCCGGCACCGGTGAACGGCAAGCTGCTGCAACTGGTCCATGCCGCCGAGCAGGGCGGGCAACGCAACTGGTCCGGGGAAGCCCTGCTGAAGCAGGTTCAGGGCTGAACCGGGTGAGCTCGATGGTGGAAATCCGCCTTGCGGATTTTCACCCCACCGGGCGCGTGCCTTGCTGTAGGCTGGACCAGGCTCTACCTGTTCACCCGCCCCACGCTATTGCCGGAAATGCACAGCGGCAGCGAACATCACCAAGAAATTTCTTGTCACACGGCCTGCAATCTCGCTATTACGCTGAAGCAGGACCCGGAACACACGCCCGCAACGAATTCGTAACCTCGCAGTGCCCAGATAAGAACAATCGCCTCAACCTGCGCCATCAGCTTCGGCGCGTAGTACCCCAGGGACGGGCCCGGCCTGGTCCGCCGCCATCGCTTTAAGGAAACATCGAATGCCCAGAAGACACGTCATCAATGCCCAGGTAAGCCCGAAGGGCAGCCTGGAAACCCTCTCCCAACGTGAAGTGCAGCTACTGAGCGAAGCCGGCTCGGGGCGCATGTACCAGCTCTTCCGCCAGTGCGCCCTGGCCATCCTCAATACCGGGGCGCAGATCGACAACGCCAAGACCATCCTCGACGCCTACCGGGACTTCGAAGTCCGCATCCACCAGCAGGACCGCGGCGTGCGCCTGGAGCTGATCAATGCGCCGGCGGATGCCTTCGTCGATGGCGAGATGATCGCCAGCACCCGCGAGATGCTGTTCAGCGCCCTGCGCGACATCGTCTACACCGAGAACGAACTGGACAGCCTGCGCATCGACCTCGACAGCTCCCAGGGCATCACCGACTACGTCTTCCACCTGTTGCGCAACGCACGCACCCTGCGTCCGGGCGTGGAACCGAAGATAGTCGTGTGCTGGGGCGGCCACTCCATCAGCACCGAGGAATACAAGTACACCAAGAAGGTCGGCCACGAACTCGGCCTGCGCCACCTGGACGTCTGCACCGGCTGCGGCCCCGGCGTGATGAAGGGGCCGATGAAGGGCGCCACCATTGGTCACGCCAAGCAGCGCACCCATGGCGGCCGCTACCTGGGCCTGACCGAGCCCGGCATCATCGCCGCCGAGGCGCCCAACCCGATCGTCAACGAACTGGTGATACTCCCGGATATCGAGAAGCGCCTGGAAGCCTTCGTGCGCGTCGGCCACGGCATCATCATCTTCCCCGGCGGGGTCGGCACGGCGGAGGAGTTCCTCTACCTGCTCGGCATCCTGATGCACCCGGACAACCAGGACCTGCCCTTCCCGGTGGTGCTCACCGGCCCGAAGAACGCCGCGCCCTACCTGGAGCAACTGCACGCCTTCGTCGGCGCCACCCTCGGTGAAGCCGCCCAGGGCCGCTACAAGATCATCATCGACAACCCGGCCGAGGTCGCCGTGGAGATGGCCCAGGGTCTGAAGGCGGTCAAACAGTTCCGCCGCGAGCGTAATGACGCCTTCCACTTCAACTGGCTGCTGAAGATAGACGAAGGCTTCCAGCGCCCCTTCGACCCCACCCACGAGAACATGGCCAGCCTCACCCTCAGCCGCGACCTGCCGCCCCATGAACTGGCAGCCAACCTGCGCCGCGCCTTCTCCGGCATCGTCGCCGGAAACGTCAAGGACAAGGGCATCCGCCTGATCGAGCGGCACGGTCCCTACGAGATCCATGGAGATGCCGCGGTGATGCAGCCGCTGGACCACCTGCTGAAGTCCTTCGTCCGCCAACACCGGATGAAGCTGCCGGGCGGCGCGGCCTATGTGCCGTGCTATCGGGTAGTGCAGAGCGGCGTGGAAGATCTGGCGGGCTGAACCCTTGATGCGCTGAGCCCAGGGTAACGCGCTTCACGCCAATACGCTCCTCCCGGAAACCCCGCGCGACTCCGGCAGGCGGTGGGCCCCGGCCCACCGGCCTGCTGGAAACGCCATGCTGGCGCGGCACGGTCCGACAGTCGCGGGATGGCGCGGTCGGGGCTAGTCTCTTCGGGACGCAGCGCCCCAGGGGAGAAAAGCGCCATGCGATCCAGCCTCGCCACCGGCGTGACCCGCCGGGAAATCTGGGCCTGGGCGATGTTCGACTTCGCCAACTCCGGTTACACCACGGTGATCATCACCGCCGTCTTCAATGCCTACTTCGTCGCCGTGGTGGCCGAGGGCAAGCCCTGGGGCACCCTGGCCTGGACCAGCACCCTGGCCCTCTCCTACGCACTGGTGATAGTCACCGCCCCACTCATCGGCGCCTATGCCGACGCCACCGCGCGCAAGAAACGCCTGCTGGCGTTCAGCACCCTGGGCTGCGTGGTCTTCACCGCCGCCCTGGCGCTGGCCGGGCCGGGCGCCCTGGCGGTGGCGGTACTGTTCGTGGTGCTGTCGAACTTCTGCTTCGGCACCGGGGAGAACCTGATCGCCGCCTTCCTCCCCGAGCTCGCCCGCGAAGAAGCGCTCGGGCGGGTTTCAGGCTGGGGCTGGGGCCTGGGCTATATCGGCGGCCTGGCCAGCCTGGGGGCCTGCCTGGGCTACGTCAGCTGGGCCCAGGGCCAGGGGCAGACGGCGGCGCAGTTCGTGCCGGTGTGCGTGTTGATCACGGCCTTGCTCTTCGCCGTCGCCAGCACGCCGACATTCCTTTACCTGAAGGAACGCAGCCAGCCGCAACTGGCCACCGGCCCGGGTGGGGCCTGGGCACGCTTCGCCAGGACGCTTCGCGAGGCCGGCCGCTACCGCGACCTGCTGCGCTTCCTCGCCTGCACCGTCTGCTACCAGGCCGGGATCTCGGCCGTGATCAGCCTGGCGGCCATCTACGCCGACCAGGTGATGGGCTTCACCACCCAGGACACCCTGCTGCTGATCTTCATCGTCAATATCACCGCCTCCCTCGGCGCCGTGGCGTTCGGCTGGCTGCAGGATCGCATCGGCCACCGCCCCACCCTGGCCCTTACCCTGCTGGGCTGGCTGGCCATGGTGGGCATGGTCTGGCTGGCCAGCGGCCCGGTGCTGTTCTGGGCCGCGGCCAATGTCGCCGGCCTGTGCATGGGCGCCAGCCAGTCCGCGGGGCGCGCCATAGTCGGCCTGCTGGCGCCGCCCACGCGGCTGGCGGAGTTCTTCGGCCTCTGGGGCCAGGCGGTGAAGCTCTCGGCCATCCTCGGCCCCATGACCTACGGCCTGGCCAGCTGGCTGTCCGGCGGCGACCATCGCCTGGCGATGCTGATCACCGGCAGCTATTTCGTCGCCGGCCTGCTGCTCCTGGCCAGCGTGCGCCTGGAGCGCGGCCGCCGCACGGCGCTGGCCGGCTGACGAATCACAGGCCGCAGGACTTGTAGGAGCGAGCTTGCTCGCGAACAGCCCGAGCGCGATCTGCAGGAGCAAGCTCGCGCCTGCAGATCGCGGGCCTTCAGCCCTCCTCGTCTTCCCTTACCAGCACGCAGTGCATGCCGTCGTCGTCTTCGTTGCAGTCGTAGAGGTAGAACATCTGCACCTCGCCGCTGGCGGTGACCACCGCGACGAAGTCGCCGGCATCGGCGAGGAAGAACTCACGGCTGGCGGGCTCGGCCTGGCATTCGATCAGGGCGGTGACGAAGGCGGCGGGGTCGATGTCGCCGAAATAGTCCTCACTGTCCTGGACGCTCCATTCGGCCGGCGCCTGGAAAGGTCCGGTGAAGAGGATGCGGGCATCGCCCAGGTCTTCCTCTTCGGCATCCAGGTCGTTCTCGTCGGGGCGGTAGAGGCTGCAGTCCAGGGCGTCGGCATGCCCGAGCACGGCCTGGCGGGCGGCCAGGCGCTTTTCCGGGTCGAGGCCTGCGGCCAGGCAGATCTGCGCCCAGCTGTCGTGTTGGCGTTGGGACACGGGGGTGTTCCTTCTTGGTGGGGGCTTGGAAGGAGTCTAGTGTCGGGTACGGCAACGCAGCGGGCAAATCCGTATTGCGGCAAGCCGCCGCGCCTGTGCTTAGATGAAGCCAATGCCCCCAGGCCGAGCCCCCATGATCCCCGCCGAGAACCAGGTCCAGTTGCACGAGATCTTCACCGCCCACGGCATGAGCGACCCGGCGCTGCTGGACTGCCTGCTGCAGTCACTGAAGCTGCGCGACTACGATCACGACCAGCTGATCATCCGCGCCGGCGAGCGGCCCACGCACTTCTACGTCATCCTCAGCGGCGTGGCGCGCTACTACTACCTGTCTCCCGAAGGCCGGCAGTGGAACAAGGCCTTCTTCCGCGAGGGCCAGCTGATCGGCTCCCTCAGCGCCTACTTCAAGCAGCAGCCCTGCACCTACAACATCGCCGCCGTGGAGCGCTGCCGGCTGGCCTGCCTGCCGCTGGCCCTGGTCGCCCGGCAGCGCGAGCGCTTCCCGCAATTGCAGCAGATGCAGGACCTGATGACCCGCCAGATCATGCTGCGCAACGAGGACCGCGAGGCGCTGCTGCTCACCAGCAACAGCGAGCAGCGCTACCAGTGGCTGCTGGAGCACGAGGCCTGGCTGCTCGACCGGGTGCCCCAATACCAGCTGGCCAGCTACCTGGGCATGGACCCGGTGTCCTTCTCGCGGATCAAGCGCAAGCTGGGGCACTGACCACTTCACGCACCTGCAGCCCCAGGGCCTCGGCGTGCTCGACGCAGCATGCCAGATGCCCGGCGCTCACCCCACGCAGGCTTATCCACAGGCCGCCTTCGGGTCCCTGTGCCACTTCGCAGGTCACCCCGGGGCAGTCGCTGCCGAGGCGTTCGAGGTAGACGCTGGCCGCAGCCATTTCCCGCAGGCGCTGCTTGTGGATCTTGCCCACCACAGTGACCGGCAGGGCCGCCACCAGGAACACCCGCTTGGGGCAGGCCGGGCGTTCGGCGATGTGCTCGAAGGCGTGCTGCTGCAGCTCCTCGACGCTGGCGGAAAGGTCCTGGCGCAATTGCACGAAGACCACCGGCAACTCGCCGGCGTACTCGTCCGGCATGCCCACGGCCGCGGCCAGGGACACCGCCGGGTGGCTCTCCAGACAATTCTCGATCAGCGCCGGGTCTATGTTGTGGCCGCTGCGGATGATCAGGTCCTTGGCGCGCCCGGTGATGAACAGGTTGCCCTCCTCGTCCAGGTGACCGAGGTCGCCGCTGCGCAACCAGCCATCCTCCAGGAGCGGCGCTTCCTGGCCGAGGTAGCCGGCGAACAGGGTGGGACCACGCACGCAGATCTCCCCGCCGTCGATGCGCACCTCGATGGGCGCCGCCACATGCCCGGCGCTACCGGGAATCGCCGGCCGGGCCAGGTTGGGCAGGGTGATGACGCCACTGCACTCGGTCATGCCGTAGGCCTGGTAGAGCTGCAGCCCGGTAACGGCTTGCACTTTCTCGCAGAGGGCCGCCGGCACCGGCGCACCGCCCGACAGCATGAAGCGCAGGCTGCCGATCTCGTGCCGGCCGATGGGAACGTCGAGCATGGCCGCCACCGAGGTGGGAATGCCGCCGCTGAGGGTGATGCCGTAGTGCTCCACCAGACGCCAGTGCTGGCGGATCACCTCCGGGTTGCGGAAGCCGCCCAGCGTCGGCAGCAGCATGCGCAGGCCGCTGGCCAGGCCGCCCAGACTGTTCACCAGGGCGCCGGCCACATGGAAGATCGGCAGACCGTTGAGCGCCACATCCTCGGGTCCTGCGGCCATGCACGCACGGTAGGCGCAAGCGGCGGCCACCTGGTTGGCGTGGGTTTGCCGGGCCAGCCTGGGCAGGCCGGTGGTGCCGCCGGTGTGGAAGTAGGCGGCGATGTCCCCGGGCCGGGGCCGCAGTGCGACTTCCAGAGCCGCGCCGCTGTATCTGTCGACCAGGCTGTCGTAGTGCAGCTCGCCGCCCGGGACCAGCACGGACAGGCACCCGGGTTGCTTCGACAGTCGCCGCGACGCGGCCAGGGCCTTCTCCCAGAGGTCGCTGCCCGGCACCGGGCCGAGGGCGACCACCAGGTCGGTGCCGGCCTTTTCCATCAGGCTGGCCAGCGCCTCTTCGTTCAGCAGCGGGTTGATCGGGTTGGCGATGCCGATACTGGCGGCGGCCCAGAGCAGGCTCTGGCTCTGCGGAATGTTCGGCAGCAGCAGGGTGATCACCGGCTTGCGGGTGCCGGCCAGGTCGAGCAGCAGGCGCGCGCTGCGGTTGAGCCGGGTGAAGAACCCCGCGTAGTCGAGATCCTGCTCGCCGATCTCCGCGCCCAGGCTGTGGATATAGGTCAGGGCGATCCGCTCGGGGTGCTCGGCCGCCGAGGCCTGCAGCAGTTCATAGACGGTGGTGGGAGCTTGGGCGGGCATGGCGGCCTCCTTGGACCTGCGCGTTGTTGTGCGCCGATTCTTGGGGGCCACGGCGGTCGCGGCATTAACAAATGTTAAGAAGGCTGGCTAGGCTGTAATGCACGGCCAGCGCCGCCCTGGCGACATCGTTCCGCCGTCCCTGTCCCCTGGCCGAAGGCAACGGCCACCCCGCATCGGCCCGGGCCGATGGTCGCGACAGGAGAATCCCATGAAGCCACTCCAGCTCCTTACCCTAGGCGGACTTGCCGCCTGCCTCGCCGCCCAGGCCGAGGTCGCCAGCGAAAAGAACATCACCCTCCCACTCGCCACGGAAATCGCCAGCGCCGTGGTGCAGGGCTGCGCCGCCAAGGGCTACAACGTCACCGCCACAGTGGTGGACCGCGCTGGCAGCGTGCGCGTCGTGCTGCGCGCCGACAAGGCCGGCCCGCACACCCTGGACTCCAGTCGCCGCAAGGCCTACACGGCCGCGTCCACCAAGCGCAGCACCACCGAGGTGCTGGAGACCGTGCAGAAGAATCCCGGCGCCCAGCACCTGCCGATGATCGACGACTTCCTGGTGGTGGGCGGTGGTGTGCCGATCAAGGTGGGTGACGAGGTGATAGGCGCCGTGGGCGTGGGCGGCGCGCCCGGCGGGCACCTGGACGAGCAATGCGCTACGGCCGCGCTGGATACGGTGAAAGCCCAGCTCAAATAGGCCACGGCCTCAATCGTGCTCGCCACCGCACCACATGCCTTCCAGCTTGAGTCCGTCGGGGTCGAGGAAGTACACCGCGTAGTAGTCCTCGTAGTACTCCCCGGCGGGGTCGACTATGGTCACGCCGTTCTGCTCGAGGAAGATCTGCAGCGCGTCCACGTCCTTGCGGCTGCGCAGGAAGAAGGCGTAATGGTGAAAACCCACCTCGCCGATGCGGTGCTTGTGCCTGCGGCCCTTGGCGTCGGCGGCGAAGATCCAGAAGCGGGTCTTCGCAGTCTTCCAGCCGATGGCGTTCTCGTACTCGTTGGAAACCTCCAGGCCGAGGAACTCGAAGAGCCGGCCGTAGAACTCCTTGGAACGCGGGAAGTCGCTGACGGAGATCACCAGGTGGTCGGTGTCCAGGACCCTGCTCATGGTCGGACCTCCCATTGCATGGCTGTCCTGGAGGTATAGACGCAATCGACGAGGCGGACCTCAGCCTTCCAGCCCGTCCCGGACCATCTCCAGGAAGGTCGCCAGGATGCGCCGCGAACTCTGCGCCCGCAGGCAGACCAGGGTCTCGGTGAAGCGCCGCTGGCAATCGAGGATCGGCAGGGCGCGAACCCGCGAGTCGGAACCCAGCTCGGCCGCCGAGACCACCCCGGCACCAATGCCGAACGCCACCGCCTCCAGCGCCGCTTCGCGCCCCTCCACCTCGATCGCCTTGCGGACGCGCAGGCCGGCGGCGGCCATCTCCTCCTCGAGGGTCTGCCGGGTGACCGAACCCTGCTCGCGCAGGACCAGCGGCGCGTCGTCGAGGTCGGCCAGGCGGATGGAGTCGCGCGCCGCCCAGGGATGCCCGTGGGCGACGAAGGCGACCATCGGATCGCTGCGCAGGTGCAGCGTGAGCAGGCGCTCGTCTTCCACGCTGCGCCCGAGCAGGGCCAGGTCGGCGCGGTGGCTGAACAGCCGCTGCAGGACATCGTCGGTGTTGCCGGTCTCGATCTTCACCTCGATACCCGGGTAGCGCGCGCAGAAGCGCGCGACATGGGGCAGCACATGCACCGGCGCATCCACGGCAAGGTTCAGGCTGCCGGTGGTCAGGGTGCGGTAGTCCATCAGCAGCTCGTGGGCATCGGTGCTGATGTCGAACAGACGCCGGGTCAGGCCGAACAGCCGCTCGCCCACGTCGGTCAGGCGCACCGAGCGCTTGTCGCGGTGGAACACCATCACCCCGTAGTACTCCTCGAGCTTGCGCACCTGGTCGGACACCGCCGGCTGGGACAGGCACAGCTGGTCGGCCGCCCGGGTGAAGCTGCCGTTCACGGCCACGGCATGGAACGCCCTCAACTGCGAATGGGAAACGGACATGGTGGCCTCTGGATAAGTTGAACTTATTTGAAAATACATCAAATCGATTTCAGTTATCCAAGCCAAGTTGCTCTGATGGTTGCCGCACGTTCCACAGCTGACAGGCCGGCCGGAGGAAACAGGACTCCCCGCGGTGGAGGCGCCTGCGTACCTGACCCCTTTCCCATGACCAGGAGAACAGCATGACGATCGAACGATTCGAGGTGGCCAGGCGCCGCTCGGAAATGGTCCTGCACGACAACCACCTCTACATCGGCGGCCAGGTGGCCGAAGACACCACGGGCGATATCGAGGCGCAGACCCGGGAAGTGCTGGCGAACATCGAGCGCCTGCTGCTCGACGTTGGCAGCAACCGCCAACGGCTGCTCTCGGTGCGCATCCTGCTCGCCCACCGCGAGGACTACGCGGGGCTCAACCGGGTCTGGGACGAATTTTTCCCCGAAGGCCATGCACCAACCCGCGCCTGCACCCTGGCGGAACTGATCGACCCGCGCTGGCGGGTGGAAATGATCGCGGTCGCCGCGCGCGGCTGATCACTGCACCCGAACCTATCCCACGGAGATGACCCCATGCGTCCCTACTGGCTCGACCAGGCCCTGAAGACCCAGCCCTCCACGCCCTGCCCCGCACTGCGGCAGGACACCCGCGCCGATGTCTGCATCGTCGGCGGTGGCTACACCGGCCTGTGGACGGCGATCATGCTCAAGGAGCAGAACCCCGAACTCGACGTGGTGATAGTCGAGGCCGACATCTGCGGCGCCGGTGCCAGCGGCCGCAATGGCGGCTGCGCGCTGTCCTGGTCGGCCAAGTACTTCACCCTCGAACGCCTGTTCGGGGTGGCCGAGGCCGTGCGCCTGGTCCAGGCCTCGGAGGACAGCATCCGGGCCATCGGCGACTTCTGCCGCCGCTACGCGGTGGATGCCGACTACCGGCTCGACGGCACCCTCTATACGGCGACCAACCGCGCGCAGCAGGGGGCGACCGACGCGGTGGTCGCCGCCCTCGAGCGCAACGGCATCAACTCCTTCACCAGGTGCCCGCTGCCCGAGTTGCAGCGCATGGCGGGTTCGGCCCGGCATATCGAGGGCTGGTTCTCGCCGGCGGCGGCCAGCGTGCAGCCGGGCAAGCTGGTGCGCGGCCTGCGCCGGGTCGCGCTGGAACTCGGCGTGCGCCTGTACGAAGGCACGCCGATGACCGGCCTGGAGGAAGGCCGCCCGGCCACGGTCGCCACCCCCGGTGGCCGCGTCGTCGCCGACCGCGTGGTGCTGGCGATCAACGCCTGGATGGCGCGCGCCTTCCCACGCTTCGAGCGCTCGGTGGCGATAGTCTCCAGCGACATGATCATCACCGAGCCGCGCCCCGACCTGCTCGAACGCATCGGCCTGACCAGCGGGGTGACGGTGCTCGACTCGCGGATCTTCGTGCACTACTACCACAACACCCCCGACGGCCGGATCATGCTCGGCAAGGGCGGCAACACCTTCGCCTACGGTGGCCGCATCCTGCCGGTGTTCGACCAGCCCTCGCCCTATGAAGCGCTATTGCGCAGGAGTCTGGCGGAGTTCTTCCCGGACTTCGCCGAGGTGGGCATCGAGGCGACCTGGAACGGCCCCTCGGATCGCTCGGTCACCGGCCTGCCCTTCTTCGGCCGGATGGGCGCCGGCGACAACATCTTCTACGGCTTCGGTTATTCCGGGAGCGGCGTCGGCCCCTGCCACATGGGCGGGCAGATCCTCTCCTCGCTGGTCCTCGGGCTGGACAATCCCTGGACCCGCTCGCCCCTGGTGCAAGGCCCCCTCGGCCACTTCCCGCCGGAGCCGATCCGCTACCTGGGCTCGCTGATGGTGCGCAACGCGATCCGCCGCAAGGAGCGCGCCGAGGACCACGGCCGGCGGCCCCGGCACCTGGACGTGCGCCTGGCGAAATTTGCCGCGGCGGCCGGCAAGGCGGACAAGGGCTAGGGCCCCTGTGCCGTCAGAAACGCTGCAGCTGCATCTCGCGCAAGCGGCTGAGGGTGCGCCGGAACGGAAACTCCAGGTAGCCCTCGGTATACAGTTGCTCCAGCGCCACGGCCGCCTCGACATAGAGCGGCACACGCCGGTCGTAACACTCGTCCACCAGGGCGATGAAGCGCCGCACGCTGTCGTCATGCACCGACAGCTGCGGCAGCTCGCGGTCGCCGGCAGCCACGCGCTCGGCGCCGTCTTCGGTGCCCCGGGCGATGCGCCCCTCGCGCCGGGGGGCACTGAGGCAGGGCACTTCGCCGAGGAGGATGGCCGGAAAGCGATCGCACAGGGCGATGAAGTCCAGCGCCGCCAGGGGCTGCTCGCAGAGGTCGGCATAGCGGAACCAGGCCGCCGCCGCGCAACGGCGTACCACCGGCACCGGGCGGTGGCCGAGGTCCAGCGGCTCGTTCGAGGAAACCTGCCCCGTCGCCAGCCGTTCGAACACCTCGGCCAGGGCGCTGGGCCCGCCGGGCGCGGCCAGCCAGTAGCGCTGGTGGAGGGCGCCGGGGTGCAGGCGATGGTCCTGGCCGCCGTCCACCGCCACCACCTGCATGTGCCGTTCGATAGCGGCGATGGCCGGGAGGAAGCGCTCGCGGTTGAAGCCGTCGGCGTAGAGCTGTTGCGGCGGCTGGTTGGAGGTGGCGACCATGGCCACGCCTTCCTCGAACATCGCCGTCAGCAGGCGGCCCAGGAGCATGGCGTCACCGATATCGTTGACGAACAGCTCGTCGAAGCAGAGCACCCGCACCTCGCGGCCCAGTTCGCGGGCCAGGGCTTGCAGCGGGTCGGGAGTGCCGGTGAGCTGGAACAGGCGCTGGTGCACCCAGCGCATGAAGTGATGGAAATGCTGGCGCCGGGCCGGAACCCGCAGGCTCTGGTGGAAACGGTCCATCAACCAGGTCTTGCCGCGCCCGACCGGCCCCCAGAGGTAGACACCGGTCACCCGGCCGGCCTGGTGCAGGGCCTCGTGGCAGGCCTGCAGCAATTCGACCGCCTGGTGCTGGGCGGGATCAGGCTGGAAGCCGCCCTGCTCCAGGGCATGCTGGTAGGCGGCAAGGGGGGAATCGAAGGTCATGGCGCCGCATTGTGCGGGTTGGGCGACTCATGAGAAAGCACTGCTGGACATTTGTAGGATGGGTGGAGCGTAGCGATACCCATCAATCGCTGCGATGGGTATCGCGTTGCTCCACCCATCCTACGGTTCTGGCTCAGAACTGCTCCAGCGCCAGCAGGTCGGCCAGGGGCTGGCGGCGGCGGATCAGGCGGGTCTCGTCGCCGTCCACCAGCACCTCCGGCAGCAGCGGGCGGCTGTTGTAGTTGGACGACATGGAAGCACCATAGGCGCCGGTGTCGTGGATCAGCAGCAGGTCGCCGACCTGGGCCGCCGGCAGCGCGCGCGGTGCCACCAGGCCACCGTCGTGCTGGGTGAAGACGTCGCCGGACTCGCACAGCGGGCCAGCCACCACGGTCGGACGCTGCGGGGCGCTGACCGGGTTGCCGGCATCGTCCAGCAGGCTCATGGCGTGGAAGCTGCCGTACATCGAGGGACGCATCAGGTCGTTGAAGCCGGCATCGACCATGACGAAGTGATTGTTGCCAACGTCCTTGGTCGCACGGACTTCGCTGAGCAGGCAGCCGGACTCGGCCACCAGGAAGCGGCCCGGTTCCAGCTCCAGGCGCACCGGGTGCCTGACGATGCCCTCGATCTGGCGGCGGGCCTGGTTCCACAGCTCGGCGTAGCGCGGGATATCCACCACCGGGTCGCCGTCGCGGTACGGGATGGACAGGCCGCCGCCGGCGGAAATGGCCTCCAGGTCGCAGCCCAGGTCGCGCACCGCGTCGACCATGGCGCCGCAGACCTGCTCCAGGTGGCTGTAGTCCACCCCGGAGCCGATGTGCATGTGCAGGCCGACCAGCGTCAGGCCGTAGTTGCGAATCACCGCCATCGCGGCGTCCAGCTGGCTGTGCCAGATACCGTGCTTGCTGTTCTCGCCGCCGGTGTTGGTCTTCTGGCTGTGGCCGTGGCCGAAACCGGGGTTGATGCGCAGCCAGACGCGGTGGCCGGGGCTTTCCTGGCCGAGCTGGGTGAGCATGTCGATGGAGCCGACGTTGACCTCGATGCCCAGTTCCACGGCGCGCGCCAGGGTGGCGCGGTCGAGCAGGTCGCAGGTCAGCACCACGCCGGCCGGTTCGCCCTTGGGCGAGTAGCCGGCCAGCAGCGCGCGTTCGATCTCGCCGAGGGACACCGCATCCACCTGCACGCCCTGTTCGCGCATCAGGCGCAGGATGCTCAGGTTGGAGCAGGCTTTCTGGGCGAAGCGGATCACATCGAAGCCCTTGAGCTGGGCAATGCGTTCACGGATCACCGCGGCGTCGTAGCACCAGAGCGGGGTGCCGTGTTCACGGACGAGGTTGGCGAGGGTGGCGGCGGGAATGTTCGGGCGCATGGCGGCCTCCAGAATCGGGATGGCGTCATGATGGCGAGGCTTGGCGATTCAATAAAATACCAATTTATCCATTCACCATTCATTATTGATATGGATTGACACCTGTAGCCGAGTGCCGCCATGGACCTTTCCATCCGCCATATCGAAGTCTTCCGCGCGGTGATGACCGCCGGCAGCGTGACCGGCGCCGCGCGCCTGCTGTTCACCTCGCAACCCACGGTGAGTCGCGAGCTGGCGCGCTTCGAGCACCTGCTGGGCTTTCGCCTGTTCGACCGCGAGGGCGGCCGCCTGGCGCCCACCGCCCAGGGCCTGGCGCTGTTCGACGAAGTGCAGCGCTCCTATTCCGGACTGGAACGCATAGTCGGCGCGGCCCAGGCCATCCGCCGCTTCGACCAGGGCCAGCTGGCGATCACCGGCCTGCCGGTGTTCGCCCAGACCCTGCTGCCGGGCTTCTGCCAGGCCTTCCTCGAACGTCACCCCGGCGTGCGCCTGGCCATCAGCGCCCAGGAATCGCCGCTGCTGGAGGAATCCCTGAGCGGCCAGCGGCATGACCTGGGGCTTTCGGAAACCGACATCCTGCCGCGCGGCACCCGGGGTTCGACGCTGTTCGCCGCGGATATGGTCTGCGTGCTGCCCGAAGGCCATGAACTGCTGGCCAAACCCGAGCTGGCCCTGGCGGACTTCCATGACCGGCCCTTCATCAGCCTGGCCGGCCTGGATATCTACCGGCAGAGCCTGGATGCCCACTTCCTCGCCGCCGGGGTCGAACGGCGAATGGTGGTGGAAACCAGCACCGCGGCCTCCGTCTGCGCCATGGTCCGCCAGGGCCTGGGCCTGGCCATCGTCAACCCGCTGAGCGCCCTGGACGAGGCCGGGCGCGGGCTGCAGGTCCGCCGCCTGAGCACGTCGATCCCCTTCCGGGTGCAACTGATCCGCCCCGAGCACCGCCCCTCCTCGGCCCTGGTGGATGAGGCGGAAGCCGTGCTGCACCAGCAGGCCCGACAGATGATCCGGGTGCTGGAGGATCGCCTCGGTCGGCTGGATTGATATGCCCTTTTTGGGTTCCACGCGAATGTCAGGGTACAGGTGGGGCTCACGTACGCATTGGCAATCCGGTGTGAGGGGGCTTGATGCTGCTGAGTTCAGCTCATTGCCGCGTGGGCTTCGGGTTTCTGTTTCGCCCTCCCGGGCGAGTCACTTCTTTCAAACGCCAAAGAAGTAACCAAGAACGCTCGCCCCTGCATCCGGCCCCGGCTTCGCCGGGGTCCCCTCGCTCCATCGTTGCTCCGGGGGCACGGCGTGAGGGGCCATCCATGGCCCCACACGCCTCTCGCGGCATCCATGCCGCTCATCCCCCTGCACAACGATTCCACTCGGCCTCCTGACGGGGCAGAGTCGCTGCCCCACCTCTTCTACACAGGTTCAGGCAATGACCAGGCATCAGGATTGCTGCGCCCTGTCAGGCGCGAGTCACCCCTCTCCACTTCAGGGAGAGGGGCCGGGGGTGAGGGAAGCTACCGGCTGCACTGTGCCAAACCAGGGCTCTCACAAAATCTTGCCAATCCAGTGTGCATTTCATCTGCTCGAATTTCCTTGAAGGCCCCTATCCGCGACAGGCCGAAGTACCAACAATGACAGTCCGGCCTGTTTCGGGCCGGGCTGAACAATTCGAGGCAAGCAGAAAATGAAATCCCCCGGCGGCATGCTGCTGACAGGTATCGAGCTGGATCGCGGCAGCACCGTTCCCCTCTACCGCCAGCTCTACCTCCAGGTGCGCAAGCAGATCCTCGCTGGGCGCCTGCCGGGCGGTACGCGCCTGCCCTCCACGCGCACCCTGTGCAAGGAGCTGGAGCTGTCGCGAATCACCATACTCAACGCCTTCGACGAGTTGACCGCCGAAGGCTTCCTGGCACCGCGCACCGGCGCCGGCACCTATGTCGGGGACGAGTGGGAACGCCGCGACGCCGCCGCCGACGGCCCACGCAAGCCACCGCGCCTGTCGAGCCTGGGGCAGTCGGTGCACTCGCTGCGCAGCGAGCATTTCAGCGGGGTGTCCTACGCCACCTGGGCGCCCGAATGCCCGACTTCCTTCCTGCCCAGCCACCCGGCCTACGATGCCTTCCCGCTGCCGGTGTGGAAGCGCCTGATGAACCGTCACCTGCGCCAACCGACCAAGGCGCTGCTCGGCTATGGCGAACTCAAGGGCTTGCAGCGCCTGCGCGAGGCGATAGTCGAGTACGTCTTCGACGCCCGTGGCATCGAGTGCAGCCTGGACCAGGTGGTGATCGTCTCCGGCGCCCAGCAGGCCTTCAACCTGCTCGGCATGCTGCTGCTCGACCCGCAGGACGGCGTGTGGATGGAAGATCCCGGCCATATCGCCGCGCGAATCGCCTTCCAGGCCCAGGGCTGCCGCCTGGTGCCGCTGCGCATCGACGACCAGGGCCTGGACGTGCAGCAGGGCCTGCGCGAATGCCCCGATGCCCGCCTGGCCTTCACCACGCCCTCGCGCCAGCACCCGCTGGGCACCACCATGAGCTACGCCCGCCGCCAGGAGCTGATCGAGTGGGCCGGCCGTGGCCACGGCTGGATAGTCGAGGACGACTGCGACAGCGAGTTCCGCTACGTCGGCCGTCCCTTGCCGGCACTCTTCGCCATGGACCCGTGGCAGAAGGTCATCTACGTCGGCACCTTCAGCAAGGTGCTCTACCCGTCCCTGCGGCTGGGTTATGTGATCCTCCCCGAGGCGCTGGTCGAGCCCTTCTGCGCCATCCGCGCGGTGATGGACCGCAGCCCCTCCACCCTGCACCAGGAAACCACCGCCGACTTCATGATCGAGGGCCACTTCCTCGGCCACATCCGTCGCATGCGCGCGCTTTACCAGGGCCGCCAGGCGCGCCTGCTGGAGCAGTTGCAGCGCCGCCTGGGCGGCTTCATGCGAGTCGCCCCCGTGGAGGCCGGCCTGCACCTGATCGGCTGGCTGGATGACGCCGCGGATGAAGACGCCATCGCCCTTGGCCTCGCCCGGCAGGAGATCTACACCTATGCCCTCGGCGACTACTGCCTCAAGCGCTACCTGCCGCCGGGACTGCTCATCGGCTTTGCCGGCACCCCCGAGGAACAGGCCGCGCAGAAGGTCGAGGCGCTGGCGCGGGCCTTGGAGAAGCTGGGCCATCGGCTGTAGCGACCAGCCCCCAAAGTGGTCATAACAATTAAAAAATAATGGCTATATCGATAGCGCCATTCCGGAGAGATAAAGGCAGCGCCGGGCAAACCGGCACCTTTTTCAGGAATGACAAGAATGAACGCTATCCAAGCCCGCTTTGCGACCCTGCTGCGCCACAACGCCAGCAGCGAGGCCCCGCCACCGCCGCTGACCCCCACCCTGGCCCAGCGGCTCCTCGAACGCCTCGACGGCATCCGCCTGTTCGCCCATGGCTACCCGCTGCTGACCAACCTGACCCTCGGCCGGCTCAAGCCGGAGGACATGCTGGACTTCGCCTACCGCCACGAACTGCAGGGCCTCAGCCTGCACCTGCTGGACGGCGAGGAGAACAGCCTGTCGCAGATGGGCCCCGCCGAGCTCCAGGCCTTCGCCGACAAGGCCCGCGCCCTGGGCCTGGACCTGCACCTGGAAATCAGCAGCACCCGCCGTGAAGACGTCGACCAGGTGGTAGCCATCGCCCGAGCCGTCGGCACCCGCAACATCCGCGTTTACTCGCGCTACGAGGGCCACCTGTCGCGGGTCATGGGACTGATCGAGGCGGACCTCCGCTACCTCGGCCAGCTCGCCGACCAGCACGACCTGCATTTCGACTTCGAGCAGCACGAAGAACTCAAGAGCTTCGAGATCGCGCAGCTGCTGCGCCAGGTCGGCAACCCGCGCCTGAACGCGCTGTTCGACTTCGGCAACATGATCAACGCCTGCGAGCAACCGCTGCCTGCGCTACAGGCCCTGGCCCCGCATATCCGCCAGGTGCACCTCAAGGGCGTGCGCATCGTTCCCGAGCAGAACGGTTTCGGCCACTACGGCGTGCTGCACGGCAGCCTCGATGACGACCTGCCCGGCGCGCGGATGCTGTTCGAGCTGCTGATGCTCGGCGAGCGGGAGCCCCAGGTGATCGCCTTCATCCTGGAGCAGGAAAACCACTACATCGCCCCCTCGTTCCGCCAGTCCGACGAAGCCGAAGACCCCTTCATCCCCTACCGGGAGATGAGTGAAACCGCCTTGCCGCCGGGCTACACGGCCGACCGCATGATGGCCGACGAACAGCGTTGGGCGAACAACCAGATCCGCCATGTGCGCGGGCTGCTCACCGAGCTGCGCGTGCTGGCCGAACTCACCCTGGCCGAGGCCGGCCAATCCCCTGCCTGAGCCGTCAGCGGCGACAGGTGAGATCTCAATCCGGAAACTGTGGAGAACAACAATGACAGCACAGGCCAAGGCCAAGTGGCTCCGCTTCCTGGTCCTCGTCCTCGGCGGCGGGACCATCTACAAGCTGGCGAACCTGAAGGACGCCTTCTACGTGCCCATGCAGGAATACATGGGCCTGACCCACACCGAGATCGGTACCCTGCTCAGCGCCAACGCGATCATCGCCACCGCGCTGTTCGTGGTCGGCGGCTTCCTGGCGGACCGCTTCGACACCCGCAAACTGATACCCCTGGGCCTGATCGGCACCGGCGCCCTGGGCCTGTACCTGGCCACCTTCCCCGGTTACAGCCAGTTGCTGATCGTGTTCAGCCTGTTCGCCATCTGCGCGGACTGCATCTACTGGCCGGCGCTGCTCAAGGCCATCCGCAATCTCGGCGACGATACCGAGCAGGGGCGGATGTTCGGTTTCCTCGAGGGCGGCCGCGGCGTCGTCGACACCCTGGTGGCTTTCTCCGCCCTGGGCGTGTTCGTCGCCATGGGCTCCGGCGAAGACGGCCTGAAGTCGGCCATCCTGTTCTACTCGGTGATCGACATCGGCGCCGGCCTGCTCACCTGGTTCCTGCTCAAGGAGAGCAAGCAAGGCGCTGCCAGCAAAGAAACCATCGGCCTGGCCGGGCTGCTGGAAGCCGTGCGCGTCCCGGGTATCTGGCTGGTCAGCCTCAACGTGTTCATGGTCTACATCGTGTACTGCGGCCTGACCTACTTCATCCCCTACCTGAAGGACATGTACCACTTGCCGGTGGCCCTGGTGGGCGCCTACGGCATCATCAACCAGTACTTCCTCAAGGTTCTGGGTGGTCCGGCCGGCGGCTTCATGGCGGACAAACTGGTCAAAAGCCCGAGCCGTTACCTGAAGTGGGCTTTCCTGGCGCTGCTGCCGCTGATGGCGGTGATCCTGACGATTCCCAAGGGCGAGAGCTTCATCTATGCCGGCATGGCCGCCACCCTGTCGTTCGCGCTGATCGTCTTCACCATGCGCGGCGTGTTCTGGGCACCCATGAGCGAGGTGGGGATACCCTCGCGCATCACCGGCTCGGCCTTCGGCATCGGCTGCCTGATCGGCTATGCACCGGGCATGTTCGCCTACGTGATCTACGGCGCCATCCTCGACCACTTCCCGGGGGAGCAGGGCTACACCTACGTGTTCACCCTGATGAGCGGGCTGGCGGTGATCGGCTTCATGGTCTCCAGCCTGCTGCACCGGGCAGTGCAGAAGCGCGTTCACGGCCTGCCGGGCGAGGCGGTGACACTGGGCTGACCGAGTGGCCTGAAACGAAGAAGCCAGCCTTGCGGCTGGCTTCTTCTTTGGGGCAGGCATCTTCCGGTAGGAACCAGGCGTTACGGCTTCACGCTGCTCTTCACATTGCTCGGCACGTTCGTCGATGTGCTGGCCGGCGCGTTGGTCTGCACGGTCGCCTGGCCCAGCTTGCTGTCCTCGTACTTGCGGTAGTTCTTCGCCGCCGCCGGCACCTTGCCGCTGTAGCCGGTTTCCAGCCAACGACGCATGCGGGTAGCGTCGGCCATGTGGGTGTAGCGGCCAAAGGCGTCCAGCAGCACCAGCGCCATCGGGCGCGAATTCACCTTCGTCAGCATCACCAGGCAGTGTCCGGCTTCATCGGTGAAGCCGGTCTTGGTCAGCTGGATGCTCCAGTCCGGCTTGCGCACCAGGCCGTTGGTATTGCGGAAACCCAGGCTGTAGCGCGGCTTGATGAAACTGACCACCTTGGCCGAGGTGGTGCTGTATTGGGTCATCAGCGGGTACTTGCGGGTTTCCTTCAGCAGGCGCACCAGGTCGTTGGCGGTGGAGACGTTGAATTGCGACAGCCCGGTCGGCTCGACATAGCGGGTGCCACTCATGCCCAGGGCCTTGGCCTTGGCGTTCATCGCAGCGATGAAGGCCGAATAGCCGCCCGGATAGTTGTGAGCCAGGGTAGAGGTGGCGCGGTTCTCCGAGGACATCAGGGCGATATGCAGGAGTTCGCCACGGCTGAGCTGACTGCCCAGGCGCACGCGCGAGTAGACCCCTTTCATTTCCCTGTTCTCGCGGATGGTGACGGTGAGCACTTCGCCCAGCGGCTGCTTGGCTTCCAGAACGACCACCGCAACCATCAGCTTGGTCACCGAGGCGATGGGCATTACCCGGCCGGCGTTGCGCGAGTAAACGACTTTGTCGGTGGCGAGGTCGACCAGCACGGCACTGCGGGAGGAAATCTGCAGTTTTGCCGGGTCACGAACCGGCAAGGGCGGTTCTTGCGCCTGGGCCGGAGCACCTGCGAGCATGAAAAAGCAGGAGCTTAGAACAAAAAGTTTGGTGATCGAACTGCGGATTCTCACGATTCATCCAAAGAAAAATGGGGCAAGGGAAGGTCTGCTGCACAAATGAAGTATAGGAACGAAGGCGCCTACGTACTCAGCACCTTCGGTCGGCGGGGCGCGATTTTGCGCCAATCGTCGGAGGCTTGCCACTGGTGCCGGCTCCACGGCGCCAGGCGGAGCAAATCATGCCGGTAGGCCCCCTCAGTTCCTCAGCACAGCGCCGCGCTCGGCCAGCAGCTGGCGCAGCAGCGAGCGGTGGCAGCGGTCCTCGTTCTCGCAGTAGCAACCCACGGCGAACTGGCTGCTGTGGGACAGCGCCGCGAGCAGGTCGAGCACCCGGGCGCCTTCGCCGCCTTCCATCTCCGCGCGGTAGCGCTTGGCGAAGCGCGCCCAGTCGGCGTCGCTTTCCGCCGCCTTGCCCTCGGCCATCAGCTCGGCGCTGGGCGCCAGCAGCGGCAACCAGGTGTCGTAGTAGTCGCGGCTGGCGAACTCGGCCTTGGGGACACCCCGCGGCGGCCGCCGCACCGTGCCGATGCGCAGCCCCTCATCGGCGCCGCGCGGCGTGCCCAGCTGGACGATACTGATGCTCATCTCCCCTCCTCCCTAGCGGCTGCTGCTGGGCAGTTCGCGGAAATCCTCGCTCCGGTCCATGGCCTGGAGGGCCTCCAGCAGCTTGGCCGTGGGTGTGACCAACTTGCGCTGCTCCAGGTCGAACCAGCCAACGGTGGAGGTCACCCGCGCCGCCAGGGTGCCGCTGCGGAAGAACTCGTTGCGCAGCAGCATCCGGCTGCCATCGGCCGATAGGCCGGCGGCGCTCATGGTGATCTGCAGTTCATCGAGCAGGTGGCACTCGCGGAAGTACTCGATCTCGTCCTTCATCACCACAGGTCCCAGGCGCAGGCGGCGGAACTCGGACATTGGGAAGCCGAAGTCGGCGAAATACATCATGCGTACATCGGCGGACTTGTCGAGGTAGGCGGTGTTGCGCATGTGGGAATTGAAGTCCATGTCGCCCCAGCCGGCGGTGAGGGTCTTCTGGTACATGAGGGGTCTCCGGGGTCGTGCAGTGGTGGCATCCACTGTATGGCGACCGGGCCCTCTGCAATACTGGCGCGATTGACAACTTTGGTAGCGATCGCGCCATGAAGATCACCGTCCTCGCCCTCGAAGGGGTTTTCGACACCGGCCTCGCCGCCGTGCTCGACGCCCTGACCACCGCCAACGAACTGTCCGCCCTGCATGGCCTGCCTTGTCCGCAGTTCGAGCTGGCCCTGGCCGGGGTGCGGCCCGAGGTGAGCAGCTCCCTGGGCTTCGGCGTGCCGGTACGCCCGGTACGCGACTGCCCGGCGCCGGACTGGGTGATAGTCCCGGCCATGGGCTACAAGATGCCCGGACCGCTGCAGGAAGCCTTGGCGCGCCCGGACGTGGCCGACGCCGTCAGCGCCCTGCGCGGCTGGGCTGCCGGCGGAACGCGCATCGCCGCCGCCTGCATCGGCACCTTTGTGCTGGCGGAAACCGGCCTGCTGGATGGCCATGAAGCCACCACCACCTGGTGGCTGACGCCGTTGTTCCGGCAACGTTATCCACAGGTGCAGCTGGACGCCGGGCGCATGATCGTCAGCGCCGGCCAGTTGGTGACAGCCGGCGCCGCCCTCAGCCACCTGGACCTGACCCTCTGGCTGATCCGCCAGACCAGCCCGGAACTGGCCGCCCTGGTGGCGCGCTACCTGATCGTCGACTCGCGCCCCTCGCAGTCGGCCTATGCCCTCTCCGACCACCTGGCCCATGCCGACCCGCTGGTGCAGCGCTTCGACCGCTGGGTACGCGAGCGCCTGGCAGGAGGGTTCAACCTGGATGCGGCGGCCCGGGATCTGGCTACCAGCAAGCGCACCCTCGCCCGGCGCATCCACGAAGTGCTGGGCAAGACGCCCCTGGCCTATGTCCAGGACCTGCGCATCGAGCGCGCCGTGCATCTGCTCAAGACCAGCGAGCACAGCGTCGACCAGGTCGCCGCCCTGGTGGGCTACGCCGACGGCGTGACCCTGCGCACCCTGCTGCGCAAACGGCTGGGCAAGGGCATCCGCGAACTGCGCGCCGGTTGAACCAGCGGCCCCGCGCTCAGGCGGGCTGGCCGAACCAGCTGGAGATCACCTTGAACTGCTCGGGGATGGGCGCCGTGACCGTCTCGAATACGCGCCGGTAGCCGGTGGCGAGAATCTGCCAGGCCCCGTCGCGCTTGACGTATTCGTCCTGGTAGAGGGCCGTGCCGTGCACCATCCAGCCGTTCTCCGTGTCGATCACATGGTCCTCCAGGTACCAGGTGCCCCGGGCCCGATCTGGCGCGACCAACTCGATCTCCGGGTGGTGCCCCTGATGCTTGGACAGCAGGGTCGGCCGGTCCATCAGGCCACGCAGGCCCGCCACGAACCCGGCACGACCGGAAAAGGCGTACTTGCCGCTGTCCAGCGCGGTGGTCACGTCCTCGGCCACGCAGGTTTCGAACAAGGCCCAGTCATGGCAGTCGATCGCCCTGAAGTAGCGGTACTTCAGCTGTTTGATCTGCTCGATTTCCAGAAAGGTTTCAACGCTGTCGGCCATCTCTGCTGCTCCATGTAAGGGGAACGCCCAACCTAATCGTCACTCCCCGGTCGCTCATCGTCCGAGGGGACTAGCGCCCCGCGCGGCGGGCAATAGTCCGATCGGCCGATGCCCCTCTGCCCCGGCGATGCGAGCTTCCCCGCACCTGCAACTGCGCAGGCCAAACAAGGAGGCTCATGGCATGTCCGAGGCATCGCACAAGCAAGCGCTCTATGAACTCGTCTGTCGTTATGCACAGGCGGTGGATCAACGCGACTGGGCGGCACTGGCCCGCCTGTTCGCTCCCGACGCGGTCCTCAAGGGGCCGGGTTTCAGCTTCGATGGCGTGGCGGCCATCGTCGACGGCATGAATGGCCTGGGCCGCTTCAGCGTCACCCAGCACCATGTCCACAACCACCTGGCCGAGGTGGACGAACTGGAGGCCAGCGCCGAAACCTACTGCGTCGCCAACCACCTGTATGACGCCGATGGCGTCGTTCGCAAGCTCGACTGGGGCATCCGCTACCGCGACCGCTTCGCCTGCATCGACGGCCTCTGGCGCATCACCCGGCGGGAGCTGCTGCTGGACTGGAGCCAGGACCTGCCCTTGCAAGGGGCCACGCCATGAAGGCGCCCCTCGCAGGCAAGACCGCCCTGATCACCGGCGGCACCGGCGCCCTGGCCAAGGCCTGTGCCCTGGCCTTGATCAAGGATGGCGCCAGCGTGGTGCTGACCGCGCGGCGCGCCGAAGCACTGGCCGAGGCGCGCGCCTACTTGCTCGAGCTGGTGCCCGACGCCCAGGTCGAATGCTGCGTCGGCGACGCCTGCCAGGAGGACGACCTGCTGCGCGCCCTGGACCAGGCATACGGCCTGCAGCAGCGCCTGGATATCCTGGTCCCCACGGTGGGAGGCGGCGGCTTCCGTCCGCTGCTGCAGCATGACCCGGCCAGCTTCGGCGCCGAACTGAACACCAACCTGATCAGCGCCTTCCTCGCCATCCGCCACGGCGCCCCGCTGATGGCCCGCAACGGCGGCGGCGCCATCGTCTGCATCTCGTCCACCGCTGCGCAGATGACCTTCCGCTGGCTGTCGTCCTACTGCACCGCCAAGGCCGCCCTGGAAAGCCTGGTGCGCTGTGCGGCGGAAGAACTGGCCAGTGCCGGCATCCGCGTCAACTCGGTGCGCCCGGGCCTGTTCCACAGCGAAGCCACCAGCGACCTGTTCGACACCCCCGAGCTGTGCCGGCCCTTCCTCGACGAGGTGCCTCTAGGCCGTCTCGGCAAGCCCGAGGACATTGCCGGGGCTGTGCGCTATCTGGCCGGACCCGAGGCAGGCTGGACCACCGGCCAGAGCCTGGCCATCGACGGCGGCAATGAACTGCGCCGCAATCCCCAACTGGACCACCTGATTTCGGCCATCTATGGCGAAGACGCCTTGCGCGCCGCCCTGGCCGGCCAGGAACCCCCAAGGAGCCCCGCATGAAACGCGTGCAAGACAAAGTCGTACTGATTACCGGCGCCGCCAGCGGCGTCGGCAAGGCCGATGCCCTGTTGCTGGCCGCCGAAGGCGCCCGCGTGGTGCTCGCCGACATCGACCGCGTGGCCGGCGAAGCCCTGGCTGCGGAGATTGGCGCCGGCGCCCTGTTCGTCGAACTGGACGTCGCCGAGGAAGCGCACTGGCAACGCACGATCGCCCAGACCCTGGCACGCTTTGGCCGTCTCGATGTGCTGGTCAACAACGCCGCCATCTGCCCGCTCGGCACTGTCGAGGAGGCAAGCCTGGCGCAGTGGCGCAGCGTGATGCGGGTGAACGCTGACGGATACTTCCTCGGCTGCAAGTACGGCATCGAGGCGATGAAGCGAAACGAAAGTGGCGGTTCGATCATCATGATGTCCTCGATAGCGGCCCTCGGTGGCCTGCCCCCGATGTGCGCCTACAGTGCCTCCAAGGGCGCGGTCACCGCGTTGACCCGCAGCGTGGCGGTGCACTGCAAGAACAGCGGTTACCGCATTCGCTGCAACTCGATCCACCCCGACGGCATCTGGACACCCATGACCCAGGCCCTGGTGCCGAATCTGGACCCGGTCGCGCTGGGCATCGGCGACAACCCCATGGCGCGCATGTGCATGCCCGAGGACGTGGCCAACCTGGTGCTGTTCCTCGCCTCGGACGAATCGCGCTTCATCAACGGTGCCGAGTTGCGCATCGACAACGCGCAACTGATCTCCGGAATCGCCGGCAACTAAGGAGTTATCCACAATGAAGATGCTGCAAGACAAGGTGGCGCTGGTCACCGGCGGCGGCCAGGGCGTCGGCCAGGGCATCGCCTATGCGCTCGCGACCGAGGGCGCCCGCGTGGCCGTTGCCGGCCGCACCGTCGCGACCCTGGAAGAAACCTGCGCGGAGATCCGCCGTCGCGGCGGTACCGCCCTGGCGGTCGCGTGCGACGTGATGAGCCAGACGGACATCGACCGCTGCGTCGCCCAGGTGGTTGAGGCCTTCGGCGGCCTGAACATCCTGGTCAACAACGCCCACATCGTGCCACTGGGACGCATCCTCGACGTCACCGACGAGACCTTCATGCAAGGCATCGACTCCGGGCCCATAGCCACCCTGCGCCTGATGCGCGCCTGCTATCCGCACCTCAAGGGCGACGGCGCAGTGGTCAACCTGGCCTCCTCCGCGGCTGTGCGCTGGGACGCCTCGGGCTACGGTCACTATGCCGCCACCAAGGAGGCGATCCGCTCCCTCAGCCGGAGCGCCGCCTGCGAATGGGGCGTGGACGGCATCCGCGTCAACGTCATCGCCCCCCACGCCCTCTCGCCCGGCCTGCGTGGCTGGATCGAAGGCAACCCGAAGGAGGCGGAAGCCTTCTTCAGCAGCATTCCACTGCGCCGCGTCGGCGACTGTGAACACGACATCGGCCGCACCGTGGCCTTCCTGGTCAGCGACAACGCTCGCTACCTGACCGGCGCCACCATCCCGCTGGATGGCGGCCAGGCCTATTGGGGTTAATCAAGGAGAAACGCATGCAACGTTTGGCAAACAAGGTCGCCATCATTACCGGCGGCGCGCGCGGCATGGGCGCGCAAACCTCGCGCCTGTTCGTCGAGGAAGGTGCAACTGTGGTCATCGCCGACCTGCTGGAAAGCGAAGGCCAGGCGCTGGCCGCGGAACTGGGCGACAGGGCCAGTTTCCACCGCCTGGATGTGAGCGACGAAGAGGGCTGGCAACGCCTGGTCGGCGAGACCGTGGAGCGCCACGGCCGTATCGACGTGCTGGTGAACAATGCCGCCGTGCTGGTGTTCGGCGCCATCGAACAGCTGTCCAAGGCCCAGTTCGAGCGCGCCCTGTCCATCAACCTCACCGGCACCTTCCTCGGTATCCACAGCGTGGCCCCGATCATGCGCGAGCAGCGCAGCGGCTCCATCGTCAACATCTCGTCCGTGGATGGCCTGCGCGGGGTGAATGCCCTGGCGGCCTATGTGTCGAGCAAGTGGGGCGTGCGCGGCCTGACCAAGGTCGCGGCGCTGGAGCTCGGTCCGCATGGCGTGCGGGTCAACTCGGTGCATCCGGGTGGCGTGGATACCGTCATGTCCAACCCCACTGGCACGACGCGGGAAGCGCTCGCAGAGCAATACCGCATGGTGCCGCTGCAGCGCATCGGCGCGCCGGAGGAAGTCGCCCGCGCCACGCTGTTCCTCGCCAGCGACGAGGCCAGTTACTGCAACGGCAGCGAGCTGTCGGTGGATGGCGGGATGGTGGCCGGCTTCTACTACCAGGGCCTGCCCGGCTCGCCGATCTGAGTTGGCGGGTGGAAACGGAAAGGCCCGCGATTGCGGGCCTTTTTCATTCATCGGTTCTCGGTGGTCGTGGATGGGTCGGGATCCTGGCGGGGTGCTTTTCCTGTAGGGGGAATTCATTCGCCAAGCAGGCCACAGGTTTGCCCTGCGGAGTCCGAGCAGGGCACAGCATCCCTCACCCCCGGCCCCTCTCCCAGCGGTAGAGGGGTGACTCGCGCCGGCACCTCCATGCGCCCCTGCGCTTTTCTGTGGGGGCGAATTCATTCGCGTTGCAGGCCGCAGGTCTGCGCAGGGCTCAACATCCCTCTCCCCCGGCCCCTCTCCCAGAGGTAGAGGGGTGACTCGCGCCGGCACCTCCATGCGCTCCTGCGCTTCCCTGTGGGGGCGAATTCATTCGCGAAAGCGGGCCGAAGGCCCGCCCCTCAGCCCCGATACTGCGCCACCACCTCATTCACCGCGCGCTGGATGTCATTGCGCACATACCCCAGCAGCGCTGTCTCGGCAGCGTCCGGCTCGTAGCTGACGGTATTGCCACGGCCGGTATAGAGGGCCATGTCCGGCAGCAGCGGGTGTTCCTGGTCCAGCGATGGGACCTCGGCGTCGTTGCCGGCGGCGCGCAGGAAGGTCTCGAAGTACTCCGCGTAACTGAGGTTCTCGTCCCCCACCAGGTACGCCTTGCCGGACTCGCCATGCAGCAGCGCGCCGAGGATCGCCTGGGACAGCGAACGGGTGGAGATGAAGTTGCTGCCGCCAGCCGGACCATAGAACGGCAGAGGCGCGAACTTGCCTTCGGCATAACGGGTGTAGGCCTCGAACATATCCACTTTCAAGCCGGGTACGGCGCCCACCACGAAAGGCGCGTTGACGCTGCACACCTTGAAGTCCGGAGCGGAAAGCGCACGCACGGCCTGGTCGGACAGATGCCGCGAACGGACGTAAGGAATGCTGTCGATCAATTCCGGCGCCACCTGCGGATAGAAACTCCCCACCAGCACCGCCTGCTTGATGCCCGCACTGCGGGCCAGTTCGAAGAAGCGCGGGATGGCCTCCACGTTGGCGCGCTGCCAGTGGGCGTCGAGGTCGCCGCCCTGCGGGGCGTGGCGGATATCGCTGCCGGCAGCGAATACCAGGGCGTCGTAACCCGCCAGGTCGTCACGGCTGAAGGTGCCGGCGACATAGTCCCCCTGCAGCTGCTTGAGCTCGGCCAAGGCACTGCCGGCAGCGGCCGGTTTGCGACCGCCAATGGTCACGTCGTGCCCATCGGCTTTGAGGTAAAGCGCCGCGTGGCCGCCGATCAGGCCGGTTCCACCAATCACAAGAATCTTCATCGCTTGGTCACTCCTGTTGGGGCCTGGTTTCAAGCCCCTGGGTTGAGGCACCGGGGCAAGGGCCCGGTAACGGATCGATCAGATCACCCGAGCCGGGTGCTGCGGGCGCGGCGCGCCAAGCATCTCGCGGTAGGACGGCGGCTGGCGGCCCTCGGCTTCGGTGATGCCGTAACCCTGCGCCACTTCGGCGGTGATCAGGGTCTGGCCGGACAATGTCTGGAGGTTCGGATCGCCCAGCAGAGCATGGATGACTCGGCCGTTGAACTCCGGGGTCTCCGCCATGGCGAGGAACTCCTCGTACTGGTCCGCACGCTCGGCGCCGGCGATGGCGGTACGTTCGGTGCGCTGCGGGCCCAGCCACAGCGATACGGCGGCGACACCGGTGTTCTCCAGATCGATGGCCATATCGGCGGCGAACTTGTCCACGCCCGCCTTCTGCGCGCCGTAGGCCGGGCCGTGCATGTAGCAGCCCGCGCCGAAGGAGGAGACGAAGGTGATCAACCCGTGGCCGTTCTTCACCAGCAACGGCGCGGCGTGATAGCAGGCGACATAGGCCGAGCGCAGGCCGATGTCGAGGATGTCCACCATCTCCAGGGACTTCTCCCAGAAGGGACCTGGATCGATCAGGTTCTCGTGGATGAAGGTGGCATTGTTCACCAGCAGGTCGAGGCGGCCCTGCTCACGTTCGACGCGGGCGAAGAGCTCACGCACCTGTTCGTCATCACGGTGGTCGCAGGGCACGGCGATGCCCTTGCCACCCGCGCGCGTCACGGCTTCGGCGGTTTCCGCCAGGCTCCCGGGCAAGGGTTTGCCGCGCAGCTGGCTGTTGCTCTGGGTGGCCGAGCGGCCGCTCAGGTAGACGGTCATGCCCGCCGCGCCAAGGGCGATGGCAATGCCCTTGCCGACGCCACGGCTGGCGCCGGTGACCACGGCGACCTGGTTATTCTTCGCGTTCATCTGGGGTTCCTTCTTGCAGTCAGCGAATGCTGGAGGCTCAGAAATTGAAACCGTTGCCGGTAATCACCGGAACGTTGGTCCAGGTGCCTTTCGCATCGCGGTACCAGCCGGCTGCGGCCAGGGCGCCGCCATCCACATGCAGGGTGGTGCCGGTGACCCAGCCCGACAGCGGGCTGGCGAGGAACAGCGCGGCTCCGGCCATGTCTTCCGGCTGGCCGAAGCGGCCCAGCGGAATCCAGTTCGGCATCTGCGCGCGGTGCTCGGGGGCGATCATCAGCGACATGGGCAGTTGCGGGGTTTCGGTCGACTCGGGGGCGATCTGGTTGACGCGGATGCCCACCGGCCCCAGCTCCAGCGCCAGGCTCTTGGTGAAGCCGCCGATGGCGGCCTTGAACGCGGCATAGACGCTGCAGTTGGGAATACCGCGGAAGGCTTCGATGGACGACAGGCTGATGATGCTGCCGCCGGCGCCCTGGCGGCGCAGCAGTGGCAGCATGGCGCGGGTCACGCGGAAGATGTGCTGCAGGTTGACCGCGTAGAGACGGTCGATGTCGTCATCGCTGTAGGCATCGAACGGCTTGGCGATCATCAGCGAATCACCGACATTGTTGACCAGCACGTCGAGCCCGCCGAAGCGCGCCTCCACCTGTTCGGCCAGCGAGGCCACCTGGGCCCCATCGGTGACATCGGCCTGTACCACCAGCGCCTCCCCGCCCTGGCTGGCCAGCCAGTCGCACAGGGCGGCGGCACGCTCGGCGTCCACTTCGGCGACCGCCAATCGGGCCCCGGCGCGGGCGAAGGCCTCGACTATGGCCCGCCCGATGCCCACGCCACCGCCGGTGACCAGGACGGTCTTGCCTGCGAAATCGATCATCTCGTCTACCTCTTGTTGTTAGTCGTTGTGGGAGCGAATTCATTCGCGAAGGGCCGCCAGGCGGCCCCGGATTCAGGAGGACAGGCCTTCGGCCTGTTTCGCGAATGAATTCGCTCCTGCAGGCGCAGAGCCGTGGATGTGCTCGGCCGCGCGGAACCCGAAGACCATGGCCGGTCCGATGGTGGAGCCGGCGCCGGGGTAGGTGCGGCCCATCATCGAGGCGGCGGTGTTGCCGATGGCATAGAGACCTGCGATGGGCGTGCCGTCTTCGCGCAGCACGCGAGCCTGCACGTCGGTGAGCAGGCCACCCTTGGTGCCGATATCGCCGGCGTCGATCCTCACCGCGTAGAAGGGCGCTTTCAGCAGGGGCGCCAGGCAGGGGTTGGGCTGCACGGTCGGGTCGCCGTAGTAGCGGTCGAACAGCGAATCGCCCTTGTTGAAATCCAGGTCCTTGCCCGCCTCGGCCATGGGGTTGAAACGATCCAGGGTGCGCATCAGGCCGGCCGAGTCGACGCCGATCTTGCCGGCCAGTTCCTGCAGGCTATCGGCCTTGTGGTAGTAGCTCAGCAGGTGCTTCGGCAGGCGGCTGTCGGGCATGGCATAGCCGGGCAACAGCGCGCCACAGGGATACTTGCGGCGGAAATCGGCATCGAAGATCAGCCAGCACGGCACGCTGGTGGCGCCCTCGCGGTTGTTTTCGTACATGGCGTAGACGATGTCGGTATAGGGTGCGGCTTCGTTGACGAAGCGCTGGCCCGCCGAGTTGACCATGATGCAGCCGGGCAAAGTGCGCTCGACGAACAGCGCGCGCTGTTTCTCCTCGCCCTCGACATGGGTGGTCGGCGCCCACCAGCTGTGTCCCATCAGCGCCGTGCTGGCGCCCAGGGCCTGGCCCGCGCGGATCGCATCACCGGTGTTGTAGGGCGGCGTCGCGCTCCAGTCGCTGCGCGACGGCTGTGGGTGGTATTGCGCACGCATCGCCTGGTTGCGCTCGAATCCACCGGCCCCCAGCACCACGCCACGCCGGGCCTGGATGCGCAGGCGCACACCATCACGAACCACTTCAGCGCCAACGACCCGACCGTCTTCCTCGATCAGGCGCTCCAGCCGGCAGTCGAGCGTGAGCGGTACCTGGCGGTCCATCAGCGAGCAGCGCAGAGCGGCGATCAGGGCATTGCCCAGGGTGAGGAAGCGGTCGCGCCTGGAACGCAGGCGCCAGCCCAGGTCGCGCCAGTAGCGCCAGAGCACCCTCAAGGTCAGCCCGACCCAGCCGGGGCCCCGGCACAGCAGCACCCTGGCCTCCTTCATGGTCATGGTCATGCGGCCCATCATCAGCGTGCCGGGGGATGGCTCGCGCAGGCGCAGGAACTCTTCGCCCAGCTCACGGGCATCGAACGGCAGCGGATCCATGGAGCGGAAACCGGGCTTGCCGCCTTCCACCTCCGGGTAGTAATCGGCATAGGCCGCCTGGGCCTCGAAGCGTACGCGGGAGTGCTGTTCGAGATACTCGATCGCCCGGTGGCCATGTTCGACATAGGCCTCGATACGGCCATCGTCGATCTCGTCATGGGTAACGGTGCGGATGTAGCGGACGGCCTCCTCGGCCGAATCCTGGCCACCCACGGCAGCGATGCGGTGGTTGCAGGGAATCCAGATGCCGCCACCGGAAATCGCCGAGGTGCCACCGAAACGGTCGCTCTTTTCCACCACCTGGACCTGCAGTCCAAGGTCGTGTGCACGCAGCGCGGCGGTCATCGCACCGGCTCCCGAACCCACCACCAGTACGTCGCAACTTTGATCCCATTGCGGGCTATTCGCGCTCATCGGGCTTGCTCCCTTGTTGTTGTTCGTGGTGCGCAATCAGCCCGGATTCTCAGTGCGCCCCTGACACACAACATCGTCCGTTGGGACTAAGCGCGACGGCGCCAACCGACCGCTCAGCCCGTTCGGAGTGCAAGTGCCGATGGATAGTCTTTTTGGACGATGTTGTGCCTCGACCGCGACCACATAGTCACGTCGCCACACTCAACTCAACCCTGGGCCTGGCGAACCAAGCTGTGCCCAGCGACGCCGAGAGCGACATGATGATAAAAACAACAAGACGCCAACCCCGTAATCCCTTGCAGTTCGCGATCCGCGTTGCACTGCTTGGCTTGGCCACCGGCTGCGCAAGCCAGGTCCAGGCGCTGTCGTTCCAGCCCAACGAAGACCTCAAGCTCGACTGGAACACCACGCTCACCTATGGCCTCGCGTGGCGTACCGAGTCCCGCGATCACGCCTTGTCCAACGGTTTCCCGAACCCGGCCATCGCCAACATCGACGACGGCAACAACGCCTTCGACAAGGGCAGCCTGATCACCAACCGCTCCAGTTTCCTCACCGAGGCCAACTTCAACTGGAAGGAGGACTTCGGCCTGTTCATGCGTGCCAGCGGCTTCTACGACGACGTTTACAACCGCAGCAACGACAACCACACCGGCACCTCCAACTGCTTCGCCGGCGGCCGCTGCTCGCAACCCAACCACTTCCCCCACGACACTATCGACCAGCATGGCAAGGACATCCGCCTGCTCGATGCCTATGTCTATGGCGCCTGGGACCTCGGCGGGCACAACCTCAACCTGCGCGTCGGCGACCAGGTCGTGAGCTGGGGTGAGAGCCTGTTCATCGGCAACGGCATTTCCGGCGCCATGGCCCCGGTTGATGCAACCAAGGCCAACACCCCCGGGGTGGAACTCAAGGAACTCTTCCTGCCGGTAGGCCAGGTATTCGGCCAGATCGACCTGACCGACAGCCTCAGCTTGCAGGCCTACTACCAGTACAAGTGGGAGAAGACCGA
>NZ_SSOJ01000155.1 GCF_029871205.1 Pseudomonas sp. BN417 | reverse complement strand
GGCAACGACATCTATGAAGTGACGGATGTCGGCGACGCGGTGATGGAACTGGCCAACGCCGGGCTGGACTCCGTGTGGACCGGGCTCGCGTCATACGTCCTGGGCGACAACGTCGACAACCTGAACTTCGGCGGTACGGGCAACTTCATCGGTGCCGGCAACACGCTGGACAACACCCTGGTGGGGGGCGCGGGGAACGATGTGCTGGCGGGCGGTCTTGGCAACGACATCATGAATGGCGGCCTGGGCAACGACATGTTCGTGTTCGGCAGCGGCCATGATGCGGTGCTGGGCTTCGGCGCCAACCCGGATGGCGCTCATGACCAGATCAACGTCGCGGGGCTGGGCATCACCGCGGCGAGCTTCGCCGCCGATGTGGCCATCAGTGGTGTCGCCGGCAGCACCGTGGTGACCATTGGCGCCAATACCCTGACCCTGGTGGGCGTGGCCGATGCCGCGAGCATCACCCTGGCGGACTTCATCCTCGCGGGTTGATTCATCGAGCTGGTCTGACGGGGTGAAGTGCCTGGCACTTCACCCCGTTTTTCATGGCGGGAGAAGTCTGTCCCCATTGCTTGCGCATCTTTGATCCAGGCTTCCACGCCGATCTGTGATGGACGCCGGAACTGTCGGGGTCACAGCCTGGGTTGCTGCATTTTTCTAGCAAGAAAGATGCCTTTGAAATGCCCGGATTCCTCACTTGAATCAACGGTGGTATTCCGCTGATAAATGGGAGTGTCGCGCGAGCCGCTCTGGAACGGGGCTTTCGGTGGTGTGGAATGTGGCGTGCCAGGACTGCCGGGACAGTATTACCGCATGTTTAAGAGTTCCTGGAGTAGGTGTTTTTAACATTTTTTTTTAAATTCAATTGTTTAATGCATTTTTACATTTTGAAACATGTCGCGACGTATTCTTGACAGTGCTTGGGCACAGAACTTTAGTCAGGAATGAGAAATTGTCATTTCTCGGCAGACTGCATCCAGGACGGGACGTTGCAGCCTTTGGCAGCTTGATCTGCTGGGGAGACCGTCATCATGGATATCGAGTGGTCGGGGCATCGCGTGCTGGAATGCCTACCGATTTGCGTCCGCATTTCGGGCCTGTTCCACGGGCCGCCTACCGCGTGTATCTGACCGCCGCCAAGCAGAGCGCGGCGCGTCATTGATCCGAATCATTCCTCTGAGACCTGAGCCCTTATAAGGGCTCGGTGCTTTCGTTCGCGGATTCGATTCGGTCTTTTCTTCGACTTCTTCGTTGCAAACGTGGAATCGCTCCCGCGTGGGCGTGATTCAGCCTGACTTTTTGCTGTCGGAACTGAGGACATATAAATGGCCAACTTCATTCGATCTGACCTCGAGTTCATTCTTCAGCAGATCCTCATCGCTGAAGCCCACGCAGCCGGCAAGAACCTCGCCTCCCTGTTGCCCAACAGCCAGGTGCCCTTCGGTCTGCGTACCGTCGATGGAAGGTTCAATAATCTGATCCTCGGTAAAGACGGGTTCGGTTCGGCCGATCAATTCTTCCCGCTGATGCTCGAGCAGGCGTTCCGCAATGACCTGGATGGTGACACCATCGACCTCAACGGTCCGGCCCCCGGCGGCCTCGTCACCAACACCAACTTCGCCACCACCGGACCGGTAGCCGGCAACGTGGTCGACGCCGATCCACGGATCATCTCCAATCTGATCGCCGACCAGACCAGCAACAACCCCGCAGCGGTTCAGGCGTTCGTCGATGCCGGACAGGGGGCCTTCGCCGATGGCACCCAGATCGATCCGGCAACCGGCCTGCCATTCGCGACCGGAACCCTGCTGGACCAGAACAACATCCCGATTCCCTCCGGGACGCTGCTGACCATCCCGAACACCGCCCCGGACGTGGGGCTCTCGGCACCGTTCAACACCTGGTTCACCTTCTTCGGCCAGTTCTTCGACCATGGCCTGGACCTTATCCAGAAGGCCAACAACGGCACCGTGTTCATTCCGCTGCAGCCGGATGACCCCTTGTTCGTGCCGGGCGGTGCAAGCAACTTCATGGTCCTCACCCGGGCCGACAACCTCGCGGTGGGGCCGGGAGCCGACGGCATCCTGAACACCGCGGACGATGTGCACCGTCACCTGAACACCACGTCGCCCTTCGTCGACCAGAACCAGACCTATACCTCGCACCCATCGCACCAGGTATTCCTGCGCGCCTATGAGCTGAATGCGGCCGGTCAGCCGGTGGTCACCGGCAAACTGATCACCAATCGCAGCCTGGGCGCTGATGGCCTATTCGGCTCCGCGGATGACGTGGAACTCGGCGGCATGTCCACCTGGGCGGTGGTCAAGGCCCAGGCACGCGACCTGCTGGGGATCAACCTGACCGATGCCGACGTGGGCAGTGTCCCGCTGCTGGCCACCGACTTCTATGGCAATTTCATCAAGGGCCCTAATGGTTTCCCGCAAGTGGTGATGGCGGGGTTCGACGGGATTGGCGGTACCTCTGATGACTTCCTTGTCGAGGGCAATCCAGCGGCCCCCATCAGCCTGGTCGGCGCGGTGCGCACCGGGCATGCCTTCCTCGTCGACATCGCCCATAGTGCCAATCCCTTCGATAGCCAGACCGGGGTCCAGAAACTGCCGGATGCCGATGCGGTCGCCGGCGTCGACGATGGCATCGGCGGCACCTATGACGACGAACTGCTGGGTCAGCACTTCATGGCCGGCGATGGCCGGGTCAACGAGAACATCGGCCTGACCGCCGTGCACCACGTGTTCCACTCCGAGCACAACCGCCTGGTGGACCACACCAAGTCGGTGATCCTGGCGTCCAACGACCTGGCCTTCCTCACCCCGTGGTTGATGCCGGGCACCGCGCCGGCCACCTTCCCGGTCACGCCGGCGGAAATCGCCGCGCTGGACTGGAACGGCGAGCGGCTGTTCCAGGCCGCCAAGTTCGGTACCGAGATGCAGTACCAGCACCTGGTGTTCGAGGAGTTCGCGCGTAAGGTTCAGCCGCAAGTGGATGCCTTCCTCGCACCGGATGGATTCGATGCCACCATCGATCCGGCGATAGTCAACGAGTTTGCCAGCGTGGTGTTCCGCTTCGGCCACTCGATGCTGGTCGAGACCATCGAACGCCGCGATGCCAACCTCTTTCCGGACGAGATCGGCCTGATCCAGGCCTTCCTCAACCCCTTGGCGTTCAATCAGGTCGGCGGCGTAACCGTCACAGCGGAGCAGGCCGCCGGTGCCATAGTCCGGGGCGTGACCCGCCAGCAGGGCAATGAGATCGATGAGTTCGTCACCGAAGCGGTGCGCAACAATTTGCTGGGGTTGCCCCTGGACCTGCCCGCTCTCAACATCAGCCGCGGCCGCGACACCGGCGTGCCCTCGCTTAACGCGGCGCGCCGCGAGTTCTACCAGATGACCGGCGACAACCAGCTCAAGCCCTACACCAGTTGGGTCGACTTCATGGGCAACCTCAAGCATGAAGCGTCGCTGGTGAACTTCATCGCGGCCTACGGCACCCACGGGACCATCATCAATGCGACCACCCTCGCCGCCAAGCGTGCCGCTGCGGCTGCCATAGTGTTCGGCGGCGTCGGCGAGCCTGCCGATCGCCTGGACTTCCTGAACAGCACCGGTGACTGGGCCAATGACTTCAATGGCATCACCACCACCGGTGTGGATTTCGTCGACTTCTGGATCGGCGGCCTGGCCGAGAAGCAGATGCCGTTCGGTGGCCTGCTCGGCTCCACCTTCAACTTCGTCTTCGAGACCCAGCTGGAGGCACTGCAGAACGGTGACCGCCTCTACTACCTGGCCCGTCTCGCGGGGCTGAACTTCCTCACCGAAATGGAGAACAACTCCTTTGCCAAGCTGGTGATGCTCAACACTGATGCGCGGCACCTGCCGGCGGATGTCTTCTCGACCCCGGCATTCATACTCGAGGCCAATCCGCTGCTGCAACGCACTGGCCTGAACGACGCCGGGCCGGATGGTGTCCAGGGTACGGCCGACGATGTGCTTGGCCCGGATGGTTTTCCCCTCAATTCCGACCCGCTCGGCGGCAGCGCCCTGATCCCGCTGGTGATCCGCGATAACCCCGCGACACCCGGCGTCGACACCAACTACCTGCGCTACACGGGCGTAGACCACGTGGTGCTCGGTGGCACCGACCTTGACGACACCCTGATCGGCAGCATCGGCGACGACACAATCTGGGGTGACGCCGGCAACGACCGGCTGGAAGGCGGCGATGGCGTCGACAATATCGAGGGCGGTGACGGCAACGATATCATCACCGACCTGGGTGGCGACGACGTCCTCAAGGGCAATGCCGGCGACGACGTCATCCACGGCGGCAACGGCGAAAACCTCATCCTGGGCGGTGACGGCAGCGACTTCATCATCACCGGCGAAGACGTTACCGAGACCTTCGGCGGACAGGGTAACGACTTCATCCTCGGTTCCCAGATGAACCTGCAGACCTTGGGTAACGAAGGCGATGACTGGATCGAGATAGGTACCTCGGACGGCGCCGGCGGCGACAACTTCGACCCGCTGGAAGCCAGCACCGTGCAAGGCCATGACGTCATCATCACCGGTGGCGGCTTCGACGAGGCCGACGGTGAAGGCGGCGACGACATCATGGTCCTGTCCGACGGCGAAGATCACTTCAATGGCGGTGGCGGCTTCGACTGGGCCAGCTATGACAACGATCCGCTCGGCGTGTCGGCCGACCTGCTGGTCAACGACCTCATCGAGCCGCCGGTGGCGCCCTCGAACCAGGGAATACTCGACCGCTTCGCCTTCGTCGAAGGCCTGACCGGCTCGCAATTCGCTGATGTGCTGCGCGGCGATCATGCCGACGCGGTGGAAATCAATGTACCCGGCGCGCTGAACGGCGGACTCAACGCCGCGGGCATCGCCCGCATCACCGGCCTGCAGGACTTCCTCAACCAGATGCTGGGTACCGCAGCGGTGCCCGTGGTGACCTCCTTCGCTTCCGGCAACATCATCCTCGGTGGCGGTGGCAGCGACATCATGGAAGGCCGTGGTGGCGATGACCTGCTCGACGGCGAGCGCTTCCTCAATGTGCGCATTGCGGTGGCCGGCCACGTGCCGCAGCCGGGGCAACCGGTCATCACCACCGTCGACAGCCTGACCGAGCTGATACCCTTCATGCTGTCCGGCGAAATCACGCCCAGCCAGCTCAGTATCGTCCGTGAAATCAATACGGCCGCCGTTGCCTCTTTCGACACGGCGGTGTTCTCCGATGTCCTGGCCAACTACATCGTGACCACCGATGCGGTCACCGGCGTGACCACGGTCCAGCACCAGGTGGTGGATGTCGATGGCAATGTGGTGGCGGGACCCGACGGCACCGACCGCGTGGTCAATATCGAGCGGCTGCAGTTCGCCGACCAGGCCGTGGTGCTGGTGGCCGGACTCAACGCCGAGCCGGTTGGCCAGCTGACGATCGATGACACTACGCCAGCGGTGAATCAGGTGCTGACGGTCTCGGCGGCGGATATCACCGATGCCGACAATCCGGGGACCGGCGCGATCACCGGCCCCATCAGCTTCGTCTGGCAGGTCGAACGGATCGCCAACACGGGCATTTTCGAGGACCTCCGCGCTGAGGGTGCCAACAACCCGGCGACGGTCCACGGCACTACCTTCCGCGTCACGCCCGATCTCGACGGGCTTTCATTGAGGGTCAGGGCGGTCTACCAGGACGCCAACGGGACGCTGGAAAACGTGTTCTCGGCGGCGACCACGCCGGTCACCGGCGTCATAGTCGTAGCCCCGCCGGCGCCGATTCCGGAGGAGAGCCCCACTGTCAGCCCGGGTAACGGCCTGCACATGATCCGCAGCGACCTGCAGTTCATCCTCGATCAGATCCTAATCTCGGAACAGCATGCGGCCGGCGCGGACCTGCTGTCCCTGCTGCCCAACTCGCGGGTGCCCTTCGGCATACGCACGGTAGACGGCTCATTGAACAACCTGGTCGTGGGACAGACCAACTTCGGTGCCGCGGACCAGGACTTCCCGCTGCTGGTGCCCCAGCAGTTCCGTAATGACCTGGACGAGGCTCCGTTCAATGGCATCACCAACACCAACTTCGCCACCACGGGCCCTGTGGATGGCAATGTGGTCGACTCCGATCCGCGGATCATCTCCAACCTGATCGTCGACCAGACCATCACCAACCCGTCGGCGGTGCAGGCTTTCCTCGAAGCGGGGCTGGGCACCCAGGCGGTAGATCCGGTCACGGGTGCGCTGCTGTTCAATGCCGATGGCACGCCGATCATCCTCGACCTCGCCGGGGTGGTCATCCCGCGTGGCCAGACCCTGACCATCCCCAACACCACGCCTGACGAGGGTCTGTCGGCACCGTTCAACGCCTGGTTCACCTTCTTCGGGCAGTTCTTCGACCACGGCCTCGACTTTGTGCAGAAGGGTGAGAACGGTACGGTGTTCGTTCCGCTGCAGCCCGACGATCCGCTGATCACCCATGGTCCGGACGGTATCGCCGGCACCGGCGATGAGGTGACCAACCCGGCCCTGCAGTTCATGATGGTCACCCGTGCCGTCAATACCCAGGTCCTGCCTGGCGTTGACGGTATACTGGGGACCGCTGACGATGTGCATACGCAGAACAACCAGACCACGCCCTTCGTCGACCAGAACCAGACCTACACCTCGCATCCGGCGCACCAGGTCTTCCTGCGTGCCTATGAGCTGGTTGGGGGGGTGCCGGTTTCAACCGGCCGGCTGATCACCAACAGGGACCTGGTGGACGGCATCTTCGGCAACGGCAACGACATCGAGCTTGGTGGGATGGCCACCTGGGGCGTGGTCAAGGCCCAGGCACGCGACCTGCTGGGCATCGAGCTGAGTGACTTCGATGCCCTCAACGTGCCGCTGGTCCGTGTGGATCCGTATGGCAAGTTCGTTCCTGGCCCGAATGGCTTCGCTCAACTGATCGTTGACCTCGGTGCGGACGGCATCGCCCAGACGACGGACGACGTGCTGGTTGAAGGCGATCCGGCCGCGCCGATCAGTCCCACCGCGGTCGGCGCCCTGCGCACCGGCCATATGTTCCTCGCCGACATCGCCCACAGCGCCAACCCCTTCAGTGCCTTCGGCGTCCCGCTGACTGCGGATGCCGATCTCATTGCCGGAGTCGACGATGGCCTGGGCACCACCTACGACGACGAACTCCTGGCCGAGCACTTCATGGCCGGTGACGGCCGGGTCAACGAGAACATCGCCCTTACCGCCGTGCACCACGTGTTCCACGCTGAACACAACCGCCTGGTCGGGCATATCAAGGACGTGGTGATCGCCAGCAATGACGTCGCCTTCGTCAACCAGTGGCTGCGGACGCCGATCACGACCCTGCCCACCACGCAAGGGGAGATCGACGCCCTGCAGTGGAATGGCGAGCGCCTGTTCCAGGCGGCGCGCTTCGGCACCGAGATGCAGTACCAGCACCTGGTGTTCGAAGAGTTCGCCCGCAAGGTGCAGCCGCAGGTGGACGTGTTCCTGACCGAAGGCCAGGGCTACGACGCGACCATCAACCCGGCGATAGTCGCCGAGTTCGCCCACGCGGTGTATCGCTTCGGCCACTCGATGCTGCTCGAGACCGTGGATCGGCTCGACCCCAACTTCGCCTCCAGCGAGATCGGCCTGGTGCAGGCCTTCCTCAACCCGCTGGCGTTCAATGCCAACGGCACCCTCACCGCTGAACAGGCGGCCGGCGCCATCGTGCGCGGCGTGACCCGGCAACAGGGCAACGAGATCGACAACTTCGTGACCGATGCACTGCGCAACAACCTGCTCGGCCTGCCGCTCGATTTGCCGACCGTCAACATGACCCGCGCCCGCGACACCGGCGTACCGTCGCTTAACAGGGCGCGTCTGGACTTCTACACCACCACCGGCGATGCCCAACTCAAGCCCTATTCGAGTTGGGTCGACTTCGCGATGAACCTGCGGCATGAGTCGTCGATCATCAACTTCATCGCCGCCTACGGCACCCACGTGAGCGTGACCAGTGCGACGACGCTGGCCAACAAGCGCCTGGCGGCCATGGAGCTGGTCTTTGGCACGGATCAGAACGGGGATGGGGTGGTGGCGGCCGACCGCCTCGACTTCCTGAACGGCCCCGCCGCAACCACTGGCGTCGACGACATCGACCTCTGGGTCGGTGGCCTGGCCGAGCGGCAGATGCCCTTCGGCGGCCTGCTGGGCTCGACCTTCAACTACGTGTTCGAAAACCAGATGGAGAAGCTGCAGAACGGCGACCGTTTCTACTATCTGGAGCGCACGGCGGGGCTGAACTTCCTCACCGAACTGGAGAACAACTCGTTCGCCAAGCTGATCATGGCCAACACCAATGCCACGCACCTGCCGGGTGACGTGTTCTCGACACCGGCCTTCATCCTCGAGGCCAACTCCCTGGCACAGCACACCGGCCTGAACGAGGCCGGGCTGGATGGCATCCAGGGGACGGCCGACGATGTGGCGGGTGCCGACGGCCTGTTCGGCAATTCCGATCCGCAAGGCGGTAGTGCCCTGCGTCCGCTAGTGATACGCGATGACCCGACGACCCCGGGAGTCGATGCCAACTACCTGCACTACACCGGCGAAGACCATGTGGTCCTGGGCGGTACCGCAGGCAATGACATCCTCATCTCCGGCATTGGCGACGATACGCTGTACGGCGATGCCGGCAATGACAGGCTCGAGGGTGGCGATGGCGTCGACATGATCCAGGGTGGCCCTGGCGACGACATCATCACGGACCTGGGTGGCGACGACAACCTGCAGGGTGGCGACGGCAACGACGTGATCCATGCCGGTAACGGCATCAACCTGATGCTCGGTGGCTTCGGCAAGGACTTCATCATCACCGGCGAGGACGAGTCGGAGAGTTTCGGCGGCCCGGGCGACGACTTCATCCTGGGCGTACGGCCGAACGAAATGGTGTTCGGTAACGAGGGCGACGACTGGCTCGAGCACGGCATGGCCGACGGCAGTGCCGGCGAGAACTTCGACGCCCGCGGCCTGGACGCCATAGTCGGCAATGACGTGTTCATCGGGCAGGGCACCATCGACCGGATGGAAGGTGAGGGCGGCGACGACATCATGGTCGGCAATGGCGGCCCGACCGACCGCTACATCGGCGGTTCCGGTTACGACTGGGCAGCGTTCAAGGATGATCCGGGCGGCGTGAATATCGATATGCGCTTCCGTGCCTTCAACGAAGCCCCGCTCGGCGCCTCCGCGGCGTCGGTACTGGCCCGCTTCGAATCCACCGAAGGCCTGTCGGGGTCGGCATTCGGCGATGTCCTGCGTGGCGATGATTTCGACGCGGCGGCCATTTCCGTCTCCGGCTTCACCGGCAGCATACTGACCAACCTGGATCTGATCGACGGTCTGCGCGCCTTCCTGGGGGCTGCCGCCGCCGGTCCGGACGGTATCCTGGGCAATGCCGACGACAGCTTCGGCGCCGGCAATGTCATCCTCGGTGGCAACGGTAGTGATCTCATCGAGGGCGGTGGCGGCGATGACCAGATCGATGGCGACAAGTGGCTGAACGTCGCCATCAGTGTGCGTGCCAACATCGATGGCACGGGGGCGGAGATTGCCCGCTTCAGCAACCTTACCGAACTCGTACCCTTCATGACGTCGGGGTTCTTCAATCCGGGGCAACTGGTCATCGTGCGCGAGATCCTGCCGGGTGCAGGCTTCAGCTATGACACGGTCGGCTTCACCGGCAATGCCGCCGATTACACGGTCAGCATCGACAACAACGGCACTGCGCTCGACATCAGTGACGACATCGTCACCGTGACCGACGGGGAAGTCGGCCGGGATGGCGTCGACCGATTGACCGGTGTGGAACGGCTGCAGTTCGCCGATCAGGCAATGCTCCTGGCCCCTTCGGGCAATTTCCTTCCGCAAGGGCTGGTGACGGTGAACGATGTGACGCCTGAAGTTGGCACCCTGATGAAGGCGTCCATTCCCGGAGTCACGGATGCGGACAACCCTGGCGGTTTGGTCACCGGCCAGGTGGCCTACTACTGGCAGGTGGACAACGGTGATGGCCTGTTCAGGGACATCATCCAGATCGATGTCGCAGCTGCGGACCAGACGGCGAGTGGCGAAACCTTCAGAGTGACTGCCGATCTCGCCGGCCAGACCCTGCGGGTCAAGGCGATCTACAGGGATGCCCATGGTGTGGTGGAAACCGTGTTCTCGGCACCGACTGCACTGGTGTCGGCCACTCCGGCCCAGGATGCGGCCACGGGCGAACCAGCCATCAGCGACACCAGTCCGACCGAAAGCCTGGCGCTGGCGGCGTCCCAGGGCACCATCGATGATCCGGATGGTCTCACCACCTCGATCTTCAACTTCCAGTGGCAGGCGTCGAGTGACGGGGTCGCCTTCACCAATATCGCTGGTGCTACCAATCGCAGCTTCACCCCGACTACCGCACAAATCGGCCAGCAACTGCGGGTGGTGGCGAGCTTCACCGATGACCTCGGCGGCGCGGAAACGCGGACGTCCGCGACAACGGGGGTGGTGGGGGCGGTGATCCTGGGGACCCTCGGAGCCGATGTCCTCAATGGCACCATAGGTGGTGACCTGATCAATGCCGGCGACGGCAACGATACGCTGTTCGGCGGTCTGGGCGACGACACCCTCAATGGTGAGTCTGGCGACGATATGCTGATCGGCGGGGCCGGGGCCGACTTGATGGCCGGTGGCCTGGGCAACGACACCTATGAGATGACCGATGCGGGTGACGTGACTGGCGAGTTCTTCGGTAGCGGGGTGGATACGGTCTGGACTTCCGTATCGAACACCACCCTGACGGCCAACGTCGAGAATCTGTACTTCGGCGGCCTGGGCAACTTCGTCGGCACCGGCAATGCGCTGGACAATATCATCGTCGGCGCCATGGGCGATGACCTGCTGATTGGTGGCGGGGGCGTGGATACTCTGTTCGGCGGTGCCGGCAACGATACCTACGAGGTGAGGGAGTTCGGCGATGCCGCGGTGGAGCAGGCCGATCAGGGCATTGACACCGTCTTTACCTCGCAGACGTTCTACGCACTGCCCGTCAATGTCGAGAACCTGCACTTCGTCGCCACGGCCGATGTCGTAGGCATCGGCAATACGCTGGCCAACAACATGGTGGGCGGCAGCGGCAACGATCTGCTCATCGGCGATGCGGGCGCGGATACCATGTCCGGTGGCGCCGGCAACGATACCTACGAGGTGGCGGACCTGGGTGATAGCGTCGTGGAGCTGGGCGGGGAAGGGAATGACAGTGTCCGGACTTCGCTGGGGAGCTACGCCCTGACGGACAACGTCGAGAACCTGTTGTTCACTGGCAGCGGTAACTTCTTCGGTGTGGGCAATGCGCTGGCCAACAACATGGTGACGGGGAGTGGCCATGATGTGCTCATCGGCGGGGCGGGCGCAGATACCATGTCCGGCGGCCAAGGCAACGACACCTATGAAGTGATGGATGTCGGCGATGCGGTGGTGGAACTGGCCAACGCCGGGCTGGATACCGTGTGGACCGGGCTCGCGTCCTATTTCCTGGGCGATAACCTCGACAACCTGAACTTCGGCGGTACGGGCAATTTCCTCGGTGCCGGCAACACGCTGGACAACACCCTGGTGGGTGGCGCGGGGAACGATGTGCTGGCGGGCGGTTTTGGCAACGACATCATGAATGGTGTCCTGGGCAACGACATGTTCGTGTTCGGCAGTGGCCATGATGCGGTGCTGGGCTTCGGCGCCAACCCGGATGGCAGCCAGGACCAGATCAACGTCGCGGGGCTGGGCATCACCGCGGCGAGCTTCGCCGCCGATGTGGCCATCAGTGGTGTCGCCGGCAGTACGGTGGTGACCATCGGCGCCAACACCCTGACCCTGGTGGGCGTGGCCGATGCCGCGAGCATCAACCAGGCGGACTTCATCCTGGCGGTCTGAGGTCTCGCCAGGCAACCGACTAATTGCGGGAAGAGAAAGGGGTGAAGCTCCAGGAGCTTCACCCTTTTTTCATGACTGGAGAAATCCTTCTACTCGATTGGGCACGTCTATTCCAGGCTTCCAAGTCGCTGTGCGATCGGCGCCTGTTTTCTGACGATGCCATCGCATCCGTGCAGCTGTCCAAGCAAGAAAGATGCCTCTGAAATGCCCGGATTCCTCACTTGAATCAACGGTGGTATTCCGCTGATAAGTGGGGAGCGTCCAGCGGACCGCTCTAAATCGGGTGTTTCGTTGGTATGGAGAAGAGCATGCCAGGACTGCCGGGAGAGTGATACCGCATGTTGAATGGATTCTAAGGTTATTTCTTTTGTGTATTTCCTTTTAATTCAAGTATTTATTGAATATTTACATTTTGAAATACATTGCGACGTATTCTTGACAGTGCTTGGGCCCGGAACTTTAGTCAGGGTGTGAACGAGCATGACTATTTTTTGGCAGGTCACTGCGTTGATGGACGTATTCGCCGCAGCAGCCACCAGAAAGCCAGGGAGAACGTCGTCATGAGTATTGCTTCAGGCCCGCGCGGGGGGGCGGCTGTCTCCTCGACCTTTGCCTCCTCGGGGGTCCGCTTCCACGGCCCGCCCTGCGATTGAGCAGTAGTGCCGCCACCGTCGCCGACGGGGCGGGCTGGGACAAATCACCTTAGTCGGAACTGAGCTTCTACCAAGGCTTGGCGGGTTCGGCCGCGACTTCGATTTGCCCGGCTTCATCGATTTCCTACGAAGAAACGTGGAATCGCACCCGCGTGGGCGTGATTCGGCCTGACTAATTGCTGTCGGATTGAGGAAACAAACATGGCCAACTTCATCAAGTCTGACCTCGAGTTCATTCTTGAGCAGATTCTCATCGCTGAAGCCCACGCGGCGGGGGCGGACCTGTCGGCGTTGCTACCCAACGCACAGGTGCCCTGGGGCCTGCGCACCATTGACGGTTCCTACAATCACCTGGTCTTCGGCCAGGAGAGCTTCGGTTCGGCGGATAACTTCTTCCCGTTCATGCTCGATCAGCGCTTCCGCAATGAGGGCGACGATGTCTTCGACCTCAACGGTCTCGCCCCGGGCGGCGAGCTGACCAACAACAACTACGCCACCACCGGGCCCCTGGCCGGCAACGTGGTGGACGCCGATCCGCGGATCATTTCCAACCTGATCGTCGACCAGACCATGAGCAATCCGGCGGCGGTCCAGGCCTTCCTCGACGCTGGTCTGGGCACCCAGGCCGACGGCACCCAGATCGACCCGAGCACGCTGCTGCCGTTCCCGGTAGGCACCCTGCTGGGTGGCGATGGCTTGGCGGTCCAGCCGGGGCAGCCCCTGGTTATCCCCAACACCACACCTGACGAAGGGCTGTCCGCACCCTTCAACACCTGGTTCACTTTCTTCGGCCAGTTCTTCGACCATGGCCTGGATCTGGTGCAGAAGGGCAACAGCGGCACCATCTTCATCCCGCTGCAGGAGGACGATCCGCTCTTCGTTCCCGGGGCCGCCACCAACTTCCTGGTGCTGACCCGTGCCACCAACGTGGCCGTGGGCGCTGGCGCCGACGGCCTCATGAACACCGCTGACGACGTGCACCGTCACCTGAACACCACCTCACCCTTCGTCGACCAGAACCAGACCTATAGCTCGCACCCCTCGCACCAGGTGTTCCTGCGCGCCTACGTCTCGACCGCCAATGGTCCGATGGCCACCGGTGAGCTGATCACCAACCGCAACCTGGGCGTCGATGGCAGCTTCGGCACCGGCGACGATACGCCCATTGGCGGCATGGCCACCTGGGCAGTGGTCAAGGCCCAGGCCCGGGACATCCTCGGCATCAACCTGACCGACGCCGACGTCAACAACATTCCGCTGCTGGCCACCGATGCCTACGGCAACTTCATCAAGGGGCCGAACGGCTTCCCGCAGGTAGTGATGAAGGGCTTCGACGAGATCGCCGGAACCGCCGATGACGTGCTGGTGGAAGGCAATCCACTGGCGCCCATCAGCCTGCTCAATGCAGTGCGTACCGGCCACGCCTTCCTCGACGATATCGCCCACGCCGCCAACCCCTATGACAGCCAGACCGGCCAGCTCAAGGGGGCCGATAGCGACTTGGTCGCCGGGGTCGATGATGGCGTCGGCAACACGTTCGACAACGAGCTGCTGGATGCTCACTACATCGCTGGTGACGGCCGGGTCAACGAGAACATCGGCCTGACCTCCGTGCACCACATCTTCCACGCCGAGCACAACCGCCTGGTGCAGCAGACCAAGGACGTGATCCTTGCCTCCGCCGACCTGGCCTTCCTCAGCCAGTGGCTGCTGCCGGGCACGGCGCCGGCGGCGTTCCCGACCACGCAGGCGCAGATCGATGCGCTGCAGTGGCACGGCGAGCGCCTGTTCCAGGCCGCCAAGTTCGGCACGGAGATGCAGTACCAGCACCTGGTGTTCGAAGAGTTCGCGCGCAAGGTGCAGCCCAACGTCGATGAGTTTCTGGCGCCCAACGGGTTCGACTCCACCATAGATCCGTCCATCGTTGCCGAGTTCGCCCATGTGGTGTATCGCTTCGGCCACTCCATGCTGACCGAAACCATCGACCGCCTGGACCCGAATTTCGCCAACAGCGAGATCGGCCTGATCCAGGCCTTCCTCAACCCGCTGGCCTTCGCCGCCAGCGGCCCGACCGCAGAGGAAGCGGCTGGCGCCATCATCCGCGGGCTGACCCGCCAGCAGGGCAACGAGGTCGACGAGTTCGTCACCGAGGCGCTGCGCAACAACCTGCTGGGCCTGCCGCTGGACCTGGCCACCATCAATATCGCGCGCGGCCGCGATGCGGGCGTGCCTTCGCTGAACACGGCACGTCGCAGCTTCTTCGAGGCGACCGGTGACAGCCAGTTGAAGGCCTATACCAGCTGGGTCGACTTCATGGGCAACCTCAAGCATGAGTTGTCCCTGGTCAACTTCATCGCCGCCTACGGCACTCACGGGAGCATCGTCAATGCGACCACTCTCGCGGCCAAGCGGGATGCTGCGATGCTGCTGGTTTTTGGCGACCTGGATCTCAATGGCGACGGTGTGATCGGTGTGGGAGAACAAGGGCCTATCGACCGTCTGGACTTCTTGAACAGCACGGGTGACTGGGCCAATGACTTCAATGGCATCACCACCACCGGCGTGGATTTCATCGACTTCTGGGTCGGCGGCCTGGCCGAAAAACAGATGCCGTTCGGCGGCCTGCTGGGCTCCACCTTCAACTTCGTCTTCGAGACCCAGATGGAGGCGCTGCAGAACGGTGACCGCTTCTACTACCTGGGACGCCTGGCGGGCCTGAACTTCCTCACCGAGATGGAGAACAACTCCTTCGCCAAGCTGGTGATGGCCAACACCAACGTCACCCACCTGCCGGCGGATATCTTCTCCACTCCGGCCTTTACCCTGGAGGTAGATCCGACCCGGCAGTTCACCGGCCTGGGCCTCACCGGGCGGGACGACCCTTCCGACCCTGCGGCGATGTTCGCGCTGGTGATCCGTGACAACCCCGAGACCGTCGGCCCGGATACCAACTACCTGCGCTACACCGGCGAGGACCACGTGGTGCTGGGTGGCACGGCCGGCAACGACATCATGATCGGCAGCATCGGCGACGACACCCTCTGGGGCGATGAAGGCAACGACCGCCTGGAAGGTGGCGACGGCGTCGATAACCTCGAAGGCGGCGCGGGTGACGACATCATCACCGACCTCGGCGGCGACGACACCATCCGCGCCGGGGACGGCAACGACGTCCTGCATGGTGGCAACGGCTTCAACCTGTTGCTGGGCGGCGCCGGTGACGACTTCATCGTCACCGGTGAAGACGTCTCCGACACTTTCGGCGGCCCGGGCAACGACTTCATCTACGGCGCCAAGACCAACCTGCCGACCGCGGGTAACGAAGGCGACGACTGGATCGAGATCGGCACCCAGGACGGCGCACCCGGCGACAACTTCTCCCCCTTCGCCGCTGATGACGTGTTGGGCAACGACGTGTTCATCACCGGCGGCGGCTTCGACGAGGTGATGGGCGAGGGCGGCGACGACATCACGGTCGCCTCCGACGGCTCCGACCACGTCGACGGTGCCTCAGGCTTCGACTGGGCCAGTTACAGCCGCGAGACGCGCGGGGTGACCGCCAACTTGCTGATCGACGACTTCGTCGAGCCCCCGGTGACGGCATCCAACGCAGGCCTGATGGACCGCTTCGCCGGCGTGGAGGGTCTGTCCGGCTCGGCCTTCGGCGACGTCCTGAAAGGCGACAACTCCGATGCCGACTCCATCCCCGGTGAAGGCGCCAACGGCAGTGTCCTGACCAACATCGCCCTGATCAACGGCCTGCAGGACTTCCTCAACCAGATGCTGGGTACCGCGGCGGTACCCGTCGTGACCTCCTTCGCTTCCGGCAACATCCTCCTCGGCGGCGCCGGCAGCGACATCATCGAAGGTCGCGGCGGTAATGACCTGATCGATGGCGACAGCTGGCTCAACGTGCGGGTGCAGATAGGCGCCAATCCCATCGACAGCGTGCTGACCATCAGGGACCTGATCCCACTCATGCTCTCCGGCGCGGTCAACCCGAGCCAGCTGAGCATCGTCCGCGAAATCCTGGATGACAACAATCACGTGGATACCGCGGTCTATTCCGGCCCCCGCGCCAACTACACCGTCACCACCCTCAACGGCGTCACCACTGTCACCGACAACGTCGGCACGGCCGCCCTCACCGAGGGCACCGATTCCCTGGTCAACATCGAACGCATCCAGTTCTCTGACCAGACGCTGGTGTTCGATGCGGCCATCGGCCAGTTCGTCGAGCCCGATCCGCTGCTGGGCCTCAACAGCCTGCCGGTGGGCACGGTGACCATCCTCGATGCCAACAGCAACGCCGTGGACAACACCCCGGCCGTCGGCCAGCTGTTGCGGGCCTCGGTGGCCGGCGTGACCGATGCGGACATCACCGGCGGAACCCTGGCCGGGCGGCCGGTCACCTTTGTCTGGCAGTTCGAGGTGGCGCCCGGCATCTTCCAGGACATCGTCACCCTGGGCGGCGATGCGCCCTCGACAGCATCCCGCGACACCTTCCGCGTCACCGGTGACCTTGACGGCGTGGCGATCCGCGTCAAGGCGATCTACCTGGACGATGCAGACGTGATGGAGACCGCCTTCTCCACGCCCACCGCCGCGGTGGAGGGCATAGTGCCCACCACGCCGGTGGCGCCGATTCCGGCCGAGAGCCCCACCGACCCCATCAATGGCGGCGTGCACCTGATCCGCGGGGACCTGCAGTTCATCCTCGACCAGATCAGGATCTCCGAGCGCCATGCGGCCGGCGAGAGCCTGGCGGATATTCTGCCGAACTCGCGGGTGGCCATGGGGCTGCGTACCGTGGATGGCTCGTTCAACAACCTGGTTACGGGACAGGAAGAGTTCGGCGCGGCGGACGCTCCGTTCCCGACGATGCTGGATCAGTTCTTCCGCGACGAAAACGACGAGGACCCCTTTGCCGGTACCACCAATACCAACTATGCCCAGGACGGGAACGTGGTGGACTCCGACCCGCGGACCATCTCCAACCTGGTGGTGGACCAGACCATCTCCAACCCGGTGGCGGTGCAGGCATTCGTGGACGCCGGGATGGGTGTGCTGGCTAATGGCACGCAGATCAACCCGGCTACCCAGCTGCCGTTCGCAGTGGGCACGCTGCTGGACCTGAATGGTGCGGCCGTTCCGGCAGGGCAACCGCTGTTCATTCCCAACACCGCGCCTGACGAAGGCCTGTCGGCCGGCTTCAACTCCTGGTTCACCCTGTTCGGCCAGTTCTTCGACCATGGCCTGGACCTGGTACACAAGGGCGGCAACGGCATCGTCTTCGTGCCGCTGGCCGACGACGACCCGCTGGTGCTTGGGGGCGATGGCGTGCTCGGCACCACGGATGACCTGCCGGTGGCACAGCGCTTCATGCTGCTGAGCCGGGCCACCAACACCCTGGTACAGGCTGGCGCTGACACTGTGCTGGGCACCTCGGACGACATCCACCAGCACACGAATCTGACCACCCCCTTCGTCGACCAGAACCAGACCTACACCTCCCATGCCTCGCACCAGGTATTCCTGCGCGAGTACGAGCTGAACGCTGCGGGTGATCCGGTCGCCACCGGCAACCTGCTGGACGGCGCCACCGGCGGCCTGCCCACCTGGGCGGAGGTCAAGGCGCAGGCCCTGATGCTCGGCATCATCCTTACCGATGCCGATGTCACCAACCTGCCGATGCTGGTCACCGACGCCTATGGCAAGTTCGTGCCCGGCGCCAACGGCTTTGCCCAGTACGTCACTACCACCGGGACCGTCGAAGGCGTGGCGGGCGGCCTGGCGGTGCCCGGCAACGTGGTGCGCACCAACCATGCGTTCCTCGACGACATCGCTCACAGTGCCAACCCGCGTAGTTCCACCACCGGGGCCCTGCTGACGCCAGACGCCGACGGCGTCGCCGGCACCGACGATGGCAATCCCAACACTTACGACAACGAACTGCTCGACGCCCACTTCGCCACCGGCGACGGCCGCGGCAACGAGAACATCGGTCTGACGTCGGTGCACCATGTGTTCCACGCCGAGCACAATCGCATGGTCGAGCACATCAAGGATGTGGTGCTGGCCAGCAACGACCCGGCCTTCATCGCCGAATGGCAATTGTCGCCCGGTGTCTGGAACGGCGAACGCCTGTTCCAGGCGGCGCGTTTCTCCACCGAGATGCAGTACCAGCACCTGGTGTTCGAGGAGTTCGCCCGCAAAGTACAGCCGCAGGTCGACATCTTCTTCGCGCCGACCCAGGTTTATGACTCCACCATCAATCCGGCCATAGTCGCCGAGTTCGCCCATGTGGTGTACCGCTTCGGCCACTCCATGCTGACCGAGACCGTGGACCGCCTCGACGCCAACTTCGTCGACAGTTCCATGGGCCTGATCGATGCCTTCCTCAATCCGCTGGCGTTCAACCAGCTGAGCAACGGCGCGGGAGGCACCGTCACGGTCAGCGCCGACGAAGCGGCCGGCGCCATCGTCCGTGGCATGACCCGTCAGCTCGGCAACGAGATCGACGAGTTCGTCACCGAGGCCCTGCGCAACAACCTGCTGGGCCTGCCGCTGGACCTGGCCACCATCAACCTGACCCGGGGACGGGATACCGGCGTGCCCTCGCTCAACGCGGCCCGCCAGGAATTCTTCACCATGACCGGGGACACCCAGCTCAAGCCCTATGCCAGCTGGCTGGACTTCGCGATGAACCTGAAGCACCAGGAGGCGGTGGTCAACTTCATCGCCGCCTATGGCACCCATGTGTCGGTGACCAGCGCCACCACCCTGGCGGACAAGCGCGCCGCGGCCTTCGCCCTGGTATTCGGCGGCGACGGTGCGCCGGCCGACCGGATCGATTTCCTCAACGGACCGGCGGCTGCCACCGGGGTGAATGACATCGACCTGTGGGTCGGCGGCCTGGCCGAGAGGCAGATGCCCTTCGGCGGCCTGCTGGGCTCCACCTTCAACTTCGTCTTCGAGACGCAGATGGAGAAACTCCAGGACGGCGACCGCTTCTACTACCTGGAGCGTACCGCCGGCCTGAACTTCCTCACCGAGCTGGAGAACAACTCCTTCGCCAAGCTGGTGATGGCCAATACCAGCGCCACTCACCTGCCGGGGGATATCTTCTCCACCCCGGCCTTCACCCTGGAAGTGGACCCGACCCAGCAGTTCACCGGGCTCGGTGCCACCGGACGCGATGATCCGCTGGGTACCAGCCCGCTGATCCCGCTGGTGCTGCGCAGTGCCAACTTCCTCAAGTACACCGGAGAGGACCACGTGGTGCTGGGTGGCAGCGCCGGCAACGACACCCTGATCTCCAGCATCGGTGACGATACCCTGCACGGCGATGCCGGCAACGACCGCCTGGAAGGCGGCGACGGCAACGACATGATCTTCGGTGGTGCCGGTGACGACATCCTCACGGACAAGGGGGGTGACGACAACATCCAGGGCGGTGAGGGCAACGACGTCATCCATGGCGGCAACGGCATCAACCTGTTGATCGGTGGCTTCGGCAACGACTTCATCATCAATATCGAAGATGCCTCCGAGTCCTTCGGCGGTGTCGGCAACGACTTCATCCTCGGCGTGCGGGCCAACGAGTTCGTCTTCGGCAACGAGGGCGACGACTGGATCGAACGCGGGATGCCCGACGGCGCGGCCGGCGACAACTTCGATTCCTTCGGCAATGACCCGATCATCGGCCATGACGTCTTCCTCGGCGAGTTCGGCATCATCGACCGCATGGACGGCGAGGGCGGTGACGACGTCATGATGGGCAACGGCGGCGAGGGCGACCGCTACGTCGGCATGTCGGGCTTCGACTGGGCGGTGTTCAAGGATGACCCGGCCGGAGTCAGCATCGACATGCGCCTGCGCGCCTTTAACGAGGCCCCCATCGCCCCCGGCGCCACCTCCGTGCTGTCGCGCTTCGAGTCCACCGAAGGTGTGTCGGGCTCGGCCTTCAGCGACCTGATTCGCGGCGACGATGCCGATGCGGCGCTTATCGCCACTTCAGGCGCCCATGGCAGCGTGATGACCAACTTCAGCCTGATCAGCGGGCTGCAGGCGTTCCTCGGCACGGCAGCGGCAGGGGGGGATACCCTGGTCGGAACGGCCGACGACCAGTTCGGCAGCGGCAACATCATCCTCGGTGGTGCCGGTAGCGACACCCTCGAGGGCGGTGGCGGCGATGACCTGATCGACGGTGACAAGTGGCTGAATGTGCGCATCAGCGTCCGGCAGAACGCCGATGGCACTGGCCCCGAGATCGCCAGCTTCAACAACCTGAAGCAAATGGCCCCCTTCATGGTCAACGGCACCTACAACCCGGGCCAACTGGTGATAGTCCGGGAGATCCTCCAGGCTACCGGGCCCAACTACGACACGGCGGTGTTCCGTGGCAATGTTGGTGAATATGACATCCAGATCGACAACAACGGCACCACGATCGACTTCAGTGACGACGTCATCACCGTCGTTGACTCGGTCGCCGGCCGCGATGGGACCGACCGCCTGACCGGCATCGAGCGCCTGCAGTTCGCCGACGATATGCTGGAGGCCGCCCCCGGCGACAACAGCCTGCCGGATGGACTGGCCAGCATCAATGACATGACGCCCGAGCTCGGCACGCTGCTCAAGGCCTCGGTACCGAATGTCAGCGATGCGGACAACCCCGGCGGCACCATCACCGGCAACGTCGCCTACTTCTGGCAGGTGGACAACGGCGACGGCGTCTTCGTCGACATCGAGACCCTGGCCGCCGGTGGCGAGCTGAACGCGGCGGCCGGACCGACCTTCCGCGTCACCGCTGACCTGGTCGGGCTGCAACTGCGGCTCAAGGCAGTCTACCGCGACGCCAAGGGCGTAGTGGAGACCGTGTTCTCGGCGCCGACCGCTGCGGTGCTCGCCACTGCCGCGCCGGATGCGACCACCGGGGAACCGTCGATCAGCGACATGAGCCCGACCCAGGGCCAGGGGCTGATCGCCGGGCAGGGCACCATCGACGACCCGGATGGGCTCACCACCTCGATCTTCACCTACCAGTGGCAGTCGTCGAGCAATGGGGGCGCCTTTACCAACATGGCCGGGGCGACCAACCGCGGCTTCACGCCGACGGCGACGCATGTCGGCCAGCAACTGCGGGTGGTCGTCACCTTCACCGATGACTTCGGCACGACCACCTCGCGCACCTCGGCTGCGACGGCTGTAGTAGGTGCCCTTATCACAGGTACTGCCGGGGTCGACAATCTGGTCGGCACCATCGGGGCCGACAGGATAGATGCGGGCGACGCCAACGACCTCCTGCAGGGCGGGCTGGGTGACGATACCCTCGTCGGTGAGGGCGGCGACGATATGCTCATCGGCGGCACCGGGGCCGATACGATGGTCGGCGGCGTCGGCAACGACACCTACGAGATGACCGACGCCGCCGACGTGGTCACTGAACTGGCCGGCGGCGGCAACGACACGGTCTGGACGGCAGTGTCGAACACCACCCTGGGTGCCAACCTTGAGAACCTGTACTTCGGCGGCCTGGGTGACTTCGTCGGTACCGGCAACGCGCTGGACAACATCATCGTCGGCGCCACGGGCAATGACTTGCTGCGCGGCGGCGAGGGCATGGATACGATGTTCGGCGGCGCCGGCAACGATATCTACGAGGTGAGGGAGTTCGGCGATGCCGTCATGGAGCAGGGCGGTCAGGGCGAGGACATCGTCTATACGTCGCTGACGACCTATGCGCTGCCCGACAATGTCGAGAACCTGCACTTCGTTGCCACGGCGAATGTCAAAGGCATCGGTAATGCGCTGGCCAACAACATGGTGGGCGGCAGCGGCAACGATATGCTCATTGGGGGCGCAGGCGCGGATACCATGTCCGGTGGCGCCGGCAGTGATACCTACGAGGTGACGGACCTGGGCGATAGCGTCTTGGAGCTGGGCGGGGCTGGCGATGACAGTGTCTGGACCTCGCTCGGGAGCTATAGCCTGACGGACAACGTCGAGAACCTGTACTTCGGCGGTATCGGCAACTTCACCGGTGTGGGCAATGCGCTGGCCAATATCATGGTGGGTGGCAGTGGCCATGATGTACTCATCGGCGGGGCGGGCGCGGATACCATGTTCGGCGGCCAAGGCAACGACATCTATGAAGTGACGGATGTCGGCGACGCGGTGATGGAACTGGCCAACGCCGGGCTGGACTCCGTGTGGACCGGGCTCGCGTCATACGTCCTGGGCGACAACGTCGACAACCTGAACTTCGGCGGTACGGGCAACTTCATCGGTGCCGGCAACACGCTGGACAACACCCTGGTGGGGGGCGCGGGGAACGATGTGCTGGCGGGCGGTCTTGGCAACGACATCATGAATGGCGGCCTGGGCAACGACATGTTCGTGTTCGGCAGCGGCCATGATGCGGTGCTGGGCTTCGGCGCCAACCCGGATGGCAGCCAGGACCAGATCAACGTCGCGGCTCTGGGCATCACCGCGGCGAGCTTCGCCGCCGATGTGGCCATCACCGGTGTTGCCGGCAGCACGGTGGTGACCATCGGCGCCAATACCCTGACCCTGGTGGGCGTGGCCGATACCACCAGCATCACGCAGGCGGACTTCATCCTGTCCTGAGGAGGCAGGCCGGAAGCCGATTATCGCAACTGAAAAAGGGATGGGGCGCATTGCGCCCCATCCCTTTTGCCCGTCTGTGGAAATCGTCCTTGCTGCTGCTTGATATTTCGAACGGCCGGTGCGTATTTTTGTACAGACCGCACTATGGAGCGGCCGTCGTGTACAAGGACAACAATCATGACTAGCAAAGTCCGCAGCCCGCTCGCCGAGCGCCTGGCTGGCGTTGAAGAGGTCGAGTGCGTTACCCCGGACCTGAACGGAGTGATGCGGGGCAAGGTGATGACGGGGGAGGGGTTCCTTTCCGGGCGCCGCCTGCAACTGGCCAGGGGCGTGCTGTTGCAATGCATCATGGGCGGCTACCCGCCGGCACGCTTCTATGGCAGCGATGATGGTGACCTGGCCCTCGTCGCGGAGGCGAGCCAGGTGCACCGCCTGCCCTGGAGCGAAAGGCCGCGCGCCCTGGCTATCTGCGATGCCCAGGAGCTGGATGGCCGGCCATCCGGGCTTTCCACCCGCGGCCTCCTGCGCAAGGTGGTGGAGCGCTATGCGGCGCATGGCTGGAAACCGGTGGTGGCTACAGAGCTGGAGTTCTTCGTCTTTGCGCCCAACCCCGATCCGCGACAGGCCTTCGAGCCGCCGCTGGGCCTGGATGGCCGCCGCGAGACGGGTTGCTCGGCATTCAGTGTGTCGTCCAACAATGGCTTGCGGCCGTTCTTCGAGGAGGTCTATCGCGCCATGGAGGGGTTCGGCATGCCGCGCGACACCTTCATGCACGAGATGGGCATCAGCCAGTTCGAGATCAATTTTCTCCACGGCGACCCGCTCTTGCTCGCGGACCAGACATTTCTCTTCAAGCACCTGCTGAAAGAGATTGCGCTCAGGCATGGTATCCAGGTGGTGTGCATGGCCAAGCCACTGGCACATACGCCGGGCAGTTCGATGCACATCCACCAGAGCGTGGTGACGAGCGATGACGGCCGGAACATCTTCAGTGACGACCAGGGGGAGCCGACCGCTGCGTTCGCGCATTTCATCGGCGGGCAGCAAGCGGCCATGGCGGACTTCACCGCACTGTTCGCGCCCAACGTGAATTCCTACCAGCGGCTCTGCCACCCCTATGCCTCGCCGAACAATGCCTGCTGGTCCCATGACAATCGCGCGGCGGGCCTGCGCATTCCGGCCAGCGCGGCGGTGGCCAGAAGGGTGGAAAACCGCCTGCCCGGGGCCGACGCCAACCCCTACCTGGCCATTGCCGCCAGCCTGGCGGCGGGGCTTTACGGGATGGAACAGCAATTGCGACCGAGCGCGCCGATCCAGGGCGAGTTCGACGCGCCCGACGAACTGCTGCTGCCCTGTACCCTGCATGGGGCCATCGAACGTCTGAAACGCAGCGATCTGGCGCGTGAACTGTTCGGCAAGGAGTTCATCGAAGGCTACATTGCTACCAAGACGATGGAGCTCAGCAGCTTCTTCGATGAGATCACGCCCTGGGAACGACGCATCCTCGCTTCCCAGGTGTGATCGCCCAAGGGCCGTCCGATCGGGCGGCCCTCCCTGTACATGGAGCCGCCTGGAGCGCCGATGCATCGGATCTGGAAGTCGTTTCGCGCACTGTATTTCGCCACCCTGCTCATGCTGATCGGCTCCGGCCTGCTCAGTACCTACCTGGGGCTGCGTCTGGCCGCCGACAAGGTGGACGGGCTCTGGGTCGGCGCCCTGATGGCGGCCAACTATTTCGGCCTGATCCTTGGCGGTAAGCTGGGTCACCGACTGATCGCCAGGGTCGGGCACATCCGTGCCTATGTGGCCTGCGCCGGGGTGGTGACGGCGGCGGTGCTCGGTCATGGGCTGATCGATATCCTGCCGGTGTGGCTGTTCATGCGGATGCTGGTGGGCCTGGGCATGATGTGCCAGTACATGGTGATCGAGAGCTGGCTCACCGAGCAGGCCGACGCCAGCCAGCGTGGGCAGGTATTCGCCGGCTACATGGTGGCCTCCTACCTCGGTCTGGTGCTGGGCCAACTGGTCCTGGTGCTGCACCCGGGGCTGGGACCGGAGCTGCTGATGCTGGTCGCCATGTGCTTCGCCCTGTGCCTGGTACCGGTGGCCCTGACTCGCAAGTTGCACCCGGCGCCCCTGCACCCGGCGCCGCTGGAGCCGCGCTTCTTCATCAAGCGGGTGCCGCAGTCGATGACCACGGTGCTGGTCTCCGGCCTGGTGATCGGTTCCTTCTACGGTCTTGCGCCACTCTATGCGACCGCCCAGGGCCTGCCCATCAACCAGGTGGGCTTGTTCATGGGCACATGCATCCTCGCCGGCCTGTTGGTGCAGTGGCCGCTCGGCTGGCTGTCCGACCGCCATGACCGCGCCGTGCTGATCCGCAGCACGGCGGCCTTGCTCGCACTCTCCGCGCTGCCGCTGGCGATCATGCCCGAGGTTCCGCTGGAGGTTCTGTTCCCGGTGGGCTTCCTGGTCTGTCTGCTGCAGTTCAGCCTTTATCCGCTGGCGGTGGCCTTCTCCAATGACCATATAGAGGCTGAGCGTCGTGTTTCGCTCACCGCGATGCTGCTGATCACTTTCGGTGTCGGCGCCAGTATCGGCCCGTTATTGACCGGCGCACTGATGAAGCAACTGGGGCCGAACATGCTCTATGCCTTTGTCTGCTTCTGCGCGGCGGTCCTGGTGTTGCGGGTGCGTCCGGATGCTGTCACCGGCCTGCACCGGGTCGACGAGGCGCCGCTGCACCACGTGCCCACGCCCGACAACATGATCAGTTCGCCGTTGGTTGCGGCCCTGGACCCGCGAGTCGACGAAAAGTCGGTGCACGACCAGATGCAGAATGGCGATGGGGCACCGCCGTCTGACGTGCCACCCGAGGACATTCCGGAGCAGCCGCAGCCCAACAAGTAGTGGCCCAACGCCACACCGTTTTTGCCCAATGATCGACCGGTGTGGCTACCTGAGCTTCAAGCCCAAGGCCTGCCTTGGGACTTCAAGGAGGAATTGGTCATGATGTTGAGCATCTCCCTGCATTTGCTGGCCAGCGCCCCGCAGGCCGGCAAGCTTGACCCCAGGCTCGTTCCGGCGCTGGGGGAGGAGGGGGTGAGCCGGTTGCATCGACAACTGGTGGCACGGGTTCTCAATCTCCCGCCCATGGGCTTCAGCGAGCGGATCTTCTGGATCGAGGATGGACCGGACGAGGCCCTGGAAGCCCTGGCCGAGGACAATGACTGGATGGTGGTTGGGCAACCGGTCGGGGACCTGGGGGAACGAATGCGCCGCATTGCCGCCTTGGGTCTGTCGGAGAACGATGCTGTGGTGCTCATCGGCCAGCATTGCCCGATGCTGGATGCCGACTACCTGTCAGCCGCCTGCGAGGCATTGGCCGAACACCAGGCCGTGCTGGGGCCGACCGAGGGCGGCCGCTATGTGCTGCTTGGCCTGCGTTGCGTGCATCCGCGCCTGTTCGAGGGCATGCCCTGGGGCAGCAATCAGGTGCTGGCGCGGACCTGCGAACGCCTGCGGCAGCTGGAGTGGCAGCATGGCCTGTTACCGTCGCTCTGGGAGCTGGACCGACCCGAGCATCTGCCGCGCCTTAGTCGGTTGGGGTTCAAGCTCGGGGTCGCCTGAGGCAGGCTGCCTGCTAGAAGAGTTCGTCCTTCTCGAAACGCCGCGCTTCGCGTTGCAGCTGGTAGACGAAGCGCTCGACGTTGCGTTGCACCAGGCCGCTCATGTTATGGAAGCGAATCCCCGCGAAGCTCATGCCGAGCTTCTCGTCGAAGCGCACATGGCGCAGTTCGACGGGCGTGGTAATGGGACCGATCGGCAGCTTGGCGCTGAAGCGTTCATAGACCTGGCCCGGTTGCAGGCGCCCGTTCAAGTCACCTTCGAAGCGCAGTTTGCAGCCAGTGGCGGAGATATCGAGCATCATCCCGTTGATCGGCTCCTTCAGCTTGTCGCCGTCCAGTTCGATAGCCACCAATTGGGTCTGCTTGAGCGTCGCACGGTAGGCATTGCGCCGCTGGTGGTAGGTCACCTCGGCGGGCAGGGCGCACCAGTAGCAGCGGTCGCCTTCGAACTCGCCGATGGTGGCCGGCTGGAGGGTTTCCCAGGCGATGCGTACACCTTCGCGAAAACCTTCGATGCGGAAGGTTTCGCCGCTCTTCAGGAAACGCTCGCCATCGTTCGGGATGATTTCGTCCAGGGCGAGCAGGCCGCGCTCGCGATCCACTTCCACCAGGTAACTCTGGAAGCGTTGGTTGCGGTCATGGAAGGTAATGATCAGCGGATCGCGGTGCTGCTGCAGCAGACGAAGATTGGCCAGGATCTCGACCGGTGCCTTGAGCACCTTGGGCGGTTGCGGGCCGTTTTCTTCGTGGAATGGGTTGGACACGGTCCTGGTCTCTCCAAACGCAAAGCGGGCTGCACAAAGCATGGCGGCATCGTGCCTTCATGTCTCGGTGGTCTTCTTCTAATGTCGTGTCAGGCCTGGCTGAGCGGGCGCTGCTGGCCGATTCTAGCGGCAGCGCCACGGCTGTCATAGAGTCCGGGTGCGTCACTGCCGCGCAGGATACCGAGCATGCTGCCGACCGAAGCCCGGTTGGCGCGAATCAGCCGTCCATTGCGCTGATTGGCGGACTGGCAGCCCTCCAGCAATTGGCCGAGTTCGTCGCTGCGCTCGAGGAGCTCCTGGCCAAGGGGGGAGCGTTCGGCCAACTGTTGCAGGCCGGCGCGGTCGGCGCTGAGGTTGAGGCTGGCGAGCAGCTGGCTGCGCTGGCGGCCGTGCTGGTCGAGCAGGGCGAGCAGGGGTTGCTTGTCGGCGAGGAGAAGCTCCAGGCGGGCCAGGTCGCGCTCGCCCAAGGCCTGGAATTCCTCGTCCATCAGCTCAAGCAATCGCTTGGCGTGGCCGATATCGTCGGTGAACAGCTGGAGCAGGTTGGTGTCGTGCATTACGCGCTCTGGGGATCGGGCGTCCAAGTTCCCCAGCGCCGCCCGTGGACTAGCGCTGGGATTCGAAGTTCAGCAGCTTGCTGGCCACGCGCTTGCTGTCGACCTGGTAAGAGCCGTCGGCAATGGCCTGCTTGAGTTTTTCCACGCGCTCCTTGTCCACTACGGGCAGGTCGCGCAGTTTTTCGCCGGCCTGTTGCAGCACCTGGACATCGCTGCTCAGTTGCACGGAATCGTCGCTACGGGCAACCGGGGCCTGCTCACCAGCATTAGCGGTGGCAGCAGGCTGGCCGCTGGTGACGGTCTCGCTCTTGCCGCCGGCCTGAGTGTTGCCGGTACGCCCCGAGCCAGCGGGCGTGGGGCCGTTATTGAGCCGATTGAAGTCGATAACCATGATGTTGAACCTCGGACGCAATTTGGACGCTTACCGTATTATCGGCCCTGTCCGGGATAACTTTAGAAAATTCTTCGGTACCGGCCGAGTTTAGAAAATCAGCCCTCCCGGGTGCCAGCGGAGTCATCCCTACATATCCACCTGGACTTGCCCCGGGCCCTTGACGCGGGCCTTGACCACGCGGCCGGAGCTCAGGTTGCGCACGCGAATCTGTTCGCCCGGCGCGCCGTTGGCCAGGGCCTCGCCCGGCATGCGCACGTTGATCGCCGTGCTCGTGGCGCTGATCACCACCTGGTCGCCCTTGCTCACCACTTCCGCCCGTTGCAGATGCAGCGGCGCCAACACCTGATCGGGCAGCAGCGCACGGGTGGTCTTCTGGCCGAGGATCTGGCCGGGGTCGGAGAGGAACCCCTGGTTCAGGGTGCCGACGTCCCGCTCGGCCAAGGCAACGTCCTGGGTCCCGATAGGGGCGCCACGGCGCAGCGAGCGGGTCACCACCACCACTTCACGGTAAAGCCTGACCTGGGCCGGGACGAACACCGTCCAGGGGGCGCTGCCGTCGCAACGGACACGCACCGTGACCCTGCCCAGTGGCTGTGCCGGGCTCTCCAGGCTTGCTGCCAATTCCTTGTCGCACAACGCCAGGCGCAGTCGCGGATCGAGGCGGTTGACCCGGATTTCGCTACGACCCTGGATGTTGCCGCGCTGCAGATATTCCTCCACTGCGTACTCAAGAAAGCCCTCGGCCGTGCCGATAAGCACCTCGGGCGAAGTCAGGGTCGCGCTCGACGCCGGGCCGTAGCCGAGACAGCACAAAGCGGGTAAAACAGCCGCAAGCGATTTGCAGCGTTTTGCCATCAGGCGTCGGAAAAGCGTCGTCGTAGCGTTCATGCAAACTGAGAAGCAAGGCTCGTGCCGCCTGCTGGGCTGAGCGTTCAATGGCTTGTAGATAGGAGTCTGGTCATGGCCGGTGTTTTGGATTCGGTTAACCAGCGTACCCAACTGGTCGGGCAGAACCGCCTGGAGTTGCTGCTGTTCCGCCTCGACGGATCACAGCTATACGGGATCAACGTGTTCAAGGTGAAGGAGGTGCTGCAGTGTCCCCGCCTCACCCTGCTGCCCAAGTCCAGTCCGGTGGTACGCGGGGTGGCGAATATCCGTGGGGGTACCATTCCGATTCTCGACCTGTCCATGGCGACCGGGCGCAGGGGCCTGGATGACCTGAAGAACAGCTTCGTCATCATCACGGAATACAACACCAAGGTGCAGGGCTTCCTGGTCCGCTCGGTGGAGCGCATCGTCAACATGAACTGGGAAGAGATCCATCCGCCACCCAAGGGCACCGGTCGCGACCACTACCTGACGGCCGTCACCCGGGTCGACAAGCAACTGGTGGAGATCATCGATGTCGAGAAGATCCTCGCCGAAGTGGCGCCTGCGTCGGAAGTGGTGTCCGCCGGGATAGTGGACGTCGAGACCCAGAACAAGGCTCTCAGCAAGCGGGTGCTGATCGTCGACGACTCCTCTGTGGCGCGCAAGCAGGTGATCCGCTGCCTGGAGTCCGTCGGCGTCGAGGTCAAGGCCCTCAACGACGGGCGCCAGGCCTACAACTACCTGCGAGAGATGGTCGAGGAGGGCCGGTCGCCGGAGCAGGAATTGCTGATGATGGTTTCCGACATCGAGATGCCGGAGATGGATGGCTACACCCTGACGGCGGAGGTCCGCAACGATCCGCGCATGCAGAAACTGCATATCCTCCTGCATACTTCGCTTTCCGGCGTGTTCAACCAGGCGATGGTGAAGAAGGTGGGCGCGGACGATTTCCTCGCCAAGTTCAAGCCGGATGACCTGGCAGCGCGAGTGGTGGAACGTATCAAGGTAACGGATGGGGGCTGACGGCACGGCCCCCTGACATGGAAACTGATTGGTGAGGCGCCCCTAGTGTCTTCAGGCAATGTGGAATTCGAGCAGTTCCGGGTGTTCCTGGAAAAGACCTGCGGCATCCTGCTGGGCAGCAACAAGCAGTACCTGGTCTCCAGCAGGCTGAACAAGCTGATGGAGCAGAATGGCATCAAGACCCTGGGCGAGCTGACCCAGCGCATCCAGGGTTTCTCCCGTGGCGGCCTGCGCGAGCAGGTGATCGACGCCATGACCACCAATGAAACCCTCTGGTTTCGCGATACCTATCCCTTCGAGGTGTTGAAGAGCCGGGTATTGCCCGAGCTGATCAAGGCCAACCCGAACCAGCCGCTGCGGATCTGGTCGGCGGCCAGTTCCTCGGGGCAGGAACCTTTCTCCATTTCCATGGCGATCGACGAGTTCGAGAAGGTCAACCTCGGCCAGCTCAAGGCCGGTGCGCGCATCGTCGCCACGGACCTGTCGAGCTCCATGCTGGCGGCCTGCCGCTCCGGCGAGTACGACAGCCTGGCCATGGGGCGCGGATTGTCCCAGGAGCGTCTGACTCGTTACTTCGACCCGAAGGGACCGGGGCGCTGGGCGGTGAAGCCGGCGATTCGCAGCCGGGTGGAGTTCCGCCCGCTGAACCTGCTGGACAGCTATGCGGTGCTGGGCAAGTTCGACATCGTCTTCTGCCGCAACGTGCTGATCTACTTCTCCGCGGAAGTGAAGAAGGACATCCTCACCCGCATCCACGCCACCCTGAAACCGGGCGGTTACCTGTTCCTCGGCGCCTCCGAGGCGCTCAACGGCCTGCCGGATCACTACCAGATGGTCCAGTGCAGTCCGGGGATCATCTACAAGGTGAAATGAAAGAGGGGAGGCCGGTGGCCTCCCTTTTTCATTTCCTGTGCCCACCCGCCTTTGGTGGACCGGTGAAGCGTGGTCCACACTACAGGGGCGCCGTGTAGGGTGAAAATCCGCGTAGCGGATTTCCACCACCTGATGCTCGCGGGACTAGACCAGCGTCAGGGTCACGTTGATATTGCCGCGCGTGGCATTGGAGTAGGGGCAGACGATATGCGCCTTGTCCACCAGATCGCGGGCCGCCTGCTTGTCCAGCCCGGGCAGGGAGATCTTCAGCTCCACCTCGATGCCGAAACCGGTGGGCAGGGTGCCGATGCCGACCGCGCCTTCTATGGAGGTGTCCTCACTGAGGGTGATCTTCTCCTTGCCGGCGACGAACTTGATGGCCCCTAGGAAGCAGGCCGAGTAGCCGGCCGCGAACAACTGCTCGGGGTTGGTGCCGTCACCGCCAGCGCCGCCCAGTTCCTTGGGCGTGGTCAGCTTCACATCCAGCACGCCGTCCGATGACACGGCTCGGCCTTCGCGGCCGCCGTAGGCTTCGGCGTAGGCGGTGTACAGGGCTTTTTCGATGGGCATGGCAGGTCTCCAGGTTGGTGGCAGAGACATGCAAGCCTAGTCAAAGGAATCGATCCGCTCCGTGTTCCCTGACTGAAGGTCAGGCCGTCAGCCAGTCGATGAAGAGGGCGAAGAGTTCCGCCTGGGAGCTGATTTCCAGCTTGGTGTAGAGATTCTTGCGGTGCATGCGCACGGTCTCCGGGGAGATTTCCAGGACCTTGGCGCTGGACTTCACCGAGTGGCCGCGCAGCAGCAGGTGGGCGATTTCCCGCTCGCGCTCGGTCAGGCGGTCGCTGCCGAAGTTCATGAAGGCTTCGCGGATCTGCTGGTTGAGGCCGACCGGAGCGCCGCCGGGAGTGGGCGCCGAGCCGTGTCCGTCCAGGCAGCGAATCAGGCCGCCGCGCTCGTCGAACTGGCGGATCAGCTCGCGTACCAGGGGTTGCGCGGCCCGCAGCAGGTCCAGCTCGGCGCTGCTGAAGCGCCCCCCGCTGCGGCCCTGGTAGACGCACAGGGATACCTTGCGCTGGCCGCCCAGGTCGACGATGAAGTGGGCGTCCTCCACCGAGCCGCAGCGCAAGTAGTAGGTGCGGTAGTACTCGCTGTTGAAGAAGTCGTCCGGAGCGATTTCCGAGAGGTGGTAGAAGCCTTCCGCCAACCCGTTCTCCAGGGCCAGGCAGAAGGGGTCGAGCATATAGCCGCGGGCGTAGTAGCGCTCGATCAGCGCCTCGCGGTACTCCTCCGGGATGCCGCGCTGGTAGATCGGGCGCGGCGGAAGGCCCTTGCATTCCAGGCCGAGCAGCATCGACTCGATGGGCACCAGGCTGGCCAGCGCTTCGGCCAGGCACTCGCAGAAAACCGGCTCGGCGACGCTGGCCATGGCCCGCGCCAGCCCCGCATGCCAGGCATGCAGGGCGGCGGACGAGGGGTTGGAGGCGGTATCGGTCATGCCGGGCAGTCTAGTGGCGCCGCCCGGCCGTCGCCAGAGGGCATCAGCGGCCGGCATAGTCGCCGCTGCGCTGCAGGTCCGCCGCGGTTTCCAGGATGGCCTCGCGCAACGTCTCGACTATCTCGTCCACCTGGGCGCGGGTGATGGTCAAAGGCGGCGACATCACGTTCAGGTGCACGATCGGCCGTACCAGCAGACCGCGTTTCTGCGCCCGCAGGTGGATCTGCTCACCGATGTTCAGTTCGTCGGGAAACAGCGCCTTGCTCGCCTTGTCGGCGACGAACTCGACGCAGGCCATCAGTTTCTTGCAGCGCACGCTGCCCACCAGCGGAAGCTCGGCCAGGGTCTGCAGGCGCTCCTCCAGGTAGGCGCCCACCTCGATCACATGGGGCAGCAGGTTTTCCCGCTGGATGATCTCGATGTTCTTCAGCGCGCTGACGCAGCTCACCGGGTGACCGCTGTAGGTGAAGCCATGGCTGAAGCAGCGGCCCTTGCCCGGCTCGCCGATCACCTGCCAGATGCGCTTGGAGAAGATGCAGGCGCCCAGCGGCAGGTAGCCGGAGGTCAGGCCCTTGGCGGTGGTGATGATGTCCGGCACCACGCCGAACACCTCTTCCGAGGCGAAGAAGGCGCCCAGGCGGCCGAAGGAGGTCACCACCTCATCCGCCACGTAGAGCACGTCGTGGCGCTGGCAGACTTCCCACATGCGCTTGTGGTAACCGGCCGGCGGGATGATCACGCCCCCCGAACCCATGATCGGCTCGGCGAAGAAGGCCGCCACCCGGTCCGCGCCCAGGGTGAGGATCTTGTCCTCGAACTCGTTGACCAGGAACTCCAGGAACTGCGCCTCGTCCATGCCCGCCGGCGCGCGGTAGGGGTTGGGGCAGGAGATGTGGTGGATACGGTCCTTGAGGAAGTCGAACTCCGCCGGTCGGTCGGCCGCCTTGCCACCCAGGGACATGGTCAGGTAGGTGGAGCCGTGGTAGGCGTTGATACGGGTGATGACGTGTTTCTTTTCCGGCTTGCCGCGGCAGTTCTGGTAGTACTGCACCAGCCGGTAGGCGGTATCCACGGCGGTGGAGCCGCCGGTGGTGAGGAATACGTGGTTCAGGTCGCCGGGCGCGAGCTCGGCGAGCTTCTCGCAGAGCTCGATGGCGGTGACGTTGGCCATGTCGCAGAAGGGGTTGGAATAGGCCAGGCGGCGCACCTGGTCGGCGATGGCCTCGGCCATCTCCTCGCGGCCCAGGCCGATATTGGTGCACCACATGCCGCCCACCGCGTCCAGGTAACGGTTGCCAAGGGTGTCGTAGATATAGGCGCCTTCTCCGGCGGCGATGTTCAGCGCGCCGTTCTCCCGGTGGTCGTCGAAGATGTGGTAGCCGTGCATGTAGTGCGCCTTGTCGGCGGCCACCAGGCGCTCATTATCGAACTGGGCGAAGAAGTCGGCGTTTGCGGTAGTCATGGTCGTTACCTCGGGTCCATCTGATGCTTGGCGGTTCAAATCACTTGCCGGTCTTGACCGCATTCCAGGTGCGGGTGATCAGGCGCATGGCCTTGGGTGACTGCGGCTTCTGGGTAAAGAGTCGGGCGCGGGTGGCGTCGTCCGGGTAGATCGCCGGGTCGTTGCGGACCTCGGCCATGACCAGCGGCGTCGCGGCCTGGTTGCTGTTGGCGTAGCGGATGTAGTCGGTGACCTCGGCCATCACCTTGGGTTGCAGCATGTACTCGATGAACTTGTGGGCGTTCTCCACATGGGGCGCATCGGCCGGGATATAAAAGTCGTCGAACCAGATCAGCGAGCCTTCCTTGGGAATGAAGTAGTCCAGCTTGACCTTGGCGCCGGCCTCCTCGGCGCGGGCCTGGGCGGTGGCGTAGTCGCCGGACCAGGTCATGGCGATGCACTGGTCACCGTTGGCCAGGCCGTTCAGGTAGCTCATGGAATCGAACTTGCGGATGTAGGGACGCACCTTCATCAGCAAGTCCTGGGCGGCCTTGAGGTCCTCCGGCTCCACGCTGTTGGGGTCGCGGCCGAGGTAGGCCAGCGCCAGCGGCAACACGTCGGTGGGCGAGTCGATCAGGGTCACGCCGCAATCGGCGAAGCGCGAGACCACTTGCGGATCGAAGATCATCGCCAGGGAGCCGATGGGCGCATCGGGCATGCGCGCCTTGATCATCTCGACGTTGTAGGTGATGCCATTGCTGCCCCAGGTGTAGGGTGCCGAGTAGGCCACGCCCGGATCGTAGTGTTCGAGGCTGGCCAGCACCTGCGGGTCCAGGTTGCCCCAACTGGGCAAGCGGCTCTTGTCCAGCGGCTGGAACACCCCGGCCTTGAGCAGCGGCGGCACCAGCGCGGCGTTGAGTACCACCAGGTCGTAGCCGGAGCGGCCCGGCAGCAGCTTGCCCTGCACCGTCTCGTAGGAGTCGAAGGTGTCGTAGACCACCTTGATGCCGGTGGCCTTCTCGAAGTCGGCGAGGGTGCGTTCCCCCATGTAGTCCGACCAGTTGTACAGGCGCAGGGTATTGCCATCGTCGGCCGGGCTCAGGGCCGGCAACAGGATAAGCGTCGCGCCAAGTGCTGCAACCAGGGTCTTGCGCATGTCGGTTCCACCTGTGTTGTCGTTATCGGGTCACCTGTGGCTACTCTGTGCCGGTTGCCGCGCAGCGGCCATAACCCGAACGGGTAGGTGGAATGGATGTCTTCCTGTACATTCGTTCAGATTCGCCGTATCACCACAGGAACTGTCGGCATGACGACCCAGGATGTGCGCTATTCCCGTCTGGACCCCGAGCTGCGCAAGGCCCACCTGATCGAAGCGACCCTCATCTGCCTCAAGCGCCATGGCTTCCAGGGCGCATCGATCCGCAAGATCTGCGCCGAGGCGGGCGTCTCGGTGGGGCTGATCAACCATCACTACGCCGGCAAGGACGAGCTGGTGGCCGAGGCCTACCTGGCCGTCACCGGAAGGGTGATGAAGCTGCTGCGCGATGCCATCGACGACGCCGAGCCCAGCCCGCGGGCGCGGCTGTCGGCGTTCTTTGGCGCGTCCTTCTCCGCCGAGCTGCTCGACCCGCAGCTGCTGGAGGCCTGGCTGGCCTTCTGGGGGGCGGTGAAGACCGCCCAGGCCATCAACCAGGCCCACGACCATTCCTATGGCGAGTACCGCGCCATCCTCGCCAAGGTCCTCACCGAGCTGGCGGTGGAGCAGGGCTGGCAAGGCTTCGATGCGGAACTCGCAGCCATCAGCCTCAGCGCTTTGCTCGACGGCCTCTGGCTGGAATCCGGCCTGAACCCGCAGACCTTCACCCCGGAGCAGGGCGTGCAGATCTGCGAGGCTTGGGTAGATGGTCTGCAGGCCGGTGCCGTGCAGCGATTCCTGCGCCCCGTCGGAGGCCGTTGATCGGTCGTTCAGCTGACGATAACCTCCTGCCACTCCAACAATAAGAACGCCCCGCCGACGCGCGGAGGCGGAGGGTAATTGCAATGTCTGCCAGTGTGCTGATCGTCGACGACGATCCGCTGATCCGTGAACTGCTCCAGACCTACCTGACCCAGGAGGGCTACCAGGTGCGCTGCGCCAGCACCGCCGAACAGGCCGAAGCCTGCCTGGCGGAAAGCCCGGTGGACCTGGTGATGCTGGACATCCGCCTGCCCGGCAAGGACGGCCTGACGCTGACCCGCGAACTGCGTGTGCGCTCGGAAGTGGGCATCATCCTGATCACCGGCCGCAACGACGAGGTGGACCGCATCGTCGGCCTGGAATGCGGCGCCGACGACTACGTGGTCAAACCCCTCAATCCCCGCGAACTGGTGTCCCGCGCCAAGAACCTGGTGCGCCGGGTGCGCCACGCCCGGCAACCGGCCCCGGCGGCCACCACTGCCCAGCTCAAGCGCTTCGCCGACTGGATGCTGGATAGCGACCGCCGGCGCCTGATCGACCAGGATGGCAGCGAAACCCTGCTCACCCACGGCGAATTCCAGCTGCTCAGCGTCTTCCTGCGCAACGCCGGCCACACCCTCAGCCGTGACCAGCTGATGGATCAGATCCGCAATCGCGAATGGCTGCCCAACGACCGCTCCATCGATGTACTGGTGGGGCGCCTGCGCCGCAAGCTGCGGGACGATCCCGCCGAGCCCCAGCTGATCATCACCATCCACGGTGCGGGCTATCTGTTCACTGCCAATGCCTGTGCCGCCTGAAAGCATGAAGGCCGGCGCGCTGCTGGTGTCGCTCCTCCTGAGCTGCACGGCGCAGGCCGCGCAACCCGTGCGTTACTGCGACCATCCGGTGTATCCGCCGATCTCCTGGAGCGACGGCAAGCAGATGCGCGGCCTCGCCCCGCTGATGGTGCATGCGGTAATGGCCAAGCTGGGATTCGACGTCGAACTGGTGAAGCTGGGAAACTGGAAGCGCTGCCTGCTGGACGCCGCCGAGGGGCGGGTGGACGTGGTGCTGGCCTATCGCACCCAGCCGCGTGACGGCTTCCTGCAGTTCGCTTCCGTGCCGGTGCTGCGCGAGGAAGTGGCGATCTTCTATAACCGCCAGCATCCACTGAAGGTCGAGCGCCTGGAGGACCTGACCCGCTATCGCGGTGGCCTGCTGTTCGGCGAAAGCTACGGCGAGGCCTTCGACCAGACGGTGGCCCGCGCCGGCAATATCGAATGGGTCTCCGACAGCCGACAGAATTTCGGCAAGCTGATCCGTGGCCGCATCGACTTCATCCCCCACGAACGCCGAACCGGCCAGCTGTTCATCGAGCACCTGCCCGGCGGCGGCGACATCGGCACCTTGCCCACCGCGGTCGCGGTGGACTACCTGCGGCTGGCGGTCTCCCGCCACTCACCCCTGGCCGCGCGCATGGACGAGATCGACCGCGAGCTGCAAAGGCTGACCGACTCGGGCCAGATCGAACGCTGGCTGAACCAGAGCGAAGCCACCTACCGCGACATGGTCGTGCAACCGGAGCCACAGCCATGACCCGGCTGAAACCCGTCAGTGGCCTGCTGCGCAGGCTGCTGCTGTTCATCCTGCTGTTCAGCCTGTGCTTCACCCTGGTGGCCAGCGCCGTGCAGCTGCACCTGGAGTACCGCCGCGAGATGCGCGAGATCGAGGCGCGACTGGAACTGATCCGCACCGGTTATCTGGCCAGCTTCGAGCGCAGCTTGTGGGACCTCAACCAGGAGCAGCTGAAGATGCAGGTGCGCGGGTTGGCGGACTTTCCGGACATCGCCCTGGTGCACCTGACCAGCGCCGACTTCGACCTGCAGGAGGGCGCGCGCGACCCGGCGGGCCCGCTGCGCCGCGAGCGCTTCCCCCTGGTCTACCAGCCGCCGGGCGGCGAAGAGCGCCATCTGGGCGAGCTGGAAATCGCCATCGACCTGGGCGCGGTCTACAAGCGCCTCTATGCCACCGGCCTGACCAGCCTGCTGTGGATGAGCGTGTTCCTCTGCGGCCTGGCGGTGGCCTTGTCCTGGCTGTTCCACCGCCTGGTCACCCGTCATTTGCGGGTGATGGCCGACTTCGCCCGGCGCATCGCCTCCGGCGACTGGCACGAGGCCCTGCATCTGCACCGCCGGGCCGGGCGCAGCGTTGACGAGATCGACACGGTGGCCCAGGCCCTGGACGACATGCGCCGGGCCATCCTCGACGATATGCAGCGCCGTGAAGACGATCGCGCCGCCCTGCAAGGCCTGGTGGAGCGGCGTACCGCCAGCCTGCAGCGGGCCAAGGAAGAAGCCGAAGCGGCCAACCTGGCCAAGTCGCGCTTCCTCGCCACCATGAGCCATGAAATCCGCACCCCGCTCAACGGCATCCTCGGCATGGCCGAACTGCTGCGCGGCGCGATTCCGGGTGAACGCGACCGCCAGCGCCTGGAGGCCCTCCACAAGGCGGCCGAAGGTTTGCTGGCGATCCTCAATGAAGTGCTCTATTTCGCCCGCCTGGAAGAAGGGCAGAGCCGCCCGGAGCAGCTGGATTTCTCCCTGCCGGCGCTCCTGGACCAGGTGCTGACCTTGCTCGAACCCAGGGCCAGTGCCAACGGCACCATCCTGCGCTCGCGGCTCGACCCACGGGTGCAGGGCCGCTGCCATGGCGCCGAGCAGTTCCTCCGCCAGGTGCTGAGCAATCTGCTGGCCAACGCGGTGAAGTTCACCGAGGAGGGCGAAATCCTGGTGGAGGTGCAGCTACTCGAGGAACTGGCCGACGGCCAGCGCCTGCGCATCAGCGTCACCGACGACGGCATCGGTATCGCCCCCGAAATGCAGGCGAAGATCTTCGAACGCTTCACTCAGGCCAGTGAAACCGTGGCCCAGCGCTATGGCGGCACCGGGCTGGGCCTGGCCATCAGCAAGCGGCTGGTGGAGCTGATGGGCGGACGCATTGGCGTGGAAAGCGTGGAAGGCGAGGGAAGCTGTTTCTGGTTCGAGGTGGCCCTGGGCGCCGCACGCAACCCGATTGCGCAGACAGCCGTCGTGCCTGCGTTGCGGACCCTGGAAGTGCTGGTGGTGGAGGATGTCGCCCTCAACCGCGACGTGGTGGCCGGGCTGCTGGAACGCGATGGCCACCGCGTCACCCTGGCCGAGGACGCCGAGCCGGCCCTGGCCTTGTGCCGGCAGCGGAGCTTCGACCTGATCCTTCTCGACTTGCACCTGCCGGGCATGGCCGGTACCGAGCTGTGCCGGCTGATCCGCGCCGACAAGCTGGGCGCCAACCGCGACAGCCGCATCCTCGCCTTCACCGCCAGCCTCCAGCCGGCCCTGGTGCGCAGTTGCCTGGATGCCGGGATGCAGGGCGCCCTGGCCAAGCCGCTGAAACTGGACGACCTGCGCCGCGCCCTGGCCGGCCAGACCCGGTCGCAGCCGCTCGCGGGGGATACCGAGTTGCTCGACCTGCAGTTGCTGGACACCCACCGTGGCCTGCTCGGCGAGCAGAAGCTCCAGGGACTGCTGGGCCTGCTGCGGCGCATGCTCGACGAGCACCGCGCCGGGCTGCTGGAGGCCCTGGCGGCACAGGATTGCGCCGAGGTCGGGAACCTTTCCCATCGCCTGGCCGGCAGCGGCGAGTCCCTCGGCCTGCGTGCCCTGTCTGCTTGCCTGCGGGAGCTGGAGTCGGCGGCCCAGGCCGGCGATACCGCCGCCTTGCTGGCCCTGAAGCCGCGCCTGGAAGCGCTCCTGGCGGACTCCGCCGCTGTGCTCGACGGCCTGCTGCAACCGGTCCCGTGAAAATCGAACAATTTCCTTACGACTTTTTACAACTTCGATCCCGGCTAACAACGGCGTCTTACAAGTCCTTCCAATAATCGGCCCGAACCGCGCTCGAACGCGGTCCCAGTGGCCTATTGGAGACAAGAATAATGACCCGCAAAGCCCGCCTGCGTCGCCACCTCACCATGGAGGTGCGCCATGTCTGAGGAACGCATCCAGCTCACCCGCGCGCTGAAGAGCCGCCATATCTTCATGCTGTCCCTGGGCGGCGTCATCGGCACCGGCCTGTTCATGGGCTCCGGCTTCACCATCAATCAGGGCGGCCCAGCCGGTGCCGTGCTGGCCTATCTGGTGGCCGGCCTGCTGATGTACCTGGTAATGGTCTGCCTGGGTGAACTCTCGGTGCAGATGCCGGTTTCCGGCTCCTTCCAGGCCCACGCCACCCGCTACGTCGGCCCCGCCACGGGGTTCATGGTGGGCTGGGTCTACTGGCTGAGCTGGGCCACCACCGTCGGCCTGGAGTTCACCGCCGCCGGCATGCTGATGGACCGCTGGTTCCCCGATGTCCCTGTCGCGTACTGGTCGGCCCTGTTCGTGGTGCTGCTGTTCGGTATCAACTCCCTCAGCACCCGCGCCTTCGGCGAGGCCGAATACTGGTTCTCGGGCGTCAAGGTGGCGGCCATTCTGATCTTCATCGTCGTCGGTGTCCTGGCCATCTTCGGCGGCCTGCCGCTGGCCAATGGCGAGCCGGCGCCGAAGTTCTCCAACCTGATCGGCGACAGTCTGTTCCCCAATGGCATCTCCGCGGTGCTCGCCGTGATGATGACGGTGGTCTATGCCTTCCAGGGCTGCGAGATCATGGGCGTCGCCGCCGGTGAGACCGACGAACCGGAGAAGAGCATCCCCCGCGCCGTACGCAACGTAGTGTTCCGCGTGCTGATCTTCTACGTGCTGGCCATTATCGTGCTCTCGGCCATAGTGCCCTGGCAGCAGGCGGGCCTCGTGGAGAGCCCCTTCGTCCAGGTGTTCGACATGGTCGGTATACCCTTCGCCGCCGACCTGATGAACTTCGTGATCCTCACCGCCATCCTCTCGGTGGGCAACTCCGGCCTCTATGCCTGCACGCGCATCCTCTGGGCCATGTCCAAGTCCGGCATGGCGCCACGCGGGCTGACAAAGCTCAACAAGCGTGGGGTGCCGGTCTACGCCCTGTCCATCACCCTCTGCTTCGCGCTGCTGTCCTTGCTGACCAGCTTCGTCGCCGCGGACACCCTGTTTGTGGTCCTGACCGCCATCAGCGGGCTGGCCGGCACCGTGACCTGGATCGTCATCGCCCTGGCCCAGTACCGCTTCCGCCGCGAACACTACAAGGCCGGCGGCACTGTGCAGGACCTCAAGTATGCCGCGCCGCTGTTCCCGCTGATTCCGATGGCGTGCATCCTGCTGTGCGTCTCGCTGTTCGTGTTCCTGGCCTTGGACCCGACCCAGCGTCCGTCGCTGTACTGGGGCTTCGGCTTCATCGCGCTCTGCTATGGGGCTTACTACTTCCTGCAGTTCAAGCGTCAGCGCAGCCCTGCGCCTATCCCGGCGACCTGACCCCCGGCGATACCTGAAAAAGCGCGGCAGAGCGATCTGCCGCGCTTTTTTGTTGGGCCTGCGCGGACTGCCCCCTCTCCCTTCAGGGAGAGGGCTGGGGAGAGGGTGGCCAGGACTCCGCTGGGACTTCGCTTGTCAGGCCTTCGGCCTGCTTCGCGAATGAATTCGCCCCTACAGGAACGTGCGAGGCCATCGGCCAGCACGGACCGCCCCCTCTCCCTTCAGGGAGAGGGCTGGGGAGAGGGGGCGGGGCCCGCTGGCTCTCCCCGGTTCCGAGTTGTTCAAAGATGTAACAACAACGTCGGCGATTTACCCTTCTTTAACAAAAAATCCTTTTAAAACAAAACGTTAATAATTTTGATGGGACGTTACATACCCCATTCGGGCAGGATTGCCGTCTTGTTGAACACTCGTTTAGGATCGCTTCAATTTCCTCATCATCAAAGACAACAAGACGAGGGCTCCATGACCACACTGCTCAGCCAGGTCGACGCCGGTATCGCCCGGATCATCCTGAACCGCCCCCAGCAGCGCAACGCGCTGGATATCCCCACTCTGAAAGCTCTGCTCGAACTGCTGGACGCCCATGAGGCCGATCCGGCCGTGCGCGTGGTGGTCCTGAGCGGGGAGGGACGCAGCTTCTGTGCCGGCGCCGACCTCGCCGAATGGGCCGAGGCCGAAGCCCGGGGCGAGCTGGAAACCTACGGCTGGACCGAAACCGCCCACGCCCTGATGAGCCGCCTGCATGGCCTCGACAAGCCGACCATCGCCGCCATCAACGGCACCGCCGTCGGCGCGGGGATGGACCTGGCGCTGTGCTGCGATTTCCGCATCGCCGCCGCCTCGGCGCGCTTCAAGGCCGGCTACACCGGCATGGCTTACGCCCCGGATGCCGGCGCCAGCTGGCACCTGCCGCGACTGATCGGCGCCGAGCAGGCCAAGCGCCTGTTGTTCCTCGACGAACTCTGGGGCGCCGAGCGTGCCCTGGGCGTCGGCCTGGTGGGCGAGGTCTGCGCTGATGAGCAACTGCAGGAAGTGGTCGGCGAACTGGCGGCGCGCCTGGCGGCCGGCCCCACCTTCGCCTTCGCCCAGACCAAGCGGCTGATCCGTGACAGCGCCAGTCGTTCGCTGGCCCAGCAACTGGAGGCCGAGCAGGCTGCCGGCCTGCTCTGCGGCCGCAGCGAGGATGCGGCCGAGGCGCTGCGCGCCGTGGCCGAGAAACGTTCCCCCCAATTCAAAGGCCGCTAAGCGCCGGCAGGTGACCACCATGGATTTCAAGCTTACCCAGGAACAGGAAATGCTCGTCGAGGCGGTGAAGAGCTTCGTCGAGAAGGAATTGCTGCCTTATGAGGAAGAAGTGGACCGCGCCGACGCGGTGTCCCCGGAGCTCGCCGCGCAAATTCGCGGCAAGGCCATCGCCGCCGGCTTCTACGCCTTCAACATGCCCGAGGAAGTCGGCGGCGGCGGCCTCGACTACCTGTCCCAGGCGCTGATCGAGCGCGAGCTGTCGAAAGTCTCCTGGGCGCTGCACGTGTTCGTCGCGCGCCCCTCGAAGATCCTCATGGCCTGCAAGGGCCAGCAGATCGAGGACTACCTGCTGCCTTGCGTACAGGGCGAGAAGATCGACTGCTTCGCCCTCACCGAGCCGGGCGCCGGCTCCGACGCCAATGCGATCAAGACCCGCGCCGTGCGTGACGGCGACGACTTCGTGCTGAACGGCAGCAAGCACTTCATCAGCCACGCCGGGCATGCCGACTTCGCCATCGTCTTCGCCGTCACCGACACCTTTGAACACAACGGCAAGAAGCGCAACGCGGTGACCTCCTTCCTGGTCGACAAGGGCACCCCGGGCATGACCATCCGCCGTGGGCCCAAGTGCGTCAGCAACAAGGGCTACCACACCTACGAGATCTTCTTCGACGACTGCCGCGTGCCGGCCTCCAAGGTCCTCGGCGAAGTCGACAAGGGCTGGGAAGTGGCCAACGCCTGGCTCACCGCCGGCCGCGTGATGGTCGCCGCCAACTGCGTCGGCCAGGCCCAGCGCGCGCTGGACCTGTCCCTGCAATGGGCGGCCGACCGCAAGCAGTTCGGCCAGCCCATCGGCACCTACCAGGGCATCTCCTTCAAGCTCGCCGACATGGCCACGCAGATCCGCGCGGCCGAGCTGATGACCCTGCACACCGCCTGGAAGATGGACCAGGGCAGCATGACCGATGGCGAGGCCGGCATGGCCAAGCTGTTCGCCAGCGAAGTGCTGGGCAAGGTTGCCGACGAGACGGTGCAGATCTTCGGCGGCATGGGCCTCATGGACGAGGGCCCGGTGGAGCGCATCTGGCGCAACGCGCGGATCGAGCGGATCTGGGAAGGCACCTCGGAAATCCAGCGCCACATCATCTCCCGCGAACTGCTGCGGCCGCTGCTGCGTTGATGCCTCGCGACCCTCTCCCGCTTGCGTGAGAGGGGTTGGGGGAGAGGGAAATGAGCCTTTTGCCGAGACCTGACATGAATCGTGAAAACCTCAAGCGCCTGCTGGCGCCGAAACACCTCGCCTTCATCGGCGGCCGCAGCATGGCGCGCGCGCTCAAGCGCTGCGCCGAGGGCGGCTTCAGTGGCCAGATGTGGCTGGTCAACCCACAGCACGCCGAGCTCGAAGGTGTGCCCTGCGTGGCCAGCGCCGCCGACCTGCCGTGCGGGCCGGATGCGGTGTTCATCGCCACCAACCGCGAGCTGACGCTGGACGTGGTCGCCGCGCTTGCCGCCAAGGACGCCGGCGGCGCCATCTGCTACGCCTCCGGCTTCGCCGAGACCGGCGAGGAAGGCCAGGCCCTGCAACAGAAGCTGCTCGCCGCCGCCGGCGAGATGGCCCTGCTCGGGCCGAACTGCTACGGCCTGCTCGACTACCTGCACGGTGCGGCCCTGTGGCCGGTGGCCCACGGTGGGCAGCTGGTGGAGAAGGGCGTGGCAGTGCTGACCCAGAGCGGCAACTTCGCCTACAACCTGTCCATGAGCGACCGCTCGCTACCGGTGGCCTACATGGCCTCGGTGGGCAATCAGGCCCAGCTGGGCGTGGCCGAGCTGATGGACGTGCTGCTCGATGAACCACGCGTCACTGCCATCGGCCTGCACCTGGAAGGCCTGAAGAACGTCCCCGGCTTCGCCCGCGCGGCCTACAAGGCCCTGCAGAAAGGCGTGCCGGTGATCGCCCTGAAGACCGGTGTCTCCGAGATCGGCGCCGAGCTCGCGCTCAGCCACACCAGTTCCCTGGCCGGCTCCGACGCGCTCTACGACAGCCTCTTCGAGCGCCTCGGGGTGATCCGCGTGAGCGGCCCGGTGAGCTTCATGGAAACCCTCAAGGCCGCCGCCTGCGGCAACCTGCCGGCCGGCCCCAGCCTGGCTGCGCTGGCCTGTTCCGGCGGCGATGCCGGGTTGATCGCCGACTACGCCGAACGCAACGGCCTGCCGCTGCCCAAGCTCGACAACCTGCAGCGCGAAGAATTGGCCCAGGTGCTGCCGGACTACGCCAACATCGCCAACCCGCTGGACTTCACCACCGCCATCTGGGGTGACGGCCCGGCGCTGGAGAAGATGCTCGACAGCGCCCTGCGCACCCCGGCCGACGCCGCGCTGCTGGTGCTCGACTACCCCGGTGAGGAAACCGGCGAGCGCCCGCAGTGCGACCTGCTGCTGGAACTCTACTGCGCGGCGCTCAAGCGTCACGGCAAGGTTGGCTTTATCGCCTCGGCCTTCCCCGAGTTGCTGCCGGCCCACGCCCGCGAACTGCTGCACGCCCAGGGCGTTGCCGCGCTGCAAGGAGTGGAAGATGGCCTCGCCGCCTGGGGCCGCATCGCCCATTACCGCCAGCGCCGCGACGCGCTGCTGGTTCGAGGTGACGCGGCGCTGGTGCCGATCTGCCCGTTACCCCTGGAAGGCCAGGGCCGGCTACTCGATGAGTGGCAGTCCAAGCAGGCCCTGAAACCTTTCGGCGTACCGCTGCCCCAGGCCGTGCTGAGTACCCCGGGCCAGGCCCGCGAGGCGGCTGCTGACCTCGGCTTCCCGCTGGTGCTCAAGGCAGTCAGCGCAGACTTGCCGCACAAGACCGAAGCCGGTGGCGTCGCGCTCAACCTGCGCAACGAAGCGGCCCTGGAAGCGGCGTTGTTCGACATGCGCGAGAGCCTGGCCCGGCATGCGCCGCAGCTGGCCTTCGAGCAGGTGCTGCTGGAGCGCATGGCGAGCCCGCCGCTGGCCGAGCTGATCGTCGGCATCAAGCGCGAGAACGGCTTTGCCCTGGCCCTGGTGATCGGCGCCGGCGGGATTCTCGTCGAGCTGCTCAAGGACAGCCGCAGCCTGCTGCTGCCCACCACCGACGCGGCGATCCGCGAGGCCCTGCTGAGCCTGCGCAGCGCGCCACTGCTGACCGGCTTCCGTGGCCGCCCGGCGGTGCAGATGGACGCCCTGGTGGACGCAGTGCGCGCCGTCGCCGACTACGCCTGCGAGCACGCCGACCAGTTACTGGAACTGGACGTGAACCCGCTGCTGGTCAACGCCGAAGGCGCGGTGGCGGTGGATGCGCTGATCCGTATCGCGGAATGACGCTCCTGTAGGAGCCAGCTTGCTGGCGAAAGTCCGGCGCACGGCCGTTCGCGAGCAAGCTCGCTCCTACAGGTCTTGGCAATCGCTTTCGAGGAGACACCTCATGCAACAACAGAACACCCTCACCGGCGGCCAGGCCCTGGTCCGCCTGCTGGCCAACTACGGCGTCGACACCGTGTTCGGCATTCCCGGGGTGCACACCCTGGAGCTCTACCGCGGACTGCCGGGCAGCGGTATTCGCCATGTGCTGACCCGCCACGAGCAGGGCGCCGGCTTCATGGCCGACGGTTATGCGCGAGTCAGCGGCAAACCCGGCGTGTGCTTCATCATCACCGGCCCGGGCGTGACCAATGCCGCGACACCCATCGGCCAGGCCTACGCAGACTCCATCCCGATGCTGGTGATTTCCAGCGTCAACCACACCGCCAGCCTCGGCAAAGGCTGGGGCTGCCTGCACGAGACCCAGGACCAGCGCGCCATCACCGCGCCGATCACTGCCTTCTCGGCAGTGGCCTTGAGCGCCGAGGATCTGCCCGAGCTGATCGCCCGCGCCTATGCGGTGTTCGACAGCGAGCGGCCGCGCCCGGTGCATATCTCGGTGCCGCTCGACGTGCTGGCCGCCCCGGTGGCGCGGG
>NZ_SSOJ01000154.1:83943-85914 GCF_029871205.1 Pseudomonas sp. BN417 | reverse complement strand
CTGCAGCGCATGCGCTCGCGCCTGGCGATGGTGTTCCAGCACTTCAACCTCTGGTCGCACATGAGCGCCCTGGAGAACGTCATCGAAGCACCGGTCCATGTCCTCGGCGTGGCAAAAAAGGAAGCCATCGAAAAGGCCGAGCACTACCTGGCCAAGGTCGGCGTGGCGCACCGCAAGGACGCCTATCCGTCGCACATGTCCGGCGGCGAGCAGCAGCGCGTGGCCATCGCCCGTGCCCTGGCCGTGGAGCCGGAAGTGATGCTCTTCGACGAGCCCACTTCGGCCCTGGACCCCGAGCTGGTGGGTGAAGTGCTCAAAGTGATGCAGGACCTGGCGCTGGAAGGTCGCACCATGGTGGTGGTGACCCACGAGATGGGCTTTGCCCGCGAAGTTTCCAACCAGCTGGTGTTCCTCCACAAGGGCCTGGTGGAAGAGCGTGGTTGCCCGAAGGAAGTGCTCGCCAACCCGCAATCCGATCGCCTCAAGCAGTTCCTTTCCGGCAGCCTGAAGTGATCTCCGACGCGGCGGCCCCAGGGCCGCCGCGGCGCATTAGAATGCAGGCCGCAAACCTGCCCTTGCCTTGTTCCCTTCCTCTTTCCGGGGTCTGCTAAGCTGCCTGCCATGACTGCCCATCGAATCGCCTTTCTCCTCTGGCCTGGTACCAAGGCGCTGACCCTGGCGCTGGCCGAGGAAGCCCTGCGTGTTGCCCAGCGACTCCATCCGGAAGTGGTTTACGAGATGTCTTTCCTGCAGGCCGAACCGGCTGCCGAGGGCGCCTGGCGCCTGCCTGGCGAAGCCTGGGCCGGCAAGCTGGACGGCCTGCAGCGCTTGTTCCTGCTGGCCGACGAGCCGCCGGCGAACATGTCGCCGGCACTGTCGGCGGCGATCAAGCAACTGGTGCGTGCCGGCTGCGCGGTTGGCGGCCTGTCCGCCGGGGTCTATCCGCTGGCGCAGCTGGGCCTGCTGGATGGCTACCGCGCGGCGGTGCACTGGCGTTGGCAGGACGATTTCACCGAGCGCTTTCCCAAGGTGATCGCCACCAGCCACCTGTTCGACTGGGACCGTGACCGCCTCACTGCCTGCGGCGGCCTGGCCGTGCTCGACCTGCTGCTGGCGCTACTGGCCCGCGACCATGGCGCCGAGCTTGCCGGTGCGGTGTCCGAGGAGCTGGTGGTGGAGCGCATCCGCGAAGGCGGCGAGCGTCAGCGCATCCCGCTGCAGAATCGCCTCGGCTCCAGTCATCCGAAGCTGACCCAGGCCGTGCTGCTGATGGAAGCCAATATTGAAGAGCCGCTGACCACTGACGAGATCGCCCAGCACGTCTGCGTTTCCCGCCGTCAGCTGGAGCGCATCTTCAAGCAGTACCTCAATCGCGTGCCCAGCCAGTACTACCTGGAGCTGCGCCTGAACAAGGCGCGGCAGATGCTGATGCAGACCAGCAAGTCGATCATCCAGATCGGCCTGTCCTGCGGCTTCTCCTCCGGCCCGCACTTCTCCAGCGCCTACCGCAACTTCTTCGGCGTCACCCCCCGCGAAGACCGCAACCAGCGCCGCGGTACCAGCCCCTTCGAGACCCAGCCGCAGCCGGCGGCCGCCACCGTGGCGGTGGCCGAGCGGGGCTGAGCCTTCTATCTCTGCTTCTCCTCTTGTGGGGGCGAATTCATTCGCCAAGGGCAGCAACGCTGCCCTGTTGGATCGAAGGGCGGACCTGCGGCCCGCATGGCGAATGAATTGGCTATGTCTGCATTAAGTGTTGCTAGAACGTCCTGAGCCGAGCTGCTTGTCGAGTGGGCGGCGCGTCCCTGTTTCGCCTCCCGGCGAGTCACTTCTTTCAGTCGCCAAAGAAGTAACCAAGAACGCTCGCCCCTGCATCCGGCCCGACTGCGTCGGGTTCCCTCGCTCCATCGCCGCTCCGGGGGCCCGGCGTGAGGGGCCATCCATGGCCCCGCACGCCTCTCGCGGCATCCATGC
>NZ_SSOJ01000154.1:69457-83893 GCF_029871205.1 Pseudomonas sp. BN417 | reverse complement strand
CGCGGCATCCATGCCGCTCGTCCCCCTGCGCAACGCTTCCGCTCGGCCTGCTGACGGGGCAGAATCGCTGCCCCACCTCTGCTGCACAGGTTCAGGCAATGACCGGGCGTCGGGATTGCTGCGCCCTGTCAGGCGCGAGTCACCCCTCGCCCTCCGGGGCGAAGAGGCACGCTGTCGGAAGCACCGCTTCCGGTGCCGATGAGCGACTGAGCGCGCAGCGCTCAGGCTGGGGCGCAGGGCGGGGGCCGGGGGAGAGGGATGTGTCGGCAGGTGCGCAGGTCTGAAAGGTCCGTGCTAGACGCTTCTATTCGGTTCTACAACAGCTAACGTAGACATAGCCAATTCATTCGCTAGGCAGGCCGCAGGCCTGCCTTTCGGATTCCAATGGGGCAGCTGCGCTGCCCATAGCGAATGAATTCGCCCCCACAGGTTTCCCAATCCCCTCATGCGTGAATACCCGCCAGTCACCCCGTGGAGAAATTTTCCCCGCGCGTGCCTGGCAGTGGCGATCAGCGTTTAAACTGCGCCTTCCCGACGCTTTCTGTCGCATTTCCATAAGCGCCGGTTTTCGTGGGGTTGGCGCTGTAAGAAGTTGTCGCATGGCGGCAATGCCAACCCCGAATCAGTCCCTACAATCCTTTCATCACTAGCCGTTCATGGCAGGAGAAACTGATGTCCGTTGAGCATGCGCAGGTCGAGCGCGCCGATTTCGACAAGGTGATGGTTCCCAACTATGCCCCCGCCGCTTTCATTCCGGTGCGAGGCCAGGGTTCCCGAGTCTGGGACCAGTCCGGTCGCGAGTTGATCGACTTTGCCGGCGGCATCGCCGTGAACTCCCTGGGCCATGCGCACCCGGCGCTGGTCAAGGCGCTCACCGAGCAGGCCAACAAGATCTGGCACGTGTCCAACGTGTTCACCAACGAGCCGGCCCTGCGCCTGGCCAAGAAGCTGGTGGACGCCACCTTCGCCGAGCGCGTGTTCCTCGCCAACTCCGGCGCCGAGGCCAACGAGGCGGCTTTCAAGTTGGCCCGCCGTTATGCACACGACGTCTATGGCCCGCAGAAGCACGAGATCATCTCGGCCACCAACAGCTTCCACGGCCGCACCCTGTTCACCGTGACCGTCGGCGGCCAGCCGAAATACTCCGATGGCTTCGGTCCGAAGATGGAAGGCATCACCCATGTGCCCTTCAACGACCTGGAAGCCCTGAAGGCGGCCATCTCCGACAAGACCTGCGCCGTGGTCCTGGAACCTGTGCAGGGCGAGGGCGGCGTGCTGCCGGCGGACAAGGCCTACCTGGAAGGCGCCCGCAAGCTGTGCGACGAACACAACGCGTTGCTGGTGTTCGACGAGGTGCAGAGCGGCATGGGCCGTAGTGGCTACCTGTTCGCCTACGAGCACTACGGCGTGACCCCGGACATCCTCTCCAGCGCCAAGAGCCTGGGTGGCGGTTTCCCGATCGGCGCGATGCTGACCACCAGCGAGATCGCCAAGCATCTCTCGGTGGGCACTCATGGCACCACTTACGGCGGCAACCCGCTGGCCAGCGCCGTGGCTGAAGCCGTGCTGGACGTGATCAACACCCCGGAAGTGCTCAGTGGCATCAATGCCAAGCATGACCGGTTCAAGGCCCGCCTCGAGGCGATCGGTGACAAGTACGGCATCTTCACTGAAGTTCGCGGCCTTGGCCTGCTGATCGGCGCCGTACTTTCCGAAGCCTGGAAGGGCAAGGCGAAAGACGTGCTGAACGCTGCCGAGAAGGAAGCGGTAATGGTCCTGCAAGCCAGCCCGGACGTGGTGCGCTTCGCGCCCAGCCTGGTGATCCCGGATGCGGACATCGACGAAGGCCTGGACCGCTTCGAGCGCGCCGTGGCCAAGCTGACCCAGGCGTAAGCCACAGCGGCACGCAGTGCAAGGACGCGCTGCGCGTACGACCCAGGGATGAAACGGATTCATGCGTGAGCGCGGGCCATCGGGGCCCGGCTTTCTCCGGACGGATCGAGCGGTTCGTCTGGAGCTTTTAACAAGAAAAGGAGTGACCCCATGCTGGTGATGCGCCCCGCGCAAATGGCCGACCTCGCTGAAGTCCAGCGTCTGGCCGCGGATAGCCCCGTGGGTGTCACTTCGTTGCCGGACGACGCCCAGGTGCTGGGTGAGAAGATCGGCGCCTCCGAGGCGTCCTTCTCCGCCGAGGTGAGCTTCAATGGCGAGGAGAGCTACTTCTTCGTCCTCGAAGACAGCGAGACCGGCCGCCTGGCCGGCTGCTCGGCGATAGTCGCCTCCGCCGGTTTCTCCGAACCTTTCTACAGCTTCCGCAACGAGACCTTCGTGCATGCCTCGCGGTCGCTTGCGATCCACAACAAGATCCACGTCCTGTCGCTTTGCCATGACCTCACCGGCAACAGCCTGCTGACCAGCTTCTACGTCCAGCGCGACCTGGTGAACACCCCCATCGCCGAGCTCAATTCCCGCGCCCGCCTGTTGTTCATGGCCAGCCACCCGGAACGCTTCGCCGATGCCGTGGTAGTGGAGATCGTCGGTTACAGCGACGAGCAGGGCGAGTCGCCCTTCTGGGATGCGGTGGGGCGCAACTTCTTCGACCTCAACTACACCGAGGCGGAGCGCCTGTCCGGCCTGAAGAGCCGCACCTTCCTCGCCGAGCTGATGCCGCATTACCCGATCTACGTGCCGCTGCTGCCGGACGCCGCCCAGGAATCCATGGGCCAGGTGCACCCGCGGGCGCAGATCACCTTCGACATCCTGATGCGCGAAGGCTTCGAGACCGACAACTACATCGACATCTTCGATGGCGGTCCGACCCTGCACGCGCGCACCTCGAGCATCCGCTCCATCGCCCAGAGCCGCATGGTGCCGGTCAAGCTTGGTGACCAGGGCAAGGGCGGCCGCCAGTACCTGGTGTGCAACGGCCAGCTGCAGGACTTCCGCGCCCTGGTCGCGGAGCTGGATTGGGTGCCCGGCAAGCCCGTGGTGCTCGACGAAGACACCGCCGAAGCCCTGGGCGTCGGCGAGGGTGCCAGCGTCCGCCTGGTCGCGGTTTAAGCATTGGGTTGCAGCCTGCAAGCGGCAGGCTGCAGGCAGAGAATTACGGCTTTCGCCTGGGGCCTGGCGCCTGCGGCCTGAAGCCGAACCGGAGGTTCTATGATCGTTCGTCCCGTACGCAGCGCCGACTTGCCGGCCCTGATCGACCTGGCGCGCAGCACTGGCGCAGGCCTGACTACCTTGCCGGCCAATGAAGAGCGCCTGGCGCATCGCGTCGGCTGGGCGGAGAAGGCATTCCGTGGCGAGGCCGAGCGCGCCGACGCGGACTACCTGTTCGTCCTCGAGGACGACGACGGCACCGTCATCGGCATTTCCGCCGTGGCCGGCGCGGTGGGCCTGCGCGAGCCCTGGTACAACTACCGGGTCGGCCTGACCGTCAGCGCCTCCCAGGAGCTGCACATCCACAGGCAGATTCCCACCCTGTTCCTGGCCAACGACCTGACCGGCAACTCCGAGCTCTGCTCGCTGTTCCTTCATTCCGGTCACCGCAGCGGCCTGAATGGCCGGCTGCTGTCCAAGGCGCGCTTCATGTTCATCGCCGAGTTCCCCGAACTGTTCGGCGGCAAGGTCATCGCCGAGATGCGCGGCATGTCCGACCAGAACGGCGTTTCGCCCTTCTGGGATAGCCTGGGCCGGCACTTCTTCAAGATGGAGTTCTCCCGCGCCGACTACCTCACCGGCGTCGGCAACAAGGCCTTCATCGCCGAGCTGATGCCCAAGTTCCCGCTCTACACCTGCTTTCTGTCGGAGGCGGCGCGCGAGGTCATAGGCCGCGTGCACACCGATACCGAGCCGGCCCTGGCCATGCTCAAGGGCGAAGGCTTCAGCTATCAGGGCTACGTCGACATCTTCGACGCAGGCCCGGCCATCGAGTGCGAGACGGCGAAGATCCGCGCCGTGCGCGACAGTCAGAGCCTGGTCCTGGCCGTCGGCACCCCGGGCGGGGACGCAACGCCATTCCTGATCCACAACCGCAAGCGCGAAGACTGCCGCATCACCGCTGCGCCGGCCCGCTTGGCCGCCGGCACCCTGGTGGTCGACGCGCTGACGGCCAAACGCCTGAAACTCTCCGCCGGCGCCTCCGTACGCGCCGTGCCGCTGTCGGCCAAGGAGTCCGTATAAATGAGCACCCATTTCATTGCAGGTAACTGGCAGGCAGGGCAGGGCGAGGCGTTCGAGTCGCTGAACCCGGTGACCCAGGCGGTCGTCTGGTCCGGCCGTGGCGCCACTGCAGCCCAGGTGGACGAAGCGGTAAAAGCCGCCCGCGCGGCCTTCCCGGCCTGGGCCCGTCGCCCGCTGGAGGAGCGCATCGGCATCCTCGAACAGTTCGCCGTGACCCTGCGCAGCCATGCCGACGAACTGGCCCGCTGCATTGGCGAGGAAACCGGCAAGCCCCTGTGGGAATCGGCTACCGAAGTGACCAGCATGGTCAACAAGGTCGCCATCTCCATCCAGAGCTACCGCGAACGCACCGGCGAGAAGAGCGGCCCCCTGGCCGACGCCACCGCGGTGCTGCGCCACAAGCCCCATGGCGTGGTGGCGGTGTTCGGCCCGTACAACTTCCCCGGCCACCTGCCCAATGGCCATATCGTGCCGGCGCTGCTGGCCGGCAACGCGGTGATCTTCAAGCCCAGCGAGCTGACCCCCAAGGTCGCCGAGCTGACGGTGAAATGCTGGATCGAGGCCGGCTTGCCGGCCGGCGTGCTCAACCTGCTGCAAGGGGCCCGCGAAACCGGCGTCGCCCTGGCCGGCAACCCGGGTATCGATGGCCTGTTCTTCACCGGCTCCAGCCGCACCGGCAACCTGCTGCACCAGCAGTTCGCCGGCCGTCCGGACAAGATCCTGGCGCTGGAGATGGGCGGCAACAACCCGCTGGTGGTGGATCAGGTCCAGGATGTGGACGCCGCGGTCTACACCATCATCCAGTCGGCCTTCATTTCCGCCGGCCAGCGCTGCACCTGCGCCCGCCGCCTGCTGGTGCCGGAAGGCGTCTGGGGCGATGCCCTGCTGGCGCGGCTGGTGGCAGTCGCCAGTACCATCAAGGTCGGCGCCTTCGACGCCCAGCCCGCACCCTTCATGGGCTCGGTGATTTCCCTGGCCGCGGCGCAGCACCTGATGCAGGCCCAGCAGCAACTGATTGCCAAGGGCGCCAAGGCGCTGCTGGCCATGACTCAGCCCAAGGCCGATGCCGCGCTGCTCACGCCCGGTATTCTCGACGTCAGCGCCGTGGCCGACCGCCCGGATGAGGAGTTCTTCGGTCCGCTGCTGCAGGTGATCCGCTACAGCGACTTCGATGCCGCGATAGCCGAGGCCAACGCCACCCAGTACGGCCTGGCTGCCGGCCTGCTGTCGGATTCGGCCGAGCGCTACCAGCAATTCCTCATCGAAAGCCGTGCCGGCATCGTCAACTGGAACAAGCAACTGACCGGCGCCGCCAGCAGCGCGCCCTTCGGTGGTGTCGGCTCCTCCGGCAACCACCGCGCCAGTGCCTACTATGCCGCGGACTACTGTGCCTATCCGGTGGCCTCGCTGGAAAGCGAAACCCTTGCCCTGCCTGCAACCCTTACTCCAGGAGTCAGCTTGTGAACGCCTATGAAGTGAACTTCGACGGACTGGTCGGCCCGACCCACAACTACGGTGGCCTGTCCTACGGTAACGTTGCCTCGCAGAGCAACAGCCAGGCGGTCTCCAACCCGAAGGAAGCTGCACTGCAGGGCCTGGGCAAGATGAAGGCGCTGATGGAGATGGGCTTCAAGCAGGGCGTGTTCGCCCCGCAGGAGCGCCAGGACGTCGCCGCCCTGCGCGGCCTGGGCTTCTCCGGCAGCGATGCCGAGGTCATTGCCCAGGCCGCCAAGGAAGCCATGCCGCTGCTGGCCGCCTGCAGCTCGGCCTCGAGCATGTGGACCGCCAACTCCTGCACCGTCAGCCCCAGCGCCGACACCACGGACGGCCGCGTGCATTTCACCGCCGCCAACCTGAACTGCAAGTTCCACCGCTCGATCGAGCATCCGACCACCAGCCGCGTGCTGGGCGCCATGTTCGCCAACGACAAGTTCTTCGCCCACCATGCCGCGCTGCCGGCGGTGGGGCAGTTCGGTGACGAAGGCGCGGCCAACCACACCCGTTTCTGCAAGGGTTATGGCGATGCCGGCGTGGAGTTCTTCGTGTTCGGCCGCAGCGCGTTCGACGCTCGCTTCCCGTCTCCGCAGCGCTATCCGGCGCGACAGACCCTGGAAGCCTGCCAGGCGGTCGCTCGCTTGCACGGCCTTGGCGCCGAGGGTGTGGTCTACGCTCAACAGAACCCGGCGGTGATCGACCAGGGTGTGTTCCACAACGACGTGATTTCGGTGGGCAACGGCGAGGTGCTGTTCTACCACGAGGACGCCTTCCTCGAGACCGACAAGGTCCTCGCCGAGCTGGACGGCAAGCTGGGCCGCCGCGGCGGCCGCTTCCAGGCGGTACGCGTGCCGCGCAGTGCGGTGGGCGTGGAGGACGCAGTGCGTTCCTACCTGTTCAACAGCCAGCTGCTCAGCCGCGACGACGGCAGCATGCTGCTGATCGTGCCGGAAGAGTGCCGCGGCAACGCCAACGTCTGGAACTACCTGAACGAACTCACCTCGGGCCAGGGGCCGATCCGTGAAGTGAAGGTGTTCGACCTCAAGCAGAGCATGCAGAACGGCGGTGGGCCGGCTTGCCTGCGCCTGCGTGTGGCGCTGAAGGAGGACGAGCTGGCGGCGGTGAATCCGGGTGTGATCATGTCCCCCGCGCTATACGCCACCCTGACCGCCTGGGTCGAGAAGCACTACCGCGACCGCCTCAGCGAAAGCGACCTGGCCGACCCGCAATTGCTGGTCGAGTGCCGGACGGCATTGGATGAACTGACGCAGATCCTTAAACTGGGCGCTGTTTATCCCTTCCAGCTCAATTGAGAGTCCTGAAATGACCGATGCCCTGCAACTCATCCTCGAAGATACCGACGGCACCCAGCTCGAAACCTCTTGCACCCGGTTCGCCGTCGTCTGGCAGGGCAAGGAAGTCTGGATCCAGCAGGCCGGCAACGGCCAGTTGCTGATCGGCGTGGACGTGGAGGAGGGCGATACCGAGTACGCCAACCTGCTGCTGCGCCCGCTGGCCACCAACCTGGTCAGCCTGCAACTGGAGATGGAACCGGCCGACGCCGCTGATGACGACGACCATGTACATGGTCCCGACTGCGACCACGATCATTGAGGTAACAGGATGCTAGCCCTCGGAAAACTGCTCGAACTGACCCTCGCCGGCCGCGAGCCGACCGAGAAGATCCAGCTGACATCCGGGGGCGTGCGCCTGCACTGGCTGGGCGAGGGGGCGCTGGACGTCACCCCGCCCGCCGCCGAAGACAGCGGGCTCGACCTGCTGCTTTCGGCCGGGGTGCATGGCAACGAGACCGCACCCATAGAGCTGCTGGATCGCCTGATCCAGGGCATCGCGCGCGGCCAGTTGAAACCGCGCGCCAGAATTCTTTTCCTGTTCGGCAACCCTGAGGCCATCCGTCGTGGCGAACGCTATGTCGAGCAGGACGTCAATCGCCTGTTCAACGGCCGCCACGCCGAATCCAGCGGCTTCGAAGCCATGCGCGCCAGCGAGTTGGAGCGCTATGCCGCGGCCTTCTTCAGCAAGTCCGGCCGTGCCCGGCTGCATTACGACCTGCACACCGCCATCCGTGGCTCGAAGATCGAGCAGTTCGCCCTCTATCCCTATGTCGAGGGCCGCGAGCACTCGCGCCTGGAACTGGCGCGCCTGCGCGCGGCTGGCATTGACGCCGTGTTGTTGCAGAACAAGACCGGCATCACCTTCAGCTCCTACACCTACGCCCAGCTGGAAGCCGAGGCCTTCACCCTCGAACTGGGCAAGGCGCGGCCCTTCGGCAGCAACCAGGAGGTCAATCTCGATCGCCTGGAGTCGCGCTTGCACAGCCTGATAGAGGGGCGCGAGCCGGAACTCGACGGCAACGCCCTGGACGGCCTGCAACTGTTCTCCGTGGCGCGGGAAATCATCAAGCACAGCGAGTCGTTCCTGCTGCACCTGGCCCCGGACATCGAGAACTTCAGCGAGCTGCCGGTGGGCTATCTGCTGGCCGAGGATATCGCCGGCACCCGCTGGGTGGTGGAAGAGCAGGGCGCGCGGATCATCTTCCCCAATCCCAGGGTGAAGAGCGGTCTGCGCGCGGGCATTCTCGTGGTGCCCGCCGAGGTCTAGCCCGCGTCTGATTCGAGTTCGTGGGCTGTAGGTTGGACCAAGCGGAGTCGGGCCTGGCGACGGAAGGTGGATAGAAAAGCGTTATCCCCCTAGGCTGGCTCGTGCGTCGGCCGGTGATCGTCGGCAACGAGCACCTTCCTTTTCCCCTTTCTGTACCTGTACCCGCGCGGCGTCGGGCCTTAGGATCGGGCTCTTCGCCCATCCAAGGAGCCTGGCATGAGCCTGATCGACCTGCGCAGCGACACCGTCACCCAACCCACCCCCGGCATGCGCGAGGCCATGCAGCGCGCGGAGCTGGGCGACGACGTCTATGGCGAGGACCCCACGGTCAACCGCCTGGAAGCCAACCTTGCCGAGCGTCTCGGCTTCGAGGCCGCGCTCTTCGTGCCCACCGGCACCATGAGCAACCTGCTGGGGCTGATGGCGCATTGCGAACGTGGCGACGAATACATAGTCGGGCAGCAGGCCCACACCTATAAGTACGAGGGCGGCGGCGCCGCCGTGCTCGGCTCCATCCAGCCGCAGCCCATCGAGGGCGAGGCCGACGGCAGCCTGGATCTCGGCAGGGTGGAGGCCGCCATCAAGCAAGACGACTTCCACTTCGCCCGCACGCGCCTGCTGGCCCTGGAAAACACCATGCAGGGCAAGGTGCTGCCGCTGGACTACCTGGCGGCAGCCCGCGAACTGACCCGCCGCCGTGTCCTGGGCCTGCACCTGGACGGCGCCCGGCTGTACAACGCGGCAGTAAAGCTCAAGGTGGACGCCCGCGAGATCACCCGGCATTTCGACTCGGTTTCGGTCTGCCTGTCCAAGGGGCTGGGCGCGCCTGTGGGCTCGGTGCTGTGCGGCAGCGCGGTGTTGATCGCCAAGGCCCGGCGCCTGCGCAAGATGGTCGGCGGTGGCATGCGCCAGGCCGGCCTGCTGGCGGCGGCGGGCCTTTACGCGCTGGACCACCAGGTCGAGCGCCTGGCCGAGGACCACGCCAATGCCGAGCGCCTCGGTGCCGGGCTGCGGGAACTGGGCTTCGAGATCGAGCCGGTGCAGACCAACATGGTCTATGTGCAGATCGGCGAACGGGCCCGTGCCCTGGGCGACTTCCTCGCCGGCCGCGGGATTCGCGTGAGCCCGGCGGCGCGCCTGCGCCTGGTGACCCACCTCGACGTGCAGGCCGCCGATGTTCCCCGGGTGATCGAGGCTTTCGCCGCATTCCGCTAGCGCTGGGGTGCCGACTCGTACAAATAGCCGGCATCTATCGCACAAAGAGACTATCCCGTTCGCGCAGGGCCGATATAATGCGGCCCTTTGCCGGTGATTCGTACGCGCGTCGCCAGACGACTGCGAACCTCGCGTGCAATGTCGGGAACAGGTAGGGAATGCCGGTTTATCTCGGTGAACCTGCCGCCTTCTTGCCAATTCACGCTTGCCGTCCTTCGCCGATAACGATTTGCACCCGCCTTCGTGGCCGCAGTTTCCGTGGAAGAACCTATGAAAAGCGCAGAAATCCGTGAAGCCTTCCTCAGCTTCTTCGAAGAGAAGGGGCATACCCGTGTCGCTTCCAGCTCCCTGATTCCGGGCAACGACCCGACCCTGCTGTTCACCAACGCGGGGATGAACCAGTTCAAGGACTGCTTCCTTGGCCTGGAGAAGCGCGCCTACACCCGCGCCACCACCAGCCAGAAATGCGTACGCGCCGGCGGCAAGCACAACGACCTGGAAAACGTCGGCTACACCGCGCGCCACCACACTTTCTTCGAGATGCTGGGCAACTTCAGCTTCGGCGACTATTTCAAGCGCGATGCCATCCACTACGCCTGGGAATTCCTCACCGGTGACAAGTGGCTGAAACTGCCGAAGGACAAGCTCTGGGTCACCGTCTACGCCTCCGACGACGAGGCCTACGACATCTGGACCAAGGAAGTCGGGATTCCCCACGAGCGCATGGTGCGCATCGGCGACAACAAGGGCGCCCCCTATGCGTCCGACAATTTCTGGGCCATGGGCGATACCGGCCCCTGCGGCCCTTGCACCGAGATCTTCTTCGACCACGGCCCGGACATCTGGGGTGGCCCGCCCGGTTCCCCGGAAGAGGATGGCGACCGCTACATCGAGATCTGGAACAACGTGTTCATGCAGTTCAACCGTACCGCCGACGGCGTGATGCACCCGCTGCCGGCGCCGAGCGTGGATACCGGCATGGGCCTTGAGCGCATCAGCGCCGTGCTGCAGCACGTGCACTCGAACTACGAGATCGACCTGTTCCAGAGCCTGCTTAAAGCGTCTGCCGAGGCCATCGGCTGCGCCAACGACGACGCCCCGTCGCTGAAGGTGGTCGCCGACCACATCCGTTCTTGCAGCTTCCTGATCGCCGACGGCGTGGTGCCGTCCAACGAAGGCCGTGGCTACGTGCTGCGCCGCATCATTCGTCGCGCCTGCCGTCATGGCAACAAGCTGGGCGCCAAGGGCAGCTTCTTCCACAAGATCGTCGCCGCGCTGGTGGCCGAGATGGGCGAAGCCTTCCCCGAGCTCAAGCAGCAGCAGGCGCACATCGAGCGCTTGCTGAAGACCGAGGAAGAGCAGTTCGCCAAGACCCTGGAGCAGGGCCTGAAGATCCTCGAGCAGGACCTGGTTGGCCTCAAGGGCAAGATGATCCCCGGCGAGACCCTGTTCAAGCTGTACGACACCTACGGTTTCCCCGTCGACCTGACCGGCGACATCGCCCGCGAGCGCGGCCTGACCATCGACGAAGCCGGCTTCGAGCGCGAGATGGAAGGCCAGCGTGAGCGCGCCCGCGCCTCCAGCGCCTTCGGCATGGACTACAACGCCCTGGTCAAGGTGGATGCCGATACCGACTTCACCGGCTACGTCTGCACCTCCGGCGAAGGCAAGGTGATCGCCCTGTTCAAGGACGGCCAGGCCGTCGAGCAGCTGGGCGAAGGCGAGGAGGGCGTGCTGGTCCTCGACCGCACCCCCTTCTACGCCGAGTCCGGTGGCCAGATCGGCGACTGCGGTTTCATCAAAGCCCAGGGCCTGCGTTTCGACGTGCGTGACACCACCAAGGCCGGCGGCGCATTCCTGCATCACGGCGTGGTCGACCATGGCACCCTGCGCATCGGCGCCAGCGTGACCGCCCAGGTCGACGCCTCGGTGCGCCAGGCCACCGCCCTGAACCACTCGGCCACCCACCTGCTGCATGCCGCCCTGCGCCGTGTGCTGGGTGACCACGTACAACAGAAAGGCTCGCTGGTGGACAGCCAGCGCCTGCGCTTCGACTTCAGCCACTTCGAGGCCATAAAGCCCGAGCAGCTGAAAGAGCTGGAAGACATCGTCAACGCGGAAATCCGCAATAACAGCGAAGTCGAGACCGAAGAGACCGATATCGACACCGCCAAGGCCAAGGGCGCCACGGCGCTGTTCGGCGAGAAATACGGCGAGCAGGTGCGCGTGCTGACCATGGGCGGCGGCTTCTCCGTCGAACTCTGCGGCGGCACCCACGTCTCTCGCACCGGCGACATCGGCCTGTTCAAGATCGTCAGCGAAGGTGGCGTGGCCGCCGGCGTACGGCGTATCGAGGCGGTGACCGGCGCGGCTGCGCTGGCCTACCTGAATGGCGCCGAGGAGCAGCTCAAGGAAGCCGCGGGCCTGGTGAAAGGCAGCCGCGACAACCTGCTGGACAAGCTGTCCGGCCTGCTGGAGCGCAACCGCCAGCTGGAAAAAGAGCTGGAGCAGCTCAAGGCCAAGGCGGCCAGCGCCGCCGGCGACGACCTGGCCGCTTCCGCCATCGAAGTGAAAGGCGTGAAGGTGCTGGCCGCGCGCCTGGATGGACTGGACGGCGACGCGCTGCTGGCGCTGGTCGATCAATTGAAGAACAAGCTCGGCCGCGCGGTGATCCTGCTCGGCGGTGCGCTGGAGGGCAAGGTGACACTGGTCGCCGGCGTCACCCAGGACCTGACCGGCCAACTCAAAGCCGGCGATCTGATGAAGCAGGCCGCGGCGGCGGTCGGTGGCAAGGGCGGTGGTCGTCCTGACATGGCCCGTGGCGGCGGTACCGACGCCGCGGCCCTGGAGCAGGCACTGGCCCTGGCCGTACCGTTCGTCGAGCAGGGGCTCTAAAGCCCTCCGCCATTGGCCCGCCCCACGCCCGGCGGGCCTTGGCAGTGTTCTGCGTTGATTGTTTAATGGGCGCCCTTCACGGGATTAGGCGGCTTTTGAAATGGCTTTGATCGTACAGAAGTTTGGGGGGACCTCGGTCGGCACTGTCGAACGCATCGAGCAGGTGGCCGAGAAGGTGAAGAAGTTCCGCGAAGGCGGCGATGACATCGTGGTCGTGGTTTCCGCCATGAGCGGCGAAACCAACCGCCTGATCGATCTGGCCAAGCAGATCAGCGAGCAGCCGGTACCGCGCGAACTGGATGTGATGGTGTCCACTGGCGAGCAGGTGACCATCGCCCTGCTGTCCATGGCCCTGATCAAACGTGGTGTACCGGCGGTGTCCTACACCGGCAACCAGGTGCGCATCCTCACCGATAGCGCCCACAACAAGGCGCGCATCCTGCAGATCGACGACCAGAAAATCCGTGCCGACCTCAAGGCAGGTCGTGTAGTGGTGGTCGCCGGCTTCCAGGGCGTGGATGAGCACGGCAACATCACCACTCTCGGCCGTGGCGGCTCCGACACCACGGGCGTAGCCCTGGCGGCGGCGCTGAAGGCCGACGAGTGCCAGATCTACACCGATGTAGATGGCGTCTACACCACCGACCCGCGCGTGGTGCCCCAGGCCCAGCGCCTGGACAAGATCACCTTCGAAGAGATGCTGGAAATGGCCAGCCTCGGCTCCAAGGTGCTGCAGATCCGCTCGGTGGAGTTCGCCGGCAAATACAATGTCCCGCTGCGCGTGCTGCACAGCTTCCAGGAGGGTCCGGGCACCCTCATTACCCTTGATGAAGAGGAATCCATGGAACAGCCGATCATCTCCGGCATCGCCTTCAATCGCGACGAAGCCAAGCTGACCATCCGTGGCGTGCCGGACATCCCCGGCGTGGCCTTCAAGATCCTGGGCCCGATCAGTGCCGCCAATATAGAAGTGGACATGATCGTGCAGAATGTTGCGCACGATAACACCACCGACTTCACCTTCACCGTGCACCGCAATGACTACCAGAACGCCCAGCGCGTGCTGGAGCAGACCGCCAGCGAGATCGGCGCCCGCGAAGTGATCGGTGACACCAAGATCGCCAAGGTTTCCATCGTCGGCGTCGGCATGCGCTCCCACGCGGGCGTCGCCAGCCGCATGTTCGAAGCCCTGGCCAAGGAGACCATCAATATCCAGATGATCTCCACTTCGGAAATCAAGGTTTCCGTGGTGATCGAAGAGAAGTACCTGGAGCTGGCGGTGCGCGCACTGCACACTGCCTTCGAGCTGGACGCCCCGAATCGACAGGGCGAGTAAGGCAAATTGCAAAAGGCGCGGCTCACCCCGCGCCTTTTGTCGTTTTTGGCCGCTACGGTGGAACTTTCCTTTTGCCGGGGCTGGTCAATACTTGGGTGTAAGCTCCAGCGGCGGTTCTGTGCCGGGGCCGTAACCATTTCTTTTTTTGCAGACTGTTGTCCCGAAACGAATCCGTAAGGAGAAAGGAATGCTGATTCTGACTCGCCGGGTCGGAGAGACCCTGATGGTGGGTGACGATGTCACTGTGACGGTGTTAGGCGTGAAAGGTAATCAGGTGCGCATAGGAGTGAATGCTCCCAAGGAGGTAGCTGTGCACCGAGAGGAAATCTACCAGCGCATCCAGAAAGAGAAAGACCAAGAACCAAACCACTAATTTTTCTGCACTTTTTGCTTTGCAAACGGGGAAAACATGGATATCATGCGCCCCGTGTTGCGGAGAGGTGGCCGAGTGGCCGAAGGCGCTCCCCTGCTAAGGGAGTACACCTCAAAAGGGTGTCGGGGGTTCGAATCCCCCCTTCTCCGCCATATTTTGTGTTGTAGGGTGGTTGGGTGCTAGATCGTTAAGTTATTGAAACTTATCGAAAAAGTAGTTGACCAAGGCTGAAATTTCCCTATAATGCGCGCCCACAACGCACTCATAGCTCAGCTGGATAGAGTACCCGGCTACGAACCGGGCGGTCGGAGGTTCGAAT